>MGTZ01000037.1:63707-85777 GCA_001799715.1 Elusimicrobia bacterium GWB2_63_16 | reverse complement strand
ACCTGATCCCGCAGATGGTGGGCGCCGGCGTGCTCGTGGAGCCGCTGCTGGGCATCCCGCATTACGCGGGCGTCATCATGGTGGGCGCCATCGTCATCACGATCGTCGCCACCGCCGGCATGACCTCCACCACCTACGTGCAGTTCATCAAGGGCGCGATGCTGGTGGTGTTCTCGCTGATCGTCACGGTGGCCGTGCTCTACCGCGGTCTTTCCACCGAACCCGACCAGGGCGGCCGCGTGCCGTTCTACCAGTACAAGACCCTCGAGGCTTCCGAAGTCAAAGGCGCGCTCGTCGTGGCCGACAAGGCCTACACCGTGGCCGCCGCCGTGCCCGTCAAAGCCGAAACCTACGTGAAGCTTGTCAATAACGGCGTAGAGACCTGGTGGCTGCGCGCCGACAAGGACGGCAAGATCGCCCTTAAAGAAACGCAGTACGAGGTGAAGAAGGCCGACGGCAGCAAGCTGGTCAACGGCCTGCCCGCTACCAAAGAGAACGTGCTGCGCCAGAACGGCGGCCTGGAAGCCATAAAAGGCAAGACCGGCCCCGAGGCGGACACCGGCAAGGTGGGGCCCTTCGAGTTCCTGTCCATCCTGAGCCACCCTGAAACCAAGGTCAACACCTGGAAGATAGTGAAACTGTCCGACGGCGAGGATAAGGTCACCGTCTACGCCCCGAGCGTTAAGCCCGGCAATAAACTGATGCGCCCCGGCCTGAAGTTCAAGGTGGAAGGCACGCCGGTGCAGAAGCTGGACTTCCTGTCGCTGATGCTCGCGCTGTTCCTCGGCACCGCCGCGCTGCCGCATATCCTGATCCGCTACTACACCGTGCCGAGCCAGGCCTGCGCGCGCAAGTCGACGATAGTGGCCATCGCCGCCATCGGCTTCTTCTACGTGCTGACCATGTACATGGGCCTCGGCGCCGTGGTCAACGCCGCGCTGAACCCCGTGACCGACAATATGTCGGCGCCGCTGCTCGCGAGGACCTTCGGGACCTTCCTGTTCGCGGTGATCTCGGCCATAGCGTTCGCCACCGTGCTCGGCACCGTCAGCGGTCTCATCATAGCCGCGTCGGGCGCCGTAGCGCACGACCTGATGGACCGCTATATGCAGCTCGGCCACACCGAGAAGCAGAAGGTGCGCGCCGGCAAGATCGCGGCCTTCGTGGTGGGCATCATCGCCATCGTCCTCGGCATCATCTTCCAGGGTATGAACGTGTCGTTCCTGGTGGGCCTGGCCTTCGCCGTAGCGGCGTCAGCCAACCTGCCGTCCATAATCATGATCCTCTTCTGGAAGAAGACCACGGCCAAGGGCATAGCGTCCTCCATAGTGACGGGCATGGTGTCGGCCATCGGCATCATCATGTTCTCGCCTTCGATGTACGACAAGTTCGGCCTGGACCCGGCGACGGCGCCCTTCCCGCTGGACAACCCCGGCATCGTCTCCATCCCGCTGAGCTTCCTGGTGCTCGTCGTGGTGTCGCTGCTGACGCAGAAGAAAGAAGCCTCCGCGGCTTAAGCCTCAGGCAAAAAAAGGGGAGAGGCTCGCGCCTCTTCCCTTTTTTATTTGGTAAAGTCTGTGTGACCGGCGACAATACGCCATGAAAATAATAGTTTTTACCGATACGCACGCCAACCTGCCGGCGCTCAGGGCCTTCCTCAGGGAGATAAAGAAGGAAGGTTACGACGCGGCCTTTCATACCGGCGACGCGGTAGGCCTGGGCCCCTGGCCGGGCGAGACCATAGACCTGCTGGAGGAGACGCCGCGCCTGCACCTGCTGGCCGGCAACCACGACGCCTGGTTATGCGGGGGGGTGCCCAAAGGCTCCGCCCGCTGGCTGGCGGAGCATTATGACTGGCTGGGCGGGCAGGTGTCCCGCAGGCACCGCACGGCCGCCGCGGCCTGGCCCTTTCTCAGCGAGCATGAATTCGAGGGGGTGCGGGCGGCTTTTGTGCATTACGCGCTCAGCGCCTGCGGCACGCAGGTGGCGCTCCCTATCAGCGAACATATAGCGTTGGACCTGGACGCGCTCATAGGCCGTCATTCCTCGCTGCTGGTTTTCCACGGCCACCGCCACAAAGCCTCAGACCTGAAGGGGAAAGTCCGCTATGTGAACCCCGGCGCCCTCGGCTGCTGGCATAAGCCCGCGGCCCGCTACCTGGTAGCCCGCTTCCATAAGGGCAAAGTCTCCATACAGCATAAGGCCGTGCCTTATGACTGGGACGAACTGCTCAAAGGCTTCGCGGCCAGGAAGGTGCCGGACTACGAGCGTATCCTGGGTTCCTATTTCGCTAAATAAAGAAGGCCCGGTTTCCCGGGCCTTCTTCTTTAAGAGCTGGTTCCTCTTTTAGAAGGGGAACTTCATGCTGAGCTGGTAGTGCATGGTATCGAAGTCTTCCATGCCGGAGGTCAGTTTGTACTCGGTGACCATCCTGGCGGCCTCGAGGGTGACCGAAACCTTTTCGTAGACCAGCGCCGAAGCGTTGGCCAGCAGGGTCTCGTTCTTGGTCTTGGCCGTGGCCGCGGCGGCCAGGCAGGAATTTACCGGGTTGTCCACACCGTAGGCCAGGTTATAGGAGAAGCGGCCGGCCGGCTTGACGGCCAGGTTGGCGAAACCGCCCGAGGCCTTAACGGCCGAGGTGCCATACTGGTTCTGGCCTATACCGCCGAGGAAGTCGTAGAGGTTCTGGCCGGTCCAGATCTGGCCGTTGAGGGTCAGCGCGGAAGTCAGCGGGATATTGTAGCCCAGGTCCACGAGCTTCACCTCGCCTTTTTCACCGGTGTTCTTGCGCCACTGTCCGAGGGCGCCCATGAGGGTCAGCTTGGCCTTGCCGAGCTTTAACTGGGCCTGTGCCTGCGCCTGGGGCAGGCCGGAGCCGGTGCCTTCATTGTCCGTCAGGACGCGGGTAGGGCGCACCGCCGCGGCGGCGAAGGTCAGCGCATCGCTGTGCTTGTAGGTCACGCGCAGCTGGGGGGCGCGCATCCAGAGGGCGCCGCTGTAGCCCAGCGCGAATTCGTTGACCGTCCCGGAAAGCTCGAGGGGGGTCAGGTGCCAGGTCTGGCCGGCGAGGATCTCGAACTTGTCCGCTTTCAGGGCCAGGTAGCCGTGGCGCAGGCGCAGGCCGGCGTTGGAGGCGTCGTCGCCCTGGAAATCGGTCTCTATCTTGCCCGTAACCCTGTCGTTGTCGCTGATGTCGAAGCCGAGGCGGGTGCCCTTGGAGCTGATCCTGAAGTCGCGCGCCGAAGCCTTGTCGCTGTCCACGTAGAACATGTAGTCGTTGCCGGCTACCCCGTGGGAGTCGTATACGGCGTCGGTCTTAACGAAACCATAAAAGTTAACCTTGTACTTGGAGGTCACGGCCTCCTGGGCGGAAGCCTGGCCCGCCAGGGCGATAGCCGCCGCGAATAAACCGAACAATAACTTTTTCATTAATAACTCCTTAATAGTAGCGCGCCGCCGCGCCCATAGTTACAATAGTTACGATGATACAACTTTTGCTCCCGCCTGTTCCAGAACGCCCCTCGCGGCCCTTGACCGCCGTCAACCATTACAATATAATTACCCCGTGATAAAAACGCTATTGCTGGCCCTGCCGCTGCTGGCCGCCGCCCGACTTTACGCCGGGCCCGTTTCCGGCCCGTCCTACCTGCTGCTCTCTCACGACCCGGCTTTCCTCGAGCGGGTGGCGGAGATCTCCGAGCCGGTCTACGCCAAGGGCCGCTCGCGCCTGGTCAGGCTCACGGTGCCGCCGGCCCAGGTGCCGGCGGAGATCATGGCGCTGCTGCGGGCGGCCTCGCCGGCCGATATCCGTTCCTACACGGTCCCGGCGCCCAGCGAAAAGGCGGCCGACCCGGCCGTGCTCTCGCTGGTCTCGCGCGTCAATTCTGCCGGCCTGATGGGCTATGCCGACGCCATTACCATGACCGGCAAGCGCGCCGCCCGCGACCTGGACGCTTCCGCCTCCTCGGGCAACCGAGCCGCCATGGACTATATCGAGAACGCCCTGCGCGATATGGGCTACGCTACGGAGCGCCACTGTTATAAGGACCGCAAGAAGGACAAGGAATGCAATATTCTGGCCCGCGGCAAGTCCCCGGCGCAGGGCGCCAGGACCATCGCCGTAGTGGGCCACATGGATTCGGTCGGTCATGAGAACGCCGGGGCGGACGACAACGCCTCCGGCGCGGCCGGCGTGCTGGAAATGGCGCGGGTCCTGGCCGGCTACAGGGCAGATCACGACCTGCTCTTTATCGCCGCCAACGGGGAGGAGACCGGCGTGGCCGGCACCTACGCCCTGGCGAAGAAACTGAAGGCTTCCGGCGAGATGTCCCGCATAGCCTGGGCCATCAATATGGACATGATAGCCTGGAACCGCAACGGCCTGGTGGACATAGAGACCAACCAGGAGCACGCCGCTTTCGCCGAGTGGGTGGCCGGCCTGGCCTCGGTATATACGCGCCTCAATCCCAATATCACCATGCCGGCCTGGGGCAGCGACCACGTGCCTTTCCTGGAGGCCGGCGTGCCCACCTACCTCTCCATCGAGAGCTGGGAGGACCACAATCCCTGCTATCACCAGGCCTGCGACAAGATGGCCCCGCTCTCCTGGGATTACGCCGCCGATATCGTGCGGCTGAACCTGGCCGTCATCGCCGGCAAGGCGCGGCTCGCCCCGAAGAAATAATCGTTAGTCCCCATAAAGAAAAAAGCCCGGGCAGCCCGGGCTTTTTTCCTTGGCATCGGCCGCGTCAGTGAGACTGAAAAACCTTGGCGCCTACTTTTTCCACCAGGGCGGCGTCGTCCACGAAGGGGTTGCGGTTGCCCTGGTAGGCCTCTATCAGCTCGTTGCGGCGGCGTTCGGCGGCGTCGGGCGGGTCCTGGCGGTTCCACTGCATGAACAACTCCACGCGGCTGGACCAGAAATCCTTGTAATCCATCCCGTCCTTGATCTTGCGGTCATGGTAGCGGGTCAGGAAGTAGAACAGCGCGCGGGCGATGTTGCCTTTTACCGCGTCGCAGGGCTCGAAGCCCCCGGCGCCGAGCATGGAGCCGCTGTCGGTGGCGTAGCTAGGGTCGGAGACCTCGCCGAAGGGCTCGCTGCCGCGCATGCCGTTGACCTGGATGAAGGTGGGGAAAATGTGGTGCAGGTCCGATTTCATCGGGGCGGCCTTGTTGAAGAAGCCCTGCGGCCAGGAGTGCTCCGCGTTCATGCCGTCGCTGTCGTGCAGGCCGTCGCCGTTGGCGTCGCCGGGCTCCCGGTAGTCGGCGCCGCTGTCGCTGCTGCCGGGCACGCAGACCTGGGAGTAGAACGCCACCACGCCGGGCCGGCCGTTGCAGCCGGTATTATCGGCCACGGAGAACATGTAGCGCTTGGCTTTCAGGTAATCGGTGCCGGTGCCGGCAGGCGGATATTCCGTGGCGGTATGCAGGTACTGGAAAAGTTTTTCGCCCGTCAGCGAGGCGGCCTGCGCCAGGTACCGGGGCTGAACTCTGTAAGGGGGAAGGGGAGCGGGGACAGCCTGCGCGGGCAGGGCGGCGAGGAATTTCTCGAGAGACGGGAGGTCCTGCGCCAGGGCGGCTGAACTCCAGAAACCCGCTGCGGACAAGGCAAGTACGAAGAGCGACGAGATGCGTTTCAAAACGCCTCCGGGATCCCGCGATTTTACGCCAAGAAAATTATAACATTATTTTGACAAAAATCAGTAGCCCGCCCGGCCGCCGGTTTGCTATATTCAGTTTAAGGTATAAGATGAAAAAAGTCCTGCTCACCCTGCTCCTGCCCCTGCTCGCCGCGGCCGCCTCCGCCGGCCCCCTGGACCAGCTGCGCCGCGGCCTGGACCTGCCCTCCGCGCCCGAACCTGCCCTCGAGAGCGCCGACGCGTCCCACCTGGCCGGCGACGACCGCTACTGGGTGACCGTCACGGCCGACGATAAGTACGACAGGACCGCCCTGCTGCGCTCCGGCCTGGACATCGTGGAGATAGAGAAGAATTTTGTCTCCGGTTTTATCCGGCTGGACGCGATGGAACAGCTGGCGGCCAAGGGCTTCATCGTCAGGAGCCGGCAGCCCATAGCCGATTACGCCGCCCGGCACCTGAAGGACTTTCCCGCCGGCGACGCCGTCTATCACAATTACTCCGAGACTACTGACGCGCTGAAGGAGCTGGCCGCGGCCCATCCCGCCGAGGCCTCGCTCTTCTCGCTGGGCAAGACCACAGAAGGCCGCGAGATCTGGTGCCTGCGCCTCAACACCTCCGAAAAGGGGGAAACCCCTTCGACGCGCCCCGCGGTACTCTTCATGGGCAACCACCACGGCCGGGAGCACCTGACCAACGAGGTAGCCCTGGCGCTGGCCCGCCACCTGCTCGCCAATAAGGCCGACCCGGCGATACGCGGGTACCTGGACACGCTGGACGTCTATGTCGCCCCGCTGACCAATCCCGACGGCGCCGAGTACGATATCAAGACCGGCAAATACCGCTGGCACCGCAAGAACACCAGGATCAACCCTGATAAGAGCGTGGGCGTGGACCTGAACCGCAACTACGACTCGCTCTGGTGCCAGGCCGGCGCTTCCCAGTACGCCTCGGCCGACACCTATTGCGGGCCATACGCTTTTTCCGAGCCTGAAACCCGGGCGATAAGGGACTTTGTCCTGGCCAGGCCCAATCTTAAAACACTGATGAGCTACCACTCTTATTCCAGCCTGCTGCTCTACCCGTGGGCGGGCCGCGACGAGGACGTGGCCGACGCCCGGGACCGCAAGGTTTTCGAGACCATGGCGCGGGCCATGGGAGCCCTGACCGCCTACCGGCCGCAGCGGGCCAGCGACCTCTACGTAGCCACCGGCGACACCGGGGACTGGGCCTATGCCGCCCGGGGCGTTTTCGCTTTTACCGCCGAGTTGGACGGCAGCACTTTTTATCCGGGCGCGGCCATGATAGAGAAGGCCGCGGCCAAGAACATCAAGGCCGCGCTGTACCTGCTGGGGGTCTCCGACGATCCTTATAAGCTGGCCAGGTAGCGCAAGGTTTTCAGGTTGGGGGGACAATGAGGAAATTACTGGTAGCAACGCTGCTCTGCGCGGCGCCCGCCGCGGCGCAGGAATCACCCGGGGGCTTGGACTTTTTCCAGTCCTCGCTCGGCGACATCCTCGACACCCCGCTGCTGGCCGCGTCCTACGCCCCGGAGCGGCCTTCCGACGCGGCGGCGGCGGCCTACGTGCTGAACTCCGAGACGCTGGCCAAGAGGGGCTACGCCACCCTGGCCGACCTCTTCGACGACATGCCGCAGTTCCAGATCCAGAGAAATTCCGACGCGCGCCGCCTCAACCTGGTCAGCGTGCGCGGCATCCCCAATAACGAGCGCCTCGTGATCCTCTACGACGGCATCCGCGTTTCCCCGCCTACCGGGGACCTGCTGGCCATCTCCGGGCAGTATTCGCTGCGCAACGCCGAGCGCGTCGAGGTGGTGCTGGGGCCCATGTCCTCGGTGTACGGCGCCGACGCCTTCAGCGGCGTCATCAACGTGGTTACGCGCGCAGCGGGCGTCTCGGCGGCCGGCCTCTCTTACGGTTCTTTCGACGGACGCTCCGCCGGTTTCTCGGCCATGACGCACCTTTCCACAAAATCCCGCGGCGCTCCTTCCGCTTCGCTGACCTACGAGACCTCCGGCGCGCCCAGCCCGCGTCTGCCCGAGTACTATGAGGAGGACTTCTCCTGGTTCAACAATCAGTACCAGTCCGGCCAGGCCAAGCTGCCCGACGGGTCGGTGGTGGGCGGCGTCCCGGTGACCAGGTACGACGCGGCGACCAAGTCCTCTTTCCTGCAGGCGCGGCTCAACGTGGGAGAAGTGGAACTGGGCCTGGTGAAGATGGACGAGGAGCATTCCTCTTCCACCGGCGTCAAGCCGGAACTGACCCTCTATTCCAAGGACGCCCGCTTCGGCACCGGCGCCTGGACCGTTTACGGACGTCACAGCTATGCCTCTCCCGCTGAGACCTGGAGGCTCAATACCGTGCTCTCCTATTTCGACTACGATATCAGCCCCGAAAGCCGCTTCATCAACAGCTACTCCGGCTACGACGACGCCTATAAGTACGCCTGCTCCAGGACGGCTTACCTGGAGCAGACCCTCTCGCTGCAGGCGGCCGAGGACTTTCCGGTGCTGCTGGGGTTTACCCACCAGGAAAATTCCGTCCTGCCCTACACCGCCGACCTCGGCCACAAGTTCGATACCACGGCCAGCCCGCTGTCGCAGAACTTCGTCTATAACGGGTCTACCATACCGGTGGACTTCCATTCGCTGAGCTACAGCAATACCGGCGCCTTCCTGCGCCTGCAGCTGCCCCGGTTGTGGCACGCCACGCTCTCGCTGGGCCTGCGCTACGATTCCAATACCGCTTACGGCGAGACCTGGAACCCGCGCGCGGGGCTGGTCTGGCGGCCCGGAGGCAGCGAGCGCACCGTGGTGAAGGCCCTGTACGGCGAGGCCTACCTGGCCCCGTCCCCTTTCTATACCCACAAGCATTTCGGCTCCTTCGTCTCTTCCCCGTCCGCGCCTTCCGGCTACCACAGTTTCTTTTTCCATGTTCCCAACGACAGCCTGAAGCCGGAAAAACTGCGTTCCGCCGAGGTCTCGCTGGCGCACGATTTCAGCCCCAACTTCCGGTTGTCTCTCAATCCTTACTACAACAAAGTGCGGGACCTGATACAGGACGTTATAGTGGGGCCGGGCACTTTCCACGGCGTGGAAGTGGACACCCTGGAGCGCGCCGAGAACTCCGGTACTATGGAGACTTACGGCGCCACCGCCAAGGTTGACGCCGTCTTCCGCGCGGCCGGCTGGGGTTTCGAGCCCTGGGCGGCCTATACGCATTCCGAGGGACGGCTGGCCGGGGACCCCATACCGTTCAATTCCCGCCACGTGATACAGGCGGGTTTTTCGGCCGCCCGCGGCAGGTGGGTGCTGACGCCCAAGGCCGTCTATCGCTCGTATACCCGCAACCAGGACGGGGGGCGCGTGGCGCCCTATACCGTGGCGGACCTGTATGTGAATTATTCCCGCTCCTCGGCCGCCTTTTCAGCCTGGCTCAAATTAAAGAACATCTTCGACCGGCGCTATTACAACGCCGCTTACGGCGGCGGCACGGACCATCTGGCCGGCGCGCCTCAGACCCCTTTTGAAGTCTCGGCCGGCATGTCGTTCAAATTTTAAGGAAAGGATGAACTGGGAAAACAGAATCTTCTGCGGTCTGGCGGCACTGCTGTGCTGCCGCGCCCTGCCGGCCGCTGCAGGGGAGGTGGCCGCAGTGCTCTCGTCCGATTCCGGACACTACGCCGAAGCCTACGCCTCCTTTAAGGCCGGCCCTCACGGCGGCGCCGAGAAGTTCGATGCTTCCGCCCAGGGCTTCATTTTGCCCGCGGAAGTGAAGTACGTGGCGGCCTTCGGGGTAAAGGCGGCCGCGCTGCGCTATCCGCCAGGCACCCGTCTGGTCTACGCCCTGGCCCCCGTTGAGGGCCGCGCGCACTCGCACGAGATCTCCATGGCGCCGCGCCCCGCGGACGCCCTGGCGGCGTATAAAAAGCTGCAGCCCGGCCTTAAGCGTCTGGCCGTCTTTTGGACCGCCTACCCCGGGGATGACTATATAGAGGAGCTGCGGGCCGCCGGGGTAGGGGCTGGCATGGAAATAATTTCCGCCCGGCTCAACTCCCCGGATTCCCTGCCCGAGCGCCTGCGCAAGCTGATGGGCAAGATGGACGCCTTCTGGCTCATGCCCGACCCGGCGCTGATAACCCAGTCCAGCGTCATGGTCCTGTCGGCTTTCTCCTGCGCCAATTCCGTGCCCTTCTACGCGCCCACCTACGCGCTGGCTCTGGGCGGGGGGACGGCTTCCTTCGCTCCTGATTTCGCCGCGGCCGGCTCGGAGGCCGGCCGCGCCCTGGCCGTGCTGGTCTCTGGCGGCCAGTTGCCGCGCGTGATCTACCCTGAGAACGTGCAGCTGCGGGTCAACGAGGCCCTGATAGGGAAATGTAAATGGCCCGTCTCCAGGTAGCCCTGCGCTGAAAAATAAAAAGGCCCCTTTAAGGGGCCTTTTTTCTTTTTTTGCGGAGACAGGGAACTTAGTGGGATTTGAAGACCAGCTCGCCGATGCGCTCGGCCAGCTCGGGGTTGTCGATGAAAGGGTTCCGGTTGCCCTGGAAGTCCTCTATCAGGTCGTTGCGGCGGCGCTCGGCGGCGTCGGGCGGGTCCTGGCGGTTCCAGTCCATCAGCATCGGCACGTTCTTGGTCCAGAAAGAATTGTAGTCCATCCCCTGGCGTATGCTTTTGTCGTGGTAGCGCACGATGAAATACATGACGGCGCGGGCTACGTTGCCTTTTACCGCGTCGGCGGGCTCGAAGCCCTCATTGCCCAGTTTGGAGCCGGCGGAGGTCTTGTAGACAAAACTGGCGACCTTGGCGAACTTGAGGTTGCCGCGGCGGCCGTTGGGGGTGACAAAGGTGGGGGCCAGGTGATGCAGGTCGGCCACCATGGGAAGCTTGCTGTCGAAGTAGCCCTGGGGCCAGATGTGTTCGGCGTTGATGAAAGAATCCACCACGCCGTCGCTGTTGATGTCGCCGCGCTCGGGGTAGTCGTTGCCGTTGTCGCTGGAGCCGTTGACGCAGACCTGGGAGTAGAAGGTTATGATGCCGGGCTTGCCGTTGCAGCCGGTATTGTCGCCCTTGGAGTACATGAACTTCCTGGCGGCCGAGTAGGAGTAGGGCTCGCGCGTGGCGGGGTCCGTAGCCTCATGCAGGTAAGTGAAGAGCGCTTCGCCCGCCATATCGCTTTCCGGGATCTCGAAGATCCGGTAAGTGAGGGGGGGCTGCGCCGCGGGAATGTCGGCCTGGAAAGATAAACCCGCCGCGGACTCGTTAAGGATGTCCAGGGCGGGCTGAGCCGCGTTAAGAGACGACGCCGCGAAAATTATCAGGGAGAAGAGGGCGATGATGCGTTTCAAAATTCCTCCGGCTATTGACTGAAATCAACTGACTAATATCAATAGTTTAGCCGATTAGGCCTAGGCTGCAAGGGCCAAAGGGCCTAGGCCTCATCTAGGCCCTTTGGGTAAATTTAAATTCCGGACGCAAAAAAAGAAGAGGGCCGGGCCCTCTTCCTGATCGACGCGCAACGTCCTGGCCTTAGCTGAGTCCCAGCAGCCCCCTTATGCCGTCCCAGATTATCTGCACGCCTATGGCCAGCAGGATGAAAGCCGAGATCTTGGAGATGGTCTGGGCCCCGGCCCTGCCCAGGCGGCGCAGCAGGTTCTCGGAGTAGCGGTAGAAGAAGAAAACGCTCAGTGCGGCCAGGGCTAGGCCGGCGGCGTCGGCAGCGAACTTCAGCCAGGTATAGGAATTCAGCAGGGAGCCGGCCGGCACCAGCGTAAGGGTTACGGCGATGGAACCGGGGCCCGCCGTGACCGGCATGGTCATCGGAAAAAAGGCGCGGGAGGTCATCTTGGCTTTCAGTTCCTCCTGCTCGGCCTGGGAGAACCTGGCCTCGTTATTGAGCATCTGCCAGGCTGTATTGAACAGCAGCAGGCCGCCGGCTATCCTGATCACGGGCACCGAGATGCCGAAGATCTTGAGCAGCCAGCCCCCGGCCACCAGCACCGAGAAGAGCAGCATGAAAGTGTATTTGCCGATCAGGCCGGCCAGGCGGTGGCGGTCCTCGTCGGGCAGGGCCGAGGTCATGTCCAGAAAGATCGGGGCCATGGCCGGCGGGTTGAGGATGGGGAACAGGGCCAGGAAGGAGAAAGCGGCGAGGGAGGCGAATTCGTGGAGCATGAGTATATTATCCCACTTTTATCGCGCCCGACGCTAATTTTGTATGATTTAGGCGTGAAGATCACACGCCTCCGTTCTCCCAGGGACAGGAAAGCCGCGGCCGCGCTGATGGCCGCCTCCGACCCCTGGCTGGCGCTGGGCCTCGGCCTGGCCCATTGCCTGCGCACGCTGGCCGCTCCTTTCAGGGAAACCTATATGGTAAAGGAAGGCGGGGCCATAGCCGGCCTGGTGACCATAACCATGTACGGCACTTTCAGGGGTTATATACAGTCCCTGTTCGTGGCGCCGGCTTTCAGGGGGAAGGGGATAGGCGAGGCCCTGATGGCCTATGCCGAGAGGAGCGTCTTCGCGCGCTCGCCCAACGTCTTCCTCTGCGTTTCTTCCTTTAATAAAGGCGCTATCAGGTTCTACCGCCGGCTCGGCTACCGGAAGGCCGGGCTGATAAAGGACTTTTTCGAAAAGGGCAGCGACGAACTGCTCCTGCGCAAGACCATCGGCCCGCTGCAGTCGTTCAATCCAGGGAGGAATAAACATGTCAAAAACTAGCATCTCTTTTTACGGCGCGGCCGGCGAAGTCACCGGCTCGCGGCATTTGCTACAGACCGAAAACGGCTCGCTGCTGCTCGACTGCGGCATGTTCCAGGGCCACCGCAGCGACGCGCAGAAGAAGAACCGCGAGTTCTCCTTCCCGCCGGCCTCCGTCGACGCCGTGCTGCTCTCCCACGCGCATATCGACCATTGCGGCCTGCTGCCCTCCCTGTACCGCGACGGCTGCGACGGCCCGCTCTACGCCACGCGCGGCACCGCGGAAATAACCGGCATCATGCTGGCGGACTCCGCCCGGCTGCAGGTGGGCGACGCGCAGTTCTTCAACAAGATCCACGCCGCCGAGAAACTTACCATAGAGCCCCTCTACGACGAGGAGGACGCCAAGCGGGCGCTGGCCCATCTCCGCCCCGTGGACTACGACAGCGCCTTCGAGCCGCTGCCCGGCGTTACCGCGCGTTTCCTCAACGCCGGCCACGTGATGGGCTCGGCCATCTCGCAGCTCGACATCCGTGACGGGGAGAAGAGCCTGCGCCTGGTCTATACCGGCGACCTGGGCCGGCAGGAAGGCCTGCTGATGGAGACGCCCTCCGTTCCGGCCGGCGTGGATTACCTGGTGGTGGAAAGCACCTACGGCGGGCGCACGCACGAGAAGCTCGCCGACGCCGCCGAGAAACTGGCCGAGGTGATCAAGCGCGCCATCAGGAACAACGGCAAGGTGGTGATCCCCAGCTTCGCGCTCGAGCGCACGCAGGAGATAGTCTTCATCCTGGACCGGCTTTTCCGCGACGGGCTCGCCCCCGAGATCCCGGTTTACGTCGACAGCCCGATGGCCGTCAGCCTGACGGAAATCTTCCACAAGCGGCGCGACGACTTCAGCTTCGACGACAAGTTCCTGGCCTACGCCAAGATGGACGGGGACCCGTTCGGCTTCGACTACATCCACTATGTGCGCGCCAAGGAAGAATCGCAGGCGCTCAATAACAGGAAGGGCCCGATGCTCATCATCTCGGCCTCGGGCATGTGCGAGGGCGGCCGCGTGCTGCACCACCTGCGCAACAATATCGGCGACAGCGAGAACATCGTGCTGCTGGTGGGCTACCAGGCGCAGGGCACGCTGGGCCGCCGCCTGCAGGAGGGCCAGAAGAAGGTGAAGATCTTCGGCCTGGAGCACGAAGTGGCCGCCAGCATAGAGACCATGCACGTCTTTTCCTCTCACGCCGACAACGGCGACCTCGTGGCCTTCGTCAAGGCCGTCAACCCGGCGCGCGGCGTCTTCCTGGTGCACGGCGAGCCCGAAGCCCGCGCCGCCCTCACCGCGGCCCTGACCGCCGAGGGCATCAAGAACGTCAGGTCGCCCGCGATGGGCGAAACCTTCGACCTGGACTAACGCTGATGACCGACAGCGATGAGGCGGAACGGGCGTAAATGGGATATAATATAGATAATATATGAAAAAACTGTTAAAGAAGATCGGGACCAGGGCGCTGCACGCGCTCGGCCTGAAAAAGAAGTCCGGCTTCTACGGGCTCGGCATCGCCCCCAAGCTGATGGACATCCTGGACAAGAAGGGCTTCGTAACCCCGACGCCCATACAGCAGAAATCCATACCGATAGCCACCGAAGGCAAGGACATGGTCGGCATAGCCCAGACGGGCACCGGCAAGACCATCGCCTTCTCGATACCGATGATACAGCGCCTCACGCAGGGCCCCGGCAAGGCCCTGGTGCTGCTGCCTACCCGCGAGCTCGCGGTGCAGGTGGCCGAGGTCTGCCGCGATTTCGCGCCCGCCTTCAACCTGGGCGTCGCCTGCCTCATCGGCGGCGAGGGCAAAGAGTCCCAGCTGCGCGACCTCAATAAGAAGGCCCGCATCCTCATCGGCACCCCCGGCCGCGTCTATGACCACATCGAGCGCGGCGCCGCCAAGGTGCACGACGCCCGCATCCTCGTCCTCGACGAGGCCGACCGCATGTTCGACATGGGCTTCGCCCCGCAGATCAACCGCATCATCCGCGAACTGCCAAAGGAGCGGCAGACCATGCTGTTCTCGGCCACCATCCCCGACGAGGTGATGAAGCTGGCCAGCCACCACATGAAGCTGCCCATCCGCATAGAGGTCGCCAAGAGCGGCACCGCGGCCGCCAACGTCATCCAGGAGCTCTACGTCGTGCGCTCCGGCTCCAAGCCGATGCTGCTGATGAAGCTGCTCGAGAAGTACGCCGGCACCGTGCTCGTTTTCGTGGAGACGCGCTACGACGCCATGAAGGTGGCGGGCTTCCTGCAGTACGCCGGCCACGCCGTGGCCGAACTGCACTCCGACCGCAGCATGGGCCAGCGCAAAGAGGCCATGGAAGGCTTCAAGAACGGCAAGTACCGCATCCTGGTGGCCACCGACATCGCCGCCCGCGGCATCGACGTCACCGGCATCGAGGCCGTCATCAATTACGAGATGCCCGCCGAGGACGACGCCTACGTGCACCGCATAGGCCGCACCGGCCGCGCCGGCCAGGCCGGCCGCGCCATCACCTTCGCCACCCCCGAGCAGGGCGGCGATGTGCGCAGCATCGAGACCCTCACCGGCATCCCGATGAACCAGGTCACCCACCCCGACGTTCCCGCCGAGACCCTCTGGGGTTACAACCACGCCGCCGGCGGCCGCGGCTGGAACCAGCGCTCCTCCCGCAGGCCTTCGGGCGGCGGCGGCCGGCGCCGCTAAGGCTTCCCTGCCAATAAAAAAGGCCGCTGCGGAGCGGCCTTTTTCTTTTGCCAGCCGGCGCCTAGTACGGGGCGGCGGCGTTCAGGAACAGCTTGTCGAACTCGGCCTTGTAGGGGGTCACGTAGGCCGGCTCCGTGGTGAAGATCGTGTTTTCGGTGTTGGCCGTCTCGGCGGTGGCCGTCCAGTTGTACGAGCCGTTTATCAGCAGGCGGCCGTCGAGCACGGCGAACTTGTTGTGCATCTGCCCCTTCTCCTTGCGGCCGTCCTTGAAGCGCAGGTCTATGGCGCCCGCCTTGGTCTCCTGCAGGAAGGGGAACTTCTGCCCGGAGAAAAGCATCATTTTTACGCGCACGCCGCGCGCCGCGGCCCGCTCCAGCGCGTCCATGATGCCGCGGGAGGTGAAGGTGAACATCGCCACGGCCGCCTCCGAGCGCGCCGCGTCTATCGCCCGCACTATCGCCTGTTCGGTGCCGCCGCGCGGCGAGAAGGCGTAGTCCGGCAGCAGCGTGCCGTTGAAATTCACGTCGGGGGTGGGGTCCACGGGCGGCGCGGAGGGTTTGGCCGCAGCGGCTTCGGGCTGGCCCGCGGGGCGCGCCTGCGCCCACATCCACTCGAAGGCCGCGCCGTAGCCGGCCACGATGTCGGGGTCCGCCACGAACATGATATTCTCGTAGCTGAAGGTCTCGGCGAAGCCGCTCCAGTTGGCCGAGCCGGTCTGCAGCAGCCGCCCGTCGAAAATAGCGTACTTGCAGTGCATGGCGCCGGTGCCGCCGCGCCCGTTCATCGCGCGGGTCTCTATGCCGGCGTCGATCACGGCCTGGATCTGCTTGTTGGCCTGCGGGTAGAGATGCGCCTTGTCGAAGAGCACGCGCACCTTGACGCCGCGCGCCCTGGCCCGCACCAGCGCCTGCACGGCGCCGTCTATCTGCAGGTTGTAGAGCGCCACGTCCAGCGTGCCGGCTGTGCGGTCGATGGCGTCCATGATCGGCGCGGCCAGCGGCTCCTCGTCGGTAAATATGTAGGCCGGCAGGCCGGTCCAGTCGTAATCGCCGCGTTCCGGCGCGGGAATGTAGGACGGCGCCCCGGCGGCCGGCACTTCCACCGGCGGCAGGGTTTTGAGCGTGAGGGATTCGAGGGGGGCGGGCGGCGCGCCAAAGGCGGGAACGCAGAGCAGCGCCGGCAACAGTAAATGGATCAGCTTTTTCACCAGAGGCCTCCGTACTATACGATAGTTAAAGTTTACCTTACGGGGGGAGGCGGCAGTAGAGGCTTTGGCCCCAGGCCCGGGCCGTCATAGGGCCCAGGCGGCCGTAGGGCTTTAGCCCGTGGCCGGTACCGGTCTTTTCTGTATAATGTAAGACATGAAAGGCCAGGCCGGTATCGAGATACGCAGAGTGGCGAAAGAAGACGGGGAGTGGAAGACCCGCTTCCGGGCTTTCTACGCCGACTGCGGCATCAAGCCGGTGGAGGGGTTGGAACACGCCTACTTCGCCGCCTATTCCGACGACGAGATCGCCGGGCACAGCGTGATCTATTTCGAGGGAGGGCGCTGGGTGCTGGACGGCCTGCGCGTAAAGCCCGAGTTCCGCGAGCGCGGCATAGCCAAGGGGCTCACCGAGGCGCGCATCCGCTACGCGCTGGAGCGGGGGGCTAAAGAGGTCTGGTATTCCTGCGAGGACGGGAACCTGGTCACCATCTGCTGCCACGTGCGCTACGGCTTCCAAAAAGTCTGCCCCGACAGCCACCGCTGCAACGCCGCTACGGCGCACTGGTACCGCCTCAAGGTTACGCCCGCGCTGTTCAAGAAATTTCCCGGGCTGAAGCCCGGGCGTCACTCCACCCCGTAAACTTCCTGCTTCACCAGCGTCACCGTCACCTGTTTTGCCTTCACGAACTTCAGGTATTCCCTGGCCTGGTCGCTGAGTATCCCCATCGAAACTTCCACTTTCTCTCCGGCGCCCAGCGGCTCGCTGTGGCCGTAGGGTTTGGACCAGATCAGCGCGCCCTTTTCGTCGCGGAACAGCAGCGTGCCGTTGAAGGCGTACAGGCGGCGGTTGGAGAGGTTCTCGAACTCCAGGTACAGGCGTATACCGATCTTCTCCTGGCCCACCAGCTGTTTCTTGGCCAGAAAGGCGACCCCGACGGGGTCGGAGGGGACCTCCTGCCGGGCTTCGGCCTGCGGCCCCGCGGCGGCCGAGCCGCCTTCCAGCCTGGTGACACGCTTTTCCACCCCGGTAACGCGCTTCTCAAGGCCGGTCAGGCGCTTCTCTGTCCTGTTCTGCGCCGCGGCGGGCGCCGCCAGCAACAGCACGGATAAAGCTATAAATCTCATAGCCTAAATTATACTACTGTCGGAGGGGGCCGTATATATGGGATAATGGTATATGATCAACGATACCACGCAGACTCCCGCCGCCGGCTTTTACGGCCTCGGCATAGCCCCCAAACTCCTGGCGGCTCTCGACAACCTCAAGTTCAAGACCCCTACCCCGATACAGCATAAGGCCATCCCGCCGGCCGCCGAGGGCAAGGACATGGTCGGCATAGCCCAGACGGGCACCGGCAAGACCATCGCTTTCGCCATACCGATGATACAGCGCCTGGCCGCCTGCGAGGGCAAGGGCCTGGTGCTCGTGCCCACCCGCGAGCTCGCGCTGCAGGTGGCCGAGGTGGTGCGGCAGTTCGCCCCGCTGATGGGCATGCAGGCCTCCGTCATCATAGGCGGCGAGAGCCTCAACCGCCAGGTGCAGGACCTGCGCCGCAAGCCGCGCATCATCATCGCCACTCCGGGCCGCCTGATAGACCATATCGGCCAGCGCAACGTGGACCTGTCCAACGTGGCCGTGCTCGTGCTCGACGAGGCCGACCGCATGTTCGATATGGGCTTCGCCCCGCAGCTCGAGAAGATCCTGGCCGCGATGCCCAAGGAGCGGCAGACCATGCTGTTCTCCGCCACCATGCCCGACGAGATCATGCGGCTGGCCAGCCGCCACATGAAGCTGCCCCTGCGCATCGAGGTGGCCCGTCCCGGCACCGCCGCCGAGCGCGTGGAGCAGGAACTCTTCATCGTCGACCGCGGCGAGAAGACCGCCCTGCTGGCCAAGCTGCTCGACAAGTACTGGGGCAGCGTGCTGCTCTTCGTGCGCACCAAGCACAACGCCAAGAAGATCGCCCGTTCCATCCGCGAGATGCCGCACAGCGCCTCCGAGATCCATTCCAACCGCTCCCTGGCCCAGCGCCGGGACGCTCTCGACGGCTTCAAGTCCGGCAAGTACCGCGTGCTGGTGGCCACCGACATCGCCGCCCGCGGCATAGACGTGACCGGCATAGAGCTGGTCATCAATTACGACCTGCCCGACGAGGACGAGAATTACGTGCACCGCATCGGCCGCACCGGCCGCGCCGGCCAGCCCGGGCGGGCCATCACCTTCGCCTCGCCCGACCAGGGCCGGGACGTGCGCAATATCGAGAAGTTGATCCGCATGCCGCTGACGCGCGTGCAGCTGCCCGACGTGGCCTCTGTCGATTTCGGGGCCGACGCGGCCCCCAGGCCCGCCTCCAGCGCCCGCCGCCAGGGCGGCCGGCCCCAGTCCCGCGGCCAGGGCGGCCGGCCCCAGTCGCAGCGGAGTCAGGGCGGCAGGCCCCAGCCGCAGCGCGAGCAGGGCCCCAGGCAGCCCGCCCGGGAGCACGGCGCGGGAGAGCAGCAGCCCCGCCCGCCGCAGCAGGGCCAGGCCGGTCCGCAGAGGCCGCACAGGCAGGAAGGCCGCCCCGAGCGGCCCCCCAGGGGCGGAGGACAGGATTTCGGCCGCTCCGGCGGCCGCGGGCAGCGCCCCGCGCGCTCCGAGGCCCCCAGGGACGGGCGCCCCAATAAGTACGGGGCCGATCCCTCCAAGCGGGGCGGCATCGTCAGCCTGTCGCCGTATTTCGAAGAGCCGCGCCGCCACGATAGCCGGCGCCCCGCCAGGCAGGACAGCCGGCCGGCGGCCCCCAAGGCCCCCGAGGCCCCGGGCGGCTGGTTCTCCCGCTTCCTCAAGAAGAAAAAAGCGGATTACCAGAACGAGTGACCCTCGAGACCCCGCCACCCGGCGGGGTCTTCATTTAGAGCCCTCATTTTTGTATAGTCAGGATATGGGCGGGGACAACATCAAGGAAGATCTTTCTTTATACAGGGATTTTTTTAATTCCTCCTCGGACCTCATGTCCATAGCGGGTTTCGACGGCCGGCTGAGGCTGGTCAACCAGGCCTGGGAGCGGGTGCTGGGCTACTCCGCCGCGGAACTCATCGGCAGCAGCCCTCTGGACCTGATACACCCCGACGACAGGACCTCGGCCGAGGCCGCCAGCGCCAGGCTGCGCGCCGGTTCGCGCGTGACCGCGCATGAAGTCAGAGTGCGCTGCAAGGACGGCAGTTACCGGTGGATCTCCTGGCTCTCCTCCGCCGACGCGGCCAGGCAGATCTACCTCTCAAGCGCCCGCGACATAACTCCTTTCAAACTCACCGAAACGGCCCTCAAGGAGAGCCAGCAGAACCTGCGCCGCTTGCTGGAGCAGGCCCCGGTGGCCATAGGCATACGCGGCCTGGACGGCGACCTGCGCTTCATCAACAGAAAATTCGAGCAGACCTTCGGCTACAGGGCGGAAGAGATCTTCACGTTCCAGGACTGGGTTTCGCGCGCCTATCCGGACCAGGCCTACCTGCAGACCGTCAGGGGCCGCTGGGAGGCCAGCATGGAGGCCGCGCCGAGTTCCGCCACCGGCGAGATACCCGCCGCCGAGTACGACATAGTCTGCAAGGACGGCTCCGTCAAGACCGTCAACCTCTACGGCCTGGTAACCGCGGAGAAGGAGGTGATCTGCACCTTCGAGGACGTGACGGCCCGCTCGGCACAGCAGAAGGCGCTGGCGGAGAGCGAGCGCACCCTGCGCAAGATCCTGGACCTGGCCCCGATGTCCATGGCCATCGTGAACATGCAAGGGACCATAGAGTATATAAACCACAAGGCCGAGGAGACTTTCGGCTACCCCAACAGCGAGATCCCCAACATGGACGCCTGGTGGAAATTGGCCTATCCCGACGAGGCCTACCGCCGCGAGGTTACCGAGCGCTGGATGGGGAAGGTGTATAAAGCCTTCGAGCAAAAGACCGAGATAGACGGCGGGGAGTACGAGGTCACCTGCCGGGGCGGGCTGGTGAAGACCTGCCATATCTTCGGCGTGATAGCGGCAGACAAGGTGTTCGTCATGTTCGACGACATCACCGAGCGAGCCCGGGCCGAGCGCGCCCTGCGCGAGAGCGAAGCCACGCTGCGCCGCGTGCTCGACCAGACCCCGATGGCGATGGGCATCCATTCCTCCGACGGTAAGGTTGAATATCTCAACACCAAGTTCACGCAGACCTTCGGCTACACGCTGGAGGATGTCCCCGACCGGGAAGCATGGAGCGCCAGGGTGGCCCCTGACCCGGCGCAAAGGGCCGAGCTCGGCGCCAGATGGGCCGCCGCCATCAAGCGCGCGGCGGAGGGCAACGGGGAGATCGGGGGCGAGGAGTACCGCCTCGCCTGCAAGGACGGGACGCAGAAGACCATCTTTATCTTCGGCGTGCTCTCCGCCGGCAAGGCCATCGTGATGTTCGACGACATCACCGAACGCGCCAAGGCTGAACGCGCGCTGCGCGAAAGCGTGGGCACCCTGCGCCGTGTGCTCGAGCAGGCCCCCACGGCCATCGCTATACACGATTTCGAAGGGCGCATAGAGTTCATAAATAGAAAGTTCTCCGAGACTTTCGGCTATACCCACGAGGACATCCCCACGCTGGAGAGCTGGGTGAACCAGGCCTACCCGGACCGGGCTTACCGCGAAAAGCTCACGAAGATCTGGAGCGAGTGGACAGAGAACTCCGTCAGGACCGGCCGCGAGATGGCCGGCGGGGAATTTCAGGTGGTCTGCAGGGACGGGTCCGTCAAGACAGCTTTCATCACGGGTATCGTGACCCCGGACAAGAAGGTGCTGTCGCTGCTCGACGACGTCACCGTCCGCGTGGAGACCGAGCGCGCCCTGCGCGAGCGCGAGTCGCTGTACCGGGCGCTGGTGGAGACCACGCGCACCGGCTACGTGGTCATCGACGGCGGCGGCAAGGTGCTGGACGCCAACCGGGAATACGTGCGCCTGACGGGCCACTCGGACCTGAAGGAAATAATGGGGCGCAGCGTGCTGGAGTGGACCGCGCCGTACCATAAGCAGAAGAACGACGAGGCCGTGGCTCAGTGCGCCAGCGAAGGCCGTATACTGAATTTCGAGGTGGACTACCTGGACAAGTACGGCGGCGTCACCCCGATAGAGATCAACGCCACGGTGGTCAGCCGCAACGGGGTGCCCCAGATACTCACCCTGTGCAGGGATATCACCAAGCGCCGCAAGATTGAAGAAGAGCTGCGCGTCCTCAACCAGGGTCTGGAGAAGCGCGTGGCCGAGCGCACGGTGGAGCTTACCGCCGCCAATAAAGAGCTTACCGAGGAGATCTCGCAGCGGCTGGAGGCAGAGAAGGAGCGCGAGAAACTGCAGCAGGAGCTGCTGCAGTCGCAGAAAATGGAAGTGGTGGGCCGCCTGGCCGGCGGCATAGCGCACGATTTCAACAACATACTCGGCTCCATCAGCGGCTACGCCGAGTTCCTGCTCAAATCCATGCCCGAAGGCGCCCCCGCGCGCGACGATCTGGGAGAGATCCTGCGCGAGACCGAGCGCGGCTCGCTGCTCACGCGGCAGCTGCTGTCTATAAGCCGCAAGCAGCCCATGGAGACCAGGCTGCTGAACCTCAACGCCCTGGCGGAAGACGCCTGCCGCATGCTGCGCAGGCTCATAGGCCCCGGCATACAGATCGAGACCGCGTTATCCTCCGATATCGCCGCCATGCGCGCCGATTCCGGCCAGGTTTCCCAGGTGCTGATGAATCTGATCGTGAACGCCCGCGACGCCATGCCGGAG
>MGTZ01000037.1:5292-63697 GCA_001799715.1 Elusimicrobia bacterium GWB2_63_16 | reverse complement strand
CCGCCAGGCCATTATGTGGCGCTGCGCGTCAGCGACACCGGTACCGGCATGAGCCAGGAAACCGCCGCCCGCGCCTTCGACCCGTTCTTCACCACCAAGGAACAGGGCAAGGGCACCGGACTGGGCCTTTCCACGGTATTCGGCATAGTCTCCCAGGCGGGGGGCGGCATAGGGCTGGAGACAGCCCCGGGCAAAGGCACCGTCTTTACCATTTACTTCCCCGCGACGCGGGAACGGGCCTGATGCTCAGGCCCGTCCGTGGATCCCGCCGTCTATAGTTTCCGGATTATAATTTGCCGCCGCAGCCGCCGCAGAAGTTGGCGCCGGCCTGCGTCTGCGCGCCGCATTTGTGGCAGGTCGCCATGCCGAGGGGGGCGCCGCAGTTGCCGCAGAATTTTCCCTCTCCGGCGGGCTTGGCGCATTTGGGGCAGAGGGTCTGCCTGGCGTCTATCTTGCCGGTGAACACGGGGGTGTTCTGCGCGGCCTGTTCTATGTCCTGTACCAGCTTCTTCGAGCGGGCGGCGGCCACCTCCACGTTCTCCCGCGGCGCGTCGGCCACGCAGAGTCCGGCCGATTCGTTCCAGCAGTTCTCGCACAGCCACTTGGTGCATTTGGGGCAGCGCCTGAAGTGCCCCTTGGCCTCGTTCTGCGCGGCCTCGAAGGCCAGTTCGTGCTCCTTGTGCCATTCGGGGGACATGCCGTTGAAACGCTCGCTGATGATGTCCGAGCCGCGCTCGAGCCCGCCGAAGTTCTTGCCGGTCAGCTGGCCCACCACGCCCAGCACGTCGCCCAGGCCCTTGAAGAATTTCTTCTTCTTGTAAGTGGAGGATTCGACGAAGCGGGTCTTGTGCCCTTCACGGCAATGGTTGCAGAAGAAGGTGAACTGGAAGCCCGCCTCGGTGCTGTTGTCGGCGAAGTTGTCATTGAACGCTATCAGTTTTCCTGCCATAAAGCCTCCCTAAACTTTGGCCGGTTTGTTGTACCAGCCCAGAATAAGTCCCAGCGCCAGCGACCACACGGCCGCGAGCCCTATACGGAGATCCACCGGCAGCATGAAAGTCAGCGTATGCGCCGGCACCCAGAACCACAACAGCGACTTGAAGCCCTTGTCCAGGCCGGCCCAGTTGGGGCGGCCGTCTATGGCGTTATCTATAAGCCGGTGGGCCAGCACGAGGAAGGGCCCGAACTGCAGGTTCATGGCCAGCGAAACCGCGAAGGCTTTGCCGAAAGCGCCGAGCGCCGGCAGCAGTCCGTGGGCGACGAGTCCGTCGGTGAAGGCCACGAAGCCGGTAAAGGCGTACTTGATGGCTACGGCCAGCGCCGACCAGCCGGCGGCGCGCAGCAGCGTGCCGCGCAAACCGAAGGGGGAATGTATGCGCCCGGCTAGCAGCCACTTCGACAGCACTTCGCCCAGCGTGCCCAGCACGGCGAACTGCGCCATGGCGGAGGTTATCGGGTGGGCTTTGACGAGGGAGAGATACCAGTCCATGCTCTGATTTTACAATTTTAACCCCGGGCTTTTGATAAAATTTAACCATGCCGCTGCCCGACAACCTGCTTTATTTCCTGGGCGTTTCCATCGTCCTCACGATGGCCCCGGGGCCCGACGTCATTTTCCTGGCCTCGCAAGGCCTGGCCGGCGGACCGCGCGCCGGGCTGGCGGTGGCCCTGGGTCTCAGTTCCGGCCTGCTGGTACACACCGCGCTGGCGGCGCTGGGCGTGTCCGCCGTCTTCGCCGCTTCCCCTCTCGCCTTCAATGCCGTCAAATGGGCGGGCGCGGCCTACCTGCTCTGGCTGGCCCGGGCCGCTTTCGGCGAAAAGCCGGCGGCCGCGGGCCCCGCCGCCCTGGCCGGAGGCGCCGGCGCCCTCTACCGCCGGGGCGTGGTGATGAACCTGCTCAACCCCAAGGTGGCGCTGTTCTTCCTGGCGCTGCTGCCGCAGTTCGTGGACCCCGCCAAAGGGGCGGTGCGCGCGCAGATGGCCGTGCTCGGTCTGGTCTTTATAGCGCAGGTGGTGGTGGTCTTCGGGAGTATCGGCTACCTGTCGGGGCGCCTGGGCGCCCGGCTGCTGCCCGGCGCGGCCAACGCCCGCCGCCTCGCGGTCATCAAGGGGCTGGTCTTCCTCTCGCTGGCCCTCTACCTGGTCCTATAAATGTATAATTTCCGGAGTTTACAGGAGGAGCTATGAGCGAAAAAATACAGGGCGTTCAGTGGGACCTCTCCAGTTACTTCCCGGCCTTCAACGGCCCGGAGATGCTTAAATTCAAGAAGAAACTCGCCGCCGACATCGCGGCCCTGCAGAAGAAAGCCGCCAAATTGCCGCCGCTTTCCGCCCGCACCACCTCCGACTGGGAAAAAATCATTCTGGCCGCCGAGGACGCCGGCACCCGGGTGGGACACCTTTTCTCTTACGTGGGCTGCCTCGAGGCCGCCCACTCCGACAAAGAGGAATACGCCGCCGAGAGCGCGCGCCTGGACGCGCTGGGGGCCGAGTTCTCCAAATTCTCCGTCGACCTGCTGCGCGCCTTCAAGGACGCGCCGGAGAAGGTCTTCGCCGCTTTCATAAAGCGCGAGCGGCTCAAGGATATCGCCTACTCGCTAAAGCGCGCCCGCGAGCAGGCCCTCCGGACCATGACGCCGCCGGAAGAGAAGCTGGCCGCCGACCTCGCCGTGGACGGCTTCCAGTCCTGGGAGCGGCTTTACAACAAGATCTCCAGCAAGCTGACCTTCGAGATGCGCTGGCCCGACGGCCGGGTGGAGACGCTGCCCATCTCGCGCTGGCGCGCGCTGATGGGCGACGCCGACCGCGCCGTGGGCCGGGCGGCCTTCGAGGGCGGCAACAAGGCCTGGGCGACGATCGAGGACTCCTGCGCGGCCGCGCTGAACGCGCTGGCCGGCACCCGGCAGGTCCTCAACAAGCGCCGCGGGGTTAAACATTTCCTCGACAATTCTCTCTTCCGCGCCGGGATCAGGCGCCCCACGCTCGACGCCATGTACGCCGCCGTGGAGCGCAACCTCGAGCCCGTGCGCGAGATCCTGCGCGTCAAAGCCGCGGCGATGGGGCGCAAGGGCATAGCTTTCTACGAGCGGGAAGCCCCGCTGCCGTTCAAGGATAACAAGCTCTACACCTGGGAGGAAGGCTCCGCCAAGGTGGAGGGGGCTTTCAGCCGCGTGTACCCCGCGCTGGGCGCCTTCTACAAAGAGTTCCTCGAAAAGAAGATGCTGGAGAGCGAGGCCCGCGGCGGCAAGCGCCCCGGCGCCTTCTGCACCGGCTCGCACTATATCAAGGAAGGCCGCGTCTACATGACCTTCAACGGCACCCTGGGCGACGTGAACACCCTGGCCCACGAGATGGGCCACGCCTGGCACGGCCGCCTGATGCGGGACATGCGCGACTGGGCCACCGAATACCCGATGACGCTGGCGGAGACGGCCTCCATTTTCGGCGAGCATTTGCTGGCCGAGGGCGTGCAGGGCGACCCCGGCGTGCCGGAAGCGCAGAAACTCATCATGCTCGACGAGTACCTCTCCGGCGCGGCCGTGACGATACTCGACATTACCGTGCGGTTCCGCTTCGAGAAGGCGTTCCACGAGGAGCGCCAGAGGGGGGAAGTCTCCGCAGCGCGCCTGAAAGAGCTGATGGTGAGCGCGCAGAAAGAGGTGTTCGGCGACGCGCTGGAGCCCGGCGGAGAGGATCCGCTGTTCTGGGCGTCCAAGCTGCACTTCTACATGGCAGGCGTCTCGTTCTACAACTACCCGTATACCTTCGGCTTCCTGATGGCGGCCACGCTGTTCGCCAAGTTCAAGGCTGAAGGCGCGGCCTTCCTGCCCAAGTACGAGGCTTTCCTGCGCCTCTCTGGCTCGGATACCGCCGAGGGCGTGGCGCGGCGCAGCCTGGGCGCCAATATCTCCAAGCCGGAGTTCTGGGAGACGGCCATAAAGGGCCTGGCGCCCCAGCTGGCCCGCTATAAGAAACTGCTGGAGCAGGTTAAGGTGACTGCCTAAGGAACTATGGATAAAATTAAACTGCCGCATGTACTGTTCGGGGCCTACCTGATCTGGTTCGCCGCGTTGGCCGTGAACCCGTACAGCCGCGAAGTGTGGTTCGCCGAGAACCTGCCCATGGTCATTATCGTGGCCGCGCTGGCGGCCACCTACAGCCGCTTCGCTTTTTCCGATACCTCGTATGTGATGATGAGCGTGCTGCTGTTCCTGCACACGGCGGGGGGACACTATACCTTCGAGCGGGTGCCGTTCGGCGCCGTGACCGACCTGTTCGGCTTCACGCGCAACCACTTCGACCGCATCGCCCATTTCTCCGTCGGGTTCTACGCCTACCCGATAGCGGAATTCATCTTCCGCAAGGGCTATACGCGGTCGCGGGGTCTGCTGGCCTTCACCGGGATCACCGCCATCTTCACGGTGGCGGCCGTCTACGAGATCATAGAGTGGTGGTACGCCGCCGCGGCCGACCCCGCCGCCGGCATCGCTTTCCTGGGCAGCCAGGGCGACATCTGGGACGCGCAGCGCGACATGCTGGCCGACGGCCTGGGCTCCATCTGCGCCTCGGCGTTGTTCCTGCTGCGCTACGACATGGGTTCTCCGCAAAAGTAGGCCGCGGCCACAAAAAAAGCCCCCGGGTCCTCCGGGGGCTTTTTTATTTGTCGGGCGGGGCGGCCCGCGGCGCTCAATCGTCGGTGGTGATGCCGTTGAAGAGGGAACGGTTGAGTGTGGTCTCGCCCTCCTCGCCGGTGGCCTGCGGCAGCTGGCCGGTCCAGAAGGCGGGGGCCAGCATGGTGCCGGTGTTGAGATAGAGCTGGCTGGCGGAATAGATGACGTTGCAGTCGCGCTTGTAGGGCATCTCCGGGCAGCCGAACTTGCTGAAGACGGCGTAGCGGTAATCGAAGCCGCCCTTGCCGGCCTCCCTCAGGCCCTGCGAGGAGAAGTACTTGAAGCCCACCACCGTGCTGTCGTACTTAGGCAGCAGTTTACCGGTCTTGTTTATGAAGCCGATGAAGACCACCGCGTGGCCGGTCTTGGTGGTGCGGTTGATGTTGACGAAATCGCCGGGCCGGAGGTCCTCGAAGAGGCGGCGCTCGCCCATGCCGAAGTTGATCAGCGCGTCCGCCGTGCCGTCGGCCTTGAAGTCGTGGTTCACCCAGATATGGCCTTTCAGGTCGGTGATGGCCAGCCCCTCGAAGCTGCGCTTGGGCAGGTAGGCGTAGGGGGAATAGTCGCCGGTCTCCCGGGCGTAGATGTCGTAGGCGGTCAGGATCACTTCCATGACCGCCGCCACGCACATGGTCAGCGGGGCGTGGCGCGCCTTAAGAACGCCCTGGTCGTGGTACTGTATGTCGTGCGTCAGGATGGAATTGATGTCGTAGCCCTGCAGGCCGTAGTTGTCGCGCAGGTAGTCCACCGCCTTGAGCACGTAGGCGTTGAAATAGCGCGCGTCGGGAGAGGGCTCGGCGCGCAAGGGGATGGTGACGGCGGGTGCTGGGGGCAGGGCCAGGTCGCGCAGCGCCAGGCGGTTGAGGTCGAAGGCCGGCTGGGCCGCCGCGGCAAAACCGGGGGTCAGCAGCAACAGTGAAAGTATGAGTTTAAGCATGGCTGTCCTTAATCGTCCGATATCCGAAATTATAGACTAAAACGCGGACCGTGACAAAACGCTATTTCGGCTGCGGGGTTACGCCCGTAACGCAGATGATGGCGTTGGCCTTGCCTTTGGCTTTCACGGTATCGTGCACTAACTCGGCGTTGACCTTGGAGAGGCGTATGCAGCCGTGGGAAGCGGGTTTGCCCAGCAGCCACTCGGCTTCGGTGCCGTGCATGGCTATATTGCCGTTGAAGAAGATGCTGTGCGGCATGGGAGCTTTGTTGTAGAGGCTGGAATAATGCATCTCTTCCAGGAAATCGGGGGCGTAGCATTTGCCGCTGCCGGGCGTGGTGTTCTTGGGGGCGAGGCCGGAGGAGATCTTGAACTCCTTCACGGTGCCGGAGGACGTCATCACCAGGCGCTGGCGGGTGAGGTCCACGGTCAGCTTCACGAGCGCCCGCTCTATCCTGGCCTTATCCGTCACCAGAAAGCGGCTGGCCGGCAGGCCGAAAGCCTGGCCCACTTCGTAAGGGGTATGGGAGTCTATGAAACCGGCCGGGTCGGCCAGCGCCTCGGCGCGCAGGGCCTCCAGGGCCGCATCCTCGGCACGAGAGGCCTCCGGGACAGCGACTTCCCGTATCTCGGCCGGCGAGACGCCAAGGGCGGGCAGCTGTTCGCGTACGGTAACGAAATCTATGGCAAAAGAGGGGGTGTAAACGAGGAAAAGAAGGGCTGCGATAGCTTTCATTAAAGGTCCTCCGTTACTTTACCCCTATACTATATACATTAATCAAAACTTCAGAATGAGCCTAAAGTCCCACTCCGACGAGGTCTTTGGACCCACTCAAAAAACTTTTATCCAGTGTATACATTTTCACCTTGCGGAAATCTAATGCTCTGCTATACTATAAATAGGCAAGGCCCCCAGCCAGGAATTGGGGGCCCAATTTTTTTACAGCCTGCCGTCGGCAGTAAACTCAACAGATCCGGAAAAATATCTCAAATCTTACTGGAGGGTATCCGACCGGGTTGGATAAGCAAAACCCTGTCGGAGGCCCGAGCTTGCATAGCGCGAGGGCCGAGACGGGGAGTGGCGAGCACGGTGTGCGAGACCACGTTTTTGCGTTCCTGCCCGGTCGGATCCCCGACTACGCTATCTTGCGGTTAAGGTGCAGTCTTCCTATTTAATCTATCCTGCCGATCAGCCGCAACAGACCGTCGAGGATGGAGAGCGGGTGAGGGGGGCAGCCGGGAATATAAAGACTCACCGGGATGTCGGCCGGCAGCCCCACGCATTCCTCGTGCCCCGCATACGGCCCGCCCCCGATAGCGCAGGCCCCGCAGGCTATGACCACCTTGGGAGAAGGCATGGCGTCGTAAGTTTTGCGCAGCGCCAGTTCCATGTTCTTCGTCACCGGCCCGGTCACCAGCAGCCCGTCGGCGTGCCGCGGCGACGCCACGAATTGAATGCCGAAACGCCCCAGGTCCCAGGCCGGCGTCTGCAGCACGTTGCAGTCCGCCTCGCAGGCCCCGCAGCCGCCGGCGCTGACCTGGCGCAGCCTGAAAGACCGGCCGAACAGGCCCCGCAGCTCCTCGCCAAGCGAGGCCGCCCGCTTATAATCGCGGGCGCTGATATTCAGGTCGCCCCTTGAGGAGGCGCAAACCCTGTAATCGCGCGTAAATTCCACCGCCTCGGGCGCCGCCGCCGCGCAGGCGCCGCAGAAAACGCAGCGTCCCAGGTCCAGGCCGGGCTCGGTTCCAGCCGTGATGGCCCCGTAAGGACAGGCCGCCGCGGCCCGCTCCAGGCTGCGGGACCTGATAACCGGCACGCCCAGCCCCCGGTGCGGCAGCTTCAGTTCCTGGGACGGGAACTCCATGGTGCGGAAGCCCTGCTTCAAGCGGGCCAGCAAAGCCTTTATCACAGGTCCCTCCCGCAGTAGGAAAGATTGAAGCTCTTGTTGCAGAGCGGGAAATCCGAGATCTCCCCGTTGCGCAGGGCCAGCGCCAGGCCCTGCCAGTTGTGGAAGGACGGGTCCACCACCTTGTAATGCCTGAACTTCCCGTCGGGGCCGGTCAGCGCGAAGTGGCAGATCTGGCCGCGCCAGCCTTCCACCAGCGAGACTGCAGCCCCGTCGGGCCGCAGCGGCCCGCAGTCGGCCGCCAGGGGGCCCGCCGGCAGCGAGTCCAGCCAGTTGTCCACCAGCTCCACGGACTTCTGTATCTCCAGCCAGCGCACGTAGGCGCGCGAGTACACGTCGCCGCTGCCCGAGACCGACATCGTAAAGCCCTCGTAAGGACCCGAGGGGAAATTGCGCCGCGTGTCGATGCCCACGCCGGAGGCCCGCGCCGCCGGGCCCACCAGGCCTATGCCTTCCGCGGCCGCCTTGGGCACCACGCCCGTCTCTTCGAACCGGTCCGTCACCGAGCTGGTCTCCCAGAGCAGCGCCACGGCCGTTTCCACGTCGCGGTAGGTGTCGGCCAGCCGCAGTTTCATTTCCTTGATCAGCGCCGGGTCCAGGTCGAAATTAACGCCGCCGGGCCTGAGCATGTTGCGGCCGAAGCGGTTGCCGCAGACCAGCGCCGTCATGTTCAGGAAGTCGCCGCGCAGGCGGCCGTTGAAAGAGGCGGTGGGCAGGAAAGCCGCGTCGCCGGCCAGCGCGCCCAGGTCGCCGGTATGGCTGGCCAGGCGCTCCAGCTCCAGCATGATGCCGCGCAGCGCCTGCGCCCGCGGCGGCACGTTGACGCCGCAGAGGGCCTCCACGGCCCCGCAGTAGGCCCAGCCGTGGCCGATGCTGGCGTCGCCGCACAAAGTCTCGGCGTAATGCAGCGAGCGCGCGTCCGGCCCGGCCGCCAGACGCTTCTCCACGCCGCGGTGCTGGTAGCCCAGCATGATCTCGAGGTGGAAGACCTTCTCGCCGTGGCACTGAAAGCGGAAATGGCCGGGCTCTATCACGCCGGCGTGCACCGGCCCCACGGCCACCTCGTGCACCTGGCTGCCGTGCACGGTGAAGTATTCGGCCCCGCCCGGCGTCGCGCCGGCTGTGTTGAACCTCACCGGCTTCAGCCACGGGTGGCCCTCCGGCTTCATGCCGGCCTGCTCGAAGATCTCCCGCTCGAAGAGATGCACCTGCGGGAAAGAGGGGGTAAGCGCGCGGAAAGGGCCGCTGAAGGCCGTGGAATATACCTCGATGCGGCCCTCGCGGTCGAAGCCCACCGCCATCACCAGGCGGTGCGCCGCTCCCTCCGGCACGGCGAAATAGGCCAGCGCGCGGCCGCCGGCGGACAGCCGCGAGGCCGCCGTGTCGAAGAACAGCACCGGGTCCAGGTCGGTGGCCGCGAAGTCGAAGCCTGAGAGATGGTCTACTTTCATAGTTTGCCGCCCGCGTTAAGCGCCGCGCCGGCGAGCAGCGAGCCCAGCCAGCCGGGGAGGTACAGGCCGGCCAGGATCACGCAGACGAAGAAGGCCGCGGCCGGCAGCAGCATGGCCGGCTCCTCGACATAAGGTTTCTCTCCGGACTTACCCTCCCGCTCGCCGAAAGTCATCGAGATGAAATAGCGCGCCATGCCCGCGAACAGGATGGCCAGGGAGAGCAGGAAGGCGGCCGCCAGCGCGTAGTGCCGCTGTTCCAGCGCCTCTTTGAGGATGATGAACTTGGCCAGGAAGACGCCGGACGGCGGGGTGCCGGTGATGAGGAAGAAGCCGGCCAGCCACAACGCGGCGGTCCGGGGCGCGCGGCGCCAGAGCCCCTTTACCTCGGAGATGCGCTTGGTCTTTTCGGCGGCCAGCACCAGCCCGGACGTGAAGAACAGGCCGGCCTTGGTCAGCGAGTGGCTCAGCGCGGCCAGCAGCGCGCCGAACACGGCCCCGCCGCCCAGGCCCGCGCCCAGCGCCATGATGCCCATGTGCTCGATGCTGGAGTAGGCCAGCATGCGCTTGTAGTCGCGCTGGCCCACCATGAACAGGGCCGCGGTCACCAGCGAGAGCAGGCCGAACAGCGTCAGGATCCCGCCGGTAAAACCGGCCAGGCCAGCGGCGGCGCAGATGCCGCTGACGCGCAGTATGCCGAGGAAGGCGCAGTTGAGCAGCGCGCCGCTGAGCAGCGCCGACACCACGGCCGGAGCTTCGCTGTGCGCGTCGGGCAGCCAGGTGTGGAAGGGGGAGAGGCCCATCTTGGTACCGTAGCCGACGAAGAGGAAAAGGAACGCCGCCTTGAGCAGCGGCTGGTCCAGCACGGCCGCCTTGGCCAGCAGGCCCTCCAGCTCCAGCCCGGCGCCGGTCTTAAGCCCGGCCGCGCCCAGGAACAAGTTGCCCATCAGCGCCAGCGCGATGCCGACCGAGCAGATGAGCAGGTACTTCCACGTGGCTTCCAGCGACCGCCGCGTGCGGTGGAAATAGATCAGCGGGGCCGACAGCAGCGTGGTGGCCTCCACCGCGGCCCACAGCATGCCCAGGTGGCGGCTGGCCGTCACGGCCGTCATCGCCGCCAGGAACAGCAGCAGGCAGCCGGTGAACACCGCCTCGGGGGCGTTGTTGAAGATAAAGCCGCCGTCCGCTTCCTCGCCGGGGTCGCGCTTCTCCAGCTCGAGGTAGCGCACCGCGTAATGGGAGGCGCCCAGGAACAGCAGCGAGGTGACGCCCAGGAAGAGCAGCCCCAGGTTGTCGAAGGCGAACCAGCCCGGCTCGCCCGGGTCGGAGCCGGGGCCGAGGTGCAGGTACGTTACCAGGGCCGTCAGCAGGAAATGCAGCCGGGCCGTCCAGACCAGCAGCGCCCGGCGGGCGGCGTCGCTGCGCAGCAGGAAGGCCAGCGTGCCGGCGACCAGCGGCACGAGCAGGAGCGCGCGGGTGATCATCGGCCGTCCTCCCCGCGGCGCCAGTCGGAGAGTTCCGACAGTTCCGCCGTGTCGATATGGTCGAACTCGCGGCTGATATGGAAGATGGCTATGCCCATCACGAACACGGCCACGAACACGTCGAGCAGGATGGCCAGCTCCACCATCATCGGCTGCTCCACGAACAGCGCCAGGCCGAAGATATAGATGCCGTTCTCGATGACGAGGTAGCCCAGCACCTGCGTGATGGCCTTGGTGCGGGTGGTGATGAGCAGGAAGCCGGTGAAGATGGTGGCGAGAGAAGCCGGCACGATCCAGGCCACGCCGGTCTCGGGCAGCGGCAGGCGCGAGCCCAGCCACGACGAGGCTATGAAGGCGCCCAGGCACAGCAGGATGGAGGCGGGGTAACTGATGAGCGGTTCCACGTCCTTGCGGGCGCCGCTGCGGTCGCGCGCGCGCATCATCAGCCAGGGGAATACCGCGCCCTTGAGCGCGATGATCACCGCGGCGAAGGCCACCGCGCGGAAGTGGGGGGAGCCGTGCATGGCCAGGAGAGGCAGGATGCCAGCCACTACGCCCTGCAGCGCCACCAGCTTGATGCATGACGAAAGCGAACCCGTGACCGCCAGGGCCAGGTCTATTAGGATTATGAAAACGATGATCAGTTCCGCGAAGGTATTCATTTATCTTCCCATCTGAAAGATCAGGGCCAGCGCCGAGAAAGCGAAAGCTGTGATCAGCATGTACGGCACCTTGGTCAGGCGCAGGCGGGCCATCACCGACTCCGTCACGCCTACGGCGGCCGCCACGCCCAGCATCACCAGCAGGAACATGGCCGCGTCGCGGGCCCAGGCGCCGCTGTGGCTGGGCAGCACCATCGAGGCTATCAGCGAGCCGAACAGCCAGAGCTTCAGCGCGGCGCCGTAAAGGATATAGGCCAGGTCCGGGCCGCTGTGATCGAGGATCATCGCCTCGTGTATCATGGTCAGTTCCAGATGGGTGTTCGGGTCGTCGGCCGGCACGCGCGAGTTCTCGGCCAGCAGCGCTATGAAGAACGAGGCGGTCAGCAGCGCCAGCACCGGGGCGGCCACGCGCCAGCTGTCGCCGGTCAGCACGCCGAACATCCCGCCCAGCGACCGCTGCCCGGTCACCGCGGCCAGCGCCGCCAGTCCCAGGAAGAAGCCGGGCTCGGAGAACACCGCGAACTGCATTTCGCGGCTCGCGCCCATGCCTTCGAAAGCCGAGCCGGTATCCAGCGCGGCCAGCACGGCGCAGAAGCGGGCCAGGCCCAGCAGGTAGATCAGGTAGACGAAGTCGCCGTCGAAAGAGAGGGCGGAAGGCCTGCCGGCGAAGGGCATCACCAGCAGCGCCGCGGCGAGCGCGGCCAGTCCTATGGCCGGCCCGGCCTTGAACACCCAGGTGGTGGTGCGGCTGTAGACGGGCGTCTTGCGCAGCAGCTTGGCGAGGTCGTAGTACAGCTGCAGCAGCGGCTGGCCCCTGCGCCCGGCGAAGAAGGCCTTCACCCGGTTGATCACTCCGGGCAGCAGCGGGGCCAGCAGCAGCGCCGCCAGCAGTTGTACCAGGGGCTTTACAATTTCCATAGCAGGAGGAGCAGCAGCGTCACTACGATGTACAGGATATAGATCTGCAGCCGGCCGTGCTGGATCCAGCTGAAGCGGTAGGCCAGGTCGCGCAGCCGCGCGGCCGCCGGCATGTAGAAAGAATTGTAGAAGACGGCCTGCGCTTCCGTCGAGAAAGAGGCCTTGCCCGGGAAATATTCGGTGATCACCGGGTACTGGCCTATCTTGCGCAGGATGGGCTGGAAGAAATCGGTGAGCGGCTGCGAGAAGGAGGCGGCCCCGTACTGCATGCGGGCCGTCGGGGCGGCGTAGCCGCAGTCCCACGTGCCGGCCGCGGCCGGCTGTTTCCCTTTCAGGGCCAGGGCGCGCCCGGCGAAGACCAGCGCGGCCAGCGAGATCAGCAGCAGGCCGGCCGCGGAGACGTAGACCAGCGGCGCGGCGGCGCCTTCCATGGCGGCCAGGGCGGGGGCCAGGCCGAAGGCCGCGGCGACGGCGGTGCCCACCGGCAGCAGCAGCAGCGGGCCCGCCAGGCCGGCCAGCAGGCAGAGCAGCGCCAGCGCCCGCATGGAGAAGATCATCAGGGGGCCCGCCTCCTGCGCCCCGGCGGCGCGCCCGGTGCGCGGCTCGCCCAGAAAGGCGGTGCCGGCGGCGCGGGTAAAGGCGGCCGCGGCCAGGGCTCCGGCGACGGCCAGCGCCAGCGCGGTCACTATCCCGGCGAGCGCGGCGGGGGCGGCGGCTCCGCCGAAAGCGGCCAGGTAGATCAGGAACTCGCCGGTAAAGCCGTTGAGCGGCGGCAGCGCGCAGGCCGCGGCCGAGGCCAGCAGGAACAGGGGGAGGGTGCGCGGCATGCGTTTGCCCAGGCCGCCCAGCGCGTCCAGCTCCGAGGTGCCCGCGCCGCGCAGCACCGCGCCGGCGCCCATGAACAGCAGGCCTTTGAAGAGCGCGTGGTTGAGCACGTGCAGCAGCGCGCCGGCGAAAGCCAGGGCAGACATGGCCGTCGCGCCGTTGACGGCGGCCACGGTGCCCAGGCCCAGCGCCATGAGGATGATGCCGATATTCTCTATGCTGGAATAGGCCAGCACGCGCCTGAGGTCGTGCTGCGCCAGGGCGAACAGCCCGCCAAGCACGCAGGAGGCGGCGCCCGCCAGCAGCATGGCCCAGCCCCACCATTCCTGCCAGGGGGACAGGAAACCCAGCACGCGGATTAGGCCGTAAATGCCGGTCTTCATCATGACGCCGCTCATCACGGCGGCCACATAACCCGGCGCGGCCGGGTCCGCTTCCGGCACCCAGACGTGGAGGGGGATAAAGCCGGCCTTGAGGCCGAACCCGGCGAGGCAGAGCAGGAAGACGGCGGAAGCCCCGCCGCCAGCGGGTACGGAGAAGAGGGCGAAGTCGAGCGAGGCGGCGGAGCGGCCCAGCAGGCCGAAAGCGGCCAGCAGCAGCAGCGCGCCCGCGCCGCCAGCCGCCAGGTAGAGGTAGGCCGCCCGGCGGGACTGCTCGCGCTCATGCTCGAAGAGCACCAGCAGGAACGCCGCGGCGGCCATCAGTTCCCACCCCAGCATGAACAGCACGGCGTTGGCCGCGGTGAAGACCACCACCATGGAGGCGGTAAGGATATTGAAAGCCGCCCAGGCCAGGCCCAGCGGCTTTTTGCCCTCATAGGCCTTGAGGTAATCCACTCCGTAAACCGCGGCGAGGCCGGTAAGTATAAAGAGCGGCGCCAGGAAGAAAGCGGCCAGCGGGTCCAGCGTGAAAGAGAGGGAGCCCAGCGGTACGGCCCAGGGGAGGGTGAGGGTCTCCGGCATGCCGGTCAGCAGCACGCGGCCGGCCGGCAGCAGCCCGGTCAGCGAGGCGGCAACGGCGCCGTAAGCGCCGGCGTCCTGCGCCCGGGCGGGATCTTTGCGTAAGACAAAAGCCAGCGCGGAGCTGGCGAGCAGCACTAGCAGGGAAAGTAGGACCAGTAACATTTTTGGAGCCTGAAAGTCAGCGCCGTGAGGTGGTCCTGGTTGTGGCGGCCATCGAGAACGAAATGCGGCGTACTTATAATTTAAAAAATATAGCGCGCGCTGTCAAACCCGCTATTTTTTTACCTGCGGTATATATCCCCCGTAGCCTTCCCGCTCCATCTCCTCCAGCGGCACGAAGCGCAGGGCGGCGGAATTGATGCAGTAACGCAGCCCCCGCGGGCCGGGCCCGTCGGGAAAGACGTGGCCCAGGTGTGAGTCGCTGGATTTCGAGCGCACTTCCACGCGCTCGATGCCCAAAGAACTGTCCCTTTTCTCTTCCAGCTTGGCCTCTTTGATCGGCCGCGTGAAGCTGGGCCAGCCCGAGCCGGAGTCGAACTTGTCGGCGGAGACGAACAGCGGCTCGCCGTCTATCACGTCGACGTAGATGCCGGGGCGGTGCTCGTTCCAGTACTCGTTCTTGAAAGGAGGCTCGGTGCCGCAGTTCTTAGTTACTTCCAGCTGCAGCGGCGTGAGCTTTTTAAGTTTTTCGTCCATGCTTTTCTCCTCCGGCCCGGCGCCCGAGCAGGCCAGCAGCAGCGCGAGGGGGAGCGTGGCCAGGCGCTTCACAGCTTATCCAGCGGGCGGCAGGCCACCAGGTCCGCGCCCAGGCCCAGGAAGTTCTCCGCGACCACGGAGCCGGCCTTCACCGGCGAGGTCACGACCAGGGTCTTTACCGCCCGCATCGCGTCGAGGAGTTTCTCTTTCGGTATGGGCTTGGAGGTGCGCACCGGCAGCATCTTCAACTCCAGGCCGCGCGTCAGCACCGAGGTGGTGAGCGTGCGCAGCGGCGCTTCCGTCTCCTGGCGCGCGTACTTGTCGCCGCGCTTGCATTTGTTGCCTGTCACGCTGATCACGCGCGAGCCGTCGGCCTCTATCTCCAGGCGGCAGCCCTGCGGGCATTCTATGCAGGTCATCACGCGCTTCATACGGCGGCCCCCAGGTACTTGGCGGCCATGCGGCCGGCCAGTTCGCTGTCCCTGGTGACGGAGTCGGCCAGGTCGTAGACCTTGGCTGCGTTGCCGCAGGCGAAGATGCCGGGCAGCGAGGTCAGGTTGACCTCGTCGGCCACCGGGGTGTTGGTGCGGCGGTCCACGAGGCCGCCGGCCATCTCCAGCAGCTCGTTCTCGGGGATCAGCCCGACGGACACCAGCACGGTGTCGCAGGCTATCTCGAAAGCGGTGCCGGGTATATCCTTGAAATCGGCGTCCACCCTGATCACGCCGACCCGCTCCACGCGGTCGGCCCCGTGTATAGCTGTGATGCGGTGCTGGAAATGCAGCGGGATGCCGAAGTCCTCGAGGCACTGCACCACGTTGCGCACGAGACCGCGGCTGGTCTTCTGTATCTCTATCACCGCTTTCACGGTCACGCCTTCCAGCGCCATGCGGCGGGCCATGATCAGGCCGATGTCGCCCGAGCCCACTATCACCGCCTCGCGGCCGGGTATCCAGCCTTCCATGTTGACCATCTTCTGGGCCAGGCCCGCGGGGAAGACGCCCGCCGGGCGCGAGCCGGGGATCGGTATCATCTCGCGGGTGCGCTCGCGGCAGCCGGTGGCCAGGATCACGGCGCCGGCCTTGATATCCTCCATTGCCCCGGGGCGGAGATAGGTTATTTCACGGTCCCCGGTGAGTTTCACCACGAAGGAGCGCAGGCTGACCTCTATTCCGGGGTCGGCCTTTACCAGCGCGGCGAACCGGTCGGCGTACTCCGGCCCGGTCAGTTCCTCTTTGAAATGATGCAGGCCGAAGCCCGGGTGTATGCACTGGTTGAGGATGCCGCCCAGGTGCTGGTCGCGCTCGAGGAGGAGCACGTCCCTCACGCCGGCCGCGCGCGCGGCCAGGGCCGCCGCCATGCCGGCGGGGCCGCCGCCCACCACCACCAGTTCCCTCTGTTTCATCGGTCTAGTTCAGGTCCGGAGCCGTCCACTGCCGGCTGGTCTGGATGAAGGCCAGCATCTCGGGGGACGCGTCGTTAAGGAAGGTCAGGATATAGTCCGTGCCGCCGGTGTCGGCGGGGGCGAGGCAACAGTCGCCGGCCTCGATGTCGTAGATGGAACTGGGTTCGTCGCGGCGCAGCTTCTTCTTGATGAACTTCCTGGCCTTGGGGGCATGGCTTCTGAGGTATATCAGGTTCATTTGCGTTCGTCCTTTACGATCTCGGAGCCGGGGCCGCGCTTGGTGAGCTCCGTCACCGGCCGGCCCAGCTCTTCGTGCATGATCTTCAAGATGCGCGTGGTGCAGAAGCCGCCGTGGCAGCGGCCGGCCTGCGCGCGGGTGCGGAACTTCACGCCGTCGAGGGTGGTGGCGCCGTGCCTGATCGCGTCGCGCACTTCCTGCGCGCTCACCAGTTCGCAACGGCAGACTATGTCGCCGTAGGCAGGGTTCTTCGCTATCAGCCGGCGGGCCTCTTCCGGCGGGGCCAGGAAGAGGTGCTCGGTGCGCTGGCGCAGGCGGTGGAAATGCTCCTTGGGCTCCAGCGGCAGGCCTTGCTTCTTCAGGATATCGGCGATCATCACGGCTATGGCCGGGGCGGCGGTAAGGCCGGGGGACTGTATGCCGGCCGCGTTCACCAGGCCGGGGGCGCCGCTCTCGTGGCGGATGATGAAGTCTTTGCCGGCCACCGGGCGCAGCCCGGCGAAATAGGCGATGATGTCGCCCTTGGAGACGGAGGGCATCATGCGGCGGGCGCCGGCGAGCACCTCGGCCAGGCCCTCCTCGGTGGTGGAGAGGTCGCGCTTGTCGTCCGTGTCGTGCGCGGTGGGGCCTATCATCGGGTTGCCGTCGGAGGTCTTGATGATCAGGATGCCCTTGGAGGTCTTGGAGGGCAGCGGGAAGACTATGTGGTTGGCGATATGCTCGCGTTTCTTGTCGAGCAGGTACTCCTCGCCCTTGCGCGGGGTGATCCTGAAGGTCGGGGCGCCGGCCATGGCGGAGATCTCGTCGGCGTGCAGGCCGGCCGCGTTGACGAGGAACTTCGTCGTGTGGACGTGGCCGCCGGCCTCCACGTAGAAACCGCCCTTCTCTATGCGGCGTATGCCGGCCACCCTGGCCGAGGTCTTGAGCTCCACGCCGTTCTTTACGGCGTTCTCTATCAGCGCGTAGACGAAGCGGTAGGGGCTGATGATGCCGGCCGTGGGCACCAGCAGGGCCGCCTTCACCTCGGGGCCTAAATTGGGTTCGTTCGCGTCCAGCCAGCCCCGGTCCACTACCGCCATGCCTTTTACGCCCAGCGCCTCGCCCTCGGCCTTGATCTTCTCCAGTTCCGGCAGGTCGGCCAGGTCGAAAACGGCTATCAGCTGGCCGCACTGCACGAAGTGCAGCCCCAGGTCCGCCGCCAGCTCCTCGCGCATCATGCGGTTGCCTTCCACGCACAGCCAGCCCTTCAGCGAAGAGGGGGGATTCTGCGTGCCGGCGTGCACGATGCCGCTGTTGGACTTGGACACGCCGAAGGCCGGCTCGGCCTCTTTTTCCAGCACGAGCACCTTGAGCCGGTAGCGGGAAAGCTCCCTGGCCGCGGCCGCGCCGGTGACCCCGGCGCCTATAATGATCACGTCATAGGACATCGGTTTTATTCTACTAAAAAATAACCCCTGCCGGGCCGCGCGCGGGCCCGCCGGATTTCTATTGCATTAAGGAGTACTCTTATATAAAATAAAAGCATGAAACGTCTTTACCGCAGCAGCGACAACAAGGTCTTCGCCGGCGTGTTCGGCGGCCTCGGCGAATACTTCGACGTCGACCCGGTGGTCCTGCGTCTTGCTTTCGTCTTCGTACTGCTGGCCACGGCCGTGATCCCGGGCCTCATCGCCTACGCCGCGGCCATCTTCATAGTGCCGGCGCGGCAGGGCGGCGCGCAGTCTTGACCGTTTTAAGCCCCTGGGGGCTGGGGGGGTCCAGTGTCCGGTAGTTTCCGCATCAGGCACGCTTGCGCTGCCGCCATACTGGCGGCCGCGCGGCTCTGCTCGCCCGGCCTTGCCGCGGCCCAGGACGACCTCGGCGAATTCTGGACCTTCATGAGCGAGGAGGCCAGGGTGCTTACCGTCGCTTCGGCCACGCCCGAAAGCGTTTTCGACAGCGTCTCCAACGTGACCGTCATAGACCGCGCCATGATAGAGCGCTATAATTTCGCCTCCGTGTCGGAAGCGCTGCAGACCGTACCCGGCCTCGCGGTGCTGCGCACCTACCTGATGCACAATATCCCCACCGTGCGCGGCGCCCTGCAGGAACATTACGCCAACAAGGTGCTGGTGATGATAGACAATGTGCCCATGTGGCACGCCGTTACCGGCGAAGGGGACCTGGACCGGGTGGGCATAGACGCGGTGGAGCGCATAGAAGTGCTGCTGGGGCCCGCCTCGGTGCTCTACGGTTCCAACGCCCTCACCGGCGCGGTGAACATAGTGCTGCGCAAGGCGCCCAAGGGGCAGCGGCTCGGCATCTTTACGGGCGGCCTCGCCAGCGGCGCCGGCGGCTACGCCGGCCGCGGCGACGTGTCGCGCACCGGCGGCCTGTACTCCGGCGGCGAGGGCAAGTACTCCTACATGGTCTCGGCGGATTCGCGCCAAGAGGCGCAGCCCGCCGTGCTGCTCAGGGACGAGAACGGGGCGGAAAACTCCGTGCGGGAGTACTTCGGCGCCCGCACCTTTAATTTCTCCGGCACCAGCGGCGCCAGCACGCTGCTGCTCAACGCCGCGCGCAGCGACCAGAATTACCTGGGCAACACGCTCACCCTGGCCAGCGGCGCGCTGTTCAACGAGACCCGCGAAGCCGCCCTCGCCAGCTTCTCCCATAATTTCGCGCCGGACTGGGGCTCGCTGACCTATACGGCCACCTACGACTGGCAGCGCCGCAACGTGCCCCGCGACGCCAGCGACAATATACGCTCGGACATAGTCGGGTCGCGCTTCGTCAACTCGCTGGGCGCCCGCGTGAACCTGCCCGCGGGCCTGTATCTGGAGACCGGGGCCGCGCAGGAGTACCGCTACGCCCAGCGCTACCTCAACTATTACAGCAATACCGGCGTCAACCAGTGGGACAACAGCCTCAGCGACCGCCTCAACCGGGAGAGCTCGCTGCACGCGCAGCTGGGCCTGGAGAGCGGGAGCTGGAAACTGCTGGCCGGCAGCCGCTACACCAACGACGGCCACTCAGGCGATAACCTCTCGTCCAGGGCTTCGGCCATTTACATGGTAGACGAGCGCAACAGTCTCAAGGCCCTGTTCAGCCAGTCTTTCCGTTCCCCGACGCCGTTCGAGCAGTATTTCCTGCCCTCCCCGGTCACGGTGGTCGGCAACCCCGGCCTCAAGCCGGAGCGCACCGAGTCCTACGAGCTGGCCTACCTGGCCTCCCGCGGGAACTTTTTCGCCCATCTCACCGCCTACCACGCCAAATACAAAGACTCCATCTTCCGCGACCTCGGCGATTTTACCCGCGACGGCGTCTCCTACTCCAACGTCAATTACTACTCCAACGCCCCGCTCTATCACGCCGAGGGGGTTGAGCTGCGCTTGCGTTACTCCGGCAGGCACGCGCACGCTTTCCTGTCCTTCGACCGCCTGCGCGGCAGCCGCCACGACGAGGCCGACATCCCGGCCCCCGGGGCTTTCGGCCTGCCCGGGGACAGTTCCTGGAACTTCAAGTACTCTCCCCACTACAACCTCTCCGGCGGCCTGGCGGCGGACGCCGGCCGCTTCTTCGCCGCCTCCAATTTTAACGTGTTCGGCCCCGGCCGGTCGCTGCGCGGGGCCATCCCGGCGCAGTTCTGGGCCGACGCCAGCCTCGGCTACCGCAACGGCGGCGCCCGGCATACCCTGGCGGTAAAGAACCTGACGGACGGGGTGGTGGAGATACCGGAGTATGTGCGCCTGCGTGTGGTGGAGACGCTGCCGCTCTACACGGGACGCCGCCTGGAGTACACTTTTAGTTACCGCTTCTAGAATGAAAAGAGCCCTCACCATGGCGGTCCTGACTCTGCTCTGCGCGCCCGCGCAGGCGGCCCCGCGGGACGGCGTGGCGGCCGTGCTCTCCAAGAACGTCGGATTCTACCTGGAGGCCTTTTCGGCCTTTCAGGCCGGATACGGCGCCGAGGTGCGGCGCTTCGACGCATCCAAAGGCGCGCCCGCGCTGCCCCCGGGCGCCGATATAGTGGTGGCCTTCGGCGCCAGGGCGGCCAGCCAGGACTACCCGCCCCAGGCAGATCTGGTCTACTGCATGTCGCCGGGCCATTTCGTGTCCGCGGCGGGCCGCACGGGGAAGACCGTAAAGATCAGCATGCGCCCTTCCAACGCCAGGCTGCTGGGCAAACTTAAGCAGATACAGCCTTCTCTCAAACGGCTCACGGTATTCTGGGCCGGGACCGGCTACAGCGACCAGATGCAGGAACTGCGCTCCGCCGGGCCGGACCACGGCATAGAGGTCAGCCTCGAGCCGGTGCGCTCGGCCGCCGAGCTGCCCGCGCTGCTGCGCAAGGGCCTCCAAGACATGGACGCCTTCTGGCTGCCCCCGGACCCGCTGCTGATCTCGCCGGACACCCTGATGATATTCAGGGAATTCTCCCAGGGCAACGCCATTCCCATGTACGCCTCCACCCGCGGTCTGGCGCAGGAAGGCGCCACGGCCTCGGTCGGGGTCAGCTTCAAGACCGGCGGCGCCGCGGCCGCGCAGGCCGTTAAGGGTCTGGAGCGGGGGGAGGACATCCCGGAACTGGTCTTCCCCGATGCCTTAGAACTGACGCTCAACGCCTCCGCCGCCCGGCGCTGCGGCATAACCTTCCCGCCCGAGATCCTGCGCGAGGCCGCCTACCTCTTTCCATGAAACTCTACGTCAAGATCATCATTTTTATAGTCGTCCTGATGGGCGCGGCCCTCTGGGCCAATATCCATTTCTCCAGGCTGGCCGTCTCCGAGGCCATGAGCGCGCAGATCTTCGACGCCGCGGCCAACGTGGCGGCCGACCTGGCGCCGGAGTTCCTCCGGGCGCTGGCGTCGGGCAAGGAACTCGACGGCATCAAGGCCCTGCACGCTTTCACGCAGCGCACCGGCGCCGTCTACGCCGGCCTGACCAACGCGAGGGGGGAAGTGATCGCCCATACCAACGTGGCTCTGGCCGGCACACGCCTCGACGACCCGCTGATGGCCAGGGGCCTGCGCCAGGCCGCGCCGGCTTTCTCCCGTATGGCGCATAACGGTGAACCGACGGTGGACGCGGTCATCCCGGTGGCGCAAAGCCGTCCTACCGGCGAGGATCTGCTCTTCGAAGGCGTGGGCGGCCCCGCCGAGGCCGCCGGCTTCCTGCGCGCCGGCCTGCCCATGACCCCGGCCCTCAAGGCCGAAAGGGAGATCATCTTCAGCCTGCTGCTGCTGGCGCTGGCCATCGCCGTGCTGGCCGCCGGCCTGTCCGCCGTTTTCTCCAGCCTGATGCTGCGCCAGGTGGCGCTGCTCGGCGAGGGCATCAGGAAGGTGCGCGCCGGCGACTATAATTTCTCCGTGCCGGTCATAGCCCGCGACGAGCTGGGCGAGGTGGCCGAGAGCTTCAACAAGCTCAGCCGCGGCCTCTCCGAGACCACGGTGTCCAAGCAGTACCTGGACTCGGTGCTCGAGAGCATGCCGGACCCGATGATCATTACCGACGAGGAGGGGAACATACTGAAGGCCAACCTCGCCGCGGCCGAGTTCTCCGGCTACGATTTCAAGACGGCCCAGCTGAACCTCAAGGACCTGCTGGAGCCCCAGGCCGCCGGGGCGGCCGAGCCCTTCGGGCTGCTCTCCTGGAGCGGCCACATAAAGGAGCTGGACCTCTGGCTGAAAGCCAGCGACGGGCGCCGCCTGCCGGCCATGCTGTCGGCGGCCTTTATCGGCGGCGAAGGCCGCCGGCGCGTGGTGACGGTGCTCAAAGACATGGCCCAGCACCGCGAGTCCGAGGCCCGCATGGCCCAGTACCTCAAGGAGGTCGAGACCGTCAACAGCGAACTGGACGCTTTCGCCCATACCGTCTCGCACGACCTCAAGGAGCCGCTGCGCGGCATAGAGATGTTCTCCGGCATCTTGATGTCGGACTACGCCGCCAAGATAGACCCGCAGGCGGCCGATTACCTGGGCCGCGTGGCCAAGGCCTCCAGCCGCATGCGCCGGCTGATAGACGACCTGCTGAGCTACGCGCGCGTGGCCCGCGTGCGCAACCCCTACGAGGACGCCTCCACCGGCCAGCTGGCCCAGGAGGCCCTGGCCGGCCTTTCCACCGCCGTGGACGAGCGCAAGGCCGCGGTCCGGATAGCCGGGGACATGCCTACGATCTTCTGTGACCCGGTCAAGATGCGCCAGCTTTTCCAGAACCTCATCAGCAACGCGCTGAAATACAACGACAAGCCCGTCCCCGAGATAGATATCAGCGCCGAGCGCTTCGGGGAGTACTACTGGAAGTTCACCTTCAGGGACAACGGCATCGGCATCCCCAGCCAGTACTACGACGAGATTTTCAAGATGTTCAAGCGGCTGCATTCGCGCCAGGAATACGGCGGCGGCACCGGCGCCGGCCTGGCCATAGTCAAGAAGATCGTGGAAGAGCATAACGGAAAGATCTGGGTGGAGTCGGAGGAAGGCAAGGGCTCGGCGTTCTACGCCCTGATCCCGGCCGACCTGCGCAAGAAGCCTTAGGAGGGCGGATGACCAACGAGACCGAAAAACTTAGCGTGCTGCTGGTGGAGGACAACGAGGACGACGTCCTGATTGCCCAGCGGGCCTTCAAAGAATTCAAGCTGATCTCCGAGGTGTATATCGCACGGGACGGCCAGGAGGCGCTCGACCTGCTCTCCGGCACCGGCGCGCGCGCGGGCCAGAAGCCGCTGCGGCCGTCTGTAATGCTGCTCGACATCACGCTGCCGCTGATGGACGGCATCTCGCTCCTGAAGCGCCTGAAGGCCGACCCGGCGCTGCGCGGCATCCCGGTCGTGATGCTGACCACCTCGTCGCGCCACGAGGACATTGTGCGCGCCTACGAGGCCGGCGCGGCCTCGTATATCACCAAGCCCGCCTCGCTGGAAGAATTCCTGGACCTGGCCCGCAAGTTCGAGATGTACTGGGTCACCGTTTCCAAGCTGCCGGTTTAAGGACGCTATGGCCGACATACGCAAATTGCGGATACCCGAAATAGCCCTGCTGCGCTGGCGCAGCATCGCCGACCTGCTGGCCCAGGTGGCCAACGTACCCGCCGCCACCATCAATATCATCGAGGAGGACACGCTGCGCGTCATCGGCGCCAGCACCGGCCCGGACAAGCCCTTCGCGGAGAGCGAGGTGGTGAAGATCAGGCCCGGCATGCGGCTGTACTGCAGCGCCGTCATCCAGGCCCGCGAGAAGCTGATAGTCCCCGACGCCACCAAGAGCGACTTCTGGAAGGACAGCGAGGGCGCGAGGGCGGGCTTCATAGCCTATGCCGGCGTGCCGGTGATGCAGCCCGACGGCGACATCTTCGGCAGCATCTGCCTGTTCGACCGCAAGCCCAACAACTTCGAGGGCCCCACGCTGCGGCTGATGGAGGAGTTCGCGGACATCATCAACGGCCACCTGTCGCTGATCGCCAAGAACACGCAGCTCGAAGAGACGCTCAAGGAAGTGCGCACGCTGCAGGGCCTTATCCCCATCTGCGCCAACTGCAAGAAGATCCGCGACGACAAGGGCTTCTGGCAGAAGGTGGAGGTGTACCTGGAGGGCCACTCGAACGCGCGCTTTACGCACGGCCTCTGCGAGGACTGCATACAGAAGCTCTACGGGCACGAGAAGTGGTTCAAAGAAAAGGATAAATGACCAAGCTGCTGGTAAAAACGGCGCTCGTGCTGGCTGCGGCGGAGCTGGCGGTGATGTTCGCGCTGCCTTACGCCGGGCTGACGGAGCACCCTCTGGCGTACCTCCTGGACCCGCTGCTGATGCTGGCCGTGGCGCTGGGGCCGCTGTACCTGCTCCTGCGCGGCGACCTGGCCCGGCTGGAGAAGAACAAGCGCCTCGACGCCAAGCTGCACGCCATAGTCAGCGACCTTTGGAGCGCCTCGCTGCACACGGTCTCCGCCGGCGCCCTGCTCGACGGCATCCTGCTGGAGGTCCTGGACTCGGCCCCGCTCTCCATACAGAGCCGCGGCGCCATCTTCCTGGTAGAGGACGGGGAACTGCGGCTCAAATCCAGCAGGGGTTTTACCGAAGATCATAAGCGGCTCTGCGGCAGCGTGCCTGCGGGCCGCTGTCTGTGCGGCAAGGCGCTGGAAAGCGGCGAGACCGTCTTCGCCCGCGGCATCGACGAGCGCCATGACATCCTGCCGCCGGGCGCGGTGCCGCACGGCCATTACTGCCTGCCTATCAAGTCCGCGGGGCAGGTAATAGGCGCGCTGGCTGTATACCTGGAGGCCGACGCCGCCAGGGATCCCGACGACGAGCGCTTCCTGGCCTCGGTCTGCGCCATCATCGCCCGCATCCTGGAGGGCAAAAAGCTGGAACGCTCGCTGTTCCAGATGCAGAAGATGGATGCGCTAAACCGCTTCGCCGCCGGCATCTCCCACGACTTCAACAATATCCTGGGCGCCGTCGGCGGTTACGCTTCGGCGGCTCTGGCCCGCCTGCGCCCCGGCGACCCCTGTTACGAGGACATGACGGAGGTTTCTGCCGCCGTGGACCGCGGCGAGCAACTGACGCGGCAGCTCAAGCTTTTTTCGCGGCAGGCGCAGGACGCGCGAGAGACCGTGGACATAAACCTCCGGATGGAGTCCGCCTCTGCGATGCTGCGGCGGCTGATCGGCGGCGGCATCAAGTTCGAGACCGCCCTGGCCGGCGCGCCGCTGCCGGTCAGCTGCAGCCCCAGCCAGCTCGACCAGGTGCTGTTCAACCTGGCCACCAACGCCAGGGACGCCATGCCCGGCGGCGGCACTCTGCGCCTGGAGACGGCCATGGAGGAGATCTGCTTCGTAAGTACGCGGCAGTGCCTCAAGGCCGCCCGGATCTCGGTGTCGGACACGGGGGAGGGCATGAGCGAGGGCGTGCTGGAGCGGGCTTTCGAGCCCTTCTTCACCACGAAGGGCGAGGGCAAGGGCAGCGGCATGGGGCTGGCCATCATACACGGCGTGGTGCACCAGCACGGCGGAGAGATAGTGCTGCGCAGCGCGCCCGGCGCGGGCACGCGCGTGGATATTTATCTGCCGTTGGCCGGGGAATCAGAGGGGAAGCAGCCCGAGATGCCCGACTAGGATCTTGAGGCCGATGCCGATGAGGATGAGGCCGCCCGCGGCCTCCATCCTGTGTTCGAAGAAGTGGCCGCCGGTGGAGCCCAGCTTTACCCCGGCCACCGACATGGCGAAAGTTACCAGGCCTATCACCAGCACGGGGGCGATGATGGAGACGGCCAGCACCGAGAAGGTCAGCCCCACGGCCAGCGCGTCTATGCTGGTGGCGATGGCCAGCACGGTCAGCGTGCCGGTGTCGAAGGGGCAGGTCTTCGGACCGCCGCAGTCCTCCTCTTCCTTGATCCTTAAGGACTCGTAGAGCATCTTGCCGCCCACGGCCAGGAGCAGGCCGAAAGCTATCCAGTGGTCCACTCCGGAGATGAAGTTCTTCATGCCCAGGCCGGCCAGCCAGCCCAGCACCGGCATCAGCGCCTGGAAGCCGCCGAAGAAGAGGGCCATCTTCAGGGCATTGGGCAGGTGCAGTCGCTTCATGGTAGCGCCGCTGGCCACCGAGACGGCGAAGGCGTCCATAGAGAGCCCGAGGGCGATGAGCAGCAGTTCCGGCGTCTTCATGGTTAAATTATACCAATAGCCCGGCGGCGGCTTGAAGTAGGAGAGGATGTTTTATATATTAAAATTATGAACCCACTAGGCATATTGCGGCAATTCATCAAAGGTCTCACCTCGGACACCGACCCCCGGCAGATCGGCTGGGGCATAGCCATCGGCTTCGTCATCGGCCTCATCCCCAAGGGCAATCTGACGGCCCAACTGCTGCTGGTGCTGCTGATGGCGCTCAAGGTGAACATCCCGATGGGCCTGATCGCGATGTTCCTGGTCTCTTTCGTCAACCCGCTCGCGGACAAATTGACCGACCCGCTGGGCTACGCCCTGCTCACCGCGGAGCCGCTGGCCCCGCTGTGGACGGCCCTCTACAATATGCCCGTCATGCCGTGGACGGGTTTTAACAACACGGTGCTGCTGGGCGGCCTGCTGGCCGGCCTGGTCCTGTTCGTCCCGGTGTATTTCGCCGGGCGCGCCTTCGGCGTCTACTACAACGCCCGCCTGCGCGACAAGGTCATGAATTCGAAGCTGGTCAAAAGCGTGAAGGCCTCCATCCTCTTCGACTGGTATTTCAAGGAGGGGGTGTAATATGCGCTGGTCATACATAGCGCCCCGCCTGACGCTGATAGCCCTGGTCTGGGCCTTCTTCTTCTTCGCCTTCGACCCCATCCTGAAGTGGGGCCTGATCAAGGGCATAGAGAAAGGCGCCGGCGCCCGGGCCGAGATAGCCTCGGTCAAAACGACTATATTCCCGCCCTCGCTCTCGGTGAAGGGCCTGGCCGTGGGCGACGCCGCCGCCGAATACACCAACCTCTGCGAGTTCGCCTCGCTGGACTTCCGCATGGAAGGCCGCCCGCTGCTCGAGAAGAAGTTCGTGATAGACCGCGCCGCGCTGGCGGGACTGACGTTCGGCACGCCGCGCAAGACTTCCGCCCGCCTGCCGCTCGCCAAGGAAGAGCCGCCCTCCGAGTTCTCGCGGCAGCTGCAGGCCGAGTCCAAAGACTTCGCGCTGGACCGCGCCGCCGACGTGAAAGCCGACGCGCTGACCGCCTACACGGTAAACCCCGACGACCTGGAATCGGTAAAGCTGGCCAGGGAGCTGGAGAGGAAATTCGACGAGGATTACAGGCAGCTCTTCGAGAAAGCCGATATGCAGCGCTACCAGGCCCGCATGGACGCGCTCAAGGCCTCCTACGGGAAAGCCAGGGGCGAGACGAACTTCGTAAAGCAGGCCAAAGACTACGCCGCCGCCGCCAAGGAACTCAGGAAACTCACCGAGGACTTCAAGCGCGACAAGGCCGAGCTGGAGCGCGCCATGGCGGAGGCCAAGACGGCGCTGAAGGCCGTAGAGGAAGCCCGCCGGAAGGATACGGCCAATGTGATGGGCAAGATGAAGCTGCCCTCGCTCGACAAAGAGAGCCTGGGCCGCATGCTGGCCGGCCCGGCCATCGCCGCCAAGGCCGATAAGGCCATGAAGTGGGCCGCCATAGCCCGCCGCTACATGCCGGCTAGCGCCACCGCCAAAACGCTGGCGCGCGAGGCCGCCCGCGGCCGCGTGGTGCATTTCCCCAAGGAGCGGGCCTGGCCTTCCTTCCTGATCCGCGAGCTGGCCCTCTCCGGCGAGCTCAACCTCGACGCGCCCCTGGACTACGAGGGGCGCATAGAGGGCATCACTACCCAGCCCAAGGTGTACGGCAAGCCCCTGGTGGCCGACATAAAGGGCTCTAAAGGCGCGCGCCGGCTGCAGGCCAACGCGCTGGTGGACGCCACCGGCGACATTCTTAAGGCCCGGGCCCTGGTCAATTATTCGGGCATGGACGTCAGCGGCCTGCGGCTGGGCTCGGAGAACTCCGTCTCCGTGGCCGTCAGCGGCACCGGCAGCTTCGACGGCAAGTTCGCAGCGGCGGGTGAAAGCCTCTCCGGGCGCGGCACCTTCAACATCGCCGGCGCCTCTTTCGCGCCCAAGGCCGACGCGGTCAAGACGCCGCAATTGCGTTCCGCCCTGCTGGGCGCCTTCTCCGGCCTCGATTCGGCCTCCGTCTGGACCGACCTGGGCGGCACCGTGAAGGCGCCTAAATTCTCCGTGGGCACCGACCTGGCCGCCGCGCTGTCCGCCGGTTTCTCCCGGGCGCTGGGCGCCGAGCTCAAGAAGGCGCAGGAGGCCGCCGCCGCCAAGGTGGATGCCGCCCTGGAGCCTTACAAAAAGAAGCTGGACGCTCTCACCTCCGCCAAGGAGGCCGAGCTGAAGGAAAAGCTGGGCGCGGGGCAGAAGTCCATGGACAGCTTCGCCGACTCACTCAAGGAGAAAGCCGCCCCGGGCAAGATCAAGCTGCCCAAATTTAAGTTGTAGCCTTGGGCCCATACAGAAAAGGCCCTCTTTGCGGAGGGCCTTTTCTTTTGCCCGTATTCACCCTCCGTTAACGCCCGCCGCGGGCCCGCAAGGGCCCCCGTTAACCCCGCGGCCGCCCCGGCCGGCGGGGGGGAGGGGGAAGCCCGGCCGGGGAGGCCGCGGCGTTAATGTGTAACGGCGGAATAGTCGCCGTTAACGCGGCTTTTATACCAGTACCCGCAGAAGTGTAACGCGCCGGTAACGCTGCTCTCCGACGTAAAACAAGCCTTTTAAAACTAGGGTTGACAAAACGCAAACGATGACGTATACTATTTTCATAGTCAACGTTAACGGAATAACGTTATTAAATAACGATGCGGCAGGCAGCGTTACAATCTGAACGACAAGACCCGGAGGATAGTATGGCTAAGATAATCTGCATAGACGACGACAAAGACATCCTGGACACCTGCGAAGTGGTGCTGCAGGGGGTTGGCCACACCGTTGTTACGGCGATCAACGGCAAAGAGGGGTTCGAAAAGGCCTCCAAGCTGCAACCCGACCTGATAGTGCTGGACGTCATGATGGACGATCCCACCGAAGGTTTCGCCACGGCGCAGAAGTTCCGCCGCACCGAGACCCTCAGGTACGTCCCCATCCTGATGCTCACCTCGGTCAACGAGACCTCGCCCCAGAAGTTCGGAGAGAAGGACGGGGAATTCCTGCCAGTGGACGCCTTCATGGAGAAACCCATAAAGCCCAAGGAATTCCTGGTCAAGGTGAAGGAATTACTGGCGCTTAAGAAGGAACAGGTCAACGTGGAAGGCCGCACCAGGTAAGGAGATATATGACGAAGATACCCCAGCGCACCGTAGAGAGATTCTTCCGCTACTGCCAGTTCCTGCACAACAGGCTGGAGACCGGCTCCGAGTACGTGTTCTCGCACGAGCTGGCGGCGGCGGTGGGCGTCTCCCCGGAACAGGTGCGGCGCGACCTGATGAACTTCGAGCTGAAGGGCACCCCTCAGCGGGGCTACCCCATCAAGGAATTCATGGCCGAGCTGTACGCGCACCTTGAATCTTCGTCCCTGACCAAGATGGTGCTGGTGGGGGTGGGAAACCTCGGAAAAGCCATACTGTCCTACTTCCTCAAGCGCAGGCCCAACCTCTCCATCGTGGCGGCCTTCGACCAGGACCCGGAGAAGGTCAACCGGGTCTACTCGGGCTGCCAGGTGCACCATATAGGCCAGCTGGAAAAGACCGTAGCGCGGGAGAAGGCGGCGGTGGGCATCGTCACGGTGCCCGCCTCCACCGCCCAGGAGGCGGCCGACGCGCTGGTGCGCGCCGGCGTGCGGGGCATCGTGAACTTCGCCCCGGTGCAGCTCAAGGTGCCGCCCGGCATCTTCCTGGAGCAGCTCGATATAACCCTCTCGATAGAAAAAGTGGCGTATTTCGCCCGCAAGAATTCCGTCAAGGAGCGACTGAAATGAGCGCACCGAGCAAAGTGGAAAAAGTCCTCGAGAATTACAGCTTCGCCAAGCGCGACAAGCTGATCCCGATACTGCAGGACGTGCAGGCGGCCGACGGCTTCATTTCCAAGCCTGCCGCCCTGAAAGTGGCCAAGCACCTCGATATCCCCGCCAGCAAGGTCTACGGCGTGGCCACCTTCTACAACCAGTTCCGCTTCAAGCCGGTGGGCAAGTACCACATCATGATCTGCCGCGGCACCGCCTGCCACGTCAAGGGCTCGGCCGCGGTGCTCAAGATGTGCGAGGAAGTTCTGGGCATCAAGGCCGGCGACACCACCCGCGACGGGCTGTTCAGCATAGAAGTGGTGGCCTGCATCGGCGCCTGCGGCCTGGCCCCGGTGATCAGCGTCAACGGCGAGTTCCACGCCAAGGTCAACGCCGACAAGCTGCGCCGGCTGGTGGAAGATTTCAAGAAGGCGGAGAACTCCAATGGCAAATAAAGACCTCATCGACCGCAACCTCGCCGGCCTCACGGCCTCGGCCCGCAAGGCCTTCCTGGTCCGAGCCTTCGGGAGCGAGGACTATGCCGCCAAGGCGGCCGAGCTGCGCCGCGAAACCCTCGCCCGCCCCATGATCTACGTCGGAGCCGGCACCTGCGGCCTGGCCGCCGGCGCCGCCAAGACGCTGGAAGCCGCGAAGAAGTATCTCAAGGACAGCAAGCTCGAGGCCGATATATTGGAAGTGGGCTGCATCGGCCTGTGCGCCGTGGAGCCGCTGCTCGACGTGCAGCTGCCCGGCCAGGCCCGCGTCTCTTTCCTGCGCGCCACCGGCGACACCGTGCCGGCCCTGCTGGATTCCGTTTTCAGGGACAAGGCCCCGCTCAAGGACCAGGTCCTGGGGCAGTTCGAGGACGGGGGGAAACGCTGGCCCAAGGTGCCGCTGTTGAGCGAACACCCTTTCTTCGGCAAGCAGCTGCGCTTCGTGCTCAAGCACGTCGGCATCGTGGACCCGAACTCAATACAGGAGCATATCGCCCGCGGCGGCTACGGGGCTTTTCTTAAAGTTATACACACGATGACCCCGGCCCAGGCCTGCGACGCGGTGGAGGCCAGCGGCCTGCGCGGCCGCGGCGGCGGCGGCTTCCCGACGGGCAAGAAGTGGAAGATCGCGCTCGCCAGCGACGCCGACCAGAAATACATCATCTGCAACGCCGACGAGGGCGACCCGGGCGCGTTCATGGACCGCTCGGTCATCGAGGGCGACCCGCACCGCGTGCTCGAAGGCATCGCCATCGGCGCCTACGCCATCCACGCCAGCAAGGCCTACGTCTATATCCGCGCCGAGTACCCGCTGGCCATCAAGAACCTGAAGAAAGCCATCGCCGACGCCAAGGCCTACGGCCTGCTGGGCGAGAACATCTACGGCAGCGGCTTCGACCTCGACGTCATCATCAAGATGGGCGCCGGCGCCTTCGTCTGCGGCGAGGAGACCGCCCTGATGAACAGCATCGAGGGCCGCCGCGGCATGCCCAGGCCCCGCCCGCCCTACCCGGCGGTGAAGGGCCTGTTCGGCAAGCCCACCGTCATCAATAACGTCGAGACTTTCGCCAACGTGCCCGAGATCATGAGCCAGGGGCCCGCGGCTTTCGCGGCCATCGGCACCAAGGGCAGCAAGGGCACCAAGGTCTTCGCCCTGTCAGGCAAGGTCAACCGCACCGGCCTCGTGGAGATCCCCATGGGCACCACCCTCAAGGAGATCGTCTTCGACATCGGCGGCGGCATAGAGAACGGCCTGGCCTTCAAGGCCGTGCAGATCGGCGGCCCCTCCGGCGGCTGCATCCCCCTGAGCCACATCGATATCCAGGTGGACTACGAGTCCCTCAAGACCGTGGGCGCCATGATGGGCTCCGGCGGGCTCGTTGTCATGGACGAGAAGACCTGCATGGTCGACGTGGCCAAGTTCTTCATGGACTTCATCAAGCGCGAGAGCTGCGGCAAGTGCATCCCGTGCCGCGAGGGCACGCTGCGCATGCTGGAGATCCTCAAAGCCATCACCCGCCACCGCCGCAACGAGAAGGACGCCGACGCCCTGGCCCGCTTCTCCGGCATCATGAACCTCGAGAACCTCTCCCAGGTCATCCGCGAGACCAGCCTGTGCGGGCTCGGCCAGACCGCGCCCAACCCGGTGCTCTCCACGCTGCGCTGGTTCCGCGACGAGTACGAGGCGCATATCTTCGAACGCAAGTGCCCCGCCGGCGCCTGCACGGAGATGCTGGAGTTCTCCATCGACTCCGACAAGTGCAAGGGCTGCACGCTGTGCGTGAAAGGCTGCCCCACGCAGGCCATCGTCGGCAAGCCCAAGGTGCCTCATTACATCATCGCCGAGAAGTGCATCTCCTGCGGTTCGTGCAGGACCGTCTGCAAGTTCAAGGCCGTCAGCGCCGCGTAAGGATACAACCATGAAACTCACCGTCAACGGAAAGAACGTAGAGGCCCAGGCGGGGGAAACCCTGCTCACCGTGCTGAGGCGCGAGGGCGTGCACGTGCCCACCCTCTGCCACATGGAAGGCATGCTCCCGTCGGGCGCCTGCCGCATCTGCGTGGTGGAGGTGGACGGCCAGGCCAACCTGATCCCCAGCTGCTCGTTCCCGGCCGCCGAAGGCATGAAGATCCTCACCAACAGCCCGCGCGTGATCAACGCCCGCAAGACCGTGGTGGAGCTGCTGCTCGGCAGCCACCCCGACGACTGCCTGTACTGCGCCAAACAGCCCACCTGCGAGCTCAACAAGCTCAGCCGCGACTACGGCGTCACCAGCCGCCGCTTCCCCGTGGCCAGGAAGAAGAAACCGCTGGACATCTCCAGCCCGTCCATCTCCCGCGACCCCGACAAATGCATCCTGTGCGGCAAATGCGTGCGCGCCTGCGAGGAGACGCAGAGCGTGGCCTGCATCGACTTCGTCAAGCGCGGCTCCGACTCGTTCATAGGCTGCGCCTTCGACAGCAGCCTCAACGTCTCCTCCTGCGTCAACTGCGGCCAGTGCATCAACGTCTGCCCCACCGGCGCCCTGATGGAGCGGAGCGACATACAGCCCGTTATGGAGGCGCTCTCCGACAAGGACAAGTACGTGGTCGTACAGCACGCCCCGTCCATCTCGGTGTCGCTGGCCGAGGAGTTCGGCCTGCCGGCCGGCACCGACGTTAACGGCGTGATGACCGCCGCCCTGCGCAAGATGGGCTTCAAGGCCGTCTTCGACACCAGCTTCGCCGCCGACCTGACCATCATGGAAGAGGCCAGCGAGCTCGCCCACCGCGTGAAGAACGGCGGCGCGCTGCCCATGTTCACCTCCTGCTCGCCCGGCTGGATCAAGTTCGTCGAGACCTTCTACCCCGAGCTCATCCCCAACCTCTCCACCTGCAAGAGCCCGCAGCAGATGCTGGGCGCCATGATCAAGACCTACTACGCCAAGAAGCAGGGGCTTAACCCCGCCAAAATGTACAGCGTCTCGGTCATGCCCTGCACCGCCAAGAAGTTCGAGGTCACCCGCCCCGAGATGGGCCGCGAGGGCTGCCCCGACATCGACGCCGTGCTCACCACCCGCGAGCTCGCCCAGCTGCTGCGCATCCACGGCATAGACCTCAAGGCCCTGCAGCCCGAAGAGCCCGACATGCCCTTCGGCGACCGCAGCACCGCCGGCAAACTGTTCGGCGCCAGCGGCGGCGTGATGGAGGCCGCCCTGCGCACCGCCCATTTCCTGCTCACCGGCAAGGAACTCGGCGCCCTCAAGGTGGAGGCCGTGCGCGGCCAGGCCGGCATCAAGGAAGCCAAGCTCAAGATCGGCGCGCTCGAAGTGGGTGTGGCCGCCGTCAGCGGCCTCGGCAACGCCCGCAAGCTGGTAGAGGAGATCAAGAACGGCCGCAAGGACCTGCACTTCATCGAGATCATGACCTGCCCCGGCGGCTGCATCAACGGCGGCGGCCAGCCCTTCGCGCGCAACAAGACCGCCATCATCGAGCGCATGAAGGCCCTCTACGCCATCGACGCCGCCGAGAAACTGCGCACCTCGCACGCCAACAAGGCCGTGCAGGCTCTATACAAGGACTTCCTGGGCAAGCCGCTGGGCGAGAAGAGCCACCACCTGCTGCACACGAAATATACGAAGCGCAAGGCGTCCGACATCGCGTAGCTGCGGCAAAAGAGACAGAAAAGCAAGCCGGCTATTATGACCCCCGAGAACGAACCGCTGGTAAGGACGATAAAGGAACGCTGCAAAGCGTGCTATACCTGCGTCCGCGGCTGCCCCGCCAAGGCCATCCGCATCTCCGGCGGCCAGGCCGAGGTCATAAAGGAGCGCTGCATCTCCTGCGCCAACTGCGTGCTCATGTGCAGCCGCGGCGCCAAGGAGACCAAGCAGTCCATAGAGGCCGTGCGGGCCCTGCTCAAGTCCGGCGCTCCCGTGGCCGCCGCGCTGGCCCCCAGCTTTCCCGTCGAGTTCGGCGGCATCGACCCGCTGCGCTTCGCCGGCATCCTTAAAGCCCTCGGCTTCAAGTACGTCTGCGAGGTGGCCTTCGGCGCCGACATGGTGAGCTTCCAGTACCGCAAGCTGCTCAACGAGAACCCCGGCAAGAAATTCATCAGCACCGCCTGCCCGGCCGTGGTCTCCTTCGTCGAAAAATACCACCCGGCCCTGGTGCCCAACCTGGCCCCCATCGTGTCTCCGATGGTGGCCGAGGCCCGCGTCATAAAGGAACTCTACGGCCGGGACGTGAAAGTGGTGTTCATCGGCCCCTGCGTGGCCAAGAAGGGGGAAACCGACCGCCACCCCGCCGACCTGGACGAATCCATCACCTTCACCGAACTGCGCGCCATGTGCAAGGAGGCCGGCGTGGACCGCAATAGCGCGCTGGACTCGCAGTTCGACCCGCCCTACCCCGCCAAGGGCGTGCTGTACCCCATGGGCGGCGGCCTGCTCAACTCCGCCGAGCTCGAGGAGGACCTGCTCAGCGGCCGCTTCCTCTCCGCCGAGGGCCTGGAGCAGTTCCCCGAAGTGCTCAAGAACCTCGAGCACGGCGACATAGACGCCGATTTCATAGACCTGCTCTGCTGCAGCGGCTGCATCATGGGCCCCGGCATCAGCGTCAAGACCTCCAAGCACGCCCGCGAGGCCGCCCTGCGCCGCTACGCCCGCAAGAGCTACTTCAGCATCAAGCTCTCCGACTGGGAGGCGAGCGTCAGGCGCTTCCGCGGCCTGGATTATTCAGCTTCTTTCCAGCCGGAGGACCAGCGCATGCAGTTGCCGGCCGGCGACGCCCTGCAGGCCGTGCTGGCCAACATGGGCAAGACCAACCCCGAGGACGAGCTCAACTGCGGCGCCTGCGGCTACCCCACCTGCGTCGAGCACGCCGTGGCCATCATCCGCGGCATCGCCGAGAGCGAGATGTGCCTGCCCTATACCATCGAGCGCCTCAAGACCACCGCCGAGGAGCTCACCACCTCCTACAACCAGCTGGCCAAGACCAAGCAGGCCCTTATGCAGTCGGAGAAGCTGGCCAGCATGGGCCAGCTCGCCGCCGGCGTGGCGCACGAGCTCAACAACCCGCTCGGCGTGGTGCTGCTCTACTCGCATTTGCTCGCCGAGCAGTGCGACAAGGACTCGCGCGTGTTCTCCGACGCCAGGATGATCACCGAGCAGGCCGACCGCTGCAAGAAGATCGTGGGCGGGCTGCTCAACTTCGCGCGCAAGAACAAGCCTTTCTTCCGCCAGACCAGCCTGGTGCGCCTGGTGGACAATTATTTCAAGACCGCCACCGTGCCCCCGTCCGTGACGTTCACCATCGACCGCTCCGGCGAGGACCTGCAGGCCGAGATGGACCCGGACCAGATCATCCAGGTGCTCACCAACCTGGTCACCAACGCCCTCGAGGCCATGGGCAATACCGGCGCGCTGACCATCAGGACCTTCGCCGAGGGGGACAGCGTGGCCTTCAGCGTGAGCGACTCGGGCTGCGGCATAAGGCCCGAGAACCTCAAGAAGATCTTCGAGCCCTTCTTCACCACCAAGCAGATCGGCAAGGGCACCGGGCTCGGCCTCGCCGTGAGCTACGGCATCATCAAGGTGCACCGCGGCAATATCACGGTGGCCAGCAACGCCGACCCGGCCGCCGGCCCCGCCGGCACCACTTTCACGGTAAAGCTGCCCCGCGTGGCCACGGCCGCCGGGGCCATAAGGATGAAGAGCGAACCCGCGGCGAAATGATTTAAGACAGCACAGGAGAACGCTATGACCGACCAGAACAAGATAAAGATCCTCGTGGTGGAAGACGACCCCGATATGATGGAACAGATGAAGGTCTACCTCGAGAGCGAGAGCTACGAGGTGGTCGCCGCCTCCACGCAGAAGGACGCCGAGCCGCTCATCGCGCCCGGCAGGTTCCGTGCCGCCGTCCTGGACCTGATGATGGAGAACCCGGACTCCGGCTTCGTCCTCAGCCACAAGATCAAGAAGATGGACCCGAAGATCCCCGTCGTCATCGTCACGTCGGTCACCAAGGAGACCGGCTACTATTTCGACAAGGCCCACGACCCGAAGGACTGGATCAAGGCCGACGCCATCATCCACAAGGAGCTGCGCTTCGAGCAGCTCAAGGCCGAGCTGAAGCGCCTGCTGGGCGCGGGTGAGCGCCATGCCTCCTGACCCCCTGCCCGTCCACGCGCTGGACGTCCTCATCGTCGACGACGAGGCCGGCATGCGCGCCGGCGCCGAACGCTCCCTCGAGGGCTTCTCGGTGCCGCTGCCCGACTTCAGCGAGACCGTCACCTTCACCGTGCGCACCGCCGCCACCGGCGGCGAGGCGCTCGACCAGCTCAAGGCCAGGAGCCCCGACATCCTGCTGCTCGACTATAAGCTGCCCGACATGACCGGCATAGACGTGCTGGCCGCCTACCCGGCGGGGGATTTCCTCACCATCATGATCACCGCCTTCGCCTCGCTCGAGGTGGCCGTCACCGCCACCAAGCGCGGCGCCTTCGATTTCCTGGCCAAGCCGTTCACGCCGGAGGAACTGCGCGCCACCATCAGCAAGGCCGCCCGCAGCATCTACCTGCACCGTAAGGCCCGCCGCCTGGAGGAAGAGAAGCGCCAGGTGCGTTTCGAGTTCATCAGCGTGCTGGCGCACGAGCTCAAGAGCCCGCTGGCCGCCGTAGAGGGCTATATGCACCTAATGCGGGAGCGCCTGAAGGGCCCCGAGCTGGCCGCCTACGATTCCATGGTGGACCGCTCGGTGGTGCGCATAGCCGGCATGCGCAAGCTGGTGATGGACCTGCTGGACCTCACCCGCCTGGAGTCCGGCAAGAAGAAGCGTGCCATCGAGCCCGTGGACCTGGTCAAGACCGCCGGCCTGGTAATGGAGAACGTCGCCGCGCTGGCCGAGGCGAAACAGGTGCAGGTGGAGCTCAAGGCCCCGCCGTCGGTAATGCTCAACGCCGACCCCGGCGAGGCGGACATGATACTGTCCAATCTGCTCACCAACGCCGTCAAATACAACAAACAGGGCGGCAAGGCCACGCTGGAACTCAACCGCGACGGCGATACCGTGACCGTGCGCTGCTCCGACACCGGCATCGGCATGACCGACGAGGAGCTGGCCAAGCTGTTCGGCGAGTTCGTGCGCATGAAGAACGAGCACACCCGCAATATCGACGGCAGCGGCCTCGGCCTGTCCATCCTTAAGAAGGTGGTAAAGCTTTACGGGGGGGAGATAAAGGTGCAGTCCAAGTACGGGGAGGGTTCGTCCTTCGAGCTGTCGCTGAAGGACGCCGCGGTACCCGCGCCGGCCGCCGAGCCCGCGCTGAAGGCCTGAGGGGGCTTTCAGGAGGTCTTATGCAGACCGTTGCCGTAAACGCAGACACCTACGCCGATTATCTCAGGGGCGGCAAGGATTTCATAGACGACGCCGCCCTTAAAGCGGCCCTGGCCGCCCCGGCCCCGACGGCCGGGCGCGTGCGCGCTATCCTGGCCCGGTCGCTGGCCGTCTCCGAGGCGCTGCCGCCGGAGGACGCCGCCGCCCTGCTGGCCGTGGAGGACCCCGGCCTGCTCGAGGAGATCTTCCAGGCCGCCCGCGACGTAAAGCGCAAGGTCTACGACAACCGCGTCATCACCTTCGCCCCGCTGTACGCCAGCAACTTCTGCGTCAACAACTGTCTCTACTGCGGCTTTCGCACCGGCAATGCCGGCGCCGTGCGCCGCAAGCTCACCCTGCCGGAGATCAAGGCCGAGGCGGAAGCCCTGGCCGGCCGCATCGGCCACAAGCGCATCATCTTCGTCACCGGCGAGCATCCCGCCACCGGCGCCCAGTATATCGCCGAGGCCATGCGGACCATCTACGACGTAAAAGTGCCCACCCGCAAAGGTTACGGCCAGATCCGCCGCGTCAACGTCAACGCCGCCCCCATGAGCGTGGAGGACTTGAAAGTCCTCAAGACCGCCGGCATAGGCACCTACCAGGTCTTCCAGGAAACCTATGACCGCGAGCTGTACGCCAGATTGCATCCCGGCGGCACCCCCAAGGCCGACTACCGCTGGCGCCTGTACGTCATGCACCGCGCCTTCAAGGCCGGCATAGACGACGTGGCCCTGGGCGCCCTGTTCGGCCTCAACCCCGACTGGAAGTTCGAGGTGCTGGGCCTGGTCGCCCACGCCCGCGAGCTGGAAGCCCGCTTCGGCATCGGCCCGCATACCATCTCCTTCCCGCGCCTCGAGAACGCCGACGGCACCAGCCTGCCCGCCGACAGCCTCAAGAACGTCTCCGACGCGGACTTCAAAAAACTGGTGGCCGTGCTGCGCCTCGCCGTGCCTTACGCCGGCATGATAGTCACCGCCCGCGAGCGCCCGGAAACCATCCGCGAGGTCATCGGCATGTGCACCCAGCGCGACGCCAGCACCCGCATCGGCATCGGCGCCTACTCCGAGCGCGCCGGCGCGCAGGAAGCCGAGAAGCAGCAGTTCATCCTGGGCGACACCCGCTCCCTCGACGAGGTGATCGGCGAACTCGCCGACCTGGGCCACATCACCTCCTTCTGCACCTCGGGCTACCGCTGCGGCCGCACCGGCGACCATATCATGAAGCTGCTCAAGAGCGGCCACGAGAGCCGCTTCTGCAAGCTCAACGCCGTGCTCACCTTCCGCGAATGGCTGGACGACTTCGCCTCCGACGCCACCAAGGCCAAGGGCGAAGCCCTGATAAAGAAGGAAACAGGAGAGATCCGCGCCCGCTCCGCCCACTTCCCGCCCGAAACGGTAAAAATGCTGGAGGCCTACTACGACCGCATCGAAAAAGGCGAGCGGGACCTCTGCTTCTGAGGCTATATGAAAAAGGAAGAACTGGTAAAAGCGCTGTCCCAGGACACCGACCCCGCGCCCTTCTTCGCCGAGGCGGACCGTGTACGCCGCGAGGAGATGGGCGACGGCGTGCACCTGCGCGGCCTTATTGAGTTCTCCAACCATTGCCGCCGCCGCTGCTACTATTGCGGCATCCGCGCCGGCAATGCCAAGGTGCGCCGCTACCGCCTCACTCCCGCCCAGATCCTCGACTGCGCCCGCACCGCGGCCCGGCTGGACTACAAGACCATAGTGATGCAGTCCGGCGAGGACAACCACTGGGGGCCGCGCCAGCTGGCCGACATAGTGGCCGAGGTCAAGCGGGAGACCGGCCTGGCCATCACCCTGTCCGTCGGCGAGCATACCAAAGAGGATTATAAACTGCTGCGCGCCGCCGGGGCCGACCGCTTTCTCCTGCGCTTCGAAACCTCCGACCGCCGCCTGTTCAGCATGCTCAAGCCCGACTCGGACTACGACAACCGCTTCCGCTGCCTGGCCTGGCTCAAAGAGGCCGGCTTCCAGGTGGGCTCCGGCGTAATGGCCGGCCTGCCCGGCCAGACCCTTGAGAGCATGGCCGACGACATACTGCTGTTCAGGCAGCTCGAGCTGGACATGGTGGGCATAGGCCCTTTCATCGCCAACCCCGACACGCCCATGGCCGGCGCCGTGGGCGGCACGCTGGACCTCGGGCTGCGCATGGTGGCCCTCACCCGCATAGTCACCCGCAACACCCATATCCCCGCCACCACGGCCATGGGCAGCATAGACCCGCAGGGCCGCCAGAAGGCCCTGCGCTGCGGCGCCAACGTGCTGATGCCCAATATCAGCCCTAAGGAGCACCGCGTGGATTACAGCCTTTACCCCGGCAAGATCTGTACCAACGAGGCGCCGGAGCAGTGCGCCGGCTGCGTGGACGCCATGCTGGTCTCCCTGGGCCGCCGCCGCGCCAGTGGCTACGGCCACACGCTCAAGTCTATCGAGGCTTCACCTCGATAGCTGCGCTATCGAGGTGAAGCCTCGATACGGAGATTTTATGAACACCACCCCTAAATCCCTGCGGCTTCAGATCGCCATCTTCGGGCGGACCAATGTCGGCAAGTCCAGCGTGCTCAATTTGCTGGCCGGCCAGGACGTGGCTATCACTTCGCCGGTGCCCGGCACCACCACCGACGTGGTGGAGAAGAGCATGGAGCTGCTGCCCGTGGGCCCCGTGGTCTTTTTAGACACCGCCGGCCTGGACGACAAGAGCGAGCTGGGCGGCAAGCGTACCGAGCGCGCCCGCCGCATCTTCGACCGCGCCGACGTGGCGCTGCTGGTGGTAGAGCCCTACGGCTGGGGGGACTGCGAGAGCGAGATCGCCGCCGCCGCCCGCGAGAAGCATATACCGCTGATAGTGCTGGTCAACAAGACCGACATAGCCGCCCCGTCGGCGGAACTGCTGGCCGCGCTCCGGGAGCGCAACCTGGAGCCCATACTCTGCTCGGCCCTTACCCGCAGCCTCGGCGAACTCACCGTCTCGGCCATCAAGAGCCGCCTGCTCAAGATCACGCAGGCCGCCGCCGGCCCCAAGGCCATACTCGGCGACCTGGTGCGTCCCGGCCAGACCGTAGTCTTCATCATCCCCATAGACAAGGAAGCCCCCAAGGGCCGCATCATCCTGCCGCAGGTGCAGGCCATGCGCGACCTGCTCGACCACGGCGCGCTCTTCCTGACCTGCCGCGAGCACGAGTATCCCCAGGCCCTCGCGGCCCTCAAAGAGCCGCCGGCCCTGGTGGTCTGCGACTCGCAGGTGGTGGACTTCATGGTGGAGCACACGCCGCCCGGTGTGCCCTGCACCACCTTCTCCATCCTGTTCGCCCGCTTCAAGGGCGATCTCGCCGCCTACGCCGCCGGCGCCGCGGCCATCCGCTCGCTGCTCCCGGGCGACAAGGTGGTGGTGCTGGAAGGCTGCAGCCACCACGCCATAGAGGACGACATAGGCCGCGTGAAGCTGCCGCGCTGGCTGCGCGAGACCGTTAAAGGCGATCTCAAGATCGACACCTTCGCCGGCCACGACATACCGGCCGGCCTCGGCGATTATAAGCTGGCCATACAATGCGGCGGCTGCATGCTGGGCCGCACCGAGATACTGGGCCGCATGGGCAAGGCCGCCGCGGCGGGCATACCCATCACCAACTACGGCACGGCTATCTCGGAGTGCAAAGGCGTGCTGGAACGCGTCCTGAGCCCCTTCCCGGCCGCTTTAGAGGCCTACAGACAAGCCAAGGCTGTCGAGGCTTCGCCTCGATAGCGCCCATGCCACACGTAGACCAAAAAGCCCGGCTCTAGAGCCTGGCTTTTTTTGCGTATCGAGGTGAAGCCTCGATAGGGTTAGAGTTTAATCAGGGTTACGTCCAGGCCGGCTTCTTCGGCCTTGGGGGGGACGGACAGGTCTTTGGTGAGCAAAATGATCTGCCAGCCGGTCTCTTTCTGGAAGGCGGCCAGCAGCCGCAGGGCGGCGGCCTCCCGCTCAGGGTCCAGCGTATAGAAAGGCTCGTCGAGCACCAGCAGGGCCGGGGCCAAACCGTCGGGGCCAAGTCTGGCCTTGCGGGCCATAGTCAGCCGCGCGGCCAGCATGAACAGGTCCCGCGTGCCGGTGGACAGGTATTTGACCGGCCGCAGGCTGCCGCCGGCGTCGTTCATGGAGGCCTCGGCCGCGTCGAAGCTGCCGAACTGCGCGCGCAGCCCGGGCACGGCCCCGGCCAGCGTGGCCGTAACTTCCTGCGCCAGCGCGTCGAAAGCCATCTTGGAACTGGCGGCCAATTTGCCGAAGACCTCGGCGGCCAGGCGGTAGGCCTCGGCCTTCAATTCCAGGCCGGCTATCTCCTCGCGGGCGGCGGCTATCTCGCTCTCTCCGCGGTTGACGCGCTCGGGCAGGCTCTCCAGCCTGGCGCCGGCCACGGCGCGGGCCTTGTCCATGGCATGCGAGATCTCCCTGGCCTCTGTCTCCAGGTCGCGCGCCTCGCGCGTCCGGTCCGCCAGGCGGGCCTTGAGCCGCTCCAGCTCGGGCTCGTCGGCCTTGGCCGGGTCCACGCCCTTCTGGTCCAGCGCTTCCTTCTCCAGGAACAGCCTGTCCTTTATCTCTTCGTCGGAAGAACAGTGGTACTTCTCTTTAAAGATCTTCAGGCGCTCCACGATATCGCCGGCCCTGGCCGAAAGCTTCTCGTAGGCGGTAAGCCGCTGCAGGTAATCGTCCTCGGTGGCGCAGCCGCGCTCTTTAAGCCAGGCCTCCGCTTTGCCGGCGGCGGTTCCGGCCGCGGCCTTCAATTCCGTCAAATTGGTGTTGGCGGCTTTAACGGCGGCTTCCAGGTCGGCGTGGGCGGCGGCTTTAGCCTTCAGCGAGTCGGCCTCGGCGGCGGCTTCGGCCCCGGCACGCGCCAGCCAGGCGCGCGCTGCCTCCAGCTCGGCCGGCAGCGGGGCCTCGGAGATGGTGGTCCACTCGGCGGCCACGCCGTCCAGGAAAGCCTTGGTCTCGTCGGGCGTATGGCCGGAGAAGGTCTCTTTGACCGAAAGCTTGAGGCCTACCCAGGCGCCGGCCGCGGCTATGGCTACCGAGGCTATATAGGCGCCGGTATTGCTGCCGCTGTATGCCACAAAGGCGGCCAGGCCGAGCGCGGCGCACCAGAGCCCTATGCGCAGCGGCTTGTTCACCACGGCCACGGCGCGCGGGGGGGCGGAAACGAAAGCGGTGAGCTTGTCCGACAGGGCGGCGGCCGTTTCGGCCTGTTTCTTTATGACCGGCAGACGTGCCACCAGCGCGTCCAGGCCGCCTTTGGCGGCGGCCAGGTTGGCCTGCTTCTCGCCCAGCGCCGCGGCGGCCGAAGTGGCGTCGCGTTCGCGCTCGCGGGCTTCATGCTGCAGGGCGCGGTAGGCGGCCAGTTCGCTGCCGGAGAAGCGCGCCATGCCGGCCAGCTCCTCGCGCGCGGCCTTGAGCTCGCGCAGGGCCTTTATGCCGGCCTCGGCCGCGGCAAGGCGGCAGGCCAGGGAGATCTCGTCGAATTTAGCGTTGGCCGCGTGCACCTCGGCCTTCTTGGCCTCCAGCGCGGTGTTCTTGGCTTTCAGCTCGGCGTCCAGGCGGCGGGTTTCGGCTTCGCCGGAGAAAATGCGGTCGCGCTCGGCCTTCAGCGCGTCCAGCTCGGGCAGTTTCTTGGAAAGCTGGGCGTTGAGGTCGGCTATGCGGGCCTGCACGCCGCCGTTGGCCTTGGTCTTGGCCTTGCGGGCCAGCGCCTCGCCTATCTCGGCGGGGTTGAGCCCGGCGTTGAGCAGCTTGGCCTGCGCCACGCCCGCCCATGAGCCGCCGTCCACGGCGTGTATGTCGGCGTCGCCGGCGCGGATGGCGAAGATCTCGAGGAACTCGTCGAAATTAAAGGCCAGGGGCTCGCCTTTCCAGGTGATAGCGGCCTGGCGGATGGCGGTATAGCGGCCGGCCAGGCGCTTCCACGGTACCAGGTTCTCCTTGCGGGAACCGGCGCAAAGCGCGTCGAACAATGCGTCGAAGATGGTGGTCTTGCCGGCCTCGTTGGGCCCGGCCACCACGGTGAAAGGTCCGAAGTCCCAATGGGCCTTGGCGAACTTGCCGAAATCCTTTACCTCTAGGCGCTTGATCATTTGGCGCCTCCCAGCCCGGCGGCTATCTCTTCCAGGCCGTACTGCCGGGCCAGCAGCCAGCGGCGGTAAGCCTCGGCCTCGGCGGGCTCGGGCTTGATGGTCTCCATCTCGGCCAGGAAATTCCTGGCCAGGCCGTTGGTGGAGATCTCGGCCGCCACCTTGGTCCGGAGTTCCACTTCCACGATACGGCAGGCGGGGGCCAGGCGGGCGCGCAGCGCTTCGGCCTCGGCGGCGGCGGCCTTTTCGTCCTCCACCACGCCGGTGATCTTAATGTCTATTAAATCCAGTTTGCCAGTCTGGTCCTCTATCTTGTGCAGGCCCACCAGGTCCAGGGCGCCGTCTATGCCCATGGTCAGGTAATATTCACGGTATTGGCCGGCGGTCTTCATTTCCACTTCGCGGCTGCTGATATTCGTGCCGTTGATATCGAGCACCCGCACGGTGCGCGGGCCGGCCTCGCGGGCGTGGGCGCGCCACACGCGGGGGGAACCGGGATAGCAGGCCACGGCCCCGCCCAGGCGCTGCTCGCGGCCGGAATGCACGTGGCCCATGGCGGCATAGTCGATGCAGAAGCGCGCGAAGAAATCGTCCTCTATCACGCCGGCCCGGGCGTCGGCTTCCTCGTCGGGGCCGGTATAGATGGTGGAATTAAGGGCGTGCACCACGGCCAGCCGCGCGGCGCCTTCTTTCTTGGGGGGCACCTTCCAGTCGCGGTAGCCGTCGTAGTTGGCGGCGTGCGGCACGCAGACGAACTCCACGCCCTCCGCCTCGAAGAAAACGAAAGGGGCCTTGGCGTAGAACTGCACCGGGTCCAGGCTGTAGGCGGCCAGGTCGGCCGTGGCGCCGCGGCCCTCGTGGTTGCCGGGGATGTAGATGATGCGGCAGCCTTCCTCGTGCAGGTGGAAGAGCTTGGTGCGCACTTCTTTGCGCAGCGCTTCGAAATCGGCGTAAGAGTCGAACAGGTCCCCGGCGATAATGAGAAAGCCCGCCTTCTCCGCGCGCGCCAGGGCGATGATCTCGTCCAGCACGGCGTAGGAGTAGTCTTTCTCTGCCACGCTTATGTGGAGGTCAGCTGTGTGTATTAATTTGGCCATAGAACCCTCTAGATTATAGTTAATTCGCGCGCCGCTGAAAAAAGTATAGCAGGCGAAGGCGACAAGGGCGTGTCGCGGCCAAATTGCCGTTTGTGCCGGGGCCCCGGCTTTCCTACAATATACCTAGCATGAAAAAGATATCTATATTCTTCTCCCTGTTCCTGGCGCTGGCCGCGGGCCTGCAGGCCGCCACCGTGGCCGTCTACCACACCTCCGACGTGCACGGCTGGTACTCGGCCCGCCCCGCCGCCTGGGACAACGACAACCCCACGCGCCTCATAGGCGGCTTCCCCGCGCTGGCCGCCCTGCTAAAGAAGGAAACCACCCCTTATATACTGCTCGACTCCGGCGACATGTTCCAGGGCACGCCCGAGGGCATACTCACGCGGGGACTCAGCAGCATGGCCCTGATGAACCAGCTGGGCTATGCCGCCGCCGTGCCCGGCAACCACGACTACGACTTCGGCGCCGACAACCTGCGCAGTCTTTTCGGCAGCGCCAATTTTCCGCTGCTGGCCGCCAATATCTACAGCAAGGCCGACGGCGGCAAGCCCGACTATGTAAAACCCTACGCCGTCTTCGAGCGCGCCGGCCGCCGCATAGCCGTGCTGGGCCTGGCCGGCAAGCATACCGCCACCAGCACCCGCCCCGAGAACGTAAAACACCTGGATTTCCGCGACGAGACCGCCGAGGCCGCCAGGTGGCTGCCCGTGCTTAAAGAGCAGGCCCCCGACGCCGTCATAGTGCTCACCCACTGGGGCCTGGACGAGGCCCTCAGCCTCAAGCGCCTGGACCTTTCCACCTGGACTTTCACCGCCGAACCGGTCGGCACGCTGCAGATAGTGCGCGCCGTGCCCGGCATAGACCTGCTCCTGGGCGGCCACGACCATTCAGCCTTCTACAAAGGCTATAAAGACCCGGTGTCCGGCACCTGGATCGGCGAGAGCGGCTACGGCCTCTCTTATGTCACCCGGGCGGAGCTGACCTTCGACGATAGGAGCGGCAAGCTCACCGATATCAGCGTGGCCGCTCTGCCGCTGTGGATAGACCGTATCGGCGAGGATCCCGCCGTGCTGGCCACCGTGGCCGGCTTTAACGCCTCGGTGGAGATCAAGATGGGCCGCGTAGTGGGCCAGGCCGCCGACAACCTGCCCTTCGCCCCGGACGGCCTGGACTCGGCCATCGGCAACTGGCTTTGCGACATCACCCGCAAGGCCACCGGCGCCGACCTGGCCTTCCATAATACCAAGGCCATACGCACGCCCATCAAGCGGGGCACCGTGCTGCTGCGCGACCTGTACCAGACCATGCCCTTCGACAACGACGTCATAACCATGCGCCTGAGCGGCGCCCAACTGCGGCAGCTCATAGCCGACAATATCGTCGATAATATGTCCTTCATACAGGTGTCCGGCCTGGAAATCACCTTTACGCCCGGCGCCGACCGCAAGGCCGACAATATAGTGCTGACCCGGGGCGGCAAGCCCATAAAGCCCGACCAGGAATTCACAGTGGCCACCAACGACTACCTGGCCTACGGCGGCAACGGCGGCGACGTGTTCCAGGCCGGCAAGGATATAGTGGACACCATGATCCCCGTCCGCTCCCTCATGGAGCAGGCCTTCGCCCGGGGTAAAGTGAAAGCGCCCAGGACGGGCAGGATCAAGCGGACGAAATAGGAGCCATATGTTTAAATTCCCGGCCGGACTTTATTGCGATGTGCGCGTAGAGCGCAACCGCGAGACCATGATCAGCTATCTCAAGGGCGAGATCCGCGAAATGCGCGAACGCGACACCGCCGGCGCCTTCATCCGCGTCTTCGACGGCGGGCGCTGGTATTTCTCTTCCATCACCGCGCTGGACCGGGTGCAGGGGGAAATAGACCGCCTGGCCGCCCTGGCCGCGCCCAACAAGGACATAGCCGCAGACAAAATGGTGCTGGCCCTGCCCGACCGCAGCCCGGCGCCGGTGACGCTGCGCGGCGAAGACCTGAAGGCCGTACCTCTGGCGGCCAAGAACGCCCTGCTGGCCTCCTTCTTCCCGCCGGTGACGGCCGAGCCGGCCATAGCCATGTGGTCCTGCTTCTACAAGGACACCTGCACGCATAAAGAGCTGTACAATTCCAAGGGGGCGGCCATAGTCAGCGACCAGCAGACCTGCGGTATGCGCTATAACCTTTCCTTCAGCGAGAACGGCCGCACCTTCGCCGAGAGCGCCAATCTGGCCGCCGGCGACCTGGCCGGCCTGAACGGCTTCGGCGAGGCGCTGGAAGGCCGCATAGCCAAGTCGCTGGAGTTCCTGCGCGATTCCACGCCGGTAAAACCCGGCAAATACACCGTGGTGCTGTCGCCCGCCGCCGCCGGCGTATTCGCGCATGAGTCCTTCGGCCACAAGAGCGAGGCCGACTTCATGCTGGGCGACGAGACCATGATGAAGGAATGGCATATAGGCCGCCAGCTGGGCCCCGACTTCCTGCACATCACCGACAGCGGCTCGCTGCCCGGCAACGGCTATACACCCTACGACGACGAGGGCAGCCCCGCCCGCCGCACCACGCTCATCAAGAACGGCCGCCTGGCCGGCCGGCTGCACAGCGCCCGCACCGCGGCCGCGATGGGGGAGCAGACCACCGGCAACGCCCGGGCCGTCAACTTCGAGTACGAGCCCATCGTGCGCATGACCACCACCCACTTCGAGCCCGGCAATATGACCAAAGAAGAGCTGTTCGCCGGCGTAGAGGACGGCCTGTACGTCGAGACCATCAAGCACGGCTCGGGTCTGAGCACTTTCACCATAGCGCCGTCGCTGGCCTATTACATCAAGAACGGCGAGATCTCCGGGCCGGCGCAGATCTCCGTGATCTCGGGCAGCGTGTTCGACACCTTCGGCAAGATAGACGCCATCTCGGACAAGGTGGAACTGCTGTCCTTCGTGGGCGGCGGCTGCGGCAAGATGGAGCAGTACCCGCTGCCGGTAGGCTTCGGCGGGCCCTATGTGCGCGTGCGCGAGCTGACGGTACTCTGAGGAACTATGATCAACGAAACCATTTCTTCCGTCGAAGACGAAGTCTCCATTAAGCTCTCCGCCTCGGCCCTGGAGTCGCTGCGCGCCAAGAGCATCAGCCGCACCGGCGTGCGGGTTTATCGCGACGGCTGCATAGGCGTCTCGGGCTATATGGGCACGGAGGGGGAGGCCGCCGCCCGCGAGCGCGCCGCCGCGGCGCTCGGCTATAAGATCCCCTATCCCGGCCGGCCTTCCACCGGCTCTCGGCGCGCCGAGACCGTAGGCGGCCGCCCTTTCACGCCGCAGGCGCTGGACGCCGAGGCGGCGGCCCTGCTGGCCGCCTTCCGCAAGGATTTCCCGCAATTCGTCTATTCCTCGTCGGGCATCAAGACCGGCACCAGCCGCCGGAGCATGCGCAACGACGCCGGGCTGGACTACGCCTCTTCCATCACCACGCACGAGTTCACCTTCTTCTACAAGCTGGCCTCGTCGTCGAGCATATTGGACGGCTGGTTCTCCTATACCGGCACCGGGTATGACCGGGCCGCCTTCCAGGCCTACGGCTCCGAAATGCTGGCCGCCCACCTGCGCGAGGTGCCGCTGCCGGCCGAGGGCCGCCTGTCGGTGTTCTTCGAAGAGAACGACAGCCAGCTCAGGAACATCTTCTTCAGGGAGCTCTCGGGCATGACCCTCGGCTCGGGCAGCTCGCTGTTCTCCGGCAAGCTCGGCCAGCGCCTGTTCAACGAGGGCTTTACGCTCTACAACAGCCCCGGCCAGGCCTTCAGGCCTTTCTTCGACGCCGAGGGCGTCTGCGGCGAGGGCTTTAAATACATCGAGAACGGCGTGCTGCGCGCGCCCTACGCCGACAAGAAGACGGCCGCCAAGTTCGGCTACGAGCCGAGCGGCAGCGCTACGGCCGCCTACGACGGCACGCCCGACGCCAACCCCGGCAATATGCGCATACAAAGCCAGGCCAGGACCTTCAGAGAGATGCTGGGCGGCCGGCCGGCCATCTTTGTGAGTATGGCCATGGGCGGGGATTATACCAGCCAGGGCGGTTTCGGCACGCCGGCGCAGGTGGCTTTCCTGGTAGAGGACGGCCGGCTGGTGGGCCGCCTGCCGGAGCTGCAGCTGTCCTCCGGCGTCTACGAGATGTTCGGCAAGGACTTCCTGGGCGTCTCCAGCGACCCCGTAATGCCGCTCAGCGGCAACCGCTGGCTGGGCTTCATGATGGACGTGCGCAAGAACTAGGCCTGCCCAAGCCCCAAGGAAAACCCGGCCCCGCGCCGGGTTTTTCATTTGGTTATAAACCCCGCTGCCGGGGGGATAAAAGGTAGAATTACATATATTCAGCCGTCCGGAGAAACAATGGCCTTCAAAAGATTCCTCAACCAAACCGCCTTCGAAAAGGCCCAGCTTTTAAAAGACAACCTGTTCAACTGGCAGAGCACGCCGGGCTCCATAGTGCATTTGCGCCCCAACAATACCGTGGCCTTCTACTACCTGGGCCAGAAAGCCCTGGAGCTGGGCGAACTAGGCTCGACGGAAGAATACACCAAGCTCTTCGGGCGGGAGGCGGTAAAAGGCGTGGACGCCGAGGGGCTTACCATTCAGCTCAAGAAAGGCCGCCGCGCCGTGATGGAGTACGTGGAGAAGAACAAGATGTCCGGCCAGGAGCCGGTGCAGCAGGCGCTGCTGGCCTGGGAGCTGCTGCGCAAGCGCGAAGATTTCACCGTGCTCGACGAGCAGGTGCAGGTGCCGCAGGAAGCCCTGGCCGACAAAGGCCAGCAGGCCACCCGCGTAGACCTGCTGCTGATCGAGAAAGCCACCGCCCAGCTGGTACTGCTGTCGCTGGAGTTCGCCTCCAGCGCTGACCTCGACGGCGCGGCCATGGCCCGCCTTAAGGCCGTGCGCGCCCTGCCCGCCGCCGTAAAGGGTGGCGAGGCCATCTTCCTCAAGCATTATCAGCAGCTGTTCGCCCAGAAGAGCGCCCTCGGCGTGCTCAATACCGAAGCTTTCGAGATAAAAGGCATCAGCGACAAAAGCCTGCTGATCCTTGGCCAGGCCTATGACGCCTACGGCCGCCTGGCCTGCCTTACCCCGGCCGACCTGCCCGACTGCCAGTGCGCCCTGCTGGGCGGGGTGGCGCCGCTCAAGGCCGCCGACTTCCAGCCGCTCGTTAACTTCCTCGAGAAGGCCCTTACCAGCCCCCGCGCGGCCTATTTGCCCCGCAAGCCGCGCGTGAACGCCTTCACCCGCCTGGCCGACGCCCACCAGGCCGCCTGGGCCGCACTGCCCAAGCTGACCCAGCCCGGCGGTTTCGACAACTTGCTCAACGACTATTCCAAGCATAACGGCCTGGCGCTGCACGCCCGGGCCAAGAACCCGCGCAGCTCGCAGACGGCCTGCGCGCAGGCGTTGGCGCCGGTCTTCGCCAGGAACGAGACCGCCATCGCCGGCCTGATCAAGGCCCTCAACGAGAACGTCTCGCCCACGTGGGGGGTGACGATAAGCGCCGTGGCCGATTGCCACTTCGAGGTGCCGCATAAGCCGGTGCCCGGCCAGACCCAGGCGCGCGTATTCCCCAAGGCGGACCTCGCCGAGCTGACCGGCGAAACCGGCCGCGCCCGCGGCCTGGACGCCGCCCTGGCCGTGACCGGCCTGAAGGACGGCCGCGAAGTGCGCGCCCTCATAGGCGTTGAGTTTAAATATACCGAAGCCGAGTTCGCGGCCTGCGCCGGTTTTACCGACCCGGCCTACACCGAGCCCGGCCGCCACGCCTGCCTGGAGAACGGCGAGCGCGGCGCTCTCTGCCAGCTGCGCCACGGCGCCGCCCTGCCGGCCTTCGGCGAGTTCAACCTGGACAACATGTTCGGCAAGCCCAACCCGCTCGACGGCCACGAGGGGGCCTGCCTGTTCGCCGGCCCGGTCAACCAGCTCTACCGCAGCCATTACACCCTGCTGCGCCTAAAGGAGCACTTCGGCTTCGACGAGGCGCTGCTGCTGGTGGTGTACGACAACCGCAATACCAGCCTTACCACGGCCGAGCGCCCCTCGCCGGAGAACCAGCCCCAGCAGGGCCCCATGGAGCGCTACCGCCTGCGCCTCGCCCCGGAGCACAAGGCCGGCTTCGCCGCCCTGCCCGTGCAGGCCATCATCGCCGCCTACGCCGCCGGCATAGCCAAGAAAACCCCGCCCTGGCTGGCCAAGGTGCGCTCCCGCTACCAGTGGTAAAATTGGCCGATGTCTAAACTTCCCCGTCTCACCCTCCTGCTGCCCGCGCTCGCCGCGCTGCTTGCCGCCGGCCCGGCCCTGGCCGCGGCGCAGGGGGGCGCGCCCGCGCCCCGGGCCTACGTCAACGACTCCGCCGGCGTGCTGGGCGCCCAGACCGCCGCCCGGCTGGACGCCGTCCTGGCCGACCTGGACGCCCGCGCCAAGGCCCAGGTGGCCGTGCTGACGGTTAAAACCCTGGGCGGCAGGGACATAGAGACCTATGCGGTGGAAACCTATAAGAAATGGGGCATAGGCGACAAGCGGACCAGCCGCGGCGTGCTGCTGCTGGTGGCGGTGGAGGACCGCAAGTCCCGCATAGAAGTGGGCTATGGCCTGGAGGGCATACTGCCCGACGGCCTGACCGGCGCCATACAAGACGAGTACATGCTCCCCTATTTCAAGGCCGGGGATTACGCCGGCGGTGTGACCCAGGGCTCGCTGGCGCTGGCCGCGGCTATCGCCAAAGACAGCGGCATCACCCTTTCGGCTGGCGCCCAGGGCGGCCAGGGCGGCCGGCGCCAGGCCCGCCCCCTGAGCGCGGGCCAGAAAATCATTGCCGGCCTGCTGCTGGTCGGTTTCATAATCTTCGCCATCCGCCATCCTGTACTGGCCATCCTGCTCTTGCAGTCCGTCACCAGGAGCGGCGGCGGCTTCGGCGGCGGCGGGTTCGGCGGGTTCGGCGGGGGAAGTTCGGGCGGCGGCGGCAGTTCACGCAGCTGGTAGGAGAGAACAATGGCTAAAATGACACCTGAAGATTTGACGGAGGAGCTGAAGAAGATCTGCGGCAGCAACCTTTGCGCCGTGGTGCTTTACGGCTCGGCCGCGGCCGGCGATACGGTAAAGACTTCCGACTATAACGTGCTGGTCACCCTGGAGCAGGTGGACGCCGACGGCCTGCTGGCCCTGACCGGCCTGTGCACGCGCTGGGGCAAGGACGGCAACCCGGCCCCGCTGCTGTTCGCCCGGGAGACCCTGCTGCGCAGCGCCGACGTCTTCCCCGTGGAGTTCGCCGACATCATGCAGACGCATAAAGTGCTGCACGGCGCCAACCCTTTCGACGGATTAAAGATACACCTGGGCAACCTGCGGCTGGAGCTGGAGCACGAGTTCAAGAGCAAGGTGATCCTGCTGCGCGAGCGGTTCCTGGTAACCAGGGGTGCGCCGAAGGAAGTGGACAAGCTGATGGCGGACTCCCTGGCGGCCTTCCTGACGCTGTTCAAGGCGGCACTGCGGCTTTACGGCGATACGCCGCCCGCCAAAAAGCTGGAGGCCCTGCCCCTGCTGGCCAAGCACATAAAATTCGACACGGAGATCTTCTCCATTGTCTGGGAACTCAAGGAGGGAAGGAAGAACAAGGACCTCTCTTCCATGCAGATATTCAGCCGCTACCTGGCGGCGGTGCAGGGAGTGTCGGGCGAAGTGGACCGCTGGTTGCAGAGCACTGAAAGTGAAGTCAAGAAATAGGATCTTAAGGAGAATACAATGAAAAAAGGCTTACTGATAGTTTTCGGTGTGGTGTTCGGGTTCGTGCTGGTAATGGGTTTGTGGATGGCTTCAGGCTATAACAGGCTGGTAAGCACTTCCGAAGCCGTGCCCGCCGCGTGGAGCCAGGTGGAGACCGTGCTGCAGCGGCGCTACGACCTTATCCCCAATTTGGTCAACACGGTAAAGGGTTACGCCAAGCATGAAAACGAGCTGCTCACCGAGGTGACAAGGCTGCGCAGCCAGTGGGGCTCGGCCAAGGGCCAGAGCGAAAAAGTGGCCGCCGCCAACGGCATGGAGTCCGCCCTGGGCCGCCTGATGGTGGTGATAGAGAAATATCCCGACCTGAAGGCCAACCAGAACTTCATCCGGCTGCAGGACGAGCTGGCCGGCACCGAGAACCGCATCTCCGTGGAAAGGATGCGCTACAACGAAACCATAAACGCCTACAACGTTACGGTAAGGCGCTTCCCCACCAATATCCTGGCGGGCATGTTCGACTTCAAGAAATCCGAGGATTACTTCAAGAGCGACGAGCCGGCCAAGGCCGCCCCCGTTGTGAAGTTCTAAACCTCCAGCACCAGCAAAACCGGGCGCCGCTGTACAGGGCGCCCGGTTCGCTTTTACCCCGTCGGGCTCTTCATTGTTGACGCCAGTCAGCACCCTAAAGGGGGCCGAAAGACGGGAGGGGCCTGGGCCTTTAGCTTCTATTGCGGCCGGCCGGCTAAATCATAAGATTTAGTTAATGCTAAAGATTCTCTTCTCCTTAACCCTGCTGGCCGCGCCCGCGGCCGCCCAGACAGACTTCAGCGCCCTGGCCATCAGCCTCGACGAGATCAAAGCCGCCGCCGCGGCCGACGCCACTCAGGTAAAGCCCGAAAAAGTAAAGCTCAAGATGCCCCTGGTCTCCAAAGGCGAGCGCGACAATTACGTGGCGCAGTCCTCCATGTTTCGCCCGGTAGGCGAACTGCGCACCGCCGCCATAGATTACAAGGTCGGTCCCTACGGGAAAATGAAGTACGCCGTAGAGGAGCTGGTCACCTGCAACTACGTGCCCATGAAAGAAGCCTACGAGGGCGGCAAGCCCAACGGCATGACCCGCAAATTCAAATGCCGCGACGCCAAGGGCAAAGAGTTCAAGGTGAAATACGGCGAGAGTAACGGCGAGCTGATGACCGAGACCGCCGCCAGCTGGATCTTTACCGGCATAGGCGTGTACGCCGACCGCATGTACCCGGTGCGCGTCAACTGCCCCGATTGCCCGTCGGACCCTTTCAAGAGCGAGCGCGACCCCGGGAGCTGGAAGCAGGGCCAGCAGGCCGTGATAGAGGACAAGTTGGGCGAGCGCATAGAGTACGCGGCCAACTCGGGCATAGGCTTCGACGATTTTCACCTGATACAGAACCGCGTGGAGGCCGAGGCGCTGGCGGGTATCGCCATGCTGCTGGGCAACACCGACAACAAGGCCGAGAACCAGGCCTTAGGCTGCGAGAAAAAAGATTTGTCAATCGAAGGCGGCCAGACGGTATGCCGCAAGCCCGTGGTCTACCTGCAGGATATGGGCGTCTCCTTCGGCGGCCGCAGCATCTACCACAACCGCCGCATGCATTACCGCAAGTGGAAGAACGAGCGGGTGTGGGACAACCCCGAGGCCTGCATCATGCGCCTTAATGTGGTGCGCACCAGCTCCCTGCGCGAGGCCGACAAGACCGGCCGCGATATGCACCAGATCGGCGAGCAGGCCCGCCAGTTGATGATAAGCCGCCTGAGCCTGCTCACCCACCAGCAGCTCGTGGACATCTTCAACGCCGCCCGCGCCCCGCAGCGCGGCCCCGAGCACAGCGCCGAGGACTGGGCCGACCTGTTCCTGGCCAAGGTGGACAAGCTGCGCCGGCCGCTGGGCAGCAAGACCCCGGCCAACTTCAAATGCCCCTTCGACATAGTACCGCCCAACTCCTACGTGCCGCCGCCCGCCCCGTTCGAACAGTACAACTAAAGGCCGGCAACAAAAAGCCCCGGGACTGCCCGGGGCTTTTTAATTGCGGCTTAAAACTTAATCGCTGTCGCCGGGCAGCAGGCGCTGCGGCAGGTCTTTGAAGGCCGTTACCTTGCCACTCTTGAGGTCCAGGATCCAGACCCGGTCGAAAGTCTCGTCCGGCCAGACCAGTGGTATGCTGACGCGGGGGGAATTGTTATAGGCGGCCAGGTTCTGGGCTATCTCCACCAAATTGGTGTGCTGCCAGCAGACCAGCACCATGCGGCCGTCGTAGGCCGGCTCTTCCATGATGGCCCGCACTATCTTGTTGGTCTGGCCGCGGGTGAACCTGGTGTCCACATCTATGCCCAGGGCCCTGGCCAGCGGCGTTACCGTCTGTATGGAGCGCACCGAGCTGTCCTCGTGCTTGGGCGCCGCGGCGTATATGGCCACCGGGGTGCCGTAGGCGGTCACGGCCGGGTTGTTGCGGAAGAACTTCACCAGCGCTTCGGCGCGCTTAAAGCCCTGCGCGCTCAGTTCCGGCCCGACGGCGGGCTTCTCGGCGTGGCGTATTAAAATAACCTGTGCGGGCTCGGCCGCGGCCGTCCCGGCGCCTATCAGCGCCGCCACCAGTAAAGCTTGTAATACTCGCATTATATACAGGTTAACAGATATAGCGCGCCACCGAATGCGGCCAAGGGCCTATGAAACCCAAGCTTTTTGGCCCAGCCGGCCTGGGCCCGCCCCGACAGGCGGTTGTCGGGGGCGTCTGCTATTCTATTTGTAGTGCAAGGGGGGAACTATGCTTTATCTATATCTCGACGAAAGCGGGGACCTGGGATTCGACTTCGTGAACAAAAAACCAAGCGCGTTCTTTACCATCTGCGTTCTGGCGATTAGTGGGGCTTCCTAAGAAAGCATGAGAGGAATGACCGGGAGTGGCATGACCTCTTTAAAGGAAAAATACGCTCGGAAAGGGTGTACTAAAAAAAGAAGAGCGCGCCGGACAGGCTTAGCGACCAGGCTCTTAACCGTTATGGCGGAAAACACCTGGACAACCTGAGACGGGCTTATCGCTCTTCAGAAATAGTATACCAGAGGGAAAAAGGGCAGTCAACGGCAAATAAAGAGCGTGCCTTACAGGCTCTATATCAGGGCGAGCAGGTCCTCCGGCGCGGCTAATTCATAACTTGGCTCAGGTGCGCCGGCCGGCGGGGCGGGGCAGCACCACCGGGCGTGACCGCTGAGCATGCCGGCACTGGCCGCCGCGGCCATGTCGGCGAGGGTGTCGCCGATATAGATGGCGCGCGAGCGTTTGAAATTACCCCGCGAAATAATCTGATTTAGCCCGTCCGGGTCGGGCTTGAACCGCGCCATGTCGTCCCCGGTAACAATAAACTTAAAGTAGTTCTCCCAGCCCAGGCGGGCCAGTGAAATGTCCACCGCCCGGCGGCTCTTGCCGGTGCACAGCGCCATGGGAATGCCGCGCAGCCCTATCTGGCGCAGCAGCTCACCCACCCCGGGATAAACCGCTACACGGCCATGCTCGGCCTCATAAAGCCCGTAATAGGCGTCCAGGCAGGCCGCAACCTTGTCGGCCGGCACAAATGCCTCTATTATTTTGGGCTCCGTAGGCCCGAAAGCGGCAGTTACGGCGGCGGGGGTAACCGAAGGCGCGCAGTGGTCTTTAATGGCCCTGTAGATCCAGTCCTCAAGACAGCCCATGGAATCTATCAGCGTGCCGTCCATGTCGAATACAATGAGATCAGACTTGTTCCGGGGCATAGCCTGATAATCTTATTAAACTTCAGCCCGCCCGCGCGCTGGTATTGAAGGCTGTCAGTAGCGGGAATAGTCTCGTTAACCCTGCTAGCCGCGCCCGCCGCCAGAATCTGCAGCAATCGGCCTGGAGCTGGGGGATTTGGTACGTCATGCTCTGATTAAGTAGAATGATTCGAGCGGGAAGGTTTACCGGGTTCAGGAGAACATAAATGGGGACATGTAAATCACTTTTTATCCAGGCATTGCTGCTCTCGGGCTGTTTAACCGCAGCGCAGGCGCAGACCGCGCCGGCGGGCGCCGGTGCCCCTTCGGATAAGACGATAGTAGACCCGGTCGGCTGGCAGCCCGTAGACCCCGGGACTCTCGGCCGAGAGTACCGTATATCCATCATGGACTTCGACGTGCAGTCCGACAACCCGCAATACAAATACCTCGGAAAAGGCTTCTCCGAATTCATCAGCATAGAGCTGTCCAAGGCCAAGGGCATGGCTATCATCGAAAGGGAAAAAAGGGAAGAGGTCTTCAAGGAACAGGCTTTCGCCCTCTCGGGGGCCGTGGACGCTAAGAACAGCATAGAAATGGGGAAAATGCTGGCCGCGGATTACCTGGTGGCTGGCAAGATCTTCGACCTGATGGGCAACCTTACCGTAACCATCAAGGTGATAGCCACTGCCAGCGGGGAAGTGGCCTTCGAGGACAAGGTGACCGACAAGCTGACCAAGTACAACTACATCTCCTCCAAGTGCTCGGAGAAGATAATTAAGCATTTCTTCATTAAGTCGAAGGTGAAGACGGCGCGCGCGGTTGAGAGGCCGGCCGAAGCGGCCATCAAGTTCTCCAAGGCCGTGGACGCCTACGACAAGAAGGATTTCGAGACCGCCAAGAAGGAACTGGTGGGGGCCAAGAAGCTGGACCCGCAGAACGCGGCCGTAAAAGTCTACATGGACAAGCTGTTCACCACCACGACCAAGTTCAAGGTGATGCCCGAGTTCTATACGTCCTACGAGAACCCGGCCTACCTGGCCTACCTGACGCAGGATAAAGCCTACTTCACCCAGAGCGGCGTGGCGGCGGACAAGGACTATGTGCGCACCCCGCAGGACGGCGTGCAGGAACATTCAGAAAGGACAGGCGTCGGCTACTTTATGCCCGTCATGAAGGGCTGGGGCGTGGGCCTGGAGTATGTGCGCTTCCATACCAGGGACGCGGTGCTGGGCTGGCAGGGCGATCCCGCCCGCCTTGGCAATAAACTGGCTATAGTCTCAAACGAGAACGTGACCACCACGGGCGCCATGCTCTCCACCGGTTTCCGGGTGTCGCACAATATCTCGGTCGGCGGCGACGTGGCCGCGCTCACCAAGACCCGCGAGTACTGGATACAGGACGTGATGGTGGACGGTACACCCAACCCGAACGAGACCAACGGCACTTACGTGGACTCCCCCGACCAGAGCGTCATGGCCTATACGGCCGCGCTGCTGGTAAAGAACAGCGCCAGTACGCTGTTCTTCGACTCGTACTATACGACCACCGACCAGAAAGCCGAGTACTTCGACACCGTGGCCGGCGTGTTCAGGCAGTACGACATGCCCAGCGTGCTGGAGAACACGCTTACCTGGGTGCTCAACGAGAAGCGCACCTCGCTGGTGGTCAAGCACGCCGTCTACAGCTACTCCGGCCGGGACTACGGCATGACCAGGCTTATGCCCGCCGCCGAGCAGCGCCTGGGCAAGCGGTTCGCGCTGCGCGCGGGGGCCGAATTCACCAGCATAGACCTGAACGGGGAAAGTTCCTCCGGCTCGGGGTTCATGGCCGGCGGCAGCGCGGACCTGGGCCGCAACTGGACCTTCGACCTCAACTGGACCTCCCGGCAGCGCCCCTCGCGCAACCTCAACGACTTCAAATTAAGGGAAGACCTGATCTTCTTCACTTTCTCCCGCTCCGGAATCTTCTTCCGCGGCTGACCCAACGGAGCCGTGCCGCGGGCAATAATATGAAGATCACAATACATCGCGGCGCCGAGGAAGTGGGCGGCAATACCATAGAGCTGCAGTCGGGGAAGTCCCGCATCCTGCTCGACTACGGCGCCCCGCGCTACAACGCGGAGGGGGAACAGCAGCAGACCACGCTGAACATCCCCGGCCTTTACGACGACAAAGCATCCGACCCCATACTGGCCATTTTGGTCTCCCACACGCA
>MGTZ01000037.1:0-5285 GCA_001799715.1 Elusimicrobia bacterium GWB2_63_16 | reverse complement strand
CATTACGGCGCGCTGCTGGCGCGGCCGGTAAACCCGCGCATAAAAGTCTTCATGTCGGAGATAATGGAAGACGTCATACGCATAACCGCCAAAATGCCCAGCGAGCCGCAAAAGCTGACGGCGGACATTCACTATTTCCGCAAAGGCCATAAATTCATAGTAGGCGGCTTCGTTATAACCCCGTTCCTGATGGACCATACCGCGGCCGAGTCCTTCGCCTTCCTGATAGAAGCCGGCCGCAATAGGGTTATATATACCGGCGACTACCGCGAGCACGGCATTAAAGCCGCCGCCTTCAAACAGCTGCTGGCGGCAAAGCCTGGCCCCATAGACGCGCTTATAACCGAAGGCACCCAGGCCGGCATAGAGAAAGGCCCCACGGAGCCCGAGATAATGGCCCATATAGAGGCCAACCTTAAAGGCCGCGACGGGCCGCTTTATGTTATGTGCGCCGGCCAGGATATAGGCCTGCTTACCAGCCTGGCGCAACTGGCCAAGAACACCAGGCGCTTCCTGGTGGTGGACGGCTATGTGGCCCTGCTGCTGGAAAGGTTAAAACACCTGGCAGAAAAGCAGGGTGTGGAGCTTAAGGCCCCAAGCCTGGAGACCGAGTTCCTGCGCATTGTGCGCAACAAAGCCACGCAGCGCATCTTCCAGCTTACGGAATACATGGAGACCTTCAGGCGCATGCGCCCCAGGATGCACGGCTGGGACTGGATAAACGACAACCTGGACCGCCTTATAATCCCCGTGCGCGCCAACGCCCAGCACTGGGTGGGGGAAGAGATAAAAGATTTCAGCAAAGCCACCCTGATATATTCCGACTGGGAGACATACAGCGAGGAAGAGGGCATGCAGGAGACCCTCCAATGGTTCCGCGCCCGCCGCATGGCCGAAGTGCCCACCCCGTCCTCCCACCACGCCTATTTCTCCGCCATCCGCAAACTGGTGGAGAACAAGAAACCGCGCTACATCATCCCCATAAACACCGAGCACCAGGACAAATTCACCCAGACCTTCGGCAAGCGCGCCCGCATACTGAAGAACGGGGAAGAATTCATCCTGGATTAGCCCTCCGCAGCCGCCTTAGAGTACTGAGCTCTTCATTTTGCCACCGACACGCCCTTGTCGGGGTGATGCTGTATAATATATTCAAGGGGTGAGCTATATGAAGATCACAGTGCATCGCGGCGCCGAGGAAGTGGGCGGCAATACCATAGAGCTGCAGTCGGGGGAGTCCCGCATTCTGCTCGACTACGGCGCCCCGCTGCCCAAAATAGACCCCGTTACCAACAAGAGCGTCTACCCCACGCCCGAAGAGATCGTCCTGAATATCCCCGGCCTCTACGCCGACGGCACCCGGCCGCTCGACGGCATAGTTATCTCGCATAACCACGGCGACCATTACGGCGGCCTTATCCCCAAACCGGTAGACCCGGCCGTGCCGGTGTGGATGACGGCCGCCATGGAGGAGCTCATACGCATCAGCGGCAAGATGCCGCGCGACGCCACCGAGCTCAGGGCCACCATAAAGCATTACCGCAAGGGCGTGCCGTTCACGGTGGGCGCTTTTAAGCTGACCGCCTATCTCATGGACCATTCCGCCCCCGAGGCCTTCGCTTTCCTGATCGAGGCGGAGGGGAAAAGGCTGATCTACACCGGCGACTACCGCAAGCACGGCAACAAGCGCGCGGCCTTTCAGCAGTTCCTGGAGGCCGACCTGGGCCCCATAGACCTGATGCTTACCGAGGGCACCCAGAGCACCGTGCTCAGCGGCCCCACCCAGCAGCAGGTGCTGCAGGACATAGAAAGCCTGGTGAACGGCCGCGAGGGCGCCGTGTACGTGATGTGCTCCGGCCAGGACCTGGACGTGATAACCAGCCTTTCGGAGATAGCCCAGGCCCATGGCCGCTACCTGGCCATAGACGGCTACATAGCCCTGGTGCTGGAAACCCTTAAAGACCAGGTAAAGCGCGACAGCGGCGTGGAGCTGCAGATCCCCGGCCTGGGCGACGAGCATTTAAAGATAATAGACGCGCCCGCCACCGCCAAAATAGCCCGCCACCGCCAAAATAGCCCGCCTGCCCGAGTACGCCGCCGTCTACGCCCGCATGCGGCCTCACCTGGTGGACTGGAAGTGGGTGAACGCCAACCACAAGCGGCTAATAGTGGCCGTGCGCACCTATTCGCAGTACTGGCTGGAGAAATTCGTTAAGGACTACACCGACGCCGTCCTGGTGTACTCCATGTGGAACGGCTACAAGGTGGAGGAGTCCTTTCACGACACGCTGGAATACTTCAAGGCCAAGGGCCTGCCCGAATTCCCCGTGCACGCCAGCGGCCACGCCTATTTCTCCGCCGTGCGCGAGCTGGTAGCCAGCAAAAACCCGCGCCACATCATCCCCATCCACACCGAACACCCCGAAAACTTCACCTGGGCCTTCGGCCGTGACCGCGTGCACGTCCTCAAGAACGGGGGGAGCTTCGAGCTTTAGGCCGTCACCCCGAAACGGCGGGGGGGATTGACATGGTGGAACACTTGTGTCACACTATGAAAGGAGGACATTATGCCTGCTAAAAATCCGAGAGTAAACATAGTGCTGGACCCGCTGCTTTACGACACGCTGGGCACCATGGCCGCGCGCGACGGCATCTCCATGTCGCTGGAAGCCCGCGACCTGATAAAAGAGGCGCTGGAAGCCCGGGAAGACGTGTTTTGGGGCCTGGCAGCCGCCGAGAGGGCCAAGACCTACTCCGCCAAGAAGTCCGTGTCCCACAAGGACATCTGGAAATAATGCTCTACGAGCCGCGCTATCACCCGGAAGTGGCCAGCGATATCGCCGGCTTCCCCAAAAATATCAATGAGCGCCTCCCAAAGGCCATAGAAGAGCGCCTTATCCTGGACCCTATAAGATTCGGCGAGCCCCTGCGCCGCACCCTGGCCCCCTACCGCAAGCTGCGCGTGGGGGACTATCGCGTGATTTATCAGGTACAGGGCTCCACGGTGGTGATCCTCAAGATCGGCCACCGCAAAGAAGTCTACAAGAAGTTCGGCCGCTCCTAAGCCCAACCAGCCCAGCACAAACCCGGAGGCCTTCCTCCGGGTTTTTCGATTTAATTGCGGGATCTGATACATATACGCAAACATGTGCCTTTCTGCTGATTCAGTTATTCTTTTTCAAGATAACTCATCTTAAACCTCCTGGTTTCTTTTAGGCAAATGGCTAAGTGTGTCGTTGTGGGTGTTGACTATATCGTCGGGCCGGCCGCGCCGCGCCTACTACCCCAAAAGGGGTATGTATTATTTGTTCCCAAAGATGTAGGATTTTACAAGGTTAGAAGGGGACCGCATTTATACTGGGACATCAATGCTAACTATCAAAGGCCTAAGCCGCAAGATCATCCATTTCCGCAACGCCCGCGACTGGGCGCAGTTCCACAACCCCAAAGACGTAGCCATCTCCCTCACCCTCGAAGCCGCCGAGCTGCTGGAACACTTCCAGTGGAAGAACCCCGCCGAAATAGAAAAGCATATAAAATCCAATAAATCCGAAATTTCGGACGAAATAGCCGACGTGCTCTACTACGTCCTCCTCCTCAGCCACGACCTCGGCATCGACCCCCTAAAAGCCCTCTCGGCCAAACTCAAAAAGAACGCCAAGAAATACCCCGTCCGCAAAGCCAAAGGCCGCCACACCAAGTACACGGAGTATAAGTGATAGTCTACAGCGCCACCAAGGGGCGCTTCCAGCAGGATGTCATGAGCAATGACATCGGCGGAGATACAGCATGGGCATCCCGAACACGGATGACGAAAAGTTCATGGAAGTAACAGAAGTGGTGCAGAAGTGTGTCTTTTTGTGAAGTTGATAAATATATTTTGGTTAGGACTAATTATAATATGCGGGCTCAAAACATGGCGGTTGCACTGATTTGCCTGAGGATATAGATGTTTGTTGGGGGGGCAAGTAATTTGCCTTAACACCATAGCGTATTTTAGGAGGGATATTTTGAGTATTGTCAGAAAGGCACGGGAGGCGATCTATGGCATTATTTACTAAATCGGCATTATCACGTGTAGCGCTTAAGAAGAACTTTAGCGAGAGCTCCTCGTATATTCTAAGGAATGCTTCTGCGAAGTTCTCTAAGAATATACGAGGAGCTCAAAAGTAGATAAAGGAACGGCGGAAACGCTTAGGAATAGAATGGATAATTGTAATAGTTTGTTCTATGTGGCCTCGGGGAATTCAGCTCTATCAAAGTGGATGCCTTGGGAACTTGGATATTTCGATGCATTAAAGAAGAAGGTGGCTATTCTACCCATTCTGGAAAGTGATAGCGTAACAAATGTTTATAACGGGCAAGAATACTTGGGGTTATATCCATATGTCGCTAAAGACAAAACGAAAGAGGGCAGTATGGCGTTATGGATCCACGAAACTGAGAAGACCTATGTCAGTTTTAGCGAATGGCTTAAGGGGAAGCAACCTACTGCACGTTAATTGCCTCAGAACCATCTGTTAAATTGTTTAATTTCTTTAAAGGGGTAACAATCATATGAACGACGATAAAGTGAAGCATTTGGAGTTTATCCAAAACATTATCACTCGCATGAATACTAATTCATTCCAAATAAAGGAATGGACAGTCACTATCGTGGCCGCATTGTTGGCTATATACGCATCAAATAAGAATATCTATTTCGTACTTATCGGCATATTCCCAACCGTAGTATTCTGGTTTTTGGATGCATACTATCTAAATCAAGAAAGGAAATTTAGAGGGCTGTATAATGACGTTGCGGAAGTATCAGAGAAACCAAAGCAAATCAAACCGTTTGAGATGAGGCCTGATTTGTATACGGATGGCAAATATTCGTATTGTGATTCCTTTTGTTCAGCAACAATACGGAATCTTTACCTGTCAATAATCGTTCTTTTGGGTTTGCTGTTTTTGTATGTCAAGTATCTGAGTTGAGGGGATTAATCTATGGCAAGACGCACATTCTTTAGTTTTAGGTATAGGCAAGATAATTGGCGCGCAGGCATTGTTAGAAACAGTTGGGTCACACAGGGTGTAGATGGCGCCGGTTTCTTCGATTCAGCTGCATGGGAAGATGTTAAAAAGAAAGATGATTCTGCGATAGGGCGGTGGATTGACAATCAGTTGGATGGCACTTCTGTAACAGTTATTCTAATAGGAGCTGATACCGCCCAGAAGAAGTGGATAGATTATGAGATGTTAGCTAGTCGCAAAAAAGGGAACGGCCTGCTCGGAATACGTAT
>MGTZ01000036.1:119038-136914 GCA_001799715.1 Elusimicrobia bacterium GWB2_63_16 | reverse complement strand
GTTGTCGTTGGCGTTATATTCCGCGAAGACATAATCTATCCACAGGCTCTTCTTGCCGTTGTTGTCGCCGAAGGTCTGATTGGTGGAGCGCGGGTCGGCGCTGGAGCCGCTGGCGAAGCCGAAACCCATGTAGACCTTTTCGTTGACCTTGGCGTCGGCGAAGAAGCGCAGCCGGAAGCGGCCGCGGTGCTGGGTCAGGGCCTTGTTGTGATTGTCGTTGAACTGGTAGCGCAGGCGCACGTCGCCGCGCAGCTTCATGGTCTGCAGCCACATGGGCAGCGTGGCGTGCCGCTGCTGGGATATCTCCTTCTTCACTTCTTCCTGCGTGCCTATCCGGATCTCCTGGGCCTCCCCGGGATCTATCACGTTCTTCTCCACCAGCCGGTCCAGCAGCAGGTCCAGTTCGCCGGCGCGGGCGGGCATTGCCGCCGAGAGCAACAGAACCGCGAGCATGAGTTGGATGAATTTCATGCCTATAGTCTAGGAAAGCCGGGTCAAGGCGGCTTAAAAAGCGGGTAAATTGCCGGTAAAAAGCGCGGAGGGGCCCTTATGGCTTGCGCGTAAGGGCTCGGGATAAAAAAATGCGCGGGCCGCAGGGCCCGCGCATTCTTGCCGCGTGACGGTTTAGATTTCCGTGGCGCCGAGGGCCTTGAGCAGATTGGTCATCGGCACTTTGGGGTAGGTCATCGTGATGCAGTGCACCGAACCCTGGCCCTGGTTGGAGAGGGCTTTGGAGTCGGCGCCGCTGGCCTTGAGGCCGAGCCTCTGATACACAGCCAGCGCCTGCGCGTCCGTGGAGCGGCCGAACACCGGCACTATGATCTGGTCGTTCATCAGCAGCGAGTTCACGTAAGTCTCGTAGGGGCCGGAAGGCTTGGGCAGCATGTGCACGGTGAAGCCCTTGCCCTGCAGGATGTCCTGGTACTCTTTCAGATCGGTGACCACGACCTTCTCGCTGACGAAGCGCACGTGCTCGTCTATGTGGCCGATGCCGTCCACGAAGGGCAGCCGTATCATCTGCCTGCAGCCGTACTGGCCGACAAAGACGCTGTCGGGGATCTGGGTATGGTAGCCGTGGTTGACCATGATGCAGTCGCCGGCGGCGTTGGCCATGTAGTTGCCGCCCTCATAGTAATACTGGTGTTTCTCGAGGCCGGCGCCGAAGAGCTGCGCTATCTGGGCGTCGGGCTCGAAGCGGTGGCCGTAGACGGCGTCCACTACCACCAGCTTGCCGGCCTTGTCTATGGCGGGCACCGGTATGCCGTCGCGCGCCCAGAAGCCCTGAACGGCGCCCCGCAGCGCTATGACCTTCACGCGGGAGCGGGGGATCACGCTCTCGTAGGTCCGCAGTATGCTCTCCTTGACGGAGGCGTCGTCGTAATCGGTGAAGATCACCAGGGTGGCGTCGGCCGGCAGCTTGCTGGCCATCAGCAGCTTGGCCTGGCGGGAGTTGAAATTGAAGTCGGCGCTCATGATGAGGTAGCCGGGGGCCTCGTAGTCGGCGTAGGGGCGGTACTTGCGCTCCACGCGCTCGTCCTCGAAAGCCAGACCCTTGTTATGGACGCCCAGCAGGCCTGCGTTATGCGCCCTCATTTCGCCCAGCTGGCCGGCGCTGAAGCCGTGGGCCGGGACCGGGGCTTCCTTCACCGCGGGCTCCGCGCTCGCCGGGGCGGGCACCGCGGGCAGTTCGGCGTTCTGGCCGGAGAGGGAGAGGCCGCCGCCGTCAAAGGGAGAAACCTGGTCCGCCGCGCTCAGGGACCCGGCATAAGCCAGGGTTATCGCCGCCGCAACTGCCAGATGGAATATTTTTTTCATTTTTTCACCTTGTCCCGCCGTCTATGCTTATAGTGTAGCAGCAACGCGGCGGCGCCAAATGAGGCTAAAGGCCCAGGCCCCCGTTGAAAGAGGGCCCAGGCCCGGCCTGGGCACGGCTATATGATAAAAGTCAGGAGGGCAGCGTGAACCAGAAGAGGGCGCCGGCGGGCTCGGAACTTTCCGCGCCTACGGCGCCGCCGTGAAGCTCCACGAGGTGTTTCACGATGGAGAGCCCGAGGCCCGTGCCGCCCAGCTCGCGCGAGCGGGCTTTGTCGGCGCGGTAGAAGCGCTCGAAGATATGCGGCAGATGCTCGGCGGGGATGCCGGGGCCGTTGTTCTCCACCGCGACCTTCACGGCGCCGGGCTCTTCGGTGGCGGAGATCTTTATCCAGCCGCCCTCGCGGCCGTACTTGGCGGCGTTGTCGAGCAGGTTTATCAGCACCTGCGAGAGTTTGTCTCGGTCGGCGCTCACGGCCAGGCCGTCCGGCACCAGGTTTGAGAGAATTATGTTTTTCTTCGCCAGCAGGCCCGCCAGGCCTGTGGCGCTCTCCGCGACCAGCGGCTTCAGCTCCACGGCGGCCTTCTCGGCGCTGGCTTTGCCGGACTCGGCGTAGGAGATCTTCAGCAGGTCGTCCACCAGGTTCTCCAGGCGCACCGACTGCTCGTAGATGCTGCGCGCGAAACCGGGGCCGTGCTCCTTGTCCTCCAGCGCGCCGCCCAGCAGCGTCTCCGCGCAGCCTTTGATGGCCGTCAGCGGGGTCTTCAGCTCGTGCGAGACATTGGCCACGAAATCCTTACGCATCGTCTCCAGTTTCCGGGGCCCTGTGATGTCGCGAGCCACCAGCACGCAGCCGCGCACGGCGCCGCCCTCCAGGATGGGCGCCGCGCTGACCGCCAGGACAGTGCCGGGGCCGGGCTCGAACTCGAAGGCCACCGGGCCGCCGCTGGAGAGGGCCTTGATGGCCGCGGAGGAAAGCTCGTCGCCGCCGGGCATGCCCGACAGGCGCATTCCCTCGGGTTCGAAGCCTTTCGCGCCCATAAGCTGCCGCGCGCGCGGGTTCATGCGGGTTATTACGCCCGCGCCGTCGGTGAAGAAAATGGCCTCGGACATGTCGCGGAAGGCGGCCTCCAGCTCCAGGCGCCGCAGCTCCGCGTCGCGCACCTTGGCGCCCAGGTGGCCAGCCATGAAGTTCAGGGTTTCGGACAGCTTGCGCAGTTCGCCGGAGGAGCCCACCGGGATCCGGTAATCGAACTCGCCGGCGGCGAAGCGCTTGGAGCCGGAGATGATCTCGCCGAATTGCCGGGCCAGCAGCTGCGCAGCCAGCCAGCCGGCGCCGAGTGAAAAGAGGACGGAAAGCGCGAGTATCGGGCCGGCTTGCGCGCGCAGGGCGGCCAGAGGGAGGGCCCCGGAGCGGTCCAGCAGCAGGGCCGCCGCGGCCAGGGCGAGCAGCGCCACGAGCGCGTAGGAGAGCAGTATGCGCAGCTTGAGGGTGGGAAGGAGGTTCATTCGGCCTCGAAGCGGTAGCCGTAGTTCTTGACGGTGACGATGCGGCGGCCTTCCTTGCCGAGCTTCCTGCGCAGCGTGCCTATATGCACGTCCACCGTGCGCGTCTCCACCTCGAGCGAGGAGTCCACGCCCCAGGCCTTCTCCAGCAGCTCCTCGCGCGTCAGCACGCGGTCCCCGCAGGCCATCAGGGCCTTGAGCAGTTCGAATTCCTTGGCGGTCAACTCCAGCGGCTCGCCCTTCAGGCGCGCCTGTACTTTGGCCGCGTCCAGCTCCAGCGTCCCGACCTTCAGTTTACCAGGGGTTTCCCCGGAGGCGGATTTCACGGAACTGCGGCGCAGCACGGCGCCCACGCGGGCCAGCAGTTCCTTGAGGCTGAACGGCTTGGTCACATAATCGTCGGCGCCCAGGCCCAGGCCCAGCACTTTGTCGGACTCCTCCCCTTTGGCGGTGAGCATAATGATGGGGATCGCGGAGGTTTTGGCGTCGGCCTTGAGGCGGCGACAGACCTCCAGGCCGTCTAGGCCGGGCAGCATCAGGTCCAGCAGTATCAGGGCTGGTTTTTCTTTGGCGGCCAGGGCGGCGGCGAAGGAGCCGTCGTGAACGAGGACGGGCCGGTAGCCCTCCTTCTTGAGGTTGTACTCTATCATGCGGGCGATGTCCCGCTCGTCCTCGACCACCAGTATCTTTTCGTTCATAGTGGAATTATACAATTAGGCCCCGCGCGGCGGGCAGGGGCGGCCGTAAATTCCTTGTAAAATCCGCGCGGCCGGGCTTTGCTATAATCTCGTTATGAAGGACAGGAAGGCCGTGACCCTGCAGTTCTGGAACCGCGTGAACGCTAACGCGCGCCGCCGCGGCCTGTTCCGGGACGGGGACGCCGTCCTGCTGGCCGTGTCCGGCGGACCGGATTCGGTGGTGATGCTGGACTATTTCGCGGGCCAGGCCCGCGCTCACCGGCTGAAACTTCACGTCTGCCATATCAACCACAAACTACGCGGCCGCCTGGCGGACGCCGACGCGGCTTTCGTAAAAAAGCTGGCCGCCGGCTACGGCCTGCCGGCCTCCATCCTTTCCGCCGACGTGCGGGCCCTGGCCAAAAAACACGGCCACAGCGTGGAGCATGCCGCCCGCAACGCGCGCTACCGCCTGCTCTCCGCCTCGGCGCTGAAAAAGAAGTGCTCGCTGGTAGCGACGGCCCACCACGCCGACGACCACGCCGAAACCATTTTGCTGAACCTGCTGCGCGGCACCGAGCCCAAAGGCCTGCTGGGCATACCGGAAAAGCGGGAGCTGTGCCGCCGCGGCAAAACCCGGGTAGACCTGGTCCGGCCGCTGCTGGCCGTCTCGCGGCGCGAGATAGAAGAGTATTTGAAAGTGAACGCTCTGCCGTCGCGCAAGGACCACACCAACGACGACGAGTACTACACGCGCAACTGGATACGCAGGACGCTGCTGCCGCTGATGCTGAAAAAACAGCCGCGGCTGCGCGAGCATCTGGCCGAGCTCTCGGCCAAGCTCTCCCCCCTCATAAAATAATCAGCTCCAGCGGTGCTGCAGCTCCATGAAGCCTTCCGCCGGCAGCAGGCGTACATGGGCGGGGCGGTTTTCGTAGACCACGCCGTCCCCGTCTTTCTCTACCACGAGCTTGTAGACTATCGGCTTGCCCGCGCTCTCCGGCATGGCGATATTGCCCAGCCACATATTCTCGTTGATATATTCCAGCTTAAAGGCCTTCTCCAGGTCCCAGTTCCCCAGCTCCGGGCAGTTGCCGGTCACCTTGACGTGCTGCCCGTATTCGGTGCGGAAGCCGTTGAGCACGAAGGTGATCTCCATCGCGCCCTTCTCGCGGGCCGGCGCGCGGTAAGCGGCGACGAAGACCGAGTCCCGGCCCATCGCCAGGTTCTCTATGCGCCCGTCCCGCACCGTCACGGCGCGGTCCGACAGCGCGTCCTTGTAAACGCCGTCGGGCAGCTCTATCTTCTCCAGCGTCAGCCTGGTCTCGGGGCCGCGGTTGAAGACGGCCAGGCAGCAGTTGTCGCGGTAGACGCGCGTGTAGGCGTAAACGTCGGGGGTGAGGTACTTGCACCGGTGACTGCCGTGCTGCACCGCGGGGTTCTCCCGGCGCACGGCGGCGAGCCGGCGCGTGAGGCGGAAAGCCGGGGTATCCGTGTCCCATTTCTCCATCATCGGCCGGTTATAGGGGTCGGCCCCGCCGTTAGTGTCGTTGTGCAGGTACTGCTCGGTGCCGTAATAGATGCAGGGCGTGCCGCGGCAGGTCAGGATCAGGACGAGCGCCATGTCCACGCGGCGCTCGGTGGCGCCGGCCGACATGAAGCGCGGCATGTCGTGGTTGTCGATGAAGGTGACGAGGTGGCGGCAGTCGTCGAACCTGTGGTCGTTCTTAAAGACGTTCTCCACCAGCTCGAAACCCTGCCCGCCATTCCTGGCCAGGCAGTCCTCCAGCCCGCGCTGCAGGGCGAAATCCAGCATGCCCATGCCGCTCTTGTTGGCGAACTGCACGGACAGCCCGTCCCAGCAGCCGCCCTGGAACCATTCCCCGAAGATGAACAGGTCCGGCTTGTGGAAGACCATGTCGGAGACGAACTCCTGCCAGAACCACTGCGGCATGTGCTTGACAGTGTCCACACGGAAGGCGTCCACGCCCTTGTCGAGCCACAGGCGCATCGCGTCCTTGATGTAGTTGCGGTACCCGATCTTGGATTCGTTGAAGTCGGCCAGGCCGGCGAGCTCCGCGGTCTCCACCTGCCCCTTATTGTTCCAGTCGCTCACACCTCCGGCGCGGTGGTACCAGCCCAGCTTATCGTCGTCGTAGGAGGTCAGCAGCTTGCCGTCGTCGTAGATCTCGCCCTTGGTCGGGCGGCCGCCGGTGTCCACGCGCTGGGCGGGGCTGGAATGGTTGCAGACGATGTCGAGGACCAGCTTCATGTCCAGGTCGTGCATGGAGCGCACCAGCCGGTCCACCACGGTATTGTCGGAGGCGAACACCCGCACGTCGTCCGGCGAGCCGGCCAGGTGCTCGTCGAGCCGCTTGAAATCCTTGGCCCAGTAACCGTGATAGCCGGCCATGCCGCGCCCTTCCACGTCCACCAGTCCGTCGATCTGGTCGAAGATGGGCGTCAGCCATAGCGCCGAGCAGCCCAGTTCCTTTAGGTAGTCCAGCTTCTGGACCACGCCGCTCAGGTCGCCGCCCCAGTATTTGAACCAGTCGGTATGGGTGGGGTCGCAGGATTCGGGGTAACAGCCTCCGTCGTTGCCGGCGTGGCCGTTGTGGAACCTGTCCACCACCGCGAAGTAGATCACACTGTCGTTAAAGGGACGCATACAGCTCCTGGTGTTTGGCTAAAGTCGGTGCGGCGGAGAGGGGCGGGGCTTAGCGGCGCGCCTCGTCTATCAGCGCCTGCGGGTAGCCGATGGGCAGGACCCGGATGACGCCGGTGTTCTTCTGTGCGTGGGCGGCCATCAGGCCGCTCTTGGCGAAACCGAGCGTCAGCGTAAGCTTGGCGATTATGAAGACGCCGCTGTGGTGGCCGGTATCCGGGCTGAGGCCCGACGGGATGTCCACCGCCACGATAGGGCGTGCGCTCTTGTTCATCAGCTGGATGACGCGGTGCACCGGGCCGGTGGGCTTGCCCACCGAGCTGACGCCCAGCAGCGCGTCCAGCAGCAGGTCGGCGCCGGCGAACTCGGCCGCCAGCGCGTCCAGGTCCTCCTTGCGCGTCATCGCCACCGGCACGCCGGCCGTCTTGGCTGCGGCCAGGTTGGCCACCACCAGTTCGCCGTAGCCCTCCTCCTTGGGAGGCAGGATGAAAACCTTCACGGCCGCTCCCGCCTGCCGCAGGTAGCGCGCGGCCGCCAGGCCGTCGCCGCCGTTATTGCCCTTGCCGCAGCAGACCACGGCCTTGAGAACGTCGGGCTTTTTGCCCAGCTCGGCCGCGGCGAACTCCAGCGCGGCCTCCGCTATGGCCCGGCCCGCGTTCTCCATCAGACCGGCGGCCGGGATGGAATATTCCCTGGAGGCTTTCATGTCCAGGTACCTCATCTTCTCCGCCGTCACTACGGGCAGCCCGTCGTATTCTTTTACCTGCGGTATCTTCGACATCAGATTATCAGCCAGATCAGCCAGGCCAGCGAATATACGGACGCGACGAACGCGGCCGCGCCCAGCCAGGCGTAGGGCAGCAGCACGCCCAGCGCGGCCTTATTGGCCGAGACCGCGTACACGCGCTTCACGATGCGCACGCGGGCGTAGACCAGCAGCGCCACGCAGGCCGAGTAGGCCGCGAAGCCGCCGACGAGGTTGAGCTTGGCGAAGAAAGCCATCGGGATCAGCAGCGACATCAGGTAGTCGGTGCAGCCGAAGGCCAGGAAGAGCCGCCCCGCGCCGCCGCGGGCGCCGGTGAGGTCCATGAACAGGTGCAGCAGGCCGGCCATCAGGAAGTTCAGGCCCAACAGGCACAGCAGCACGGCCGTGAACGACATGAACCCCGGCGGCACCGCCGAGTATATGCGCAGCCAGGCGAAGATCCCCAGCGTGCCCGCCAGGTAGCCCAGCATTCCGGTGCGGCCCAGTCCCTCCGGCCGGTCGGCTGCCGCCAGGAGTTCCGGTTTATCTATCAGCGCCGCGAGGGTATTGATCGGGTTCATACTAGCGCCCCGACCAGCGGTATTCCACCCGGGGAGTGGCGTCGAGCGCCTGCTCCACCGCGCTGCCGCGCAGGGAGAGCTTGGTGTCGAGCAGCGACATCAGGTTCTCGAAAGGATCGCCGTCGCTGAGCACGCGCGGGTTCTTGCCCAGGCCGCCGGCCTCGCCGGCCGCGTCCACCGCGTCCTGCAGATCGCCGAACTTGTCCACCAGGCCGGCCTCCTTGGCCTGCCTGCCGGTATAGATGCGCCCGTCGGCGAGCGGCTTGACCTGCTCCACGGTCATCTTGCGGCCCTGCGCGACGGCCGCCACGAACTGTTCGTAGGAATCGTCTATCATGGCCTGCAGCAGGCGGCGCTCCTCGGGGCTCATCTCGCGCGACATCGAGCCGATGTCCTTGAACTTGCCGGACTTGATGGCCTCGTTGCGCAGGCCCACCTTCTTCATCAGGCCTTCGATGTTGCTGACGCTGAAGATGACGCCGATGGAACCGGTGATCGTGCCCGGGTGGGAGACGATCTGGTCGCAGGCGGCGCCCACATAGTAGCCGCCGCTGGCCGACACCTCTCCGAAGCGGGCGATGAAAGGCTTCTTGGTCTCGGCCTTGGCCTTGAGCACGGCGGAGTAGATCTCCTGCACCGCCCCCACCGAGCCGCCGGGGGAGTTGATGTCGAGCACGATGGCCTTGACCTCTTTCTTGGCGGCCAGCGTCCGTATGCGCTTGGCGGTCTGCTGGCTGCCGCGCTCCCACGAGCGCGACGAGGCGCCCTGCGAGATCACGCCGTAGATCGGGATGACGGCCACCGCGTCCTTCTTCTTCTGCAGGCCGGTCAGCTTGGACAGGTCCATGTCCTTGGTCCTGGCCTTGCGCGCGGTGTCGGCCCTGTTGACCACCGCGAAAGCGGCGATCAGGGAGAGCCCGTAGAGCACCGCGATGATCTTCAGCCACAGGGCAGTGCCGCCGCGGGCGGCCGCCGGCTCCTGCCGGGCGGGCTGGGCTGGCTGGGCGGCCTGCTGCGGCTGCCGGCCGTTGCTGTCCGCACCGCTGTTGTTTTGTTCTTCCATTTGTTCCTCCGGTTACAGGCTGCCCGCGTCCATCACGCGGTTGCGTCCGCCTTCCTTGGCGGCGTAAAGAGCTGTGTCGGCCCTGGCGATGATCTCCTCCGGGGTCCGGCCGTCGCGCGGGAAATGGGCGATGCCGATGGAGACGGTCAGCCGCACCCGCTCCAGGCCCTGCGCGAAGGGCTCGGCCTCTATGCGCGCGCGTATGGTCTCGGCCTTGCGCAGCACGCCGGCCGAATCGGCCCGCGGCAGCACGATGCCGAACTCCTCGCCGCCGTAGCGGCCCACGAAGTCGGTCTCGTAGACGCCGGAGCGCAGCAGCTCGGCCACGCGCCTGAGCACCGCGTCGCCGAACTGGTGGCCGTAGGTGTCGTTGAGATGCTTGAAATGGTCAATGTCGGCTATCATGAAGCCCATCGAGGTCTTGAAAGCGGCGGCGCGGCGGATCTCCTCGCGCACCTTCTCGTCGAGCGCGCTGCGGCGCCACAGCCCGGTCAGGCCGTCGGTCAGCGAGAGCCACTCCACGCGGCGGAACAGCATCACGCGCTTGAGCGCGAAAGCGATCTCGGCGGCGAACCTGCCGGCGTCCCTGGCGGCGCTCTCCCCGCCGCGCAGCACCAGCAGGCCCAGGTTCTCCCCGCCGGCGGTCACCGGCGCCAGCGCCAGGCCGGCGGCGGCCAGCGGAGCCGAAGGCAAACCGCCGCCCAGCGGCAGTTCGGCGTACGGCGGCAGCGCGCTCCCGCGCGCGGCCTGCGAGAAAAGTTCCAGCGGGCCGCCTGGCACGGGAGCCATGTACAGCGCGGCCTCTTCGGTGCCGAAATAGTCGGCCAGGTACTTGCCCAGCTGCTTGCCGGCGGCCTGGGGATCTACGGTCTCGGAGAGCAGCTTGACGGCGGAATAGACCGCGAGCGATTTCTTCTCGCCGGCGGCGTTGAGCGTGGTTTCCGTCTTTATCAGGGCGAGCTCGGCCTGCAGCGCGGCGGCCCGGGCCAGCGCCTTCTGCAGGGCGGAGCGGTCAGGCGCAGCGCCGGCGCGGCCGTTGAGCAGCGCCGAGTGGGCCAGGGCCGCGGCCGTCCAGAGGGCCAGCGCCGCGTAGGGCGCGCCGGCCGCGATCTCGGCGGAGAGCATGTAGGAGGCCGCGGCGAAGGCGGCGGCGCCGGCGGCTACGCCGCCCCAGCGGTGGTAGCGCCCGAGGAAATAGGAGAGCAGCGGCGCGGCGGCCGCGGCGGCGGTCCAGAGCTCGGGCCTGTTCATGCGGCCACCACCCTGTTGCGGCCGCCCTGCTTGGCCCGGTACATGCGCTCGTCCGCGGCGCGCACCAGCTGGCCGGCGGCGGCGGCCTCGGCCGGGAACTCGGCCACGCCGAAGCTGGCCGTCACGCGCGAGGGCCTGCCGCCGAAGAGGAAGGACCTGGCCTCCAGCGCCGCGCGGATCTTCTCGGCGACGGCGGCGGCCTGCTCGCGGCCCGCCCCGGTGATCACCAGCGCGAACTCCTCGCCGCCGTAGCGGGCGGCGAAGTCGATGTCGCGCACCCCGGAGAGCACGGTCTCGGCCACGGCCTTCAGCACGGCGTCGCCGGCCTGGTGGCCGAAGGTATCGTTATAGGATTTAAAATGGTCTATGTCCGCCATCACCACGCAGAAGGGCACCTTGGCCCGGGCGGCGCGCAGGATCTCCTCCTGCAGGCGGGTCTGGAAAGCCCGGTGGGTATAGAGACCGGTGAGCCCGTCCTTGATGGCCAGCTCGTTGACCTTTTCGAAGAGGTAGATGTTCTCCATGCTGACGCCGGCCAGCGTGCAGGCCAGCTCGGCGCCTCGCAGGTCCTCGGCGCGGAAGCGCTCGGGCTCCGGGGCGGAGGCGCGCACGAAGCCCACCAGCCGCCCGAACAGATGCAGCGGCAGCGCCATCAGGGACCGCTCGGCGGGCCCGAACGAGCCGCGCGGCAGGCGGCTGTCGGTGGCGGAATCGCGCACGAGCAGCGGGATCTTGCGCTCGGCCACCCAGTTGTCGGCGAAGTCGCGCGGGGCGCCCGTGCGCAGCTCCACGGCCGCGCCGGGGAAATAGTTGCGCAGCAGCGTCTCCAGCCTGGCCTTCACCTCGTCGGGGGCGGCGGCCAGGCCCATGTCCTGCACGGCCTCCGCCAGCGCGCCCTTGTCCCTGATGCGGGCCAGCGTGCTGTCGAGGTGCATGCGGTAGCGGGCCAGCTCGTCCTCGAGGTCTTTCACCCGCTCCCCGGCGGCGGACTCTTCGGCGGCCAGCCGCTCGCGGGCCGCCTTGCGCGAATTCTCGGAACTGGACAGCGCGAAGAAGAGCAGCCACAGGCCCAGCACTTCGGCCATCGTCCCGGCGAAGAGGAACAGCGTGTCGCCCTGGCTGAAAAGCCGCGGCAGCAGAAAGCCGGCGGCGGTGAGCAGGAACAGGAAGATGTATTTGATCTCCTTCTCGCCGGTCCAGGAGAACCAGAGGAAGAGCGACCCGGAAGCGGGGTAGACCCAGAGGAAATGCGCGGGCCACATCCAGAGCGACCAGCCGACCGCGGCCAGGATGGCGGTAGGGCCGGCGACCTTGGCGAAAACATTGGTCCGGATGGCGTTCACAATATAACAATATTATATTATGGGCGGGGTTTCAACGGCGGCAGGAACCGGGGTAAGCGGCCAGCCACGCGCCGAACTGCGCGGCTTCCCTGCGCGAGGCCGCGCCGGCCGTGCGGGCCTTGTACAGCTCCAGCTCGGCCGCGGCCGCCGCGGCGCCGGCGCGCCCGGCGCAGATCTCCAGCCTGGCGTGCGCGAGGTCGTCGGGGCGCAGCAGGCGGAACTCGGCCGGCAGCGGCTTGCCCCGCCGCGCGAAGAGCACGGAGAAAGCGTCCCAGTATACCAGCGCCCAGTCCTTTTCGGGCATGAAGAGCAGGTAGGAGGGCCGCGCCACCGGGCCGTCCGGAGTGCCGAAGGGCAGCAGCTGGTAGTCGCGGCGGAACAGCGCCAGTTCCAGCCCTTTCTCCGCCGCGAATTTCGCCCAGGTATCCTGGTCGGTCATGGCCGCGCTGACCGGGGCCAGATGCTTATGGAAGATATAGCGCCCGTCGGTAAACACCTTGTAACCGGGGTTGAGCGCCCAGCCCAGGTAGCCGCCCCAGGTCCACGGGTTATACAGGCGCCGCCCGCCCAGCCCGGCCTCCGCCGACTTCAGGTAGGCGGCGGCCCCGGCGGCCTCGGCGCCCAGGTTCACTTTGAAAGCGAGAAAGCGGGGCCAGACGAAGAGCGCCAGGTAGAGCACGGCCCCGCCCAGCAGGTATTTGCCGGCCCTGCGCAGCTTTTCCGGGCCCCACAGCCTGGCGGCGGCGTCCAGGCCGAAGACCAGCGCCGCCATAGAGAAGAAAACGATGTGGCGCGTATGCCGCGCCGACTCGAAAGCCAGCCAGCCCAAGGTCAGGAGATGGGCCAGCGGCAGGCGGCGCTCGCGCAGGAAGCGAGCCAGCAGCAGGCCGAAGGAGCCCAGCAGGGCGGCCATGTACGGCCAATGCCAGGGGTTGGCCAGCGAGGGCGGTGCCCACTCGGCCAGGTAGCGGGACATGGCGCCGGCCTCGGCGGCATGCTGCAGCAGAATGGAATAAAGGGCGGGACCCCAGGGGTTAAACAGCGTTCCGGCTACGGCGGCGGCCAGGCCCAGCAGCGGCAACCGCAGGCCGGCATTTCCTGCGGGCGGGTACAGCGCGGCGTCGGCCCGGTTGCCGGCGGCGTAGCCGGCCAGCAGCAGCAGGCCGTAGGCGAAGCCTGCGTGCAGGTTTGCCCAGGCCGCGAACAGCAGGGCCAGCCCGGCGAAGCCGCCCGGCCCGGCCGGCCAGGGCCGGCCGGCGGCGCGGGCGCGCTCCAGCCGCCAGAGCAGGACGGAGAAGAACAGCACGCTGAAATTTTCCGGCCGCAGGTCGGAGTTGGCCATCAGGGCCAGGCCCCAGAGCGGCAGCGCGAAGAAGGCGCAGCGGCCCAGGCCTTTGTCGGCCAGCGTCCTGAAAAAGAAATAGAAGGAAGCGCCCAGTACGGCGGTTTTGAGGGCGAAGAAACCCGCGGCGCCGGCCAACTGGTGCGCTCCGTAATAGAGCAGCTGCACCAGCCATTCGAAATCGGTCCACGGCGCGCCCTGCTCGGTCCAGGAGAGGAAGTCGGAGGCCGGCAGCCGCAGATTTTCCACGATATACCTGCCGGCGGAAAGATGCCAGTACAGGTCGGGGTTGAGCACGGGCATGGCGATGGCGCCCAGCGCCGCAATTACTCCGGCGGCCGCCAGCGCCTTCTCGCCATTGGTATAACCCCGGTCCATATTACTTGGAGAGTACCAGCCTTACCGTGCAGGAAGGCGGCGTCCCGCCGAAAGCGATCCCAACCCCGGCCGGCACGCAAGCGGCCTGGGCCGGGGTGGGAGTGCAGGACCCGGACGGATAGCCCGCGGCCTCCAGGCAGGACATCAGCGGCCCGCGCACCAGCTCCGCGTCGCCTTTGAGCTGGGAGTCCGCCAGGTTATTGGCGGCCTGCCTGTGGCGCTGCAGCTGCCAGCGCAGTACCGCCGTGGCCAGGCCAAGTATGATAAGTCCCCAAATGATAATTTGCGTCATGGCCGCGCCGCGGCGGCTCCTGAAAGCGGTCATTAAAATTGTCATTTTTATCCCTCTATCCCCGCCGGCGCTCCCGTAAAAGCCGGCGCCTGACAAAATAATAACAAAAATTAACCGCCCTCCCGCGCCGCTTCTCGCGGTGACGCCGGACACCGGCGCCGACTGCGCTTCCCGCGGTTCAAATAAAAAGCCGGTCTCCTAAGAGACCGGCTCAATATGGTGGAGGCGCCGAGATTCGCACTCGGGTCCGTAAACCGCTTGCAGGAACCGCTACAGGCTTAGCCCTGAGTTTGTCTCGGACGGCATAAGTTCAAGGCGACAATGCCGGCCCAGCTCCGTGTTGTCTTTTGCCGACGCGGGACGAAGCGCGCCCCCGGCGACAGCAGCCTGAATTTAACGCAGTACAGTCCGCTCAGGCGGGCAGACTATAAGCGAGGCACACTTAGGCGTGCGCCCAGGCCAGCTCGTTGGAGTTGGCTTTTGTTTTTTTGACCCTGTTTTACATGGCCTGGTCAACCATGACCTGCTGATCCTGCAGAACAAGTTCACGTCGAACCTATTCGCCCCCGTCTGTCGCACCCCGCGCGCGCCGCACTGCGCGCGGGGCCGATTAGCGGCCCGGCCTTCGTCGGCCGGGTGCTCTACAAGGAGGGCTCTGCCCTCCGTTTCATCGTCGCTTGCTCCCTGCGCTGCGCTTGGTCGCTGCGCTGAACCTCCCGAAGATGAAATTTCCTTATCAAATCGGTACCGCGCCCCGCACTCGCGAAGCTTAGTACTGTGACAAAAGGGTTCTCAAAGAGCAATACTTCCTGAATATATTTTAGCAGTTTTTCATTGGGAGGGACAGGGTCCTATGGCCCCCCTGCGGTCAGGACCGCTTTTCGGGGTGGTAGTGGGTGTAAACCTTGCGGATGTGGTGGAACTTCTCGTAAAGGGTCTTTTCGGCCAGGGTGGCTATGCGGTCGCCGTCGCTCACCGGCAGGCTGCCGTCCACGCAGAATTTCAGGTTGACGATGAAGTGCGGCCCGAAGCGGTGCGCGTGCACCTCCTCCACGGCCTTTATGCCCGCCACTCCGGCCAGCGCCGCGCGGATCTCGGCGTCCAGCTCTTTGCCGGGCACGGTGTCCATCAGCTCCATCGCCGATTCCCTGAGTATGCCCACGCCGGTCTTGAGGATGAACAGCGCCACCACGGCGCCGGCCAGCGGGTCCACCCAGGTGTAGCCCAGCAGGGCCAGCACTATGCCCAGCGCCGCGGCCGAAGAGGCCATGATGTCGTTGACATGGTCCTTGGCCAGCGCCGCCACCACGGGGTTGCGCGTGGTCTCGCCGATGCGCCTGGTCTTCACGGCCAGGCCGATCTTGAGGGCGATGGTGAACAGCGCCGTCCACAGGGCGTAAATGGAAATGGCCGCGGCTTCCGCGGTGCCGGAGTAGAGGTGCCAGCCCCTGTCGGCCGACTCCCAGAAAATGGCGACGCCGGTGGTGATGATGAAGGCCCCCACCACGAGCGCCGCGATGGTCTCGAACTGGCTGTGGCCGTAGGGGTGCTCGTCGTCGGGCGGCATGCGGGACAGCCGCACGAAGATCTTCACCGCCACGTAGTAGACGAAATCGGAAGTGGAGTTGATGCCGTCGGCGAGCAGCGCGGCGCTGTGGCCGACTATGCCGACGGCGGTCTTGAGCAGCGCGAGGAAAACGTTGGAGTACAGGCCGACGTCCACCGCGAAATCGCAGGCGTCGTTGCGGGCCTTTAAAGTCTCTTCGTTCTCTTCCTTCATAGGTCCATTATACAAAGCCCAGGGCGGCGGCGGAGATATCCTCCAGGGGATCGGCCACGGCCGAGATCCGGATGCCGTCGCCGCCCTTGGAGGGCAGGAAGGAGAGCCGCTGGCCGAAAGCCTTGCGCCAGCGGCCTATCACGCCCTGGTCCACCGCGGCGCCGGGCAGGAAGAAGATCTCCAGCTCGTCCTCTTTCTGCGTGACCGCCCGCACCGACTTCCTGGCCAGCATTTTCTTGAGGCGGATGATCTCGACCAGGTTCTTCAGCTGCGCCGGGGCCGGGCCCGAAATATCCTCGAAACCCCGCAGCAGCGCGGGCAGATCGGCCTCCCTGGCGTTGAGCAGCTTCTTGTAGAAGTTCAGGCGCTCCATGTCGTCGCCCACGTAATCCTCGGGGATGAAGGCCGGCACCAGGATATCCATTTTAGGCTCGGGCAGCTCGGCCGCGCCGGCGCGGCCCTTGATGCGGTCTATCTCGCCGTTGAGCAGCTTAATGTACATCTCCAGGCCTATCGAATTTATAAAGCCGTGCTGCCGCAGGCCCAGCAGTTCGCCGGCGCCGCGGATCTCCAGGTCGCGCATGGCCAGGCGGAAGCCCGAGCCCAGCTCGGTGAACTCCTCCAGCGCCGAGAGGCGCCGCACCGCATCCTCGCTGATCTCTTTCTCGGGATGGTCGTCCGGAGAGATCAGCTCCGCCTTCTTCGCAAGTTTTTCCCCGCCGCGCCGCATCCAGCCCGGGAAATACAGGTAGCAGTAGGCCTTCTGCTTCTCGCGCCCTATGCGCCCGCGCAGCTGGTAGAGCTGCGCCAGGCCCATCTCGTGCGCGTTCTCCACTATCATCGTGTTCACCGTCGGGATGTCCAGACCGGACTCGATGATGGTGGTGGCCATCAGCACGTCGTACTTGCGGTTGAGGAAATCCCACATGGCCTGCTCCACCGCCTCGGCCTTCATCTGGCCGTGGATCACGGCGACGCGCAGCTCGGGCATCAGGCGCTTCAAATAGGCGGCCCGGCTGTCTATGGTCTGCACGCGGTTGTGCACGTAGTACACCTGCCCGCCGCGGGCCAGCTCGTAGGTGACGGCCTCGGCGGCGCCCTTCTCGGTAAAGGGCCGCACGAAGGTGGAGATGGCCTGCCGCCCCACCGGGGCGCTCTCGATGACGGACATGGACTTGAGCGACGACAGCGACTGGTAGAGCGTGCGCGGTATGGGCGTGGCGCTCATCAGCAGGCAGTGCACGCCCTTGGCGGCGGCCTTGATGCGGTCCTTGTCCTTGACGCCGAAGCGGTGCTCCTCGTCGGCTATCATCACGCCCAGCCCGGCGAACTCCACGTCAGCCTGCAGCAGCCGGTGCGTGCCGATGATGATGTCGATCTTGCCGCGGGCCAGGTCGGCGAGGATCTTCTTCTGCTCCGCCTTGGCCACGAAGCGGGAGATCACGCGGATGTTCACCGGGAAGCCGGCGAAGCGCTTGGAAAAATTGTGGAAGTGCTGGTCCGCGAGGATGGTGGTGGGCACCAGCACCGCGGCCTGTCTGCCGTTGGCCACCGCGCGCATGGCGGCGCGCATGGCCACCTCGGTCTTGCCGAAGCCCACGTCGCCGGCCACCAGCCGGTTCATGGGCAGCTCCTTCTCCAGGTCGGCCGTCACCTCGGCGATGGCGCGGGCCTGGTCCGGAGTCTCGTCGAAAGGGAAAGAGGCGGCGAACTCGTCCTCCAGGTGGCCGCCGTGCGGCAGCGCGGCCGTCTTGAGCGCCGCGCGCTCGGCCTCGAGCTTCAAAATGTCCAGCGCCAGCGCCTCCACCTCTTTTTTGACCCGGGTCTTCATCTCGGTCCAGGTCTTGGTGTCCATGTGGGACAGGCGCGGGGCCTTGCCCTCGGAACTGATGTATTTCTGCACGCGGCTGAAGTCGTGCAGCGGCACCAGTAATTTATCGCCCCGCGCGTACTCCAGCGACAGGCAGTCGGAATCCTCCACCTGCTCGCCGTAGGCGTTGCGGAAATAGGCCTTGCGGATGCCGAGGTAGCGGCCCACGCCGTAGTCCTCGTGCACTATGAAGTCCCCGACCTTGAGGTCGGTCCACTTGAAGAACTTGTTCTTGGGCTTGATGGAGGCCGGGTCGAAGCGGTAGCGGCGGCGGAACAGCTCGGAGGAGGTTATGACCGCCGTCTTGGAGGGAGCGTGCACGAAGCCCTCTTCGATGTAGCCGGTGGAGATGGAGACCAGTCCGCCGGCCCCGGCGTCGGCGAGCGACTCGGCCAGGCGCTCGGTCTCGCCGCGGTTGATGCAGAACAGCCTGGCGGCCATGCCCGCCTTCTTCAGGCGCGCCAGCTCTCCGGCCAGCAGTTTGATGTCGGAATTGAAATTAAGGTTGGAGGCGGCGCCGAAGTCCAGCGCCTCGCCGCCGGCCTCGAAACCGAAGGAGTAGAGTTCCCT
>MGTZ01000036.1:41355-119006 GCA_001799715.1 Elusimicrobia bacterium GWB2_63_16 | reverse complement strand
GAAAGCCCGACGTGTGCTGCGTGTCTATCTCGAAGTGCCGGATGCTTTCAAGCTTCTTGTCCGAGAAGAACAGCCGGATGGGCCGGTCGAAGCCGGGAGCGTAGAAATCCAGCACCGAGCCGCGCGCCGCGAACTGCCCCTTCTCCTCGACGAAAGAGACGCGCTCGTAGCCGGCCTTGATGAACAGGTCCAGCGCCACGGCGCGCTCGTAGGTGTAACCCTGCTTGAAGGCGAAACTAAGGTCCGCGTAGGCGGACTCCGGCATCAACGGCTCGGCGAGAGCCTCCGGCGAGGCGACATGCACATAGTTGACCCCCGCCTCGGGGGAATACAGGGCCCGCATGGACTTGGAGCGCTCGGAGAGATCGCCGCCCCACAGGCAGACCTGGAAAGGCGGCAGGCCCGGCAGCAGGCCGGCCAGGGAATTGAAGGCGTGCTGCCAGGAGGAAAGGGCGTCGTCCCCGGCGGCCGCCACCAGCAAATGCCCCGGCTCCCGCTCGTACTCCTTGAGCGCGAACCAGGCTTTGGCGCTTATATTGGGAGCGCCTTTGACGGCCTTAGCTAGCATCGCCATAATGATATAATTTTGTCGTTGGGTACCACTATGCTGAAATGGGTCGAGATAGATCTTAAAACGCTGGCCGGCAACGCCCGGGCCATCAAACGGGCCCTGCTCCCGGGGGTTTCGTTCATGGCCGTGGTGAAGGCCGACGGCTACGGCCACGGCGCGGCCGAGGTCTCCCGCGCGGCCCTGGCCGGCGGGGCCGACTGCCTGGGAGTGCTGACCGCCGAAGAGGGCGCCGCCCTGCGCGCGAGCTTCCCCCGGACGCCCATACACCTGCTGGCGCCCTCCCTGCCCGAGGAGGCCGCGGCCATAGTGAAAGCCGGCCTGGCCCCGACCGCAGACTCCCTTCCCTTTATAAAGGCGCTGGACCGCGCCGCGAAAAAAGCCGCCCCCTATACGCTCGACATAGACCTGGGCCTGGGCCGCTGGGGCGTTAAGCCCGCCGATGCCGAAAAATTCCTGGCCGCGGCGCTGGCCTTCAAAAAGGCGCGGCCCTGCGCCGTTTCGGCCCACCTGGCCTACCGCCCGCCGCAGAACATGACGGAGGCCGAAGAGAAACTCGCCTCTTTCAGCGCGCTGGCCGGACGGCTGCGCGCCCTGGCGCCGGGCCTTAAAGCCCACGCCGCCAGCAGCGCCATCTTCGCCGATTTCCCCCACTGGCAGCTGGACCTGGTCCGGCTCGGCAATTTGCTCTACGGCATCTATCCCACCGACGTTTACAGGAAGCGCAGGCAGGGCCCGCCGCTGCCCGGCCTGGGCCGCCCTTGGCAGTTCTACGCGCGCATCATTTCGGTCAGGAACGTGAAGAAGGGCGAGTCGCTGGGCTACGCCGGCGAATTCACGGCGCCGCGCGCCATGCGCCTGGCCACCATCCCGGCCGGCTATTCCGACGGCCTGACGATGGAGCCCACCGAGAACAAGATACGCCTGACGGCGGGTTTCCGCTACTGGGGCGTCATCAACGGCAAGAAGGCTTTCTTCACCGGCAAGACCGGCATAGCGCACACCCTGCTCGACGTCACCGCCATCCCCGAAGCCAAACCCGGCACGCCGGTCGCCCTGCACGTCCGCCGCACCGCGGCCAACGCCAACCTCCCCCGCGTCTACAAATAACCCCCTCTGCCCGGTAAACTGGCCGATGAGGGTACGCCTTCTACGGGTACGCTCGGCCACACCGTGGCCTCGCTCTTTCGCTTCGGTTCGGCGCTTACGCAAGCCTCACCTACGCGAGGCCCCTCCGAAGGCATACCCTCACCGGCCTGCCGTCTATCTACCCTTGCTTATCTGTGTCGGGCCGGGACTTTTCGCGGCCGCTCCTCCCTATAAAAAAAGAAACGCCGGCGGGGGCCGGCGTTCTTTATGGGGCGGAGAGCGGCGCTTAGTGCACGGCGTCGCAGAATTCTTTGGGCTCGGTGCCCTTGATGAAGGCCTCCAGCATCTTGCTCTTGGCCGGGCAGGTGGGCAGCGAGAGCTTGCCGGTATCGCGGTCCACCGTCACGAAGACCACGCCCTCGGGCACCTGGAAGTCGCGCACCGGCTGGTCCTTGAGCACGGCCTCCATGATCTCCGTCCACCACGGTACCACGGTGCCGCCGCCGGTCCAGTCCTGCATGGTCAGCGAGCTCATGTCGTCGTAGCCCATCCAGGCCGCGGCGGTCAGGTCCGGCGTCATGCCGATGAACCACATATCCTTGGAGTCCTGGCTGGTGCCGGTCTTGCCGGCTATCGGCCGCTTGAGGCGGCTGGCGTAGGCGCCGGTGCCGCGCTGCACCACGCCCTTCATCATGTTGACCAGCACGTAGGAGAGCTGCGGCGAGAACGCTTCGGTCTCCTCGGGCACGGCCTCCTCCAGCACGCGGCCGCCGTTGTCGGTCACGCGCAGCACGCCGAACGGCGCGGCGTGTATGCCGCCGTTGGCGAAAGTCGAGAAAGCGCTGGCCATCTCTACCGTGCTGACGAGCGAGGTGCCGAGGCCGATGGAGGGCACGGCCTCGAGGTGGCGCTTAATACCGGCGCGGTGGCCCACGTCGGCCACCAGCGTGGGGCCGATGCGCGTCACGAGGAAGATGGAGGCCAGGTTGCGCGAGGCCTCCAGGCCGCGGCGCGCCGTGATCCTGCCCTGAAACTTGCCGTCATAGTTGTTGGGCACCCAGATCTTGAAATCCTTGTCGCCCAGGAAGGGCTGGATGGCCATGTCGATGGAGTACTGGTCTGTGGCGCCCTCGAGCAGGCGCCAGTCCTTGCCGTCGTAATAGTAGGCCATCGGCGAGTCGTCGACGATGCTGGCCGGCGTGTAGCCGCTCATCAGCGCGGCCATCCAGACGAAGGGCTTGAACGTGGAGCCGGCCTGCCGGGCCGACTGGGTGGCGCGGTTGAACTTGCTGTCACGGAAGTTGCGGCCGCCTATCATGGCCTTGATGGCGCCGGTCCTGGTGTCCAGGATCAGGAAGGCGCCCTGCAGCGGCGCGGTGGCTTTCACCACCCCCTCCTCTTCCCCTTCGGTCTCGGGCTTGGGGGCCTCGGCCGCCAGCTTGGCGGCGGCCTCGTCGAACTTGGCCAGGTTCTTCTCCATGATCTCCTCCGCGGGGATCTGCATGGAGAGGTCCAGCGTGGTATAGATCTTCATGCCGCCCTTCCACAGCTGGGCGATGCCGTACTTGGGCTCCAGCTGCTGGCGCACGTACTCCACGAAATAGGCCGCGTGGCTGGCGAACAGGGTGGACTTCTCGGTGGGGATGGGCTCGGCCGCGGCGGCCTCGGCCTCCGCCTGGGTGATATAGTTCTCGGCCCGCATGCGCTGCAGCACCAGCCGGCGGCGCTGCTTGGCCCGTTCCGGGTTGTTGAACGGTGAGAAGCGCTCCGGCGAGGGGATCAGGCCGGTCAGCAGCGAGCATTCGCCCAGCGTCATCTCGGTGACGTCCTTGCCGAAATACAGCTTGGAGGCCGACTGCACGCCGTAGACGCCGGCGCCGAAATAGATCTGGTTGAGGTACAGCGCCAGGATCTCCTGCTTGGAGAAGTTGCGCTCTATCTGCAGCGCCAGCACCATCTCCTTGATCTTGCGGGTGATGGTCTTTTCCGGCTTGAGGAAGATGAGCTTGGAGAGCTGCTGGGTCAGCGTGGAGCCGCCCTGCGCGGTGCGGCGGTGCAGGATATCGCGCAGCAGCGCGCGGGCTATGCCGCGCGGCGAGATGCCCCAGTGCCGGAAAAAGTTCTGGTCCTCCATGGCGATCACGGCGTTCTGCATGTCCACCGGTATCTTGGAGAGCGGCAGGATGGCGCGCTTCTCCACCGAGAACTCCGCTATAACGTTATTGTTGATGTCGTAGACGTAGGTGGTCAGCGACGGGGTATATTCGTCCAGCTTGTCCACCGAGGGGATGTCCGCGAGGATCTTGCGCATCAGCAGCGAGGCGGCCAGGATGACGACGGCGGAGAGCACGCCTGCTATGTAAACGGTCTTCAGCACCAGCTCGCGCGCCGAGAGCCCGTCCAGGTAGTCCAGGAACCTGCGGACGATATTCATACCATTGATTATATTAAATCTTTAGGAGCGGGCGGCCCCGCTTTGCCGCTCCCCGTGAAAAATGATACATTCCTATTATGAACAAACATTTAACGCTGCTGGCCGGGGCCCTTTTCCTGGCCGCCTGCTCCGGTCAGGACGGCAAGGTCATAGCCAGGATCGGCTCCGAAAAGATCACAGAGTCCTACCTGCAGGCGAAGTTCGCCGAAATAAGCCCCGCGGCCCAGGAATACCTGGCCTCCAAGCCGGGCCGCAAGCAGTTCCTGGACGTGCTGATCCACGAGCGCCTGATGCTGCTGGCGGCCCGCAAGAGCCGCGTGGCCTCCGGCGACGACTACAAGGCCCGAATCCGCGAGAAGGAAGAGGAGATCAAGCGGACGATGGAAGACTACAGGGATTTCATGCTGACCCGCATGTGGATAGAGGACATGCGCGGCAACGAGCTCAAGGTCAGCGACCAGGAAGTGGCCGAGTATTACCAGAAGTACCCGTACAAGGTATCCCTGGCCCACATTTTGATGCCCAGCTACGAGGAAGCGGAGAAGGTGGTGCGCAAGCTCAAGGCCGGCGCGGACTTCGACAGGACGGCGAAGGAGTATTCGCTGGACAAGGAGACCGTGCGCCTGCCGCCGGTAATGTACGGCGAGTTCATGCCCGAGCTGGAGGACATGGCCTTCAAGATGAAGCAGGGCGAGACGCAGGGCATAGTGAAGACCCCGATGGGCTTCCATATCCTCAAGAAGCTCGGCCAGGCCAAAGTGGAGCAGCCCGAGGCCATGGAGCGGGTCCGGAAGATACTGGAGAAGAAGAAATTCGACGCATACCTGGCCAAGTTCCAGGAAAAGAACAAAGTGGAGGTATTAGATGCGGACTATAAATAAATTTGTCGCGGCCGCCGCCCTGTGCGCGCTGGCCGCCCCGGCGCGGGCCGCGGTGGTGGACGAACTGGCGGCGCGGGTGAACAACGAGCCCATAACCGTCTCCGAATACAAGAAGGCCAAGGACGCGATGACCGAGCAATACGCGGCCGCCATGCCGGACTTCTTCAAACAGAAGGACGCCGAGCAGCAGATAGAGAAGGCCGCCCTGGACAAGCTGGTGGACGAGGCTCTGCTGCGGCAGAAGGCCGAGGCCCTGAAGCTGAAGGTTTACGAGCGCGAGCTGGAGAGCGGCGTGGGCGAGATCAAGAAGCGCTTCGCCCGCTCCCCCGAGGGCGGCGTGCTCCCGCCCGAAAAGGCCGAGGCGGCCTTCCGCGGAGAGCTCAAGCGCGAGGGCGTGACGATGGAGGAATTCCGCGAGCGCATCCGCAAGCAGCTGATGGTGCAGAAACTGGTGCAGGAAACCGTTAAAGCCCGGGCCAAAATACCCGGCGAGGCCGAGACAAAGGCCTATTTCGAGAATATCAGCCTGGTCCTGAAAGGCCGGGAAGCGGAGATCAAGGTCAGCGACGAGGAGGCCCGCCAGGACCTGCTGGCCGTGGCCGGCAAGTTCAAGGAGATCACCGCCGAGCGCCTGCGCCTGCGCCACATCCTGGTAAAGGTGGCCGAGGGCGCCACGCCCGAGCAGAAGAAGGCGGCCAAGGACAGGGCCGCCGCGCTGCGCAAGGATCTCGACGGCGCTCTGGATTTCGACGAGGCGGCCGAGAAAAGCTCCGACGACCAGGAGAGCGCCCGCCGCGGCGGCGACCTGGGCTACATCATACGGGGCATGCTGCCAGAGGAAGTGGAGGCCGCGGCCTTCAAGCTGCAGGTGGGCGAGAACTCCCAGCCGGTGGAGAGCAAGTTCGGCTGGCATATCCTGCGCCTGGAAGAGAAGCGTGCGGCCCAGCGCCTGCGCTTCGAGACCGTCCGGGACGACCTGGAACAGGTGCTCGCTCAGAACTCCTTCGCCGAAGAGCTCGGCAAGTACATCAAGGAGCTGCGCAAGGACGCCAAGATACAGATCTTCGCCGCGGAAGCCGGTAAGAACTAAGCCGCCCGCCGCGAGAGCCACGGGAGACCCTTTCCCGTGGCTTTGTTTTAGCCTGAAACCGTGAAACCAGACATACTGATAACCGCCGGCGACCCGCTGGGCATAGGGCCGGAGATAACGGTCAAGGCCCTGCTGAACCCGGCCGTGCGCCGCGCCTGCAGCCCCGCCGTCATCGGCGATACGGCCGCGCTGCGCCGGGCCGGCTGGACCCCCGCGCTTTGCCCCCTGCTGCCCGAGGACGCGGGCCGGCTGAACTTCAGGCGGCCCGGGCCCACCGAGGCCGGCGGCGCCGCCTCTCTGCGGGCCGTGACCGGCGCCTACTGCCTGCTTAAATCCGGCCTGTTCCGGGCGCTGGTCACCGCGCCGGTCTCCAAGGAAGCCTGGGCGCTGGCCGGGGCCCCCGCCCCGGCCCATACGGACCTGTTCCGCCTGCTGGAGCGCCGCGAGCCGCTGATGCTCTTCTCCCGCGGGCGGATCAACGCCGCCCTGGTCACCGAGCATCTGCCGGTGAAAGACCTGTCCAAGGCGCTCACAAAAGCCCTGATAAAAGAAAAGGCGCTGCTCTTCGCTTCCGCGCTGGGAGCGCTTGGCCTTCGCCGCCCATCCATCGCGGTCTGCGCCCTTAACCCGCACGCGGGCGACGGCGGCGTGATAGGCCGGGAGGAAATAGACGCCATCCGGCCGGCGCTGAAAGAACTGCGCGCCAGCGGCCTGCGCGCCGGCGGCCCCCTGCCTTCAGACGCCGCCTGGGCCGCCCACCTGGCCGGCGCCAGCGACGGCCTGCTCTGCCTCTACCACGACCAGGCGCTGGCCCCGCTGAAGGTGGCCCCCGGCGCGGCCCCGGCCGTACACTGGACCTGGGGCCTCTCCTTCCCGCGCACCTCGCCGGCCCACGGCACCGCTTTCGACATAGCCTGGAAGAATAAGGCCGACCCGGCGGGCATGACCGCCGCCATCCTGTTCGCCGCCAAGCTGGCGGCGAAGAGGAAAAACCCATGATAGAACTTATCGGCTACGCGGCCTCGGCGCTGGTGGCGGTGTCGCTGCTGACCAGCAACGTGCTGCGCCTGCGGGTGCTGAACCTGGCCGGGGCGGCGGTGTTCGTGGTTTACGCGGCGCTGACGCGGGCCTGGCCGGTGCTGGCGGTCAACCTGTTCGTGGCCTGCATAGACCTGTGGCATATAGTCGCCCTCAAGTCCAAGCGCGATATCTTCAAATTGATGCCGGTGGGGAGCGCCGACCCGCTGCTGGCCAATTTCCTGGCCTACCACGCGCGTGGCATCTGGCAGTTCTTCCCCGACTTCGACCTCGCGGCCCTGGCGGCGCCGCGCTGCGTCTTCATCCTGCGCAACCTGCTGCCGGTAGGACTTTTTATCTACACCGAGGAGGGCGGCGACCTGCGCGTGCACCTGGACTACGTGGCCGAAGACTACCGCGACCTCAAGAGCGCGCGTTTCCTGTTCAACAGGGCGCGGAACCCGGAGATCTTCGCCGGCTTCACGCACTTCACGGCGGCCAGCGGCTCGCCGAAGCACGCGCAATATCTGCGCAGGATGGGGTTCGTGGAAGACGGGGAAAAGAAAGGCTTGTTCAGGAAGAAGCTCTAGCCGGCCGCGTCCGCGGCCGGTCGAAATAAACTATCAGGGAACTTGCTGCAGGCGCACCGGACGCCCTTTGGGCACCGGCGCGCTGGCGTAGGAATCGCGGCTGCCCGGGTCGGTTCCGGCCGCCATGGCCAGCGGGTTCACGCGGTACTTCACCAGGGTTTCCTTGCGCCCCGGCTCCACGCCGGCCACACTAAAAATGCCGCTCGGGAAATCCGAGAGCGAGACGAGGATCACCAGGTCGAAGGCGCCGAAATCGTGCGGCCCGGGCTTGAGCTTGCGGGAATTGGCGAAGGTCCACCAGGTCTCGGAACTCTTGAATATCTTGTAGTCCACCGGGGCGGCCAGCATGGTCACTCCCTCCTGGCCGCTGCCGCGGCCCAGCTCGGGCATGCTGGAGGTCTTCACGCCGTGCCCGCCGGGGCTGGAGGCGCCCAGGTCGCGCAGTTTGCGGTCCAGGTCGGCGTCGCTGAGGCGTATCGGGGGCGGCTTGCGCCTGTCCCCGCCGGCCATGTCGTTGAGCATGGCCATCATGTCCTTGGGTTTTTCGGCCACGCCGTCGAAATCTTTGTCCTTCACCAGCTGAATGGCGCCGTTGGAGGTGACGGCCGCGGTGGAGAGGCCCTGCCTGGCGGCGGGGATCATGGAGGCCCTGGGGGCGCCGCCGGCCCGGGCCGCGGCCATGGCCTGCTGCGCGGCGGTCTCGGCGCTTTCCGGCTTCTCTTCCGAGATCTCCCGGCCGTCGGCGTCCAGCCTGGCCCCGGAGAAACTGCCTATGAAGTTGACCAGCATGAGCAGGAAGAAAATGACTATCAACCCGCTAAACATGTATATCAGCGCGCGTATCGCCCTTGCGTCCATAGCTAAAGTATACAAAAAGGATTTAATTATTAGTTATTATTTCTGTAACAGCCCAAATGTAGAATTTATACGTATATATGCGTTTTAATTTCTACTACCTAAATACCATATGTATGCCCGCGGCCCTGGGGCGCAGCAAAGCGGCACACTCAAACCGGGACAGGAAGGCGATATGAAATATTGGGCGTACGTTAACAACGAGATCCTCGGCCCTTTCGAAAAAGACAAGCTCCGCGAGCTTCCGTCCTTTTCCCCCTCCATGCTGGTCTGCCCCCAGACCCCGGTAGGCGAGAAGACGGAGGACTGGAAGGAAGCCTCCACCTACCCCGAACTTTCGTCCGGCGGCGCCGCCCAGCCCGCTCCCGCCCCGGAACCGGCGGCTTTCCAGCCCGAACCCGCCGCGCAGGAACCGGCCCCACGCTCCTTTCCCCAGCCCGCCATAGAAACCACCAGCCTCAGCTTCAAGCCCCTGCGGGCGGCCCAGTCCATAGACCCCATGCCCCCTCCCACCCATACCGACGGCATGGCAGACATAGCGGTGAACCGCCTTGGCGGCGGCTCGGCCGCGCATGCCCCGGCCCCCGAGCCGGTGGCGCAGTCCTCCTCCGGCTTCGACCCCATCAGCCTCTCGCAGATAGTGCGCCGCACCGAGACCGTAGGCCAGGAGGCGCCCGCGCCGGAAGGCCTGTCCCTGGAGCCGCGCAACGACCAGTTCCAGCCCGCGCCGGCCCCGGAACCGGCGCCGGCCCCCGAGCCCGCTGCCCCCGCCCCGGAACCGGCGGTTTATACGCCCCCGGCCGCCGCCGCGCCCGCGCAGTTCGAAACCGAGAATTTCCCCCGCGCCGCCGCCCCGGCGGCAGCGCCCGTGGTGGATACGGCCGGCCTGGAGAAGCTGCTGCGCCGCCTCGACGAGATCTCGGCCAACTCCGTCAGCCGCAAGGACGTGGACAACGCGGTGGACCCCATCAGGATCAAGCTGGACCAGATGGGCGAGGTCGTTTCTTCCATAAAGAACTCCCAGTTCCAGCGCGAAGTGACCGACAAGCTGGCCTATCTGGAAAACGCCATCGGCGACGTAAAGGCGGCCCTGCGCAACCCGGCCCCCGCCGCCGCGCCCGCCCCCTCGCATGAGCTCAAAATAGAGCGGAATTCCGACACCGTGTTCGGCGTGGAGCCGCAGCGCGCCAGGGAACCGGAAAAGGCCAAGCCGGAACCGGCCAAGGAACCCGTCAAAGAGGAACCCAAGGATATAGGCACCAAGAAGTCCAATCTCGGCATGGCGCTCAAGAAGGTCTTTAAACTTATAATCACGCTGGCCCTGCTGGTCGCCGTGCTGCTGGGCGCGGTAATAGGCCTCAAGACCTTCGGGATCTTCGACGCCACGCCTTTCATACCGTTCCCGCTGCCTTTCGTGTCCGCCCCGCAGGAGCCCGCGCAGACCGGGGCCGAGGCGTTACAGGAGGGCGCCGCGCCCGGACAGGCCGGCCAGCCCGCCGCAGAGGGAACCCAGGCCGCCCCTGAGCAGCAGGCCGCGCCCGCCGCGGAGAGCAAGGCGCAGGAACAGGCCGCCCAACAGCAGGCCGTCAAGGACGCCTCTCCCGAAATCACGTATATAGCCCGCACCTTCAAGCCCGACGCCTCCGGCGCCAGCCTGGAGAACAAGGTGTACGACCATGCCGCCAAGGCGGGCGGCAACCCGAACAATACAGCCTGGGAGGTCAGGACCGCCCCGGAGGGCAAGTTCGAGATAGACGCGGTCATACCGTCCAGGACCGGGAATCTGACCTACACCTTCCTGGTGGACAGGGCGCAGAAGACCGTGGCCCCCCTGAACGACGCCGCCAAAGCCGCCTTCGCGCCGGCCCCGCCTGCGCGCAAGAGCGCCGCCAGGAAGCCGGCCGCCACAAAAGCCGCCGCGCGCAAGCCGGCCGTCAAAGCGGCGCCCAAGACCGCGCCCAAGCCGGCCCCAGCGGCCGAGGAAGCCGAGGAAGAATACGAGTACGTCTACGAGGACGAGGCGGAATAAACTCCGGAGGAAAAACAAAAAGGCCGGGAGCCCTGAAAGCTCCCGGCCTTTTTATTTTTCGAGTTTACTTGCGGGCCGTGGTCAGCCGGCGGCGGGCGGCGGCCGAGCGCAGCGCCGTGTCCACCAGCTGCTCCAGCACCTGCTCCGGCTTGAGGCCGGTCTTTTCCCACAGGCGCGGGTACAGGCTGTGCGAGGTGAAACCGGGCAGCGTGTTGATCTCGCAGAAATACACCTTTTTATCGTTCTTCGGGTCCACGAAGAAGTCTATGCGGGCCTGGCCGGAGCCGCCCAGGGCCATGAAGATCTTTACGGCCAGGTCGCGCAGCCTGTTGGAGACCGCGGCCGGCAGCGGCGCCGGCAGGCGCAGCTGCATGCCGTTATCGTCGAGATACTTGGCCTCGTAATCGTAGAATTCGTGCTTGCCCTGCGGCACCACTTCGCCGCAGACGCTGGCCGCGGCGCCCTCGTGCGACCCCAGCACGCCCACCACGATCTCCCGGGCCCGGTCCACGCCCTTCTCTATCATCACGGCGTTGTCGAAGCGAAAGGCGTTCAGCACGGCGGGGCGCAGCGCGGCGGCGGTCTTCACCTTGGCCACGCCCACCGAGGAGCCCTGCGCCACCGGCTTGACGAACAGCGGGAAACCTAGCCGGGCCGCCCGGGCCAGCAGCGGGCCCATGGCCGCTTTCTGATGCGCCCTGATCACCACGTGGGGCAGCACCGGCACGCCGTCGAGGGCCGCCAGCTCCTTGGAGATGATCTTGTCCATGCCCACGGCCGAGGCGGTCACGCCGCAGCCGGTATAGGGCAGGCCCAGCAGCTCCAGGAAGCCCTGCAGCACCCCGTCCTCGCCGGTGGAGCCGTGGATGATGGGGAAAGCGGCGTCGGGCTTCACCCGGCCGCCGCCGGCTTTCAGGAAACAGCCGGAGCCAAGGGAAGGTTCAAGGGCAGGGCCCTTGAGGGGCCGGCCGGCCAGCAGGTCGGCCAGCCGCACCAGGCGCCAGGCGCCCTCGCGGGGCGCGTAGAACGGCAGCACGGCGAAACCGGCCTCGCGCAGTTTGGCGCAGACGGTCTTGGCCGATTCTATGGACACCTCGTGCTCCGGGGATTTCCCCCCGAAAATGACAGCTATCTTTTTTTTCATATTTACAGGCCCTCCGCGGCCGACGTAGTTTTACCGATGATCCCCCCGCCCAGAACCCGGTCCCCGTCGTAGAAGACCGCGGCCTGCCCCGGCGCCACCGCGAACTGAGGCCTGTCCAGCAGCGCTTCCGCCCTGCCGCCCCTGCCCAGACGCAGCAGGCAGGGCTCGGGCTTGTGGCGGTAGCGTATCTGCGCCGCGCAGCGCAACTCCCCGGCCGCCGGCGCCGCCAGCCAGTTAAGGCCGGACAATTCGAAGCCGCGGCTCTGGGCCGCGCCCAGCGGCCCCAGCACCACCTCGTTGGTCTCAGGCCGCAATTCGGTGACGTAGAGGCGGCCGCCGCCGTAGACGCCGGTACCGCGCCGCTGGCCTACCGTGAAATTGAAGAAGCCGTTATGCCGGCCCAGCCGCTTGCCGGCGGCGTCCACGATATAGCCGGGGCGGGGCTTTACTCCGGAGCGGCGCAGGTAATGGGAATAATCGCCCTCGGTGACGAAGCAGATGTCGTGCGATTCGGGGGCGGCGGCCGACGGCAGCGCGAGCGAGGCCGCGACGGCGCGCACTTCTTTCTTGGTCATGCCGCCCAGCGGGAACAGCAGGCGGCCCAGCTGTTCCCGGCGCAGGCAGTAGAGAAAATAGCTCTGGTCCTTCAGCGGGTCCGCCCCGCGGTACAGGCCGTACTCCCCGGCCTCCTCTTTTATCACGGCGTAATGGCCGGTGGCCAGGAACTCCGCGCCCAGCGAAACGGCCAGGTCGAACAGGTAGGAAAATTTAAGGTGCCGGTTGCACTCCACGCAGGGGTTGGGCGTGCGTCCGGCCAGGTAGCCGTCCGTGAAATCCTTTATCACGTGCCGCTCGAACAGGCCGTGCGCGCTCTTGAAATAATGCCTGATGCCCAGCGCCTGCGCCGAGGCGCGGGCTTTGTCGGCGCTCTCGGCGCCGCCGCAGCATTTAACCGCGCCGCGCCGCTCCGCGAACAGGCGCAGCGTGACGCCGATCACCTCGTAACCCTGCCGCAGCAGCAGGGCCGCGGCGGCGGAGGAATCCACCCCGCCGGACATCGCGACTACGACCTTCTTCTTCATGGTACTATTCTATTATTTTGCCATCCCCGCTATAAATGAAAAAGAGGGCGCGTGGCCCTCTTTTCCTGCGGCGCGGCGGCCCTTACTGGCCGAAGTCGAAGCCTTTGAAGAGGTCTTCCTCGGCCTGCGCGCCGCCGGCCGGGGCGGCCTCGCCTCCGGGTTTGGCTGCCGGCTGCGGGGCCTGGGCGCCGGGCAGGTTCTGCATGCGCCCCTTGCCTTCGCCCACCGGCTGCACGATAACTTTGCGCACGCCCTCGGCGAAGGCCAGGAAACCGCTGTCGAGGTTGTAGTAGAGGCGGAAAGGGGATTCCTTCATCTGGGGCTCGTAGGCCTTGCCCAGGTTCAGGCGCTGCTGGTCCCAGCCCGGATTGTAGACCAGCTTGCCGCGCACGTCCACCTCGTTGTCGGTGACAGGCAGGGAAAAGTGTATTTTAAAAAGCCCCATCGTATCCGTAATGCCGGGGGCGAAAGAAAGGTTTATGGCCGCGCCGGCGTTCTCTTCCAGCGCGAAGGTATCGCCGCCGTCCCCGCCGCCGGCGCCCTGTTTGCCGGTGTCGGGCATGACCTTCACGGTGACGCCCTCGATGGGATTGCCCTGGTAATCGGTGATGACGCCCTGTATGTTGCCGTCCAGGAAGACGCTCATCTTGGTGGTGGAGAAGAACAGGAACTCGCGCTTGCCGGTGACCTTCTTGGTCAGCGACAGGTCGCCCACGCGCGTGTCGGTGTAGTCCACCACTTTCAGGTGCTTCATGCCGCCAAAGCAGCCGGCCAGCGGCGCGGCCAGCAGGGTAACGGCCAGTATCCGGATCAGTTCTCTCTTCATAAATTCAGCCTTCCTGTTATTCCCCGGCTTCCGCGGGCGCGTCTCCCGCCGGGGCGGGCGTCTCCGGGGCGGGAACCTCTCCGGCCGGCAGTTCGGCGGCGCCTTCCGGCGCGGCCGGCGCCTGCTCGGGCACGGCCGGGGCTCCGCCTTCCGGCGCAACCGGGAGGGGCTTGCCGTCAGGCCCCGGGGGGCCGGTCGGGTCGGGATAAGGATTGTTCTTGATGAAGAATACCACGCGGCGGTTCTTCTTGCGGTTCGGCGGACTGTCGTTGGGCACTATGGGATGGTATTCCCCGTAGCCCACGGCCGACAGCCGCTTCGGGGCGAACTTGTCTTCCAGCATGGATTTCACCACGCTGGTGGCGCGCGCGGTGGACAGCTCCCAGTTGGAGGCGAACTGTTTGGTATAGATCGGGATATTGTCGGTGTGGCCTTCCACCACGATGTCGTGCTTCTCTGCCAGCTTGAGCAGCACCGGGGAGAGCTTGCCCATCTGCTCGCGCATAGAGTCGGTCAGGTCGGCCTTGCCGCTCTCGAAGAAGGCCATCTGGCTCTGCTCTTCGAGCGTGATGCGCATGCCTTCCTTGTCTATCTGCACCTGGCCGGCCATCTTGCCCTCTTTGATCATCTCCTGCACTTCCTGCTGGGCCTTCTGCATGTCCTTGTTGAGGGCGGCGGACAGGGCGTACAGGATGACGAAGAAGCAGACCAGCTCGGTCATCAGGTCGGCGTAGTTGACCATCCACGGGGGCGCGGGTTCGCCGACGGGCGCCACGCGCCTGTCGTCCTCCGGGATCATGCCTTTTACTCTGAGGGCCATAGGAGAGCCTTACGCGCCTTCTTTCTTGATGGCCGCGCGGGCGGCGGGGTCGAGGTAGGCCTTCAGGTTGGCCTCCACTACGCTGGGCGTGGCGCCGCTCTGCAGCAGCAGCACGCCGCGGATGATGATCTCTTTGACGAACAGCTCCTCGTCGGAGCGGCTCTTGAGCTTGCCGCCCATGGGCATGAACAGCCAGTAGCCGGACGCTAGGCCGTAGAAGGCGGCCGCCAGGGCGAGGGCCATGCGGCGCGGCACCTGGGCCACGTCGTCGATGGAGGAAAGCATCAGGATCATGCCGAGCACCGTGCCGATGATGCCGAAGGCCGGGGCGTAGGTGCCCAGGGCGTTGAAGATCTCGCGGCCGTTCTTGTGGCGCTCGCGGATGAAGTCGATCTCGGTCTCGAGCATGTTGCGGATGAACTCGTGGTCGGCGCCGTCGATGACCAGCTGCACGCCGCGCTTGAGGAAGTCGTTGTCGATGGCCTGCACGTCGCCCTGCAGCGCCAGGAAACCCTCTTTCTTGGCTTTCTGCGACAGCGAGACGAAGGTGGTGACCAGCTTGGAGGTGTCCTCGCCTTTGGTGGTCAGCACCTTCTTGAGCACCTTGCCTGAGCCGATCACGGCGGAGAGCGGGAAATTGACCAGCAGCGCGCAGAACGTGCCGCCCATGACGATGAGGAAGGCCTCGATGTTCATGAAGGGCTTGAAGCCGGCCATACCCTCCTGCAGGTAGACCGAGCCCAGCACGAAGCCCATGAACACCACGATGCCGCTTAATGTACCTATATCCATGAAAGCAGGGTCTCCTTACTTTTTCTCGAAGCCCTCGACGGGGTTGACGCAGCGCCGCTCGGCGTAGACCTTCTTCTTGTACTCCACGATCAGCGCGATCACTTCGTCCACCGGGTTCCTGACCAGGTACCGGTTGCCGGTGGCCAGGTTCAGCACGGTGTCGGGGCCGGCCTCTATCGTTTCGATGAGTTCGGCGTTCACCACCACCATGGTCCCGTTGAGTTTTTCGAGCTTGATCATCGTCTTAAATTATACTTTATTGCCAATAAGCGCGGGCGGCGGCAACCCTGGTTCCCCCCGCCCTGCTTCCCCTCCGGGGGCGCGTTCACTCCGCCTGTTTTTTACCCTTGATGGCCCACTTCAGGCGCTCCGCGAAGGAAGCCTCGAGCGAGCGGTATTTCTCCAGCTCGGCGGAGGCCTCCGCCAGGCGGGCGGCGTCGGCGGCGGCCTGGTCGGCGGCGGCCTGCGCCTGCGCGGCGGCGGCGTTGCGCTCGTCGTCGAGCAGCGAGGCGGTCTCCTGGGCCTGCAGTTCCATCTGCTGCACCTTCTGTTTGAGGAAGAGCAGCTCGGATTCGAAGCGGGTGCGGTTCTCGCTCTCCAGCCTGAGGTTTTCGGCCTGGGCCTTGAAGCTGTCCGTCAGGCGGGCCAGTTCGGCCTCCTCGGCGGCGCGGCGGGACTCTATCGCGGAATATTTCTCGCGCAGGGCGGCGTACTCGGCCGACAGGCGCTGGCGTTCCGTCTCCACGGCCTGGGCGGCCTTGGCGGCTTCGGCGGCGCGGGCCAGGGACTCGGAGAGCTGGGCCTCGGCGCGGGAGGCCTGCTCGTCGCGGCGCTTGGCCTCGGCCTCGGCGCGGACCAGCCTGTCCTCGAAATCCTTGGTCCTGGCGGCGATCGTCTTCTCGAACACGGCGCTCTCGGCGGCGAGACGGCGGTTCTCGGCCTCCAGCCTGACCAGCGAATCCATCGCGGCGGAGGCTTCGGCGCGGGCGGTAGCCAGCTGGGCGGAGTGGGCCGCCTCGAGCTGCTTGCGCACGGCGGTCTTCTCCTCTTCGGAGGAGGACTCGTACTGCATGCGCAGCTGGGAGACCTTGGCGTCCAGCTCGGCCTGGCGCTCGGCGGAAATCCTGGCGACCTCGGCCTGGGCGTCGGCCGAAATTTTGGATACTTCCACCTGGCGTTCGTCGGCGAGCTTGGTAAGTTCGGCCTGGTGGGCCGCGGCGGCCCTGGAGGCCTCCTCGCGGCGTATCGATTCCAGCCTGGACAGCTCGGCCTGGTGGGACGAGGCGGCGTTGGCCAGTTCGGCCTGGTGCACGGCGGCCAGCCTGGACAGTTCCTCCTGGTTCCTGCGGGAGGCCTCGGCCAGTTCCTCGGCGTGCCTGGCGGCCAGTTCGGCCCCGTAGCCGTTCTTTACCCTGGCTATCTCGGCCTTGTAGCCGGTGGCCTGGGCTTCCAGCTCGCTCTGGTGGGCGGCCTTGATGGTGTCCAGTTCCTGCTTCTGGCGGCGTATCTCCTCGAGCTGCGCGGCCATGTTCTGGGCGAGCTGCATCTTCTCGAGCTTCAGCTGGCCGCGTTCCTTGTCGAGCACGGCGTTGATGGCCTGCACCCGGGACACGAAACCTTTGATCTTGACCAGTTCGGAGATGGCGCGCACCTTCTCGCCGTTCACGTCGGCCAGGGCCTTCTCCTTCTCCAGGAGGGAGGCGTCGTAGCGCTCGGCCTGCTTGCGCAGGGCCTCGTTCTTCTCCTCGTTCTTGCGGTCGGAGATGGCGCCGATCTCGGCCTGCAGACGGCCTATCTCCTTCTGCATCTTCTCCAGTTCGAAAGCCTGTTTTTCGGCGTTGTGCTTCTCCTCGAGGCGCGCCTTCTCCTCGCGGCCGCGCAGCGAGATGTTCTCGCTCCTGAGGTCCGCGATCTCGCGCTCCTTCTCGGGGATCATCTTGATATAGGTCTCGACCGAGGCCTTCTCGCGCTCGGCGCGGGCCACGTCGTCGCGCAGGCGGGAGACCTCGCGGTCGGACATGGTCTTTTCCAGGGAGATCTTGCGCAGCTCGTCCTCGGTGTCGCGCAGCTTCTCGGCGGCGGACTTGAGCGAGCGGATGGTCTCCTCGCGGGAGGTGATCTCTTTCTGCCACTGGGCCTTTTCGTCCAGCCAGCGGCGCTCCATCTCCTGGAGCCTGTAGATGAAGTGGCCTTCCACGTCGCGGCCCTGCACCTCGCGCTCGGACATCTGGTTCTTGAGCGTGGTCATCCAGGTCTCGCGCTCCTGCGCGAGGCGGGTCTCCATCTCTTTGATCTTGGATTTCAGCGTGAGGCGCTCTTCCTCGACCTCGTGGTCGCGGCGGTCGCGGCGCATCTTGTCCTGTATATCTTTAAGCGAAGACTCCACGCGGGAGGAGAGAGCCTCGTCCTGCTGGTTCTTCAGCGTGGCGAGCAGCGCCTTCTCTTTCTCGGCCGACAGCAGCTTCTCCATGTCCGCGATCTTGCGCTCCAGCTTGTCCTTCTCTTCCTGCAGGCGGCGCTCTTCGGCGTCGTCCTTGGCGGCGGGCTGCGGGGCGGCGGCCGGCTGGCCGAAGCCCTGGGGCATGGAGGGGAAACCGGCCTGCGGCATGCCAGGCATGGACGGCAGAGGAGGCCTGCCGGCAGGAGGGGCCGGCGGCATACCAGGCTTGAGCATCCCCGGGGGAAGCGGGGGCATCTTAGGTATTTTCTTCTCGTCTGACATAAATTTAAGGTTAAGCTCAGTCCGTCTTGCTGCCACTATATTCTAAAAAAACGCGGTTTCACTTTCGTTACAAGATTATTAACAACTTTATATCCCCCATGGGGGACCGGCAAGGGTGCTCTTTATCCGCTGTGTCCGGCAGGGGGTTGCCCTCGCAGGGGCCTCGCGAAGGCGAGGCTTGCGTAAGCGCCGAGCCTGAGTGAAAGAGCGAGGCCACGGTGTGGCCGAGCGTACCCGGAGAGGGCAGCCCCATGCCGGGCACAACCAGTTATCTGCCTACGCTCGCCTTGAAGCCGGCCAGCCATTCGGAGGCGGCCGGGTCGCCGGACAGGGACGCGTACTTCTCGTAGGCGGCCACCGCCTCGTCCACCCGCTGCAGGCCGTAATAGGCCGCGCCCAGGTACTGCCAGGTGGAGGCGTCGCCGGGGTTCAGCGAGGAGGCATATTCCAGGTACTGCAGGCTCTCCTGCACCTGGCCCTGGTTGTACATATTGGCGCCGGCGGCGGCGTACTGGCTGGCCTGCTCCAGCTGCTCGGGCGTGGGGCCGGCGGCGGCCGGGGCGGAAGCGGACAGGCTCTCGAATTTCTTGCGGCGCTCGTCGCCGGAGGACATCTCCCCCCCCTCTATCATATAGACTTCCTGCGAATTGCCGCCGCGCGAGGCGATCTTGCCCTCGGACTCCAGCGTCTTGATGGCGTCCAGGATCTTCATCTGCGCCTCGTCCGACTGGGCCAGGCTGATCTCGCCGGAGTACTCCATGATCTCCTTGACGGAGTTCACGGCGCCCTGCGACATGTTCGTGAAGAACTTGTTGACGATGGCCGGGTCGGCCTTGGCCAGAGCCTTCGCCACGTCCTCGTTGTTGAGGTTGCGGATGATGGACTGCATGTCGCGGTCGGCGAAATTTACGATATCCTCGAACATCAGCACGATCTGGCGCACCTTGGCGTAGACGTCGGGCTTCTGCGTCTTGAGGTACTCTATGATGTTCTTGCGGGTGGCCGGGTCGGAGTCGTCGAGCATCTTTATCAGGCGCTCTATGCCGCCCATCACGAAATCCACGTTCTCGCGGATATCCTTGTCGATGGCCTCTATCTGCTCGCGGGTGGCCTGGCGCACGGTCAGGGCCTCCAGCGCCACGCGGCTCTGCATCTCCACCGGCAGCATGCTCAGGGCCTGGCGGGACAGGTCGGGCTTGAGGTAGCTCAGCACCACCGCTATGACCCACGGGTCCTCTTTGCGGAGCAGGAACAGATAAATCAGCCGCTTGAGGTTCTCCTCGTTCAAATAGGTGAAAGGCTCGAATTTCTTCATAAGGTCGTCCTCGTCTTCCTTCTTCTCCTCCTCCTTCTGAAGGAAGTTCATATCTATGCTCTGGTGCCCCTCGGTCTCCTGCTTTCCCTCGTCCTCGCCGCTCCCTCCCCCGCCCTCTTCGCGCTTGTCCTCTATGTTCACCTCGGCGCCGGGCTTGGCCATCAGCGCCTTGATGTACTTGCGGAAGAAGCCCCACAGCGGGCCGAACAGGAACAGCAGCAGCAGCAGGAACAGCAGCGCGTAAAGCAGGGGCAGGTACACGGACGGCTTCTTAAGGTCGTCCAGGGGATTGCCGGCCTTGAACTTGGTGGGCTTGAAGACCACGGTGGGCGCGCCGGTCTTGCGGATCTTGTAGGGCACCAGGAAATCGTCTATGCGCTCGCGGGCCAGGGCTATGGAAGCCGGGGAGAGCTGTTCGTCGTGGATGACGGTCAGCTGAAAGCGGGTGATCTCGGTCTCGAGGCCGTAGCGTATCTCCTGCACGCCTTTGGCCTGCTGGGCCTGCTGGCCCTGGGCCGCCTCGGGGCGCTTGTTCTCGCCGCCCAGCACGCTCTTGGGTTTAGGGATGCCGGGAAGGATGAAGTCGGTATCGGCCGCCTCGTCGCTGCCCCCCTTCTCCTTGTACTTCTGCATCACGCCCAGGCCTTCCTTGCTCTGCTCGGCCTTCTTGGAGATGACCTCCAGCTCGACGTCGGCGAAAACGAAGGACTTGTCGGCCCCGAGGATGGGGTCGAGGATCTCCTTCTTGACCTTGGTCTCCGCCTCGCGGCGCATGGAGTCCTGCTTCTGCATCAGCGAGGTCTCCATCATGGGATTATCGAGCGCGGCGCTCTGGGCAGATACCCGGGGCGCCCACAGGCTCATAACGAGCGCGAGGGAGGCGAAAAGCCTTTTCATATCACAATTATTCTATCTTTAACGTATTACAGAATAGTTTCAAAAACATTCACTTATTAAAACCTGACGCCTTACCCGCTTGCCGTGCCTGACGCTTTGGCGGCTTACCATATGGGCAGGAACGCAAAACCGCCGTCACTGCGGTGTCGCTGCGCTCCACCCGCACACCGTGCTCGCCACTCCCCGTCTCGGCCCTCGCGCTATGCAAGCTCGGGGCGGGGAAAGTGTCGCTTCGCTCCACCCCGACAGGGTTTTGCTAACCCTGCCCATATGGTTTCCGCCAGTTTCCACCATGAAACGGCCTAATTGCAGGAGAACGGCAGGCTGGGGAGGGTATGCCTTCGGAGGGGCCTCGCGAGTGCGAGGCTTGCGTAGCGCCGAGCACGAGTGACAGAGCGAGGCCACGGTGTGGCCGAGCGTACCCGTAGAAGGCATACCCTCACCGGCCCTCTCCCCTCTCCTGCGCCTTACTTCACCTGGCGCAGGAAGTTCTTGACCATCGTGTTGTTGGGGTTGATCTCCACGACCTTTTCCCAGATGACCTTGGCCTTCTCCTTCTGGTCCATCAGGTAGAACGAGCTGCCCATGATCTCGAGGGCGGTCTCGTTGTTGGGCTCGAGGTCCAGGATGTCCTGGGCGCGCTTCATGGCCAGGTCGTACTTGCCGTCGTAGATGGCCTGGCGGGCGTCGTAGGTGCGCTGGTCGATGTAAGTGAAGATCTCGGGACCCTCGGGCTTGCGGGTCAGTTCGCTCACGCCGGCCTCGCGCTCCACCATGTTCAGCAGGGAGAGCAGGCGGTCGTTCTTCGGGTCCTTGTTGAAGGCGTGGCGCAGCACGTTCACGGAGGCCTTCAGGTCCTTGCCGTCCACGTAGGAGATGATGCCGCGGCGGGTCAGGGTAGGCACCTCGTCGCCGCCCGTGGCGTCCGGCACGTAGTCTATGGCGCCCTGCAGGCGGGTGACCATGCGGCGGATCTCGGGGTTGCCGGGGTCGGCGTCCATGGCGGCGCGCAGCTTCTCCATGGCGCGGCTGAAGTAGCCGGACTTGAAGTACTGCAGGGCCTGGCGGACCAGCTCGCGGACCTCGCGGTCGTGCTTGGCCTTGTTGCTCTGGCCCATGCGCAGCGTCACGGAGAAGCGGGTGGTGGAACCCAGCGCGTGCACGCCCTGGGCCACGTCGAAACCGAGGTTCTTGTACTTGATGCCGAGGCCGAAATCGGCCTCCTGGATCTCGGGGGCGCCCTGCACGCCGAAGCGCAGCGCGGCCCAGTACATCAGCCAGTACTCGCCGCCGAAGCGCCAGTTCATGGAGGAACCCTGGGGCTTGTTCAGGTCGAAGCCGAACAGCAGGCTGCCCTTGAAAAGGCTCAGGGCCTGGCCGAACTTCAGGGTCAGGGGCAGCTTGTCCTCGGTATCGCCCGAGGCCATGGAGAAGACGTTCTGGATGCCGATCGCGGCGCGGTAGGTCTTGGAGAACTTGTTTAGCATCGCTATGTCGATGGCGTTGAAGGAGTCCACGGAGGTGTCCAGCGTGCGGGAGATGTTCTTGGCCATGATGCCGAAGGCCAGCTTGTCGGAAACCTCACGGCCCCAGGAGAAGGCCAGCGCGCGCTCGGTGCTGTCGAAAGTGCCGAGCGTCTTGATGTCTATGATCTCGTCGCCGCCGGGGTTGGCGGTGATGGAGATCTTCTCGAAGCCGGTGGACTGCAGCTGGGTCATGCTGACGGCCCAGGTGCCCTTGGTGCTGGTAGGGTGCGCGTAGGTGAAGAAGTTAAGCGTGGTCTGCTCGAACAGGGTCGCCTGCATGGCGGTGAACTCTTTGCGCTCGAGCAGGGTGAGGGCCGCGGGGTTCCAGTAGGAGGCGGAGGCGTCGTCGGCCACCGCGAAGAAGGCGCCGCCCATGCCCAGGCCGCGCGCGCCGGCGCCGTAGCTCATGAAGGCGCCGGGCTGGCCGCCGCCCTGGGCCAGGGCAGTCGCCGCCGAAAGGGCAATAAAAAACCCCATGGCGAGGCTGAAGCGTATAACACGCTTCGTTTCAGCCCATATAGCCAAGGGGGCAAAGGCAATACAAAGATTGCGTTTCATTGTTTTCGGCAGCCTGACCCCCGCTCACTTAGCGGGTCTTAGCTTTGCGCCGCCGGTTTTCACCGGCTTTGCTATTATCGTAACACTACTGCATTACAAACTCGTTACAGATTTACGGCATTAATATTATAGCAGATTAAATGGCTTTGTCAAGGGGAGGGGGTTGACATGTCAACACCCATAGCATACCACCTGGCGGACCGCTTGTCCAGCCCCCCCTTATACTAATAACCCTTAATGTATAACGCCTATCTTGCGCAGTATGACCTTGCTGCCCTTGGGGCTGGAGGCCTTCACGCGCACTATATAGCCGCCCTTGGAGACCGTGCCGCCCAGGCCGTTCTTACCGTCCCAGAGGACGTGGTTAGGGCCCAGCTTGCCGCCGTCAGAACCGCTGGTGAAGCGGAATTCCTTGACCACGTAGCCCAGCAGGTCGTAGATGGTCATGGTCACTTCGGCGTTGTCGTTGAGGGTATAGGTGATGTCCACCCTGCCTTCCACGCCGCCCTTGCGCAGGTCCACTGGGTTCGGGAAGCTGGACACCTTGCTGATCAGCTCCTCGCCTATCGTGGTGCCGGCCGGGGTGGAGATGGTGGACCACTCGGAGTGGATGCCGGCGAAGTTCCAGCTGCGCACCCGGTAGGTGTAATAGGTGCCGAGCTTGCGCGGGGTCTCTCCGGGCACGGAGACATCGCCCACGGAGTAGATATTGTTTATGGCGCCGCCGGTCTTGAAGCCGGGGATGGCCGCTATGGTCTTCCAGACGGGGCTGGTGCCCTCGCGCTCCTGCACCTCGTAGGACATGATATTGGACTCGGTGTCCTCCGCGGCGTTCCACTTGAGGGTAAAGACCTGGCCAGAGGCCACGCCCTTGGCCACCTGGGGCTCGGGGGCGCCGGGGACGCTCGGGTAGCTGGTGTCGATGCGGTAGATCAGTACCGGCACGCCGTTCTCGCTGGGCACATAGCGGCCGTCGGCCATCTTGCCGCGCACCGAGATGACATAGGCGCGGTCGGAAACCGACTCGCCCCAGGCCGTATGGGGGCCCTTGAACGAGCCCTGCACGCCGCGCTGCTGCACGGCGAAGGTGACGCCGTCGAGCTTCCGGACCAGCATGATCTCGTTGCCGACGTAGATGATGCCCTCGGTGGCGAAGCCTTCGGTGGACTGCACCGTGAAGGAAGAGGTGTTGACCTCTATGCGGCTGGTCAGCTTGGTGATATGCCCCGGCGACAGGGCAACGTTGGTCACGCTGCCGGCCAGCGCCGCGCCCACCGACTGCCAGGAATTCTTGATGCCGGTCGGATCCTCGAAGTTGCCGCCCAGCGAGACCTCGTAGGAATCCACGGCGCCGGAAGCGGGGTTCCACAGGGCCGGCAGCTCGGTGGTCTTGGCCGACCAGGCCGAGGGCACGGCGCCCAGGTCGGAGACGGCCAGCAGCAGGTTGGCGTTCTTCACGAAGTCGCCGATGAAGTAGAGCGGCTTGCCGGTGCCGTCGTCCACGATCTTGTCGGGCACGTAGTCCAGGTTGGACTCGAAGTCCAGCAGGCCGTCGCCGTTGATGTCGAAGGAAGGCAGGCCGGAGTTGTTCAGCGTGACGTTCAGGCACTTGCCGGAGCCGTAGAAGTCGTAGTTGTCGGGGCGGCCGTCGCCGTTGACGTCTATCAGCGGCTCGTCCGCGCGGCAGCCGGAGGCGGTGTAGTTATAGATCCAGTAGCTCTGGTCGGCTACGGGCAGGTTGCCGGCGCCCAGCAGCACGTTGCCGCTGGAGTCGGTCACCGCGTAGGCCGGGTAGCCGTTGGAGGCCAGCATGATGTTCTTATACACCGGCGTCAGCGGGATGATGGCCGGCGCGACCAGCACCTCGTTGGAGGCGATCGGATAGACGTCCGAGAAGTTCTGGCCGGCGGCCAGCGGCAGGCCGCCGAGGCCGCGCAGGTCGGAGAACGCCGCCAGCGATACGCTGGCCAGGTGGCCGAGGGTGTCCGCGCCGGACAGGTCCGTGGAGGAGCTGATATCGCAGGAGAGGTGCAGGATCATGCTCGAGGTGGAGACGATCAGGTAGGGCAGGTTGCCGTCCATGATGGGCACCGAGATGACGCTCTCGAAGGGGTTGGTGGAGGAATGCACGGCCGAGCCCAGACGGTAATCCGTGATGGGGCTGAACGCGCCGTCGCCGTCGTCCTTCCAGAGCGAAACGCTGGTCAGGTCGCCGTCGCCAAGACCCACCGTGGCGCTGCTGATAGTGCCGCCCTGCGTGAAATTGACCTGGCCTATGGCCACGAAGTCGGAAAGCGTGGCCAGGTCCAGCGTGACCATCGGGACGTTCCTGGTGTCCTTCTGGGCCGACCTGGGAGAGATGTTGGTGCCGCTGACGGCCAGGGTGATGGCCCGTATGGGCACCAGGCTGGACGCGACGGGGTACTCGCCGGTATAGGTGCCCTGCGGCAGGGCCTTGTCGATATTCATGTAGACCTGCGGCGAAATGTCGTGCGGCACGTTGACAGTGAGCCACGAACGGTCGCGGATCATCAGCCCCACCTTGTTGGCCTTCACGGCCATTTCGCCGATATCGTAGACGGCGAAGAAGGTCTGGGCCAGCGGGCTGAGCGTCTGCGTCTGGGCCAGACTGACCGTGATCTGCGTGTTCAGGGCGTTATCCTGGTCGAACAGGTCCACCTTGCGCACCCGGGCGCCGGCGGGGTGATTGATCAGCGGCGTGATAAAGTCGCCGAGGCGCTCGCCCCGGTAGGTGACGTTCAGGTACGGCTTGCCGGAGGCGGAGAGGCCGCTGCCGCTGTAGGTCATCAGTTCGGCGTCGCTGACGTAGAGGCGCCCGGAGACGGGGAAGCCGGCGGTCGAGTCCAGCACCAGCTGGAACGGCACCGTGACCGTGGACGAGAGCGGCACCGCCAGCTTGGTGCGGGCCTCGGAAATATTGATGTCGTTGACGTCCAGCGTGTCGTTCTGGTTGGAGTCCTGGTAGATGGACACGAACTTCACGTCCGTGTTCTTGCCGAAAGGCGCGTTCGGGTCGTTGGAGGCGCCGGTGCGCTGCACCTTGACCGCGCTCCAGCGGGCGTTGCCGGCCTCGGTGGTCAGGTTGAAGCGCAGCATCGGCACGCTCACCTGGGCCTGGCCCACGCCGCCGGACTGCAGCAGCGCGGCCGCCATGTCGTTGGCGCCCAGCTTGACGTCGGACGGGATTTCCTCTATCTTGATCGGCATCGTATTCACCGGCCACGTGGTCATCGTGACCGTGTTGGGGATGCCGATAGTCAGGTCCGCGATGCCGCCCAGGTTCAGCGCCGTGGTGGAGCCCACGATGGCGAACTGCGAGAGGTCGTAGCTGATGAAGGCGCAGGACGGCGTAGTCGTGATGACGATAGGCGTCTTGAGCGCAATATTGATGGTGCTGGAAGAGTAGGCTTCGTTGCCGTAGCTCATCAGGTTCGGATACAGGCCGGCCGAGGTGGAGGCCACGTCCACGGAGTCCAGGATGCAGTTGTCGTTGGAGTCCCTCCAGACCTTGATGAGGTCTATGTCGGAGTCCGCGGCGGTGCCCAGGCGGCGCAGCTTGATAGCCTCGAGCAGCGCCGAGGTCTTGTCGACCTTCATGTGCAGGGCCAGCAGGCCGACGTTCTTGTCGTTCTGCACGGCCGCCACGGGCGAGATATCCTCGGGTTCCAGGGTGACGTCGTTGAGCGTGGGCATCACCGCGGTCATGGCGCTGGCGGCGGGATTAAGGAAATCGGCGACGTGGCCGGAGTTGTCGGGCCCGAAGAGGAAGTTGCTCTCGAACGGCACCTCCACGCCCAGCACGTCGTTCTGCGGCGTAAGCAGCTCGTGCGAGAACCTGGAGGCGCGGTCCACGTCCATCGTGACGAAGACTATGGTCGGGGTGGCGCTGACCACGACGTAGTCCTGGTTGGCCAGGGCCGGGTCGGCCACGTAAATGGTGGCTTTGCCCACCGGGTCGGCCTCGCCGAAGCGGCCGCTGCCCACCAGCACGTCGGAAGTGTTCATGCCGGTCACGGGGTCGCGGTCGAAGATGCCGTTGCCGTTGTCCTTCCAGACCTTGACCATGCTGACGTCGGAGTCGTAACCGTTCAGACCGGAAGGCTGCCTGCGCGAGAGCCTGAAGCCGCGCCAGCGCACGCCGTAGCCGGCCGTCAGCAGCGTCATCTTCATGAACGGGTAGTTGCCCCAGCCCTGCCGCACCATGCCGCCCAGCGCGGCGCCCGAGGAGTGGGCCACCACCGGCGTGCTGAAGACGCCGCGCGTGACCATCGTCAGCGCGCCGGCCGCGGTGCCCGCGTACTGCACGATCTCGTTGTCCACCATCGCGTAACCCGAAGACGGGATGCCGGCGGTGGAGGTCACCAGCCAGGCGGCGTCCATCGGTCCGGGGCTGACCACGTCCTGCGTCAGGCGCAGGTTCGGGAAAGAGGCGCCGCCCTCGAAGGCGAAGACCGGCTCGGTATTCACCGTAACGGTGCTGGGCGAGGAGATGATCTCGCGGACCCTGGAGACGTAGGTCAGGTTGGAGTCGTCGGGGAGGAACTTGTTGGGCAGCGACAGCGCGTTCTTGGACGCGTCGTCGAAGCTCGGGCTGCCCTGCGGGAAGGACTCCGCCTTGAGATAAGCGCCCAGGTAGCGCGGGTTGCCCAGCGCGTCGTTGGGCATGGCCGAGTCCCTGATGTCGTAGGTCAGGAAGTAGCGCCTGGAGATATTGTCGATCGCGGCCTTCTGCGCGGTCACGATGCGCTGCTCCTGGGAGAGCGAAACCCTGGCCACCAGCGGGCCGTAGATAGTGTTGCCGAAGGTGCCGGTGCCCACCTGCTCGTCTATGCCGCCCAGGAAGCCGTTATTGTCCTTGTCGTACCAGATCTTCACTGCCGAGACGTCGGGCACGGCCGTGCCGTCCTTGATCGCCGTGCCGGTGGCGTAGACCAGCATCCAGCGCCACATCGCGTCGGACACGTCGGTGGACATCGTGAAGTCGAGTATCGGCTGGTTGACGGCCTGCTGCTGCAGGTTGTCGCCGGTGAACGTGTCAGAGGCGGTCACGATGACGGAGTCGGCGTACTCATTGACTCGGCCCACCAGCGACAGCGTCTTGCCGGGGGCGGTCACGCCCACGTTGGACTGGCTCATCATCTTGGGCGCGTCGATCAGGAAATAGTCCGTGCTGCGTATGGCCATGCCGAGGTACGAGAAGTTGGACACGTTGGCCAGCGGGTCTATATCGTAGGTGATGAAGTAGTCGCGGGACTCGGAGAAGATCACCTGGCCGTCGAGGCTGCTGCCGTCGCCGATCAGCGGCAGCACGGCCTGGCCCGAGATCACGGTGCCGCTGGACCACTCCACCTGGGCCGTGCCCTCGGCACCGCGCGTCAGATTGCCGAAGGAGTTGGTCAGCACGTCCACGGAACCGTAGTAGACGACTTCCTTCTGCGCGGGATCGGGCTGGGCGTCGTTGATGATCAGGCGGCCGGGCGCCATCGGGAACGGGCTGTCGGACGGGAAGAATTTCTGTATGTCGGTGACGCGGATGACCGTGTCGGTGGAGACCAGCGGCGCCTTCAGGGTGTCGTACGGGAAGTTGCGGGTGTTGGCGCCCAGCAGCACCACCTCGGTATCCTTGACCGTGGTGGTGGTCTGCAGCAGGCCGTCTCCGGTGGAATCATACCAGAGGCTGATGCGCTTTACGTCGGTGACCATGTTCCAGGCCTCGGTATTGCCATTCTCGGCGGCGGTAACCCAGCGGTCCAGCTTCAGGCCGCGCCAGACCGCGGAACCGATCGAATCGGTGATCTTCATCGTCAGGCGGGCCACCGGCTTATTGATGTCGTTCTGCGTGACGAAAGAAGGCTTGCTGAAGTCGTTCGGGGCCGACCTGTTGACGTCCACCAGGTAGACCAGGTCCGCGGTGGCGTACAGCGGCACGGTGGAAGAAGCCACCGGCGTGAAGGCCCCGACGACGCCGTCTATCAGGCTGATGCCTGAGTTCTCCAGGCGCGCGCCGTGCGTCATGTTGGGGACCGCGTCGGGCTGGAACTCGTAGACCACGAAGTAAGTGCGGGTGCTTATCGATATGGCTCCGTCCACCCCCGGGTTATAGAGCGGCAGCACGTAGGTGCCGGGGTCGGCAGGGTTGAATGTGGGCGGGTTGGCCGGGTCCGTGACCTCTTTATCGATGGCCTGGCCGAATTCGCCGTCGCCGTCGTCGAGGAACAGGCGCACGCTCTTGAGGTCCTGCCCGGAACCGGTGCCGGTCTTAATGATCTTGAAGGACTTGATCGTGCCGATGAAGTTATCCGTCCAGGCGCGGATCGCCAGGAAGCCGGCGCGCTCGGTGCCCTGTTCCACGTAATCGTACTGCCCGGCGTCCACGCCCGCCTGCCACCAGGCGCCGATATCCTCGCCCTGCACCATGATCGTGGCGGGCTGGTTCCGCACCGGGGAGGTGGCGGTGACTATCGGGAAATTGTTGTACGCGACGCCGACGAACGTGGAGCTGAGCACCACGAACGACGGGTTATCCAGCGCGATGGCGAAACTGCGCGGCGTGGCGGCCACGGTGGACATGCGCACCGCGAAGAAGAAGTTCCTGGCCACGTCGGAAACTATCGCGGCGGTGGAGACCTTGGTGTTCAGGTCTTCGAACTTCCAGCCCATCAGCCCGGAGTCCCAGGTGCCGCTCGACATGAAGATGTCCACGGGCGCGCCGCCCAGCACGGTCTCGCCGTCGAAGAGGCCCAGCTGGCCGGCGGACGGGTTGTCGGCGTACATGCCGATCTCTATGATATCCGAATAGGCCAGCGTGCCGGAGCTCTTGAGCTGCATCGACTTCAGGTAGGCCGGCGGCGAACCGGCCGGCTGGGCCTGCACGGTGAGGCGCAGCATCGGCACCGGGGCCGGGATGTCGGCGATGACGCCGTCGCCCTGGTAGATGGCGGTCTTGTTGATGCCGATGGAGGTCTTCGAGACGGGCAGCGGGTCCTCGGGGGCGAAATCCCGCGGGGTGATCACCAGGCCGGAGAGGACCAGGTCCTCGCTGGAGCCCTGCGGCAGGCCGCGCGAACTGTCGGCGGTGTGGCCGAAGACTCCCGGCAGGCTGTAGTCGGTGACGTTGACGCGCAGCGTCTCCACCATCGTGTCGTAGATCATCAGCGTGCGCTCGCCGCGGTCGGCGGGCACAAAGGTGTAGTCGGTCGTATTGGTTATATAGTCGCGCAGGTCGGCCGAACCCTTGGAGTTCGTCACCATGTTGATCTTGCCCGTATAATACTTGCCGTTTACGGGGTCGCCGGCCGCCACGTTGCCGTACTGGTCCCTGGCCCGCAGCGTAACATAGCCGGGGGTCTGCACGCGCAGCGGGCTGGCCAGCGTGTAGCCGTGGTGCAGCGAGAAATAGGCCGCGGTGCTGGGCGTGATATAGACGTCCTGGGAAACCTGCGGCAGGGTGATATTGTCCGCGGCGATGTAAGAGTTGGCGTTCACCACCGAGGTGCCGACTATGGTGTCCCAGACGTAGAAGTTGGCGAACGAGTAGCCGGCCGGGATGTCCAGGTCCAGCGGGTTCGTGCTCAGCAGCTTCCAGCTCGGGTTGGAGGAAACGGTGGTGGTGGACGGGTCTATGCCGCCGTAGGTGCTGTTGCGCGCCGCCGACAGGCGCACGGTGACCTGCGTATTGGTGGTCGTGTTATTATCGTACGCGTCCTTCAGGGCCACGGTGACCGGCGTCGGGGTGGTGAGGCCGATGGTGTAATTGGCGTACTGCACGGTGGTGCCGGCCACCAGACGGCGGGGCGGGGTATGGAAGACCACGTGGTCGGGGGCGGCCGGCGTCACGGTGTAGGACGAGACGGCCGGCAGCCAGCCCTTAGCCTGCACCGTGTTCACGGAGAGCTGGTGCGTCGGGGCGGAAACCAGCGTGTCGATAAGGTAGAAGCTGGTGGTGGCCTCCCCTAGCTGCATCTTGGCCGAACCTGGCTGCGCCGCGAAGGCGCCGGGGTCCGGCGAGGAGAACTTCACCTGGCCGGCCGAGTTGGAGATCAGCGAGAAGGTTATGCCCGCCCCGACGGCGTCCTCCTGGCCGCTGGCCACGGGGGTCGGGTTACCGTAATGGTCCTCCACGGACAGCAGGAAGACCTGCGACGTCGCGCCGGCCGTGAGGGTCTGCCCGGCGTTGGAGCTTACGTTCACGCGGTAGGTCAGGTCCGGCATGACGGTGACGGACTGCGTGGAGGAGGACCAGCCCTCGCGCTCCGGCACCTCAACTTTTATTATGGGGCGTACCGGCGTCATCGAGGAAGCGTAGACCGAAGAAGCGGTGGTGTCGAGGTAGTAGAACGTGGCCGTGTAGCCGTCCAGCGGGATATCGACCACGGATACCGTGGAGGCGAAGACCGGCGGGAAGGCGCCGGACAGAGCGCTGGCCGACGCGAAATGGACAGAATCGTTGATCAGCGAGGGCTGGCGGGTGAACGTGGATAGCAGCACCTGCACCGCGGCGGTGGAGACGGACGGGTTGTCGAACATGTCGCGCAGCTCGGCCCTGAAGACCTGCAGTTCGCCGAACCTGTCGGTCAGCTTGCCGGCCGTCATGGACCTGGGGTCGTTGCCGAAGGCCACGCGGGCGACCTGCGCCGGGTTGACGCGCAGCTGGTGTATGGCCGGCTGCATCGTGCCCGAGCGGGCCTCCAGCTGCCAGTAGCCGGGCCTGCCGTCCTCGTAGGTATTGGCGGCCGGCGAGGTGCCGGAATAGGACGAGGTCCTGTCGTGGTAGCGGAACTTGGCGGACGTCTTATTGGGCGGGATGATGACCGCGTTGACGAACTGCGTGTCGAACTCGTCGCGGAAACCGTAGTCGCCGATGTTGCCGAAAGTGGCCAGCGTGCGGCCCAGGCCGGTATGCACCGTCTGCTGCTCGGACGGGATGCTCAGGTAGACGCCGGTCTCGCCCTGCTTGGTGATGTTGTCGAAGTCGTCGCGGCGCTCCACCGTGAACGCGGCGCCCACCGCCGCCATTTCCTGTATACCGACCAGCGCCTCCGCCTGGCTGGAAATATAGACCAGCTTGGTGGGCGTGCCGCCGGTGGTGGTCAGCCGGCCGCTGATGTTCTGCCTGGCCGACGCGTAGGTGGCGTAAGAAGCGGGATTCAGCGTGGTGGTGCCGATCCAGACCCTGGCCCAGTCCCCGGCCTTGCTGGAGACCTGATAGGCGATCTCCGTGGAGACGCCCACGCGGCCCTGGCTATCCGTGTAGACCAGCGTGGAAACGCCGACATCCAGCCAGGCGGCGCCGTCATAATAGACCAGCGTGCCGGTGGAGCCGTACACCTCGCCCATCATGACCTGCGCCGGCAGGCCGGCCGAGGAGATGTTGTTGTCGAAAGCGTCGGTCAGCTGCGCGGTGAGCTCCTGCAGGCCGGGGGACAGCAGCGTACCGGCGGGAACCTCCAGGTCGCTGGTGGGAGAAACGCGGTACACGCTGGGCAGGCCGGGCAGCACGTACATTTCCAGCGGCGGGGTCACGGCGATGGCCGGCAGCAGCGAGTCGTGCGCGGAAACAGTGTCGGGGCCGGCCTTCTTCAGCGTGAACCAGTTGGTCAGCGTCTTGACGCCGAAGTCGTAGGAGTAATAGGCCGTGGTCGGCGCGGCGAGCGCCGGGTCCTGCAGCAGGCTGACCTGGTCGGTGACGACGAAGGTGGCCGTGCCCAGGTAGACGTTGGGGCCGGTGGAGCAGACGTTGCCGTAGGCGTCCAGTACGTAGAGCTGGGCGGAGAACGGCACGCCGGCCACCGCGTAGGTGGAGGCCACGGTCATCGCCATACTGGCCGCCGGACCGGGGTTGACGGCCAGCGTGGAGATGCCGGCGCTGTAACCGGCCGCGGAAGCCGTCGTGGTGGCCGCCAGCACGGTGTACGTGCTGATGGAGGTGCGCGGGTCGAGCGAGAAGACCGAGCTGCCGTTGGAAAGGGTCTGCGGCGCGGGCGCGGTGGTTTTCGAGTCGCTGGGCATCGTCAGCCGGACCTCCGGCATCACGGCCACCGGGTTCGTGTTCTGGGCCGCTCCTACCGCGTCCGTGGCCCTGTTATAGAACATGTCGGTCAGGTAAACGTTGGCGAACAGCGCGCCGGCGCCGATAGTATGCTCCGCAGGAGGGCCGCTGCGGCCGGGCCAGGTCAGGGCAGAGCTCTTGCACGGCGGACTGACCGCGCACTTGCCCTCCACCAGCGTCTGGCCGGGGAGCACGACCTCCAGCCGCACCGCGGTGGAGGCGTAGACCTTGAAGGAGTCCTTCGCCGCCGCGTCGTCGTTGCGGCAGAGCCCGCCGGGGTTGCCGCTGCAGACCAGGTTGTCGGCCCCGGAGACGGGGTAGGCCTTTACGCTGGCGGCACTGGCCCGCGTGACCAGGTTAAGCGGCACCTGCAGCGTGCCGTAATTGAGCGGGGCGCTGTCGGGGTCTATGTCATAGAGGTCCGAGGTGACGAGGTAGACGGTCGGGCCCACCGAGAGCCCCTGGTAGACGTTCATATACTGGTCCACCAGGTTCACGGTGGCGCTGAAACCGGTGCCGGCCGTCTGCGTGGAGGCGGTGAGCGCCTTGCCGCCGTTGGGGTAGGCGCCGGAGCCCGGCAGCGCGATCTCGCCGGGCAGCACTATCTGCAGGCCCAGCGGGGCCGCGGGATGCACGGTGAACGTGGAGGACTTGGGATCGTCCGAGAGGCCGGAAGCTCCGAAGTCGGACGCGGTCAGGTAATGAGTGGCGGCCCTGCGCATCTGGAAGTAGATCAGGTCGGTATAGCCGAAAGCCGTATCCACCGCCACCGTGCTGACCGCGGGGGCGTAGGCGTCCGTAGGAGTGTTCACTTTGACGTCGACGGGTCTGCCCGACACCAGGTTGAAATAGTCGTCCACCACGCCGACGCGCACCTTGAAGTCGGTGCTGCCCGCCGTGGTATCCTCGGCGTTTCCGGACTTGCCGGTGGCCGAGCCCTGGCTGAAGGACTCTCCCGGCAGCAGCAGCAGCAGGCGCTTGGGCACGCCGGGCGCCACGCTGACGGTAGTGGCTATGTCGAAAACCGCGGTCCCGAGCGGGCTGCCCGGCACGCCGGGCGATACGGCCTCGGCGCGCAGCACGGTGCTGCCGGCCCGGATCGGAGTGACGGTGAACGTGGCGGAGCCGGTAATGATCTGCGAGGCGGGCACGATCGTGGCCGCGGGGTCGTCGGAGATGAGGCGTATCTCCTGGCTGGCGCCGGGCGTCAGGTTCCAGAAAGAGTCGGTGATGTCCACCGTGACCGTGAACGGGAAGCCGGCCTGCTGGCCTTCGGGCGAGCCTGAGCGGCCGTCTCCGGTGGACCCGGGCTCCCGGTCCTCCCCCTCTATCATCGCGCGGAGCTTGGTGGGCGTGTTCGGGACCAGCAGGAAGCCGCCGCTGGGCGTGCTGCCCAGCGCGCCGCTCTGGTCGGCCGCCGTTATGACCCTGGCGCCGGCCGTGCGCAGGGCGATATTGTTCACCGTCGCGCTGCCGTCTATCATGCTGTAGGTGCCGAGCGAGGCCGCGAAAGGATCGTTGGTCGTGACGACCATCGTCTTGTCCAGGGCGCTGTCGGTCACCCTGTTATAGCGCGAGTCGGCGGCGTAGATCTGCGCGTCGAAGTAGACGCCGGCGGTCTGAGTGGAGATGGCCCCCTCCACTCCGTAGGGCGCGACCACTTTACCGGGCACCAGGCTCTGGGTGGGCAGCAGCACGATCAGGCGCGAAGCCGCCCCCGGAGTCACGATGATGCCGGAATCGGTGCTGGTGGAGAGCTTCGGCTCGGTATTGCCGTTGTCCACGGCGTCGATCACCAGGTTGGAGGTGGCGGCGCTGGGCACGAAGCCGGCTATGATGGCGATGCCGTTGGCCAGGGACTGCGGCGGCGGGTGCACCGCGTAAATGTCGTTGGAATAGATCCTGACCTCGCGCCCGTCGTTGGCCAGGTTGCCGAAATCGTCCACGGAACGCACCGTGAGGGTATAGGTGGTGCCGGCCGTCAGGGGTCCGGCCGTTCCGCTCTCCCCCCCTATCTCGCCTTCGGCGGGGGTCTCGGTAGGCACGAGCAGCAGCAGGTGCCTGGCGGGGGCGGGGTCGACCACGATGCCGGTCACCGTATCGGTGCTGAAGAAAGTGCCGGTCAGGCCGGTATCGGTCACCCTGACCGACAGGCCGGGGGCCTGGTTGCGCGTGACCGGCACGACGCTGAAAGTGGTAGCGCCGGCGATAAGGCTGCGGCGGTAGCCGGTGGGATACGGGGGCACGCCGCGCAGCTGGATGTTGGGGTCGTTGAGGAAGTCTATCTGCACCTGCGGCGTATTGGACGAGACCGCCATGAAAGGCGTGGTGCCGCTCACAACGTTATAGTAGTTGTCGGTCAGGTAGACGCGCATCTGCACGGTGGCGCCGGCCTCCAGGCCGGTAGGCGAGCCGGTCTTGCCGCCGCCGGACGGGTCGGACGTGTACGGGGGCAGGCCGGGCTCCAGGTACTGGCCGGGCGCGAGCAGGTGCAGGTTGGCCGGCCGGTTCCACCAGGCCCTGAAGGTATTCGGCGTGATGTAATACGAGGTGCCGCCGGCCAGGTACTGCGGGGCCGCTTTCTGGGCCTTGACGGTGTGCGTGCCGGCCACTACCGGGGAGAAGACGAACTCCGTAGCGCCGGTCAGGAGCGTGCCGGTGGCGGGGTTGATCTCGTAGCGGTCGGTGACGATGTCGACGGTGACCGGGAAGGAGGTGGAGACGTCGGTATTGTAGTAGGCGTCCACGGCGTAGACCCGGACGGTGAACGTGGAGCCGGCCAGCTGGTCCGCCACCTGGCCGTCCTTGCCCTTGGGCTCCACGGTGTACTTACCCTGGTTGCGGGTCTCTCCGGGCATCAGCGCGAGCAGGCCCTTGGCCGTGTTGGGCGTTATCCTCACCTTGCTGGAGACGGCTCCGGATACGTCCAGGTTCCAGCCCACGTCGTCGGCCGAGACGAAGATCCGGTTGACGGTCACGGAGCTGGTAAAGGACAGCGGACCGTCGGGGCTTACCGCGGAATTATTGTTGTCCGTGTCGGAAACGTTCAGAACGACCGAAGAGGAGGGCACGAGGTTCCAGTACTTGTCGGTCACCTGCACCAGGAAGGGGACGCTGGCGCCGGCCAGCTTGCCGCGGGGCGCGCCGGTCTTGCCGCTCTGGGTGCCGGGCGCGGGCAGCTCTCCGGCGGGGTCGTAGTCGGCTATCACCTGGACGTTCTCGGCCGGTATCGTGTTGACCATGGCGGCCAGCGTGCCGTTGATGCTGGGGGTGTACAGGTCCACGACGCTCATCACGCGGTTGCCGCTCTTGCGCAGGCGCATCTGGAAGGTGCGCAGGCCGTAGTCGCCGGTCTCGAATTTGTACTGCACGGGGAGGCCGTGCGCCTCGTCGATGGCGTTGGCGTCGTCGCTGCCCATCACCTCGGGGCCGTCGGCGGGCAGGTCCATGTGGAAGGTGACCGTGCCGATATAGGCGCGGGCCGTCTCGCCGGCGCCGCCGTTGGCGTCCTTGGCCTCCACGGTCACGTTGACGATCTCGCCGGCGTCCATCGGGTTGTCCGCGGGCGCCACGCTGACGAGGAAGCTCTTGGCCGGGGCGGCGATGTAGAACTTAGGCCCCTGCACCAGGCTGGTCTGCGTTACGCCGGCGTTGTCGGTGACCCTCACCCAGGAGACGTAGGCGTCGCCGCGGCGCCAGCAGGTATGCGCGGCGCGCTCGGCGTCGTCGTCGCAGACCAGGCCGGCGTACTGCCAGTTGGGCGGGTCGAACTGCGCGCCCACCCACAGGGGGCCGCCGGAGACCGCGGACCAGGTGGAGCCGTTCCAGAAGTAGCCGGAATCGTCCCAGCCGGTGCCCGCGCCGTAGATCAGCGGGCCGGAGCCGCTCATGTAGGGAGCGGTGTCGCGGAACACGGCTATCTCCACCTCGCCGCGGTGCCACGGCAGGCTCGGGTACACGCCGGAACCGTTCCCGTCTATGCCGGAGGTGAAGCCGGGGTCGGAATAACCGCCCACCAGCGTGGCGTCGTCCTCGCGCACTACCGAGTTGGCGGGAACCAGCACGGAGGACTGAGGCTCGGTCTGGTCGAAAAGGAAGCGGGACGCCCCGAGGATATTCTGTACGTTGCCGATGAAGTCCGTGGCCGAGGATTTGATCACGTAGTGCTGGCCGGTGGAGAAGGCCAGCAGGCCGTTGGTGTAGGTCCAGGAAGAGGGATACAGGTTGGACTGCACGATGGGCAGCCAGGTCTCGCCGGCGACCGCGAACGCCGAGCCGTCGAAGTACTTTGCCCCGCCGGCATGGTCCTCGCTGAGGATGGAGATCTTGACGGAAGCCACCGAGGTGGAGGCGTCCACCGAAGTGCCCCAGATCAGCGGCAGATTATTATAGGCGGTATCCACGCCGGGCTGCACCGGCGCGGAGACCGGCGGCAGGTTATCGAAGACGAAGTTGCGGGTGCTCAGCGTCACCTCCTGGTTGGTGGTGGCGTCGGCGGCGCGCGTAACGACGTAGAAGGTCTTGCCGTTGCCGCCGTCGTGCGTACCCTCGCGCCAGGCGAAATTGTTGGCGCCGGGGTTAGTAAAGTCGGAGTTGGTATAAGACCACGGGTTCGTGGTGTCCTTGGAGCCGGGGGCGCCGGAGATGGACCACCAGCCGGTGTCGGAGGCGGACCAGTGCGGGGCGGTGGGCTGCCAGTAATAGGTGGCGGAGCCGGCCAGATACCAGATACGGATGCGCACGTCGTTGATGGCCGAGGTCAGATCGTACGAGGTGCCGGTGATGGCGGCCATGGAGGAATAGAACACCCCGTCGGCGGGCGGGTAGGTGATGCGGGAGGCCGGTCTCACGTCGTCGAAGCTGAACGTGGAGGAGGCGACCGAGTAGTTGCCGGCGCGGTCGAGGGCCTTGGCTTCCACGCGCAGTTCGCTGTCGCGGTTGGGCCAGGGCAGGGCGGAAGAGTCATAGCGCCACGTGAAGGCGCCGGCTACGGAGGAGGAGTCCAGGGCCACGTTCCAGATCTCCGGGAAGGCGGGGCAGGCCGAGTCCACCCAGCCGGGCAGGGCTATGCCGCCGCAGTCGCCGGTGCCGTCCATCCAGTACTTGTTGAGCGGCATGTCGTAAACGCGCAGGCGCGGGAAGTCCGCGTTGAAGGAGTCGCTGGCGGTGCCGGACACCAGCGGCAGCGAGGCGTACCTGGTCCCGTTCTGCGGCAGCAGCACGCTCGCGGTGGGGCTGGAGACGTCGAAGCGGAACGAATTGCCGGCCAGGATCACGCTCTGCGTGTTGCCCGCCACGTCGTAAGAGCGCGCGGTCAGCGTATAGAGCACGCCGTCCTGCAGGCCCGCGGAATTATCGGAGGGCGGCAGCTGGGCGGCCTTGATCCACGGCGCGCCGGAGACGGCGGTCAGCCAGGCCTCCGAACCCCACGTCGAGCCGTTCCAGTAGTCGCCGTTGGTGCGCTGTATCCTGATCTGCGTACCGGCCAGGCCGGAGGGGTTGGACTTCTGGTCGTAGGCGGTGCCCGTGACGGCCGCCAGGTGGTTAAGGAAATCGCCGTCCACCGGGGCAAGGACCTGCGAGACCGGCGGGGTCACGTCGTAGCGTATCGTAGTGGCCGAAGGCGGGACCAGCTCGTTGCCGGCCGCGTCGTCGGCCCGCACCTGCATGTTGTAGTTTTTATTGTCCGTCAGCGGCGGCGCGGCGACGCTCCAGGTATAGTTGGGGCCCGAGCCGGAGACCGTAGCGGTTATCCACTTCGGGGCGGCCGAGCTGAACGTGGAGGTCTGAATGTCGTAGTAGAACAGGGTGTCGGCCTCCTGCACGGAGACCGAGGCCGACTTGATGGTGAACTGCTCGAAAGCGGTGCCGGAAACGGCGGCCAGCGCCTTCAGGTTGCCGCGGGAGTCCGGCAGCGCCACCGGGTAGGTGATAGCGGCCGCGGGCGGCGTGGTGTCATAGGTGAAGGTGACGTACTGTACCGCCGTCTCCGTGTTGGGCGGAGTCACGTCGTCGAGCGCCTGCACGCCGACGCGGTAGACGTAGCCGTCCTGCAGCGTGGGGGCGTTGAAGGCCCAGGCTGTGCCGTCATAGGAGGCGGCCAGCGAGGGCGCGCTGAGCGGGCGGAAAGCCTCGACGCCGGGAGCGAAGGAGCCGGGGTAGAGGCCGTCCCACTTGTCTGTGCCCGGGGAGAGCTGCGAGATGCTGACCCGGATCTGGCCCAGCGTGGAGATACCGGCCAGGTTGTCCTGCGCGGTGCCGGAGATCAGCGCGAGCGTGCGCCGCTTGGCGCCGTCGAGCGGGTCGGTGACGCGGGAGACGGGCTTGGTGACGTCATAGATCACGTTCGCGTTGCTGACCGCGTTGTCGCCGAGCGCGGCGGGGTTGGGCACCGGGATGGCGTTGTCCTGCGCGCGGGCGCTGAAGCGGTAGACCTTGTCGGGCACCATGGCCGCGGAGAGACCGGCGGGGTTGTAGACCCAGGTACCGGAGGAGGGGCCCAGAGGGGTCCAGGTATTGGCAGGCCACCAGGCCGCGGTCTCCGTGAAGGAGTTGGCGTTGTCGTAATAGTAGGTCACCGTGCCGGACAGGTAGGAGACCTGCACCTGCACGTTGGCGGCGCCGGCTATGCCGGAGTTGGTGGTCCAGTTCGGGTCGTTGGCGGTGCCGGAGACGGAGGCCACGGAAGCTATTTTACCGTCGGCGGCGGGCAGCAGCACGGCCACCAGCGGCGCGGTGCGGTCGGTGGTGAAGGTGACGGAGGAACCGTTGCCGGCGAAGCCGGTCTGCACGTTGCCGGCCTTGTCGGTCGCCTCGGCCCAGAGGGTGTAGGAACCGGAGGGGGCCCAGGTAGGCATCGCGGCCATGGACCAGGAGGACTGGTGCACGGCAGCCGCGGCCCAGACGGCGGGGTCGCCGCCCCAGCCGGAGCCGTCCCAGTAGAGGTTCAGGTCGTTGTCGCGCAGGCGCACCTTGACGCCCTGTACCTGCATGCCGGGCTGGTAGCCGGCGCTGTTGGCCAGCACGGCCTCCTCGGAGAGCGTGCCGCTGGCCACGCTGACGCCGGAGCGGCGCTGGCCCGGGGAAACCGAGGTGATCACCGCGGTCGGGGCCGTGACGTCGTAGCTGAAGACGCTGGGCGCGGAGAAATCGGACTCGGTGCCGGCGAACGCGCTGTTGTCGTAGGTGTTGTCCAGCGACTTGGCGCGCGCGCTGTACTGCACGCCGTTGACGTAGGCCGCGGTGGGATAGGAGACCGTATACTCCCACGAGGAGACCGCCACGTAATAGACGGCCTGGTTGCCGGCCTGGTTCCAGGAGGCCGTGAAGGCGGAGGTGGCGTTGTCCCAGCACTTGCCGGAGTCGCCGCCGTTGAGCGCGCAAAGCTCGGCCCAGACCTTGCTGACGCCCGCGGCGGGCGGCGTTACGCCGGGCGGGTCCTGCGCGTTGCCGCCCAGGCGCGGCAGGGAGTTATAGTAAGCCTGCGCGGCCGCCGGCAGCAGCACGCCGGCCGAAGGCTTTTCCGTATCGAAGAAGACCAGATTCACCACCGGGCCCAGTTCGTAGATGTCGGAATAGCTGATACCCACGGAGCGGAAAGTGTAGGAGGAGCCGCTGACCAGCGGCGGCAGCGAGGCGCCCAGGCTCCAGGTCCCGCCGGCGGGCGTTATGGAGACGCTCGACAGGCCGACCTGCCAGGAGGAGTTGCCGAAATTCCAGTACCAGTTGTCGGTCAGGCGGCGGACCTCGAGGCCCAGGCGCTTGGTGTCCGCGTTGGCGGTACCGCTGACCTGGGTGAGGCTCTTGTAGTATTTCAGATTATCCGGCACCAGCACGCGCGTGCCCGCGGGCGGCGGCATGAAGCGGAAGCGGCGCGAGCCCCAGGTAGCTTCGCCGTTGGCCACATTATCGGACGCGCTGGACTTCAGCACGTAGTAGCAGTAGGCCCTGAAGACCACGCCGGAAGCGTCGAAGTTCCAGGAATTGTCGCCGGAGTTGTACGGGATGCCGGACAGCCAGAACTCCCCGTTCTGCCAGCCGGCGCCGTTCCAGTAATAGCCGTTGTTGCCGGTGTCGGAGCAGGTATTCTCCGGAGCCTGCGAGATGTCCTGCTGCACGCGCAGCTGCACGGCGGCTATGCCGGCGTTGTAGTCGTAGGCGGTGCCGGTAATACTGCTGACTTCGAGATAGAAGCCGTTCTCCGCGGGCGGCGAGGAGATCAGGGAATCTGGCGGCAGCAGGTCCAGCGTGAAAGTGGACTGGTTCACGGAGAACGCCGAGTAGTTGCCGGCGCGGTCCGAGACCTTCACCTTCAGCACGAAGGTGGCGCTGGAGCGGCCGACGGCCCAGGTATCGGCCCCGGCCGGGTTATTGTACGGCAGCGCGGCGTTGGACCAGTTGGCGGAAGCGGCGGTAACACTGGACACGTAGCTGGCCTGCCACTGGCGGGTATTGAAATTCCAGTACTTGTTCGGAACCAGGTCGGTGTCGGCGAGCTCGTACTCCACGGTATTCAGCCCGGCAGGTATGCCGCCGCCCACCACCGGGTCCGCGGCCAGGCCGGACAGCAGGGACAGCGAGCGCAGGAAGGAAGCGTGCGCCGGCTGCTGTATGGAGGCGGTAGGCGTGCTGTAGTCGATCAGGAAAGTGGAGGTGGCGTACAGCACCTCGGTGTTGGGACCGCCGTTGACCGGCTGCGTATTGTCGCGGGCCTCGGACTGCACCTCGAAGCGGTAGCCGTCGCCGTTATTGGCGCCTGTGAAGGCGGAAGAGGGCACGGACTTCGTCCAGGGGTTGAGCGCCCCGTCCACGGCGCGGAAAACCCAGACGCCCTCGGCGCTGGTCCAGGTATTCAGGCCCCAGTCGTAATAACCGCGGGTAGCGGAGCCGTTGAGGCGCGAGAGGCGTATCTTGACCTGCGCCAGGTCCGAAGGCACGCCCAGGCTGGCGTCGGACGCGGTGCCGCCGATAGATGAGATAGTCGCACTGAGGTTGGCACCGTCCGCCGGGCTGGTCACCTGGGAAACGGGTATAACAGGGTCCAGCGTGAAGACCACTTCTGGGTTGGCCGGGGCGGAGGTCCCGGGCCGCGACTGGTTGCCGGCCAGGTCCTTGGCGCGCAGATAGAGGCGGTACTTGAGCGAGGCGTTGGAAGCCTTGAGGCTCTCGAACTCGGCGTTCAGCGCGGCGTCGGCCAGGCTCCAGACCCCCCCGCCAACGGTAGTGGCGTTGCGCCAGTGGGTGGCGGCGTTCCAGACCGCGTCCCAGCCGGAGCCGTTCCAGTACTCCAGCAGCGAATCGCTCTGGATGACGACCTGGACGCCGTCTCCGGGGTTCATATTGCTGTACTCTTCGAGGAAAGTGCCGGAGATAACCGGCAGGGCGGTGTAGGCGAAGTTGCCGGGCAGCGTGATCGTGGCCGTGGGGGCCGAGGCGTCGTAGCAGAAAGCCCTCTGCTGGTAGCTCTCCAGATTGAGCGAGCGGTCCAGCGAGCGAACACGTACCGTATAAGTGGAACCCTGCACCAGGGCGGGCGGCCACAGGTCGGCACCGGACGGGTAGGCCCAGTTGGCGGCCGAGATGATGTTTACGCCCAGCACGGCGTCCGTGACCTCCGCCGAAGGCGTGACCAGGGCGGGGCGCCAGAAGGAGCCGGAAGCGAAGCCGGTGCCGTTGAAAGTGTTGCCGGAGGGGTCGGCCACCTGCACCTCTATCCCGGCCGGGGAAAGACCGCTCATGGCCTCGGTGGCGGGGTAGACCAGCCAGTCCAAGGCCGAGCCTGAGAAAACCCCGGCCTGCGCGGCGTTCTGGAACGCCGAGGACGGATAAGCGATAGTCGTGGACGGCTTGTTGACGTCGTAGATGAATTCCCGCACGAAGGCCCCGTCCGGTGTCTGGTTCCCGGCGTTGTCGGCGGCGGAAAGCTCGACGCGGAAGCGCTTATTGACCGGCCAGGCCGGCGGCGCATAGGACCACGAGGGATCGGAGTCGGTCACGGCCAGCCAGGTGGAGGCGACCACCTGCCAGGCGGCCCCGTCCCACTTGGGTTTCACGGCCCCGCTCTCCGAGAGGTTGGAGATCTGCGTCCGTATGGGCAGCAACACCCCGGCCGGCGCGTCCGTGTAGCTGCCCAACAGTTGGCCCGTAGGCCTGTCTCCGCCGTAGAAGGCGTTCACGGCGGCCATGGGCGTGGAGATGCTTATGGTCGGATAACTGAAGTCGGACGTGACACTGACGGAGGCGTAGGTCTCCTGGTTGCCGGCATTATCCAGGCCCGCGACGGCTATCGAATACACGTGGTTGTCCGTGGAAACGCTCGGCGGGTCGTAGGTGGCGGGCGGGTAGCTCCAGTTTATAGTGGAAGCCGAGGCCGTATAAGCCACCGGCAGGTCGACCACGGTGCCCGAGCTCCAGCCCAGCGCCGCGGTGCCGTTCCAGTAATAGGTGTCGCCGGCCCAGACATGAGAGATCCTGACCCGCAGGCCGGCGGGCGCGGCGGCCAGGCCGGAAACGCCGCCGTAGCTGGTGCCGGAGATCTGCGCCAGCGAATTCTGTATATAGCTGCCGGCGGTAGGGGTGGAGACCCTGGAAACGGGCGGGGTGCCGTCCACGATGAAGGAGTGGACGGTCCAGGGGTTCTGCTCGTTGCCGCCGTTCACCCCCATCGGCTCGGCCTTGTCGAAGGCGCGGACGCGCAGCGTGTAGTTCCTGTCCGACACCCAGTTCGCGCCGTCGAAAGGATAGCGCCAGGTATCGCTGCCCACGGCCGTCTGCCAGGCCCCGTCGAAAGTGACGGTCCAGGAACTGAAGGCGGAGCCGGTCCAGTAATAGGTGGTGGCGCCCTCCAGATAGCTCAGGTGCACCTGCGTCGTGCTGAGCAGCATGCCGACGAAAGGCAGCGCCGCGTCGGCCGCGCTGCCGTTGAAGGCGCTGCTGCCGGTCAGGCCGGCCGGTTTGTACTTGCCGAGGTTGATCGGCTGCGCGATGGCCGAGGTGGGAGGGGTCCTGTCCCAGATGAATGCGCGCGAGGAGACCACGTTCGTGAAACCCGGCTGCGTGTTATCGGCGAAGTCGGCGGCCCTGACCTGGACCACGTAATACTTGCCGGAGGCCAGCGCGGTCTCCAGGTTGGCGTGCGTGTAACTCCAGGTATCGGTACCGGAAACCACGTTAAAACTGGAGGCGGAGATGCCGAAACCGCCTGAACCGTTCTCCCAGCGCTTGTCGGCCTGTTCGTCGTAGATCTGCAGTTCGACCACGCGCAGGTCGGACTTGTAGTTGGGCGAGTAGACGCCTATCGGGTCATAGGCGGTGCCCGTGATAGAGGCGAGGTTGCGCAGCACCTGCCTGTCGCCGGGGTACGCGAAGGAGGCCGCCGGGGGCGACGTGTCGAAGAGCACCTGGTAGGCGGCCATAATGCTCTCGTTGCTCTCTATATTCCCGGCCTTGTCCTTGGGCAGCAGCAGCACGCGGTAGCGGCGCCCGTCCTGCAGGGCGGCGTTGACGGCCGTGGCCGTAGACCAGGCCACGACCGTGGCCGGCACGTATTCAGTCTCGATATTGGAGGCGTTGACGGAGAAACTGGAGCCGGTCCAGTAGTAGCCGTTCTCGAGGTCTTTTATGCGTATGTAGACATTGCCGCCAGAGTCCTTCTGCAGCGGATACAGAGTGATATTGCCGGGGTCGGTAGCGGTGCCAGAGATGGCTGGCATGGCGTTGACGTAGGCCCTGTTGGGGACCTGCACGAAGCCTACCGGCTTGGTATTGTCTATCACCGTCCGGCGCACCGCCGGCGAGGGGTCGGGCTCATTAGAAGAGTTGTAGGCCGTAACGGTGACCGTGTAGGAGGCGTTGTCCACGGTGAAGGCCGAAGGGCCGTCAATGGCCTGTACCCAGGAGCCGTCGGCGCTGCTGTACCAGGTGTAGGTATCATGGTCCACCCAGGAGAGCGTCGGCTCGTACCACCAGCTGGTGGGATGCATCAGGCGCTGCAGCCTGATCTGTACGCTGTCCACGGCCCTCAGGTTGGAGCCGCTGCCGACTATATTAAGCATGTCCGAGGCGCGGTAGTTCCTGTCGTCGGGGCCCATCGGCGTGTCGATGGAGGCGTCGGCCTGGGGTGTCTTGAGCAGGAAGCTGGTGTCGGCCGTCTCCAGCGCGCCGGCGGGCCGCTGGTTGCCGCCCTTGTCCTTGGCCAGCGCGATGACATTGTACTGGCTCTCGTTGGTCCAGCTTATCCCGGAGGTGTTCCAGGTCCAGGTGCTGACCTGAGACGGGTCCGCGTTCACGGCCAGCGTGGCGGTGGCGAACCAGATGCGGTTATTCGGGTATACGCCGCCGGGGCAGGCCACGAAATCGTTGCTGCCGAGGCCGGGCGTGCCGGGGCAGCCGGTCGGGGTCGGGCCGCCGTCGAAGCACCTGGGGCTGCCGGGCCCGGTGACCTGCTTCATGGATACGCACACCACGCCGGAAGTCAGCAGTTCGCCGGGAGGGGCATCGAAAGCCGTGCCGGAAATGGAGGGCACGCCGCCGATCTCGCCGCTGGGGAAGGCCGCCTTGGAGACGGGGGGCGTGGTGTCGCCGGTGAAGTAGGTGGTGGTGTACTGCGTCTCCAGGTGACTGAGGATATCCCGCACCCTGCTCATCGCGTAATAGGTCGTGCCGTCGGCTATGGCCCCGGCGGGGAGGCTGTAGGTCCAGGTGCCGGACGAGGCGCCGGTGAAAGCGGCCGTCTTCCACTGGCGGGAAGCCTGGGTGAAGTTGGCGCCGTCCCACCACAGGCCGTCGGTCAGGCGCTGCATGGCCAGTTCCACGGCTGTGTTATAGGTGCTGATGCCGACCTCGTAATTCTGCGGGAAAACCCAGCCTTTCAGGTTCTCGACGGAATCGTCGGCGGTGCCGGTGATGGCCGGCACGGCGCCGATGAAGCTGTTGTGGGCCGGGAAGGTGATCTTGGAGGCCGGCGTGGACAGGTCAACGAGGAACGTGAAGGTGGAGACGTAAGCTCCGGACTGGTTGTTCAGCGCGCGGTCGACCGCGTACTGGTTGATGTAGTACTGGTAACCGTCGCCCTGCGAGGAAACCGGCAGGCTCTTGGTCCAGTCCCCGGCGACCAGGGTCTCCACGTCGTGGTAGCCGCTGGCGGCCCCCCACGCGCCGCCGAAGTAGTCCCAGTACAGGCCGTCCGAGCGGCTCATGCGGATCTTCACGGTGTTCACGCCGCTGGGTTCGCCGCCGGTGACGGGGTCGTAGGCGGTGCCGCGCAGCATGCCGGTGGCGGCGGCTACGGCGTAATTGTCGGGCGCGGTAACGTCCGTAAGCGGGGTGGTATTGTCGAAGGTGAAGTAGTAGGCGGCCGTGCCGTCCGCCTTCAGATTGTTGTCTATCTGCACGTTGGTGGGCAGGGCCTGCCAGTTGCCGGCCCGGTCGTAGCCGCGGGCCCAGACCGAGATCTTGGAGTTGTTCACCGGGGAAAGGGAAGGCAGCTGTATGCGCCAGGCGCCGTTAGCGTACACGGCGTCGTGCCAGAGGTCGTACTTGGTAACGGGGCTGGTGTCCCAGTCGCCGATCTCGTTGGCGAAGGTGCCTTTCCAGACCGCGTTATAATTACCGCGGGCCTTGACCAGCACCTTGACGCCCTCGATGGTGCCGGTGTCGGTGACCACGCCGTAAACGTAAGGGGCGCTGTAGTAGGCGAAAGTGTTGACCGGGAAGGTGGCCACGGCCACCGGCACTTCGTTGTCGAACTGCACTATCCTGCCGGCTTCTGCGGGGATGTCGGCGCCCAGCGGCTCTCCGGAGAGGGGGCCGAATTCCTTATTCAGGGCCAGATCGTAGGCATAGGTGACGAAGCGGTAGTCCTGGCGCCTGTTCGTGACGATAGCCGTCTGCAGGCCGGCCGGCAGCACGTAAGCCCAGGCCACGGTGGACTTGCCGATGCTGTAGGGCGAGGTGTCCACCGAGGTCTCGAACCAGGCCGGCGCCGGCTGGTCGAAAGCCGAACCGCTCCACCAATCGCCGCCCACCAGGCGGACGGCCACTTTGACGGTGTAGGTGCCGAGGCCGGCCTCGTAGACCCTCGGGCCGAAGCGCTCGTCGTTGGCGTCGCCGGAGACGGAGGTCAGCGCGTTCACGAATTCGGCGGCCGGGGCGAGCACGGTGGAAGTGGGCCTGTCCAGGTCGAACCTGGTGGTCACGGAAACTACGGCGGAATTATTCCCCGCGGGGTCGGAGGTGCGGGCCTCGTACTTGTAGCGGTGGTCGCTGACGAAGACCAGCTCCGCGTCGTTGAAACTCCAGTTGTCCGCCGTGCCCTGCGCGGGCAGCCAAAGCGAGGCGGCGCAGCCGGTGAAAGAGGCGCCGTCAAAACACTGCAAGGCGTCCAGGTCCGTTATGGCCACCGCGGCGGTGCTGGGGCCCGTATACGCCGCTGTCTGATTATTGGAACCGGTGCCGGCCATGGGCGTGGACTTGAGCACGCTGGAATAAGTGACGGCGTTGAGCGGATGGGACAACGAGACCAGCGGGCCCGTTATGTCATACGTTACCGTATACGTGGAGTAGGCGGAGGAATAGTTGCCGGCGTAATCCAGCGCCCGCGCCACCACTGTGTAGGCCGCGTCGTCGCGCAGCATCGCGGGCGGTATCGTGTAATACCAGGAAGTGTCTCCGAGGCGGGTGGTGGCGGTGATCCACTTGGCCGTGGCCTGCCACTCGCCGGTGTCGTCGTTCCACCAGCGCTCGGCGCCGCCGGTGCCGGTGGAGATGCGCAGCTCGGCGCGGCTGAAGCCGGAAATATCGGCCGCCGCGGTGCCGCCAACGCCGGGCAGGTGGCGCACGGCGTACGCGGTCGGGGTGGTGATCAGCACCGACGGCGGGGTATCGTCTATTACGAAATACCGCACGTTGGCTCCGCGCGTCTGCGGGTCTTCCCAGTTGCCGTCGCCGGAGCCGGCGGCCGGCAGGGCGTCGTCCATGCTCTTTACCTCGGCCTTATACTCGCGGTCCCCCGCCGGCCAGGCGACGTCCTGCAGATAGGCCCAGCTCCAGCCAGGCCCCACGTAGGAGACGGAAACCGGCTGCCAGGCCGCCTCGGAAGAAACCGCGGTGGTGAAAGCGGGCGGGTCCCAGTACCAGGTGGTAGCGCCCGCCAGGTAGGATAGCCGCATCAGGCCATAGGCCACTCCGGCGTTGTTGACGCTGTAAAAGCTGTCGGTCGCCGCGCCGTAAAGCCGGGTATTGGTGGCGGACTGGCCTATGTTGGCGGAATTATACCTGCCGCTGACCCCGTCCAGGTCGTCCGCCGGCAACGTGAAGAGGGAGGAGGGCGGCGCCTTGTCTATCTTGATCACCAGCGACGAAATCCCGACGGCGAAAGTCTCCTGCTCATTGGTGCCCACGTCGCGCGCCTTGGCCAGCACCAGGTAGCTGAGTCCGCTGGTCCCGGCGGTAAAGCGGTTGTCCAGGCCGGCCGGGGCGTAGGCCCAGTAGGTGGCGTTGGAGGAGAGGTAGGCGCTGGTGTTGCCCTTCAGCGCTATCCAGAGCGGGCTGGCTCCGCCGCCGCTGAACGTATTGCCGTCGTACCAGTACGGCGGGCTGGCGAGCTGCTGCACCGCGATGTAAACGTCGGAATTGGCGAAATCGTCGGTCGCGGTGCCGGAGATGGAAAGCATCTGGCGCACGCCGCTGCTGTTGGGGTCGGTGGGCACCAGAACGCGGGCGGTAGGCGAGGCCACGTCTATGGTGAACTGGAAGGCCGCCGCCGACCCGCTGTTGCCGGCCTTATCGGAGGCCGTCAGCTCGGCCAGGTAGGTGTGGCCGGGCTCGAAGGCGGCCCCGGAGGCGAAATAATCGGTGGTGTAGCTGACCAGGCCGGTCTTCAGTTCGTCGTTCCAGTTCAGCGCCGCCGTCAGGCGGGTATACTGGCCGGCGTCGGCGGTGAACGTGGAGGCCTGCCAGTTCCAGTACTCCTCGGCCGTCTGGCGCTTCACCCGGAAATAGGCCGAAATCACGCTGCCGGGAGCCGTATCGGCCACCGTGCCGGAGAGCGTGGCCAGCGCGCGCAGGTAGACCTTGTCCGGCACCGTAACGCCGGCGGTGGGCGCCGCGGCGTCTATGATCATCTCCCGTTCCGAACTCGGGACCTCGGGCAGCCCGTAGCCCTCCTGTGTAGCCTTGGAAACGATGCGGTAGCGGCGGTTGCCGTTCCAGGACGGCAGGGTCATCGTCCAGCCGGGCATCGGGAAGGTGTCCACGCCGGCATACCCGGTGAAGGCGTTGGTGGAAACCCAGGCCGCGCCGTTCCAGGCCAGGTTGTCGTTGCCCTCCATCTCCTTGAGGTCCGGGCCGTAATCGGTTATGCGCAGCGCTACCGTGGTGGCGTATACGGCCGTACCGGCTATGGCCGGGATATTGTCCAGCCTGTAATGCGGCACGCCGGCGGGCGGGGTGTTCACGCGCGAGACCGGCGGCGGCGGGAACAGTTTGAACTGTATCAGCGGCGAAGCCGACTGCGCGGCGCCGGGCTTGGCCACCTCGTTGGCGGCCTGGTCCACGGCTTTCGCGAAGACCTTGTAGTGCAGGCCGTCGGTGTGGTAGACCCAGGTAGGGGTGGAGGCGCCTGTCGCCTGCCAGGTGTCGCCGGTTATGGCCGCGTCGTAGAAGAGCTCCGAGGCCGAGTTCCAGGCCATCGCCGCGCGGTTCCAGTAGAAGCCGTCCACGCAGGTATCGCTGTTGCACTTGAAGTAAGAGAGCTGCACCTTGTCCAGCGTGCCCGGGGCCGAATCGGAGGCGGACCCTTGTATGGCGGTAAGCTCCACCGTCACGTCCACGCCATGCTGCGGGTAGGTGATGGTGGAAACCGGGCTGGTGAAGTCGGCCTTGACTGCGGCGGCGGTGGCGTACGCCAGCTGGTAGTTCCCCGCCTTGTCCACGGCCCAGGCGTTGACCTCGTAGGTCTCGCCGCTCTGCCACGGCGCGGTGTTCAGCTGCCACCAGGTGGCGGCCGGGCTCAGCGCGCCGTAGGCCAGCACGCTGTTCTCTATGGCGCCTACGGCCCACGAGGAGCCCGCCACGCTCCAGTACTTGCCGGCGTTGGGCCCGCCGGTCTGCAGGATGCGCACCTTAAGGTCGCTGACGATGCCGGCAGGCCTGTCGTAGGAACCGCCGGTCACCTTGCCGGTCTGGCTGATGTAGCCGTTGTCGTACGGGTAAAAGATGGCCGCGGTGGGGCGCGTTACGTCGTAGACGAAGGACGCCCTGCGCACGTAGCCCTCGGAATTCGTGGCGGCGTCGCGGGCGTTGGTCCAGACGTGAAAGAGCTCGCCGTCGTTGTCCGTGAACATGGTGTTGGAGATGGCCCTGGTCCAGCCGTTCCACGGCGGCGTGGCGTTGAAAGCGGTAGGGTTCAGTTCCCAGCCGGCGCCGTTCCAGTACCAGCCGTCGGTCTGGCGCTGGAAATAGACCGACACCTGGTTCACCCCCGAGGCGCCGGTATCGACGGCGGTGCCGGTAAGGCTCCCGGGGAAGTAATTCACATGCAGGCCGTTGGAAGGGAAGGTCACGGAAGAGACGGGGGCCTGGGTATCGTAAACGAAGGACGCGGTGGAATAGACGTTGTCCCAGTTGCCGGCGGTGTCGCGGGACTTGGCGCGTATCCGGTACGTGAAGCCGCTGCTCCAGGAGGAATTCTGTATGTCGTAGGTCCAGGTGGAGGAATCGGTGTGGATGGTCTCCTGTACCGGCAGCCACGGCGCCAGGTTCTCGTTCTGGCCGGTGGGCGACCAGGCCCCGGGGAGCGAAGGGTCGTAATACCGGTCAGTGTCGACCAGGTACACCGTTATCCTGGTCTCGGCGATGGCTATATTGTCCTTCGAGGTGCCGCCGATGACGGGCAGGGAGTTGTAAGCGGGCTGGGACGGCAGCGTAATGACGCTGACGGGCTTCTCGTTATCGAAGTTGACTACCAGGCCGACGCCCGCCGGTATATGCGCGCTCTGGGGCAGGCCCGGCGCCGGGCCGTATTCCGGGTTCAGCGCCAGGTCATAGGACCAGGGCACTATGCGGTAGACAGAGTTCTGCTTGACCGGATTCTCCAGATAAGTCTTGAGAAGGGCCGGCAGGGCGTAGGTGAATTTTCCGTCCGAAGTGTTCAGGGCGGCCTCGAACCAGGTCGGGTCGGTGTTGAGCGCGGAGAAATCGGTGCCGTTCCACCAGCCATAGTCGGTACCGGGGCCGCTGACGCGCTTGAAGGCCACCCGCACGGAATAGGTTCCGAGGTCGGCTTTGTACGTATCGGCCGCGTCGGCCGCGGTGCCGGCTATGTAGGAGAAACCGGTGGTAAAACCGGTCAGCGGGTAGGTGAGCGTGGAGGTCGGCCTGTTCACGTCGAATTTGATGGTCGCCTGGGCCTGGACAGATTCGTTGCCGGCATAGTCCAGCGCCTTGGCCTTCACGACGTACTGCATATTGCCGGTGAAGTCCAGGTCCGCGTCGTTGTAGCTCCAGGCGGCCGGCGAGCCGGAGGTGGGCAGCCAGTTCGGACAGGCGCCGAAGACCGCGCCGTCGAAGCAGAGCGTACCGCTGCTTATCTGCACCAGCACCGCAGTTACCTGGGAGTAGGCCTCGACCTGGTCGTTCTGATTGGACGAGCCGGCTATGGGAGTGGACAGCTTCACGCGGGAATAAGTCTCGGCGTCGACAGGGAACGAGACCGCGGCGTAGGGCGGCACGCTGTCGTAGGTGAAAGCGTAGGTGGAATACAGCGCGGAGTAATTGCCGGCGTAGTCCAGGGTTCTGGCGGAGACGACATAGCCCCTGTCGGAGGACAGGATAGCTGGCGGTATGGCGTAATACCAGGAGGTCGGCCCCTGCTTTACTGACTGTATCCAGATAGCCGGGTCATTAACGTCGCCGGTCCAGACGGAGCCCGTCCAGTACTTCAGGTTTATACCGGCGCCGGTGGAAATGCGAACGTAGGTCTGGTCCTGTCCGGCCAGGTCCGCGTTGGCGGTGCCGTAGACGGTGAACGCGGCCCGCTGCGCCACTACGGAGGCCGCCGGGGTGGTTATCAGCACGGACGGCGGCGTGGTGTCTATGATGACGTCCGAGGACGCGCCGAAAGAACCGGAGTTGGGCGGGTTGGCGTTGTCGATGCCGCGCACCTTCAGCATATACTTCTGGTCGGAAACGATATTCGCGGCCGCCAGCGTGTAGTCCCAGTTCGGGGGCGTGAAAGCGTCCGGGCCGAACTCGGAGGGCGTCTCCGACCAGGCCAGGCCGGTCCAGTACCAGGTGGTCGCACCCTCCAGCCTGCCTATCTGAAGCTTGATGTTGCCGACGCCGGAGACGCCGGCGGGCACGTCGGAGGCGCTGCCGGTGATGACCAGGGCGCCGGCGGGGTTCACCCTGCCGTTGCCGTCGGAGTCCTCGAAGCCGGTGACCGCGGCGGCCGGGGCCTGGGAGTCCCAGACGAAGGTGAACGAGGACTCTCCCAGCGTGAAGATCTGTTGCGTGTTGCCGGCTGGCAGCGAGGTGTCGCGGGCCTTGGCGCGGAGTATGTACGAGTACCCGTGGGTGAAGGCGGCCGGCGGGGGCATGACCGGGTGCGTCCAGGACGAGACAGTTACTCCGGGAACGTGGATCGTGGAGGTGCCCCAGTAGATGTCGTTCTCCTCACCCTCGGAGGCATCCCAGGCGGGAGGCACGGAATTCCAGCGCCAGTAGCGCAGCAAGTCTAAGCCCTGAGCGGGGCGTTTGATATGCACCAGCACCTTGTCCAGTTTACCGGCGCCGCCGCCGGGGCCGGCCACGTCCCAGGCCGTACCGATGATGGAGTCCAGCGAGGAGCGGACCTGGCCGCTCGCGGCCGCCACGGTGGAATTTACGGCGGTGAAATCGGTGATCCTGGCGGTGGGCGTGGTCCGGTCTACCAGAAAATCTACGGCGGAGCCGGTCTGGGCGTTGGTTGCCCTGTCGGTGGCCCTGGCCGTTACGCGGTAAGAAGCGCCGTCGGCCCAGACGGGCAGGCCGGTGCCGAGCGACCAGGCGCCGCCGGTCAGCGTTGTGGTGGCCCAGACTATCCCCTCCTGCCAGGCCGTGAGCACGGGGTTCCAGTACGTGGCGGGATAGGCCAGGTTCTGTATGGTGATATCGTTCTTCTCGAGCAGACCCGGGACCGCGTCGGAGGCGCCGCCGGAGATCTGCGGCAGGACCTGGTAGATGTTAGGGCCGGGCGCGGACACCACGGAGTTCGGCAGCGTTATGTCATATATAACCAGGTTGCCGGCCAGGTCGCCGGGCTGCTCCTCGCCAGCCGTGCCGAAACCCTTGGATAGGAAATAGTACGAGGTATTGTCCGTCCAGGCTTCGGTGGAAATGTTGGCGGTCCATTCCCAATATAGGCTGGAGTCGCCCAGCACGCTGACGTCGCTGGCGTTGAAATAGACGCGCGGCGCCGCCTGGATGTAACCGGGGGCGGAGAAGGAGCTGCCGTACCAGTAGTAGCCGTCGCTCTTGCGCTCCACGGAAAGGCGGATGCCCGCCGGATTGGAATACGTGAATTTGGTGGCGCCGCCGGACACCGTCTGCGGCTTGGCGTTGGTATAGTTGTTATTGGCCGGAACGTTGATCCAGGTATTCGGGTACGGGGCGCTGTACTTGAAATTCTTGCGCCAGACCACGGACTCCGTGTTGTTAGCCTTGTCGCGGGAATAAGCCCTGACGGCGTACCAGGAATTGTTCCAGTTCCAGATGGAGTCGGGCACGGCGTAGTTCCAGTCCCCCCCTGCCAGCGTGACGGAGGAGACCGGCAGCCACGTCGAGTCGTTGTTCTGCCAGGCCGTGCCGTCGAAGGTCCAGGTGATGGCGCCGGCCTCTCCGGTGGGGGTGTAGCCGAACTGCAGGAAGACGTTGTTCAGCTCGCCGGGCGCCTCGTCGAAGGCGGTGCCGCTAACCTGGGGGAGCGGGACTTCGCCGTAGGTGAGCCCCTCGCCCGGCAGCGTGACGGTGGAACTGGGAGCCGTGAAGTCGGCTTTGATATTGGTGGCGGTGGAATAGACCAGCTCGGTGTTGCCGGCCTTGTCCACGGCGTAGGAGTTGATTTCGTAGGTCTCGCCGGTCTGCCAGGGCGACGTATTGAGCTGCCACCAGGTGGCGGCCGGGCTCAGCGTGCCATAGGTCGCGACGCCGTTCCAGACCGCCGGGGCGTTCTCCACCGTCCAGCTGGAGTCGGCCACGCGCCAGTAATGGCCGGCCTTGGGCCCGGTCAGCTGCTTGACTCGCACCTTTACGTCAGCGGTCACGCCATAGGGTTTATCATAGGAGTCGCCGGTCACCCGCCCGGTCTGGCTGATGTAGCCGTTGTTGTACGGGTAGGAGACGGCGTTGGTGGGCCGCGTTATGTCGTATACGAACGTGGACTTCAGCGCGAGCGACTCGGTATTGCCGGCGAGGTCCCCGGCCCAGGTCTCTATAGTATAACGCTCGCCGTCCACATAGGCCGCCGCGGCATCGCCGATAGGCCGGTTCCAGTTGGCGTACGGCGCGATCGCGTCCAGCGGGGCGGCGCCCGGCTGCCAGTCGATGCCGTTCCAATAATCGCCGTTGGACCGCCTGAAATGGAGTTTCACCTCGTTGACCCCGGAGAAACCGTCGAAACTGTTGCCGGTTATGGTTATAGGCTTGGCGGAGAAGGGCAGGTGCGCCCCGTCGGCGGGGTAGGTGACCCCCGAGACGGGGATCTCGGTATCGAACTGGAACTCTTTGGTGGAGTACGTGACGTCCCAGTTGCCGGCCTTGTCCCTCGACCTGGTCCGCACCCGGTAATGGGCGCCGCTGGTCCAGGTGGAATCCGCGATAGCGTAAGTCCACGAGGCGGAAGAGGCCCAGAACTCGGTGGGCGGCGTCACCCAGGCGGCGTCGTTGTCGGAGAGGCAGCCCGCGGTCTTCCACGGGTCCGGGGCCAGCGACGGGTCGTAGCACTTGTTCTGGTCGTAGTTGAAGATCGTGAAGGCGACGGCGGCTATTCCGGTATTATCCTCCGCCTCTCCGGAAAGCTGCGGCAGCGTCCTGTAGGCCGGCAGGGCGGGGACCAGCACACGGCTGACCGGGCGCTGGTTGAGGAAATCCCTGGTAGAGTAGACCACGGAGTAGTTGCCGGCGTAGTCCAGCGCGCGGGCGTTTACGGTGTAGGTGGTCTTTTCCACCAGCAGCGCGGGGGAGATCGTGTAGTACCAGGAGGTAGGCCCCAGTTTAATGGAATCGTTCCAGGTCTCGGGCTCGGTAACCCAGGAAGAAGAACCGGCATTCCAGAATTTTATCGCCGCGCCGGTGCCGGTGGAAATGCGCACCTGGGCCTTGCTGAAGCCGGAGATATCGGCATTGGCGGTACCGTAGATGTCCGTGTTGGAGGTGAGGGAGAGTTCGGTGGGCGTGGTGATCGCGACCTCCGGCGGGGTGTCGTCCACTATGAACCGCATGATGTCGGCGCCTACCGAGAAAAGGGTCTCCCAGTTGCCGGCCCCGCCGCCGCCGGCCGGGCGCGTGGCGTCCATGGACCGGGCCTCCAGCTTGTACTCTCTGTCGCCGGCCGGCCAGATCACGTCGTTGACGTAGATCCAGCTGCCGGCGCCGGAAGTATTCAGCCAGGCCGAAGACTCGGCTACCGCGCCCGAGCTGAAGGACGCGCCGAGCCAGTACCAGGTATCCCCGGCCGCCAGGTAGGACAGTTTTATCTGCGTCAGTTCAACCCCGGCGTTATTCGCGGAATAGAAAGTATCGGAGGCCGAGCCGTAAAAGCGCGAGGAAGTGACGGACTTGCCGATATTGGCGGACTTGTAGCGGCCGCTGACGCCGTTGCCGTAGTCCAGAGGCAGCGAGACGGAAGAGGCCGGGGGCGCCCTGTCCACGTAGATCACGCGCGATGAAATATTTACGGCCAGCGTTTCCTGCAGATTGCCGGCCACGTCGGTGGAGCGGAACAGCAGCAGGTACCTGAGGCCGCCGGAGAAGTCGGTGTCCATGTCGGCCGGCGCGTAAATCCAGCTGGTGGCGTCCGGCGACAGGAAGCCGTTGGCGGCGGAGACCGGCATCCAGTGCGGGTTGTCCTGCAGCAGGTCGAACCCGTCGCCGTCGTACCAGAGCTGCGGGCTGCCCCACTGCTGAACGGCCACCTGAACGCTCTCGTTGCGGCCGTTGTCGTAAGCGGTACCGGAAAGGGCCGGGATGCTGTTCACCCCCGTGGCCCCGGTCGGGTAGAGCACCCTGGCCGTAGGGGAGGCCGTGTCTATAGTGAACTGGCGGTACGGCGTGGGGTAGAATTTGGTCCTGCCCGCCTTGTCCGTCACCTTGACCTGCACCTCGTAGGTCATGCTGTTCTCGAAGACCGGCAGCGAGGCGTCCAGATGCCACGCCTCGGAACCCGAATCAAAAGCGGCGTCGTCGGCGAGCGCGGTCAGCCAGATCTCTCCGGACTCCCAGCTGTCGCCGTCCCAGTAATAGGTGCCGGCCGTGGTGGAGATGGAGACCTCCACCTTGGACACCTTGCCCTCGCCGGTGTCGGAGGCCGTGCCGAAGATGGACGGCAGGCTGCGCTCGAACTCGGCGCTGGGCTCGAGGAGGGTGGTGTCCGGGTCGTCGCCGTCGACATAGAAGAAGCGCTCGGCGAAGGGCGTGGTCTCCAGGCTTTCGTCCGCGGCGCCCCTGGATTTCAGGCTGAACCTGTTGGTGCCGGCGGGCCAGATGCCGGCTATGTTCTTGGACCAGTCGGTCGGCCCCACATTGTCCACGCCGAAATAGCCGCAGGAGGAGGCGCCGACCACGTAGCTCTCGTCGGTGCAGCCGGCGAGATAGGTGACCGTGGAGATCCAGCCCCCGGGCGTCCAGACCTGGTTGGGGGTGACGCTCAGGTTGGTGATCATCACCTGCACGGTATTGGCCGCGGACAGCGTACCGTTGATCACACTGAGGTCCGTGGGCCTGTAGTACGGGATGCCGGGCGGCGGCGTGGTGATAGTGGTGTCGGGCAGCGGCGTTATCTTGTTTATCTTTATGAGGGCCGACAGCGTCGGGGCCTCCGTAAAACCGGTATAGCCGGGGAAGGCGGTTTTATTCTCCAGAGCGTCCATCGCGCGCGCGAACACCAGGTAGCTGCGCCCGTTTATCAGCACGGGCACCTTAGTGCCGCTGACGGACCACTGCACCGGAGTGGCCGTGTTGGTGGAGGCTTCCACGAAGACGCTGTCCGGGGGCGGGTTGACATCGTCGCCCTGGTCGAAAGTGCCGGCCGTGGCTGGATTCCACCATTTGCGTTCGGTCAGGCCGAAGTAGGCCACGTGGACCTTCTTTATAGCGGTGTAGGAATCCTGCGCGGTGCCGGACACCGTATCGAAGACGTAGACGTCCTTAATAGAAGGCGCCTGGATCAGCGCCGCCGGGGGAGTGCGGTCGGGCCTGAAAGTGTTCTGGTTGCGGCCCTGCGTGAAGAGCGCTTCGACGTTGGGCTTGGCGGCGTTGTCCTTGTCGAGCGCGTTGTCCATAGAGCGGACGCGGGTGCGGTAGGGGCGCCCCTCTACGGCGGCCGCGAACAGCGTGGAGGTGTTGTACGAGTAAGTGCTGCCCTCCACCAGCGCCATGTCCTTCCAGGTGGCGGCGCTGCCGCAGGTGCCGGTAAAGTCGGTGCCGTTCCAGCAGGTCAACAGCACTTCGTCGCGCACCTCCACCTGCATGCCGCTGATGGTGCCGCCCGAGGCCAGGCCGGCAAGCGGCAGGTCCACGGCGGTGCCGACCACCGCGGTTAACTGGTAGCCGGGCATGTTGCTGTACCAGGCGTCGTTGGCCGGGGAGAGTATCGTGGACGTGGGCGGCTGCACCTCGTACTTGAAGGACTTCTTCAGCGTGGTAGAGGAGCCGAGGTTCCGGTAACTCTCGTCGGGCAGATCGACGTTGTCCTTCGACCAGGCATACACTTTGAACTCCTCGGCGGTAGGAACTCCGGTCCAGAAGCCGCCCATGCTCTGGTGGGACCAGTCGGCGGCCGGCGACTGGCAGGAATCGTTGCGCGCCGCCTCCCAACCGTTGATCGTGCCGTTCCACCACTTCAGGTCGGACTGGCGCTGCACGCCGATGCAGGTCATGTTCAGGCCGGTCTGCCGCGTGGTGTCGGGCATATCCTTGGCCGTGCCGGCGATATTGGTCAGCGCGGTATCGGCATAGGTGGCGCTCTCGATCGGGTTGAGCACCACCGTGTCGGGCGCGGTGGCATCGTACCTGAACGTCACCGTGGAATAGACGGCCGAGTAGTTGAGGGCCTTATCCCGGGCCTTCACGATAAAAGTATATTCTTCGCCGCTGCGCCACTTATTGTTCTCCTGGGTCTCCGACGACTGCCAGACTTCGAAGGGGACCGTGGTGGTGGTGTCGGCCACGTTCCAGATGCTGCCGGTCTGGTCGACCCAGTCCTTGAGGGGCTTGCTCCACTTGGCCAGCGGCGGGTGGGAAAGCGTGTACTCCACGCTGCCGACCCTGGAAATGGGGTCGTTGGCCGTACCCAGCAGCCTGTCCAGCGAGGCGGTGCCGTAATTGCCGCCGTTGACGGGGTAGGAGATCCGGTTGGTGGGCGCGCCGCCGTCGTAAAGGAAATAGCCGGCTATCGCCGGGGCGGTGGCGGTGCCGGTGGAATTGCCCGCGGCGTCCTCGGAGTAGACCGCCAGGTGGTACCAGGTGCCGTCCGCCCAGTCCGTCGAAATGTCGACGCTGTAGTTGTAGGTCTCCACGGCGGGGCCGTATTCCACGCTGGCGAAAACGGGAGCGGGGTCCGAACAGGCGGTGCCGAACTTGGAATCGCCGCCCTGCTTGTAGACGCAATACTTCAGGCGCCTCTTGCCGATAACGGGGTCCACGACATTGTCGGTTATAGCGCCGGTCATCAGCGCCATATTGTTGCGCCAGATATTGGACGGCGATTCGAGGACTATCGGCTCTTCGGACATCAGCTGCTCGGGCACGGTCAGCGTTACCGTGGGTTTCGTGACGTCGTAATAGAAGTCGCGGCTGTTCGAAAGCGAGCCCTGGTCGAACATGTCGTACTGGCGCTGGGTGATGCGGTACTTTCGGCCGTCCGTCCAGGCCGGGAGCTTCGGGTCGGCGGGCAGGTCCGGCACGTTCTTCACTATGGAGGTCAGGTCCTTGTTCGTGCACTCGATGCCGCAGGTGAAGTTGGTGATGGTGTTCGGCTGGGGCACGATGCGCACCATGTAATACCAGGTGGCGGCCGAATCGAAGCCGGTGCCGTCGAAGCCGGTCCAGTACTGGTCGTTGGCGTCGAAGATATTATCCGCCGAGTCGCGCAACTGCATCTGCACGTATTTCAGACCGGAGGCAGTGTCGGCGGCGTTGCCCTGTATATAGGGAATGGCGCTATAACTGGCGTTGGGAGCCGGGAAGGTGAAATTGCCGGCGGCGACGGTCTTGTCTATGGTCAATACCACGGCGCTGGAAGGGTTGCCGTAACCGCGGTCCGAGGTGCGGCCCCGGGACTCTATGGTGAAGGTCTGCCCGGTCGGCTGGCCGCTGTCGTTGTTGTACCAGCCGGTATGCGTCCAGCTGGTCACTCCGCTGGAAACCGGGAACCACTGCTGGCCGTAAACTGCCGGGTTGATATAGCCGTCCGAGCCGTTCCACTGGTAGCCGTCCGAATTCCGGGTGACGCGGATCTGCGGCGCGAGGGCGGACTGGCCGGCCGAAGGGGCAAAGGAGGCTACGCCGGATATCGAGGCTATACCGCTGGAATAAGCGATAGGCTCCACGGGATAGTTGAGGTCGGAGGACGGAACGGTCACCGTGGCGATGCCGGTCTTAAAGGCCTCGCGCGCGTCGTAATTGGCCACCCGCAGATCCATGGGGCCCGCCGAGACGCTCTGGGCCACCGTAAAATGAAGTGAGAGGCTGGCCGCCGTGACATAGGTGACGCTGGTTACCGTAACCCCGTCCACAGGCACCCCGTCGCGCTCGAAGGTGATGCCGGGGGCCGGGTTATTGAGGAAACCGGAGCCATTTATGGCTATATCGTAAGTAGCATCCGCCGAGGCGTCCTCTATGCCGGCGCCTATACCCACCGTGACCGGGCTTATGGAGGAGACGGTGGGGTCGGGGTTGGCGGAAATCGGAATGCGCGTAAAGATCACCTTGCCGAGAGAATCAGTGTAGATCAGCGGCATCGGGTAGGGCGTGCTCACCTCGTAGGCCAGCGAGGGCTTGGCGGCTCCGGAGCGGAACAGGACGGGGGCATTCCAGGAACCCGGGGTGTTGCCCGGCGTGAACAGGGCGCTGTCCATGAAGTACAGGTTGCCCAGCGATTCGAAGACCACTATCAGCTTGGCCTGGCTAGTGGCCGGGTAATAGGCTATGCCTACCGAGGCCTGCATAGCGGTATAACCGGCAGTAAGCGCCGCTTCGCCGCTCAGCGCGTTGGCCGAGGAGCAGCTGTTATAGCGCACCTCTCCGGTGCCCGGGGTGGTGCCGATTATATGCATGCGGCCGGACGAGTCCACCACGGCCGAGACGTTCTTGGAATCGTCCATGCCGGTCAGCAGGTTGGCGAACACCGTACCGACCGAACTCACGGTATAGGTCTCGTTCACCCTATAAAGGAGAACATCCGTGCCGTTGCCGGACGGGGCGAACACCCAGACCTGGTCGTTGGCCCCGCCATGCGGCAGGACCAGGGAAATGGCCTCTATCCTGTCGTCCTCGAGGCCGCCCACTTCGCGGTGCGAGTTGGCTATGTCGATATTATTGATGCTGTTGCTCATGCCGATGAGCGTGGTAAAGTCGTCGTTGCCGCCGGCGGTGCCTTCGCCGCCTATGGTGGCGGCCCAGGTGTAGTTATTGCGGTTCTGCGTGATGGTGGTAGCCGGCGATATGCCGGCCTGGTTCACCATATCCTCGTCACTGGTAGTGCTAAAGGTCCCCTCGTCGTAGTCGGGATTATTGTAAGACAGCCAGGTGATGGAGCCGTCAGAGCCGAGCTGGCCCTTGCGCAGATGTAATTTTTGGTCGGCGGTGCTCAATTCGCCGCTGGAGGAAGGCCCTGCCGCGACGAAAACATAGCTTGAGACGGTATTGAACCAGACGCTGGGCTGGCCAGAATAGTCCACGGCGCCGGAACCAGCGAAGACGTTGGCGGCGGCGCTCCAGGTGCCGCCGGAGCCGGAGGCGGAGAAACTCCAAACCGGCTCGGCCGCCTCGTCCGTATAGAAAGCCCAGTAACCCCACCCGGGAACGAAAATGACCTTGCGCTGGTTGCCTACCGCCGTATCGCCGGCGCCCAGCTCTATGTCGGCGGCAGCCCCGGATTGGACAGGCAGAAGTACCGGCAGCAGGCCAAAAAGCAGCAGCGCGGCCAGGCCCCTGAGGCCCGCGGCTCCTTTTTTTGTCCAGTGCCCGTTCATATATTTACTTGGCGCCCATCGCCTTCAGCACGTTACCGGCCCAGCCGGCCAGCCGCTTGTCGGCCCCGGCGCGCAGCGCGTTCAGCGCCGTCCGGGCCCGCTGCGAACCTATCTTGCCGAGGCTCTCCACCGCGGCTTTCCTGACGAACTCGTCCTTATCCTGCGCGGCGGCCTTCTGCAGGGCGGCCACGCCATTGTCCGACTTGAGCGAGCCAAGCGCCTCGGCCGCCTTCCAGCGGGTATTCCGGTCCGGATGAGAGAGCAGGGCGGCCAAGGGCGCGGCGGCCCGCTTGTCGCCAAGATCGCGCAGGCCGTCTATCGCGCCCAGGCGCGTGTCATTGTCGGAAGACTTGAGGGAATCGGTGAGCAGTTTGTAGGCGGCCTTGTCCTTGGACTTGCCGATCAGCCGCGCGGCTTTTTCCCTGATAACGGGGTCCTCATCCGAGAGGGACTTTTTCAGCAGGTCCATCTTCCACGGCTCTTTCACTTCGCCGAGGCTTTCCAGGGCTTTCCTGCGGTTGCGGAAATCCTTGTCGGCAAAGCCGCTTTCCGCGGCGCCGCGGTCCTGCGCCGCCGCGTCAGCGGCGAAAGCCGCGGTAGAGGCCGCTATTATTATCAATAAAATCAGTTTCGGCATAGGCAAACAAAATACAGCCAGGCCTTGCCGGGGAAGAATTTTCTCCCGGCAAAGCACGGATATTAAACCATTATAATATAAATTAATTGTTTCGCAAACATTAAAAAGCCATGACAGGGCGCCACCGGCCGGGCGCGCGAGAACAAGGCGCCTCTGGCACGCCCTTACAAACCAGATCCCCCGCTCGGTAGAAGACATCCTTCCTCCAGGCCGCGGAACCAAAAAAAAGGACCGTTTCCGCTCTCTTCGCCTCAACCCGGTACTGGGCTGATACCCCGAAGACAGCGGAAACGGCCTAAATCCGTTCCGCAACGCCGGCACGAAACCGGTCGGTTCTTTCTTCGGCAGCCTGACCCCCGTGAACATAACGGGTCACAGCTTTGCGCCGCCGGCTTTAGCCGGCTTTGCTATTATCGGATACTTCTTAAGTAAACGTCCCGCCCTTTTGGGACACACACCGCTGCACCGCTTGCTACACCGCGTCTGTCTGCGACCGCTACCGCACTGCTAACGACCGCACCGCTACTGCACCGTACCGAGCCAAAAGGGCGGGACACCGCAACCGCACTGCTCTACACCAAGCAACGACCGCACCACACCGCGCTGCAATCATATTATAGCAGATATGGGCGATTTGTCAAGTGGGCCCCATTGACATGTCAATCAATGAATCTACCGACGAGAGACGCCGGGCCGCAGCAGCTCCAGCGCCTTCTGCCAGGCCGGGTCGCCGAACAGGGCGACCTCGCGGGAATTGTCCCACACCGCGCCGTCGGCCTCTCCTGCCGCCGCATCAGGCGCGGCACCGGCCCCCTCCAGATTCGCGCCGGAAGGAGGCAGCAGCCGGGCCACCGTCAGCCGCAGGCCGCGCCCGTCGCCCAGCGCAAAGACGCGGGTCAGCGAAACGCTGCCGGCGGTACGGCCGCCCACCAGCACCGCGCCGGCTTTCTCCCTGAGGGCCAGCGCGAAAACCTCGGCCGCCATGGAGGTCCTGGCGTTCGTCAGGACCGCGAGCCTGAGCCCGGCATGGCGTCCCCTGGCTTCGGCCCCGTAGAGGGCCGCGTATTCGGCATGCCTGGAACGCAGCTCCAGCAGGGGGCCCGGTCCGGGGGCGAAAGCCTTCAGTACCCCGGCGGCCTCGGCCGGCACCCCCCCCTGATTATCCCTGAGATCTATGACCAACCGCTCAGCCCCGCAGTCTGCGGCCGCCTTGAGGGCGGCCAGCGCGGCCTCGGCCGAGCCCTCGTAGAAAAGACCCAGCCGCAGGAAAGCCGCGCGGCTTTCCCTGTCGCAAAATGAGAAGACTTTAGGAAAAAAGAAGCCGCCGCGCTCCACCTCGGCCTCCAGCGGCTCCGGCCGCCCCGGCCGCTGCGCCCTGAGCGTAAAGCGGGTACTCTTGCCGATGGCGCTCCCCACGGCCGCCGCGGACGGCTCGGCGCCGTTTACAGCCAGCACAGCGTCGCCCTCCCTGAAACCGGCCTCCCAGGCCGGAGAGCCTGGAAAGACGGCCAGCAGGACCACCTGCCCGCCGCGCTCGCCCAGCAGCAGGCCGGAGGAGATGTTCTTGTCCGCGGGGCGGGCCTTCAGCGGCAGCTTGTCCTTTAGCACGGCGGCGCGCAGGTCCAGTTCGGCCAGACCGGCGCCACCCCCCTTCTTCAGGGCGGCAGAAATTTTCTCCGGGGCGTGCGCCTCGAAACTGTGGCGGGCGAAGATGTTCTGTACTTGGGTCTCTGGCAGTTTCCCAGAGCAGGCGGCGGCGCAAAGGAGGAGAAGCGGAAGTTTTTTCATGTAGGCTCCGTAAGGTCAGCCGGCCGGGCCCGGGCCCGGCCGGAACGGGTTAATTTACAATACCGGCCCCGTCTCCGCCGAAGGACTGGCCGCAGGGGTCGTCCGGCAGGAAAGGCCCGTACATGGGACAGTCGTTCTGCGAGTTGAAATAGTCCTGAGGCAGGCAGCAGCAGGCCGCGGCGGCGCTGCAGCCGCATTCCTCGCCGTTGCCTTGGGAAGCCAGATACTCCCCGAGGCCCAGGGAGGTGATGTCATCCCTGTCATCGGGGTCGGTGAACCCCCTGTCATCCTCGGAGCCCGTGCCAGAGATGCCCGCGAACACGCCGTTGAGCATGCTGCCGGCGAAGTCGCTGGCCAGCTTCTTCTGCTGGTAATCCTTGTCTTTTTTCAGGGCGTCATAGGTGCCGTCCTTGTCCAGTTTGGGCTTGGAGACATCCGCGGTGGCGAGGGTCTTGGCCTCGGCCGCGCTGACGTCCTGCTCGCGCAGGAACTTGGGAATGGAATCCGGGTTTATCTTGTCGAGTTCGGTGCGCATCCGGGGGTCGTATTCTATGGCCGTGTCGGCTTCGGGCGTGGCGTCGAAAGTCCTGGCTATCCAGCCCCTGGCCGCGTCCTTGGACGAGAGGCGGGCCCCATAATAGGAGGCCCTGAAAGTCCCCTTAAGGGCGTCCAGCACGCCGCCCTTGCCGGCCTTAGCCCGGCCTGCGGCAGCAGTGTCGGTCTGCTGCGAGATCTTCGGGGCGGCCGCCGCCCGGCCGCTGAAAGGAGTTACAGTAACAGCGGTGCCGGGCTTCTTGGCGTCCGAAGCCTTAGAACCGAAACCCGCCTTGGAGCGGAGCTTGTCGGACATGGAGCCTTCTCCGGAGCGGCCGGGCTGGCCAGCCGCCTGACCGGGCGCGGCGCCCTCCTCGCCCTCAGGCTGTATTCCGTCCTGTACCGCGGTCGAGAGAGCGGCCTCCCGCGCCAGTTCCTTCCCGCTGCGGGTCAAAGCGGGGTTAAGCCTGCCGGCCGCGGCCTGGGACTCCTCGCCGGAAGCTGCCTCGGTATCGCTCCCGCCGGCAAAAATATCTATATCCTTGTACTCGCGCGCGCCGCCCTCATAGACGGTGCTGTTGGCCGAAAGCTGGTCATAATCGGCCCCGCCGCCCAGTTTATGGGCCGTCTGGCGCATGCCGGTCATGGCATAATAGCCGCCGCCGGCCAGCAGCAGCAGCGTCAGCCCCAGAGCCGCGGGCCAATAGCGGCGCTCCTTCTTTTCCGCGCCGGTTTCAGCGCTCTCTTCCTGCTCGTTTTCTTTGTTTTCTTCAGCGGAAGACATATTTTCCCCTCCGGCGGCCGACAATAAATAAAAACCAAGGTCCGGGGACTGGCGGCAGCCATCTCCAAGGCCTTTACGGTAATGTTATAGCAGAGGAAACCCGGAATTTCAAGCCCCCCCCTGCACAGCCTGCCCCCGGGCTGCCCCGGCAGACCGCCAGGGCAAAGGCAGCCCGAGCGGACTTTTACTAATGATACCTTGTTGGTATCTTTTAAATAACCGGCCGCTAGGCCGCGGGCGGGGCCGGCACTGCCGGCGCGCTCTTCAGCGGCCGGGGCGGCTTGCCGTATTCCGAAAAAATAGCCGCGATCTCGTCATAATCCAGCTCTTCCCTGGCCAGCAGTTCCTTCACAAAACGTTCCACCACCTGCCAGTTGTCCTTCAGCAGGGCGTCCACGGCGGCGTACTCGTCCTTCAGTATGCCCTGCGCCTCGCGGTTGAGTTCGTCGCTCATATCCCCGGAGCGCTCATGCTTGGGGATAGCGGTAAAATCGCCTATATAGCCGCTCTTGCCCATGCCCAGCCGCCAGACCATGTCGTGGGCTATGGTGGTGGCCTTGGCGAAGTCGGCCCTGACACCCTCGGTAGTTACGGCGTACTTGATCTTCTCGGCCGCGTAGCCACCCAGGGCGGTGCGGATGTGCGCCAGCAGCGTGTCCCTGTCGGCGGCGTAGATCTCCTCCGTGGGGGTGGAATGCACCACGCCCAGGGCGCCGCCGCGGTTGAGGATAGACACTTTAAAAACATCGCTGGTGGGATGGGTCAGGTACAGGGCCAGCAGGTGGCCGGCCTCGTGGAAAGCGGTCATCTCGCGCTCGCGCGGGTTCAGGCTCAGGCGGTGGGCCACGCCCAGCTCCACGCGCTCTATGGCCTCGCTGAAATCCTTGAAGGTCACCTGGTCGCGGCCGCTGCGGGCGGCTATCAGAGCGGCCTCTTTCACTATATTCTCCACTTCGGCCGGGGTCTTGTGCACGGCCTTCCTGGCCAGGCGGGCCACCTCCAGCTCCGGGGCGTACTTCACCTTGCCCAGGTAGTAGGCGAACAGGGCCTCGCGCTCCTCCAGGTTGGGGCGGCCCACGAAGATCTTGCGGTCGAAACGCCCGGGGCGCAGCAGGGCGTCGTCCAGGATATTCTCGATGGCGTTGGTGGCCGCGAAAACCACTATGTTGGCCTCGGATTCCAGGCCGTCCATCTCCACCAGCAGCTGGTTCTGCGTGCTGTTGGTCTCGGAGCCGCCGCCGAAGGCGTCGTAGAGCACGCGCTTGCGGCCTATGACCTCTATTTCGTCTATGAAAATGATGCAGGAACCGTGCGCTTGCGCGTACTCCTTGGCCTGCTTGAACAGCTTGCGCACGCGGCTGGCTCCCACCCCCACGAATACCTCCACGAACTCCGAGCCGGAGATAGAGATGAACGGCACCCCGGCCTCGGTGGCCACGGCCTTGGCCAGCATGGTCTTGCCGCAGCCCGGGGGCCCTACCAGCAGCACGCCTTTGAGTATCTTGCCGCCTATGGCCTTGACCCGGGTGCGGTCCTTGATGAGCTGCACCACTTCCCAGGCCTCGCGCTTGGCTTCGCCCAGGCCCACCACGTCCGTGAACTTGATGTTCACCAGGCCGGCGTCGATCTTGGTCTTTTTGAGGGCGCTGAAACCGCCGCTCTGCATCAGGTAGAGGAAGCCCACGAAAATGACGGTATTGAGCACCATCCACGGCATGCTGGCCACGTTCATGCTGATGATGTAACGGCGGGTGTTCTCCTCTATGCCGGCCAGGTACCAGACCGGGAACAGCACGGCCACCAGCGTAACGGCGGCTATGGAGAGACCGAGCCAATGATCGCGCAGGAAGAGTTTAATTTTGAACCAGAGCATAGGAAATTATTTGAGGCCCGGCAGCACGAACTGTATAGGCCGGTCGCGGTTGGGCACGTACTTGATGACTTCCATGGATTTGCCGCCCTGGCAGAGGTAGTCGTGGCCGTTCATGCAGGCGGCGCCGTAGGGCTGCGTGCAGACGGCCTGCTTGGGGTACTTACAGAGCATCTTTACCCCCGCCGGATCGGTGGTGACGGTAATGGTGATGACGTTCCAGACCTGCGTGCGCACCACCTCTATCTTGAGGTCCTTGAGGTTCAGGAATTTCTTTACCGCCGGAGTATCGAAGCCGATATAGCCCCTGACGGCGGCCTCTATGCCCTGGTTGGAGTCTTTAAGCAGGGTGGTCTGGTCCCAGCTGGAATGGTCGGCGTTGAGGTGCGATTCCAGCTGCCACCGCCTGGCAGCGTAATAGGCGGCGATCTCGAGCTTCTGCATCAGCACCAGCAGCGCGAAGATCTTGGCGGTGATGAAGACGATGAGCAGGAAAAGCGGGAAGAGCAGCACCACCTCGGTCATGGCCTGCCCGGGACGGCCCGCCCTGAGGCAGCGGGAGGCCCTGGCAAGGCGGCCGGAGAAGGTCCTGAGGACGGTCCTCATATCAGGGGTACAGCCTCGTCTGGTATTTGGGCGTGGGGTTGGGCCACACGCAGTTATTGCCGTCGGTCTTCAACTGCGGGCACTGGGCGGCTATCTTGGCGTGCACGCAGGGCCGGCCGGTCTCGTTGCACTTGGCCAACTGGTTGAAATTGATGTTGAAATAGTTGCTCGGGGCGTCCCAGCCCTGGTATACGTCCAGGCCCTCGCCGAACGTCTGAAGCGGGCCGTTCTCCACGGTGGCCAGCTGGAACAGGCCTTTGGGGTCCATCGTGGTCATGTCCATGGGCGGGTTGCTCTTGCCCAGGTAATAGGGAGGCAGGGTGCTCCCGGTGAAGACCTTGGCGTAGAAGATGATCTTCTGGATGTAATGCATGTGGAAGTTATTGCCGTCCCTGATCTTGTTGGAGTTGAAGCCGTTGGGGCTGTAGATGCCGTCGTTGCCGCAGCTCTGAGCCTGCTCGGACTCGCAGGTGCCGGAGTTGAGGAAATAGGATTTCTTGAAGAAGCTGAAGCCGTCCGTAAGGCGCTCGAAGACCGTGTACTGCGACGTCTCCACGGTGCCCAGCAGGCTGTAGACCTGCGAGTAGAACTTGTAATAGCCTATGGCCGAGCCCCACTCCAGCATGATCTTCACGCCCTGGTCCTGCGTGATCAGGTTGAACATCGGCGTGTCGGTCTTGCCGGAGGGGTTGTCCTTGAATTCCGGGCGCGCGGTCTCGTCGAAGGCGATCTCCCACTTGCCGCTCTTGTCGAGCGTGTCGGGCTGGGCGCCCTTCACGTCGCTCTTGGACTTGGGGATGGCGCCGGCCTCGAAGAGCATGTCGTAGGGGCATTTCTCGCCGGACCCCGAGGCCATCTGCATCGGCGTTTCGGGCGGGCACTCGTAGGCTTCCTTGAAGATGCGGTAAGGGAAGGCGCCGTTGACGTAGGCGGTGCGGTTGAAGAGGTTGACGTAGTCCGTCATCTGGATGAAGGCCGCGGAGTCCACCGCGAACTGCTGCTGGATCTTGGCGCGGGAGATCTTGGTGGTCTCGTAGAGCAGATAGACGAAGAGCATCAGCGACGGGATCACGAGCAGCGAGGGGAGCAGGATCTGGCCGGCGCGGGACGCCAGCGCGAACAGCGGGCGCCCGGAAGCCCCCCCGCCGCAGACCGCCTTGTTTTCGCTCTTGATAGGCATAAGACTGGCCGCTACTTGGGCTGACCGGCCCCGATCACCGCCCCAACTATCGTAAAAAAGCCGCCCAGCATCTTCTTGTGGAACAGCACCACCATCATGGCCGCCATGCCGGCCACCACGGCCAGCAGCAGCAGGTATTCCACGGTGGCCTGGCCGCGCCGGCGCGCGAAAAAAGGAGGCCTGTAGGCCCCCGCCGCCGCCTTGGCCGCGGCGCACAGCAAGCTATCCCGCAGTCCGGTAAGGTTCATTTTCTCCCATGTTATACCAGCAAAACAGCGCTTTTTCAAGTGACAATAGTATATAAGAACTTTGTTTCTTTATTGTTAAGGGCGCGGGCAAAGAAAACGGCCGGCCTTTGCGGGACCGGCCGTTCCTCTGGTTTTTCCCCTTACCGGCCGTCTTCCGGGGAGATCAGGCCTTTCTCTATGGCCCTGACCACGGCCTCGGTGCGGTTGTTGACGCCGAGCTTCTGGAAGATGCTGTTGAGGTGGTTCTTCACCGTCTTCACGGAGCAGTTCAGCTCCGCCGCGATCTCCTTGTTGCTCTTGCCCTTACCGAGCAGCGCCATCACCTTTATCTCGGTGGCGGTCAAAGAGTCCGGGGCGCTGTCGTAGCCGGGGGTGCCCATCTGGCGCAGGCCCTGTATGAGCTTGCCCATGATCGGCTGGGGTATCATCACGCCCTCGGCCGTGAAGGTCTTGAGCGCGTGCACCAGTTCGCTGGCGGGCAGCATCTTGGACAGGTAGCCGTTGGCGCCGGCCTGGATGGCCTCGGTGATGTGGGCCTCGTCCTCGTAGGAGGAGAGGATCAGCACGTTGGTGTTGGGGCATTCCTTGCGGATGATGCGGGTGGCGCTGACGCCGTCCATCTGGGGCAGCTTAATGTCCATCAGGATCACGTCGGGCTTGAGTTTCTTGGCCATCGCGACGGCTTCGGGGCCGTTGCAGGCCTCGCCCACCACGGTTATGCCCTTCTCGTCCTCGAGCAGGTCCTTGATGCCCTCGCGAAAAAGGGTCTGGTCGTCCGCTATCAGCACGGTAACGTTTTTCTTGGCAACGGCCATAATTAGCTCCTTGTACGTGTCTTTGGGGTTAATGCTGTTCCCCGCCGGCCTGCTGCGCGCCCTTCTGCGCGTCCGGAGGGGGAGGTTCTTTTGCGAAGGGTATCACGAACTTGAAGGAGGAGCCCTTGCCCACTCCCTCGCTCTCCACTATGATGCGGCCGTCGTGGCTCTGCACGATCTCCTTGGAGATCGACAGGCCGAGGCCCAGGCGCCCGTGCGGCGACTTGCCGCCGGCGGGCTGGTAAAAGCTTTGCCCCAGCTTGGGCAGGACTTCCGGGTCTATGCCCTCGCCGTTGTCCGTGACGGACACGCAGACGTTGTCCTCGAGCGGGCTGACGAAAACGGTGATCTTGCCGCCGCGCTGGGTGTGGCGGATGGCGTTCTCGAGGAGGTTGAGCAGCACCTGGCCGATGCGGCGCTTGTCGGCGCAGACCATCTTGAGGCCGGGCGCGGTGCCGGTGGCGATCTCGATGTTCTTCTGCTGGGCGCGGCCGCGGGGCCCCACCACCATCTCCTCCACCATCTTGTCCATCTCGAAATAATTCTTCTCCAGGCGGAACTTGCCCTGCTCTATCGAGGCCCAGTCCACCAGGTCGCCTATCAGGCGCGAGATCTGGGTGATGCTGGCGCTGATGAAATCCATTTTCTTCTTCTGGTCGCCGTTGGGGGTGATGGTGGCGGCCAGCATCTCGAAGCTGATCTGCAGCGTCATCAGCGAGTTGGACAGGTCGTGCGACGCCATGGACATGAACTTGCTCTTCATGCCGTTGAGCCGGTCGAGCTCCTCGTTGTTATGCTTGAGCATGTCGATGAGGCGCTTGTTCTCCTGCTCGAGGTACAGCTTCTCCTCGGCCTTCTTGATGGCGCGGCGCAGGTAGTTGAAATCTACGGGCTTGATGAGGAAATCGTAGACGGATTCCTGGATGGCCTTCACCGCCGTGTCGAGCGAGGCGTGCGCGGTCATCATCAGGATCTGGCTGTCGGTGTTGAGCTTGCGGATGTCCTTGATGACCTCGATGCCGGTCTTGTCGGTCAGGTTGAAGTCCATCAGGATCACATGGAAGAAGTCGGAGACGACCATCTTCATAGCGTCGGCGCCGGAGGCGGCCTCGAAAACCTTGTAGCCCTCCATCTCCAGGAGGTCGCGAAGGGTCTCGCGCAGATGCGCGTCGTCGTCGACTATGAGTATCTTGCTGTCCATGTATGATCAGCGGGCGGCCCGCGCCCCTCGCTCTTATATTTATATTAATTTAAACGCGTCATTACAAGGGAAAAGAAAACCGCGGGAGGCTTCGGCGCCCCCCGCCATCGTCATGCCGGCGAAAGCCGGCATCCAGCGAAACACACGACTGGTCCGCTCACCACATAACAGGAACGTCACGAGCGACTATTTACCGGTTTCCCCCGCTGGAACAGGGTCGATTTGCTGCATGGATCTTTCAAAAGTTCCTCTTACCCGCAAGTTCCGGGATTCCCCGATGGCCTCAATTAAGGCGGGGATCGCGTCTTTTGCGGAAGGCCCTATCTTCCCAAGAGCTAGCGCCGCTCCCTCACTGGTATTTTCTTTATCGCTCCGGAGAGCGGCTATTAACCCTGGGACAGCAGGAAGCCCGATCCCCGCCAGAGCTGAAGCGGAGCGCTCTATTTCATTCCCGTATTTGCTGTTCAGGCCTTCCGTAAGTTTTGGAATCGCGCTACTGGCCCTGGCGCCCATTCCGCCGATCAGTTTCGCGGCCGTTTCCTGGATACCGGAGTCATTCCTGTAATCCAGCAGCCCTATCAGTTCCGGTAAGGCCTTTCCGAGATTCCCTTTCGCCTTGGCCAGTAACTTCAGTGCCCCATTTTTAACCAAGAAATTTTCACTTCGCAGCAATTTGCGAATCTGCGGCAGGAACTCACCGGCGTTCGCCCCGATCTCCTCAAGCTTTTCCATACAATACAGCTTAACATCGTCGTCTTTGCTTCCCAGCGAAGCGACAAGTACGGCCACCGCCTTGCGTGACTTTTCGATCTTCCATAACGCAAAGGCGGCATATACCTTCACGCTCTGATCTTCCCGTAATTTTCGCCGCAGCGCGGGAACCGCTGCCTTTGCAGGCGATCCTATTTCCCCGAGCAGCTCGATCGCTTTCAGCTTAAAATAGCGCTGGTCACTCTCCGACAGTTCCATCAAAACAGGGATGACCTTCGGAAACGAATCCGGAGAATGCCTGGCAAGTTTTTCGGCGGCCTCAAGTCTTGGGCTCCCCGAGAAAGCGGACAGGATCCCTTCTTGGCGCGCGGCTTCATCTTTTGACAGCACCCCCGCCGGCATGCCGGGACGCTCATCCCCCCGCAATTCGCGAAGAACATGCCGCAGCATCCACGCATACCAATACCATGAACACTCTTTCGGCTTTCGGAACATGGATCTCGCGAACGCCGGATGGATCGAGGCCGGCCAGAAGCATCCGCTCGCCAAGGGATCGTATCCCGCATCGACGCGGTTCTTCTCTATCGCATCAAGGACAAATGGGACGGCCGGAGCTCCTATTTTTTTTATCGTATCCTCGATCCCGACGATCACCAGACCGTCATTATCCCGGATAGCTTCCAGCAGGGCAGGGACGGCGCTTTCATCCGGGCCAATAAAACTCATCGCTCTAGCGCCCTGGCACCGGACATCCATGTCCGCGTCTGTCAGCGTGCCGAGAAGAAGCGGAACTGCGGTTCTTGCCTGAACACCCATAAAACCGAGAGAGGCCGCCGCCAGCGACCGCACCCGCGGATTTTTACTCCCCAGCATTTCAACAAAGTACGGGACCGCCTCCCCACCTCTCTTGGCCAATGCGGAAGCGACCTTCCCCATACTACCCGAATAATCTCCAGAAAGAATTTCATGGATCCGGCTTATCTCCGCCAATTCATGTCCGGAGTTTATCACCGCGATGATCGCCTCAGCATTCACCGGCCCTTCCGCCGCAGCAACCAGAAGAAGCTCGGGAATGGCATTCTTTGAAGCCGGGCCAATTTTATCGAGTATATATGCCACGCGCCTCCTGTCCTCATCTTTTTCAGCAGCCGTCAGCAATTCACGCAGCGCGCCCACGGACGGCGCGCCGATGGCGATCAAAGCCTCAGATGCGGCTTCGGCGACGGTCTGGTCGGCATCACGGACAAGCGGCATAAGACCTGGAACAGCATATCCCGCCATTTCATCAAAGGTCGCGGCAGAATGCCGGTTCTCCCGCGGCGAATCGTTCTGTTTGCGCCATATCGAGGCAAGACCGCGCGCCGCATACCGTCTTACATCCGGGTCACTGTCATTTAAATACTTCACAAAAACCGGCGCCGCTTCCCCGCCCATATTGGCCAGTGCTTGCGTTGCGCAGGATTTCACACGCAAGCGCGTGTCTCCAAGCATATCCGCAATTTCGACCGCATAAGCCCTGGATTCGTTCGGGATCTTGCTTAATGCGTACAGCGCCAAGCATTTTACATCGGCGTCGCTGTGTTTAGCGCTCATAACAAGCTCACTTGTGACTTCTTTCCGTTCTTTCGCATGTAGCCCCTGGAATTCTCTATATGCGTTGGCCCTGAGCCCCATCATCCGGTCGGGAAGCGTGGAACAAGCGGAAAGCAGCAAGATTGAAATCAGCGGCAATACGACTGCGCGGATATCTTTGAATTGGCTGAACAAACAGAAGAATGAATTGCCCGTATCGAATCCTAACATCCCCCGATATTCTTACTCAACTATACAAAAAACAGCAGGGCCCGGCATATTTGCTGGCGTACGGTGATTCGGCGCTATTATAAAATGGCGGGATAAAGTTCCATGTTCCATTCCCGGCAAATAAAAAAACCGCGGGCAGCTCGCGCTAGCCCGCGGTTCCGGCCGGAAACTTCAGGCCCTGGCCGGGGGCGGCGGCGGGGTCTGCGTGACGGGCAGGTAGATCATGAAGCAGGTGCCCTTGCCGACCACGCTGCTCACCTCTACGCGGCCCTTGTGGCGGTCGGCCACCTTCTTGACCACGGCCAGGCCCAGGCCGGTGCCGCGGGCCTTGGTGGTGAAGAACGGGGCGAAGATCTTCTCGGCGGTCTCCTTGGGCATGCCGCAGCCCGTGTCCTCCACGTCTATGCGCACCGTGGCGGCGTCCACCATCTCGCTGCGCACGTAGATCTTGCCGCTCTCGGGCATGACCTCTATGCCGTTCTTGATGAGGTTGCGCACGGCCTGCGCCATTTCGTCGGGGTCCATGTTGACGTACGGGTTCTCCGGCGCGAAACTCTTGACCATCTCCACGTGCGGCGGCACGGGGAAGCTCATGGTCAGGTCTTCCAGGTAGTTGTTGAGGCTCATCACCTTGGGGTTGAGCTCGCGCGTGCGGGCGAAGCCCAGGATCTCGTCGATGATACCGTTGGCCTGCCGGATCTCGGACTCGATGATCGAGATGTGCTTGAGCACCTTGGGCTCCGGGTTGGGCTGCGCGTTGGTCTTGGTCTTGATGAAATAGATGGAGTTGTTGATGACGGCCAGGGGGTTGCGGATCTCGTGGCCTACGACGGAGGACATCTGCCCGATGGCGGCCAGGCGCTCCTTCTTGATCAGCTCGTCCTGCGCGCTCTTGAGCTCCCTGGTGCGGGCTTCCACGCGGTTCTCCAGGCTGCGGTTGAGGCGCTCCAGCTCTTCCTTGGCGCTCATGATCTCGGCGGTCTTGATCTTCAGGCTCTCGCTCATCTGCACGAAGGTGTGAGCCAGCTCGCCGATCTCGTCGTTGGGCATGGAGAGGTCGGGCAGGTAGTCGAAGTCCCCCTCGCCGAGCTTGATGGCGGCCTCGCGCAGCGCCTGGATGGGCTGCGTGATGACCAGCGACACCGCGTAACCCAGGAACAGCACGAAGACGGAGACGAACAGCATCATGCGCCAGGTGCGGTTGAACATGTCGTCGGAGGCCTTGTAGGCTATCGCGACGGAGCGCTGGATGTAGACCACCCAGCCCAGGTCGGAGACCTCGGCGAAGGCGCCCAGCACGCGCTCGTTGGTGGATTCGAGGATGATCTCGCCGCCGCCGGTCTTGGCGTCGTTCTGCAGCAGGATGCGCAGCACGTCGTCGGGCAGCTTGGCGTCGGGCTTGAAGATCTCCTTGGAATTGGAATGCGCTATCAAAAAGCCGTTGGAATCTATCACCGCCGCCTGCGTGTGCGTGCTCTCCGGGAAGCCGGTCTTGAGCAGGCTCGACAGCGCGGTCAGGCTCATCTTGGCCAGCAGCGCGCCCATGGGCTGGTTGGTAACCGGGTTGACGATCTGCACGCCCATCGTGATGGCGGGGTAGGAGCCCATGTACTTCTCGAGCCCGCCCACGAACTCGCCGGCCCGCATCACCTTCACGAACTGCGCGTCGGAGGCGAAGTCGCGCATCTTGGTGTCGTGCACGAAGCGCCCCAGCCGCACGGTCTCGGCCCCGGAGGTGTCTACCACGGAGATCTCCAGGAAAGCGGGGTGCAGCTGCATGATGTGGCTGACCAGCCCGCGCTGCTTGGCGGTGTCCATGGAAGCGAAGTCGGCCAGGTGGGCCGCGTCGCTGAGCACGTTGCGGAAATTGACGATGTAGCTGGAAACGGTGTCGGCGAAGCCCACCGCGAGCGCCTCCTGGTCCCTGGAGATGGCGCGGTTGAGCGTGACCTGGCTGAGGCTGACGAGGTAATACCCGACGATGCCGAGCGGCACCAGCGAAACGATCAGGAAGATCAGCAGCAGTTTGTAGAAAAGTCTTCCGCGTTTTCTGGGGGCTTCTGTCATATTAGGTCCGTGTTCCCTGGGATAACTATATTATCCCAAAGAACTGTTACGGAATTGTTACGCCCCCGTTAAAGACGCCTACTTGGCGCAGCCGCCCGCCGGCTGGCCGGGCTGGGAGACCTTCTCGAAGCCGGGCAGTTTCATCAGCTCGCCCAGGCCCACCATGAACTGCCGGCCGTCCACGATGAACGACGGGGAGGTGGAGATGCCCAGCGCGTCGGTGGCGGCGAAGTCGGCCGCCAGCAGCTCCTTGCCCTCGGCGAATCCCTTCTCCACGGCCTCCACGTCCACCTTGGCGGCGGCGGCGGCTTTCTGCCAGTCGGGGGAACTGTAATCCTTGTTGCGCTCGAGCAGATACGCGTGGAACTTGGCGGGGAACTTGGCGGCGATGTAGATCTGCCGCGCGTTCTCCTCCCACTCGGGCTGGCCGTGCAGGCTGGAGAACTGCCAGCCGCCCTTCTCGTCCTTCCTGGCCTCGCCGATATAATGGATCTTCAGCTCCAGCCCCTCGGGCAGCAGCTTATTCTTCTCGGCCTCGAGCAGCGCGGTCTCGGCCATCGCGCCGTAAGGACACTGGCTCATCACGAAAACCTCGAGCCTGTTCTTCTGCTCGGCGCGGCCGGCGTACAGGCCGCGGCGCTGCCGGTCCTCGTAGACCAGGTAGTCGCCCGCGTCCTTGAACAGGCCGGCCTTCAGCTCGCCTTCCAGCCTGGCCCTGGACTCCGGCGTGGCGGCCACGGCGTAGGCCGGCACGAAGGCCAGCGACGGAAAGCGGGCGGCCCGGGCGGGAGAGTCGTAATCCAGCGTTTCCGCCTTTATCCCCTCGAAATATTTGTCGAACACGCCCACGAGGGCGTCGTTCTTCTGCATGCCGCTCGAGAGCACCACCCAGAAGCCGGGGGGCGGGGCCTTGGGCTTGGCCACGTAGCCGGCGGGCGGCGGCACCCGCTTGGCGGCGGGCAGCGCGGCGTTGACGGCGTTGTAGAGCGGCATCAGCCGCTGGGACCCCTCGAAGCGCCTGCCGTCGAGCAGCAGCGCGGTGGCGTCCACGCCGGCGGAGGAGGATTTCTTATAGGCCTCCTCGAGAGCGGCCTTGCCCTCGGCGGTCGCACGCCGCTCCAGTTCGTCGGGGTTGACGCCGGCGAACAGCGCGGCGTCGCGCCAGCCGTCGGCGGCCGGGGAGAGCGAGCGGGCGTTGAGATAGTTCAGCATCCTGGCGGGCCAGACCCTGGCCAGCACGGCCAGGCGGGCGGCCTCGGCCAGTTCGTTCTCGCCGCGCCTGGAGGCGAAGGAGCCGTCCTCGGCCCTGGTCACCAGCGGGTAGACCTTCAGCTCCGCGGCGGGCAGGCCGCGGCGGACCGTGTCGGCGAGGAAGAACCACTGCCACCCCTGGCCGTCCATGGCCTCGAGGTACAGCGCCATCTTGCCGCCGGCGGCCTTGTTCTGGGCCAGCGCCGGAGAAACGAGCAGCAGTGCGGAAAGCAGCAGTGTTAACTTCCTCATCTTATTTCCCCTTCCTGCTGAGCAGCTGGCGGATGCGGATGGACAGCTCCTGGATGTCGAAAGGCTTGGTGATATACTCGTCGGCGCCCAGGCTGAGGCCCTGCGTCTTCTCCTCGGCGGAGAGGAAGCGGCCGGTCATCATGATCAGGATGAACTCCTTGGAGAACCTGCGCAGCTCCTGGCAGATCTGGAAGCCCGAGGAGTCGGGCAGCTGGATGTCCATGATCACCACGTCGGGTTTGTGCTTTTTGGCGGAGGCTATGCCGTTCTTGGCGTTGGCCGCCTCGCTGCAGGAGAACCCCTCCAGGTCCAGCACCTCCACCAGGCTCTCGCGCAGGTGGTTGTCGTCGTCGATTACCAGAATTTTGTTGGCCATAGTTAAATCCTCCGTACCCCTACTTGATCCCGGGCACAAGCTTGTAGCCCACGCAGGGCACCGTGTGCACGTAGCGCGCGGCCTTGCCCATCTTGGAGCGCAGGCGCCGCACGTGCACGTCGACCGTGCGCGGGGAGCCGAAATAGTTGTAGCCCCAGACGCGCTCTATCAGGTAAGGCCTGGAAAGCACGCGGTTGGGGGAGCTCAGGAAGACGTACAGGAGGTCGAACTCCTTGGCCGTCACCGTGATCTCCTTCTTGGCGATGTGCACGGTGTAGCTGGACATGTTCAGCTCCACCTCGTTCATCTTGAGCACCTCGTCGGGCTGCGCGCTGACCGTGCGCCGCACTACGGCCCGCACGCGGGCGACCGCCTCGTGCAGGTCCTGGCTGTAGGCCAGCACCTCGTCGGCGCCCAGCTGGAAGAAGGCCAGCTTGTAGGAGATCTTCGGGGTCTCGCGCCCGCCGTGCCCGTGCGGGATCAGCGTCTCGGCGGTGAGGCCGGAGGGCATGTGGTCGAGGTAGGTGTCGGGGGATTCCAGCACCGCGATGACCGGGATGTTCTTGTTCTTGGCCCGGAGGTTCTTGAGGAAGGTCAGGCCCTCCTCGTCGGCGAGGTTCTGCCCCACCATCACGATGTCGAAGGACTTCTCGGCCAGCATGCCCATCACTTCGCGGGCGCGCTGGGCCGTGGCTACCGAGTAGCCCTGCCGCGACAGCATCTCCAGCATCAGGGAAGCCCTTGAGAGGTCCTTTGAGGCAAAAATGATGTTTATTTTC
>MGTZ01000036.1:30806-41344 GCA_001799715.1 Elusimicrobia bacterium GWB2_63_16 | reverse complement strand
CGCCCGCGCGCCGCGCCGGGCAAGCCCGGCTCCGGTCAGTCTTGGTGTATTTCTTCGATGTCCAGGGTCACGCCGCGCAGGCCGAGCACCCCGGTGAGGATATTGTAGACGAAGGCCGTGAAGACCAGCACCGCCGTGGCGATCACGACGTAGAGCAGCGCGTACAGGCCCACGCTGAGCAGCTTCTGGCCGAAGCTCATCGGCACCAGCTGCGCGTTGGGGATCACCATGAAGGTGACCACGCCGCCGAGCAGGGCGAGGCAGAAGATGACGAGAGGCAGCGAGGACGCCACCAGGGAGCCGACGCCGATATTGCGCACTTCAAGTTTCATGTTTTTCCTCCAAAATAAAGCAACCGGCCGCGCCAAAAGCGCGTCCGCTAATATAATACATAATTATTTAATAGAAACTACAAGGGGACGCTGCTTCCTAACTTCCTAATTATCAGCAAATCCCGCCCCCCTTCCCAAATAGGAAGTTAGGAAGCAGCGTCCCCATTTCCCGGCACAGGGCCTTGAAAGCGGGAACTCCTATACCTGAACACAAAGGGAAACCAGCTTATAATGAGCCGAGAAGTCACAATCGCCTGAGAGCTAGTTGTTACCGCTAGTGCTTCCGAGTGAAGCCGGGATGCCCTCCATGGAGGGAAGGGGTTTCCACACCTCGTTATAATGCAACAGGCGTACCCCTCCAAAAATACAGGCTATAAGCAGCCAAATAATTATCAGCACAATCGACTTGGCTTTAAGGCGGTTTTGCCGCCCCCAATCAATTAGTCGGCTAATTCTTCCCATTAGGTTTATACAATTGCCTCAAAACCTGCATCGACTCCTGGTACGAATTCCCGGACAGTTGCGGAAATTTATACCAATACTCCGGATGTATACAGCAAGCATACACCGCCCACCAGGAAACCAGCAGCAGCAACCCGAATGACAAAGCAATAGAGAGATTTAATCCCCAGTTGGCTATCCAGCTAATAGTTTTCTTAAATCTCTCGTTCATAAATGCAACTTTAACTATTCTACAAAAAGGCGGCCTTGGGGATATAAAAAACAGGCCCCTTTTGACAGGGGCCTAAATTTTCTCCCCTACCTGAACACAGCGGGGAACCTTATTTATATCTCTAGAGCTATCAGACTTCAGGCTTACGCTGAGAACTAAGGACAATAAATCGTTACGAACCTACCAACACGAGGAACATACATCTGGGAGCAACCGCCTTGCACCGGTGATATCGGCACATTAAATATCACCGCACGTCCAGATTTAATATGGTCAACCATCCACTTTATCGTTCTTTCTGCTTCTGCTGGAGTAAGACGGTATTTTACGAGCAGGCTGTCCTTAGCCACCCTGCGAATATCGTCAACATACTCAGAATTTAACGGTTCGTTTTTAGACTCAACACGGCCAAAGCGGTATTTAAATAAATCTTCCAAATAGTATTGTTTCTTACACGACAAGTAATCAGGACATTCTTCATTCACATAACCTTTGTCATTGAAAAATCTGTCCAACCATGCATCGTCAACCGACTGCTCATAAACCAGTATATTATTGGAGATGATAGAGAGAGTCCACTTAAACGGCTGGTCCCATCCGGCACCGACAAGATTCAGCCGGATTTCATCCGGCACCCCATCCCCTGTAACATCCTCGCGTTTGGTCAGCACTTCATTTACTGGTTCAGTTTGAGAACCTGCCGACACATGACGCGCTTTTTTCCGGTTAGCTGGTATCCAGAAGATCTCAATAAAGACCGCCCAGGCGAAAAGCAGCAACCCGACCAATAGAATGCCTCTAGCCCAGTTGGATTTAGGAAGAACTCGCATACTTTAATATACCAAACAAAAGACCCCGGCGAAACCGCCGAGGTCTTAGGAAAACTGGCTCCCCCCAATCAACGATACTCGAACAGTTAGCTGCTGAACTGAAAGGCTGGCTGTTAGACCCGACCGGGGAAGCTGCTAAGGACGAAATCTTGGCTCTTTGTGAAAAAAGGTAGAGAGCAGGTGGAGCGACCTAGCCACTATGCCTTTACCATGACAGATTCCGGCAATGACGTCACACTGTTCCTTGGCTGAGACAAGATATCGCGAAATCAGAGATGAAGATATTTCCTGAAAGGTTTAACAAACCACTCGTTAGGAAAGAACGGTGACCCTTCTACTTTTTTATCCGCAAGCGCTGAGACATGGCGTTGAATATCATCACCAAATAAAAAACCAGCCTCTTCCGCTAATGGAATCCAATCCTCCGATGACATTGGCGGGTTCTGAGAGTTATGTTGCTCAAGATAAACCTTTTTGATTTGCGTATATAAATCAAACCTTCTATCAAAGAGGGCATTTTGCCTCTCCCGCTCTGTTGTCCACCATTGTAGGCCAGCGAATACAATCCCCATGACAGCAACAACAGGTGCCAAACAAGCCGATAAAATAATTATGTATTCAGTCATAGATGTTTACCTTTTCATGGAGCCGGGGCTGAAAACTCTTTCAAATATAGCCCACTAAAACCGATAAGAATGACTACGATTAAAAACATAACACCAGTCCCCCAATCCAGCATTGAATATACTGTAGCCCCTGGCTCTATTATTCTTGCGAATTTAGGGTAAGATGGAAGATACCTTATATGCAATTGGGTTCCGACAGTATACTGTTCTGGCAAATCAAGTTTTGTCGTATATCCCTCATATACGATTGTGTGTGTATGATTATACCGCACTCGTCCTTTTCGCCCTGAAGAGACAGTTTTCTCATATTTAGACACAGTAGCAACAGCTTGAATGCCTTTAGTGTACAACTGATACTCATACTTTGAAGGGATGTACCACCCAAACACGAGAATAACTGCGGCCAATAGGAAACCACTCGCCTTAAGCAATAAAGTACTATCTCGCCCCTTCTCCAAAAGTATGGAATCTACCACAACATACGCAACCCCCATTATGACAAGAAAGATGCATATGAGGATTTGGCCACCTATGATGTTCCTGAGATAGAGTAGTGTAGAGAGGATGGCACTAGACAAAAGACCAATAAGCAATTTTGTTTTCATATAAAAAAGTCCAATTTACACGCCACGCCTTAGCGCATCCTTAACGACATCCGCAACCGTCTCCCTATTAATTCCGTGACGCTTACAATAGGCGGACTCAATCCAAACAGAAAGTTTCTTTACACCTTTACTTGAGTTACAAGGAGCACAGCATCTTGCGATATTTTCCCGCGTAACAATATTCGCATCGTTGACAATGTGCTCCCATGTCGCGACATATTTGCGCGAACCATCAGCATCCGGAGACTCGAACATCTGAATTCCACAGTAGACACACAGCTGGTCACGCTGCCGCACCTCAGACTCTAGCCATGTTGGAATACCCCATTTATTCATTAGATTATTTATAAGCACTCATGCCACTTATCTTAATCACTCAACTTTTCAGAATTAGCTCTATAGTGAATAATATTTTTATCCTGCCAAGGCAGGATATTCGACTGGGAAAAATATTCCCTTTTCTTACCAGCACCCCACGGGCCATTATAATCAACCTTAAAATTAATCCCGCTTCTATCTTTATCTCTTGCCCCCAATAACTTCACAAATTGCTCGACAGGGATAGAAACAGAAAAAGATTGGCTTTTCCCAGGATAAACGATATTTTCTGAAAGGCCAATGTACTTAACAGACAGATTCCCATCTGCTGAAACGGGGGCATCCGCGTTAACACCAAACAAAGCCTTTCCATCGACCACAGCAACAGCATAACGGATCATATTACGAGCAGGGGTCTCACCATGGTTTGTAACGAGAATAGACAATTCGACTTCCTTTTTCCCAGCCAATTCAGACATTTTGCCTGGGTATTTGTCTAATGAAAAAGAAAGATAAGGTTTATTTCTCAGGTAAAATTCTTTACGTGTATAAAAGAAAGTAGTCAGACTTACCACCGCAGTAATAAAAACTATAACTATAGAGGCCCCTTGAAGTATTCGCTCTAATCGCCATCGACTCTCCTCTTTTTTCCCTTTTGCAATTTCTTTAAGTCGCGACTCCTTTAAATACGACAACATTACGGTACAGCGTCCTAGCAAAACCCTAGAGGACGCTCGCAATATTCCCTTCCCCGCATCCAGAGCCGCCCTATCTGGCAAACGGTTCTGGCTCATAAGAGCCACTAATATTTCATCATCAACAAGCGTTTCCTCACTACGAACAAAACCATAAATCTCTTCCAAGTGCGAATCATGTAACTTTTGAAAATCCGTATCATCAGGTGCCCATTTCCACGCCCCTTCGACGATTTCGCGCCACATTATGTTTAAGTCGCCGAGATTCTCTCTAGCAATTTCATATAAATTTGCTGAAAGAAGAACAGGATCATATCCAAGCATTCCTCTCTTCAGAAACTCCTCATATGCTTTTTGCCGTAAATCACGCTTCTGAGCGACTTTTGATTCCCACAATTGCTGCTCGTCAATATTCATTACTGTGTTCCTATGTTATGGGGAGCAACTGCAATAAAAACGTAGAGTGCCATAGTCACAAATGTTCTTGCTCCCTCAAAATCCTGCCCACTAGCCACAATTCAACTATACCAAACAAAACGGCCACGGAGAAATCACACGGGACTGTAACATTCCATTCAACCGGAAGAATCCTGAATATAACCGATATCCCCCATCATGCTTGGCAAACAAATAAATGGTGGGGCTATTTTAGCCCAAGCTCACTTTTAGACGTAAATAGCAACTACCTATAACTAACATCCGTCAAAACCCTGCCCACTTTCGGACACTATGTGCGCTAGATAGTTAGTATCTTAGAGGTATTTCGCGCCAAATATTGAACTCTTTGCAAAATTTTTGGGTCACAAATAGTTGCTATCTTCATTAGAATTGCGTCAAAAGCACTATTGCCGCATCCTAAAGCACATACTGTAATTTTTAAATAACTGTATGATTTCATGTCTCCTCTCGCCGAACAACTGCCTTTTCACCTATCCCCCTGCTTTATTCCCCAGACCTCTGAAACAAGCCTACCCCCGCCCTTTGGTACTGTTTTTTTGTAGAATTCCAATTAGCGCAAATGCGCCCAGGAGACATTTTTGGCAGGAGGACATTGAAAACATTTAACCGCGAAATTTAGAATTACGATTTAGACTTGTTTTGGGACCCTGCATAAGAGCAGGGTGAGCTTCTCTTCAAACAGAAGCCCATGCTAGACCAGAAGCATAGTCGCATGATGTAACGCCCCTTCGGGGGTGTGAAAAGGCGACAATTGCTTTGGGTTCCTAGCATGACCCAGGTGATTGTCGCCCCATTTTTGTAAGCCTCCCACCTGGGCATAAACTCTCTCTAGGAGAACATATGCGCCTCTTTCTCGCCTTAGTAATATTAAGCGTCTCCCTTGGTGCGGTTAATGCAAAAGAATCATATCCTGAATGCCTAGATAAATTCCCAATTATTAAGGGGGCATGGATTACTAATCAGGGCGAGATATCCACAGACACGCTCAAAGCATTTAACAGACTGAACTTCCTTGGAGCCTTTGCCCTATATGGAAGAAAAGCAACAGACCTAGAGGGATGCAAGGATGGACAAGCAACTGTAAGCACATCTCTGTTTGATTCTTTTAGCGAAGATGACAAGGGATTCATTGGATGTTCATTGCGCCTATTCAACAACTCTTGGTGTGGTGCAAAGAATCAACTTTCAGCACTCCCCTCCTTTTACTTATCCGCCATTAAATCCGTACAACAGAAATACTCAGAAGAAGCCGAGCTCTCAGATATATATTTCACGTACCCGCTACTAGCGATAAACGAAGTTATTCGCGGCAACCTAACCACAGCCCGAGAGAAGCTGCAAAAAATTAAAAGCCCTTGCTCTGAGGAGGTTTACAACGGAACCACTCATCCCGCAAAAGCCGGCGGGTGTTGGAAACGCTTTGATGAATCGCCTTTCCAAGACCCGGGGAGAATGTACGGGACACTGGACGACATCAACGAGATAATAGAAGACCAAGGAATAGTTTATGAGACAGGGAAATATGATGAAATAAGAATGCAATCCACCAAATTCAAAGGAACAAAGGTCAAATTCAAAATCACTGTAATGACGGCTTACCCCGGAGAACAGAGCAATTATATCAACGCTTATGTCGGAAGTTTCTCCACCCAGCCACAGATGTACAGTCGCCCTGGCCCGAGATTTGGAGAAATGTTCACTGAGCTTGATGAGATATCATCAAGAGAAGATTCCCCGCGCGTAATCATACGTGTTCCAGAAAGCTTATCGGGTGGATTAGCTCGCCTAACGATGGGAGACATTATCACGATTAAAGGCAAAGCTAACGGTCTCAAAATATGGTCAGCAGAAGTTGGAAGAGTTCCCTTAATAACTGCGGAAAAGATTGTGGAATAAGCTGTTTCCGCAAATCATTCGCTAACAATCCTTAGGATACCCCTACCTTTAACACCCGAAAAGCAGGGGCGCGAGGGCGGCAGACCACTCACACCGAAGTCTCATAAAAATCTGCCGTTAGAGCAACTACCCTCTATTTACTCCGGGGGATTGATATTCCATACCCCCTGTGCTAGACTATTTATATCTTGATTCCGCTGAGGGCAATTAGCATCCGCCTAAGGCAATCCCACAGAATTACTATCAAGACTGGGAGCGCACCATCTTCCGGTCTTTTGTATTTATGGCCTGATGATGAAGACCAGCAAGGAGAGTAATATGAAAACCAGAAAGCTAGCGGGCAATAAAGCTGCACAGCCAGGTATCAGCGAAATGCGCCAATCAAACGAAGCCTCCATAGACTTCTGGACTAAGACCCAGAGAAAGACCATTGAAAAGCCAGAGGCCCTGATTAAGGTTATTCGGCTTAGAAATTAGCATATGCCAAACCGCCCACAATCGCTATCGCCATAAATGGAAAAACAATGTGTGTTCATCCCCTTTTCCCCTATGAGAAATGGCATTTTAAGGCACCCCCTGAAATGATATAATTTACCTATGAGCATTAATCTTGATTTTGGAGCTTTGGAGCCCTAGCCGATGAACTCCGCCCTCTTCCATCCTAGCGATGGAAGAACTGCGGATGTCGTGGGATATATAAGGGTTTCCACCGAGAATCAAGCAGAGAATGGACTTGGCCTACCGATTCAGCAATCCCAGATAGAGAAGTTCTGTAAGAAGCACCCTCAAGCGACCCTGACTAAGATTTATAAAGACGCCGGGCTCTCTGGTTCTACCATAGAGAACCGCCCGGCTCTTCTTCAACTATTGGAAGATGCCAAGAGTGGGCTCTTCAAAAAAGTCATTGTTGCAAAACTGGACAGGATCGCCAGAGACACCTTTTACACGTTATGGATAGAGAAAGAGCTTAAGAAGTACGGCGTTGAGCTCTACAGCATTTCCGAACCCTACCGCTGGGATGACCCAGCCCAAAAAATATTCCTTCAAATGATTTCTTCTTTTGCGGAATACGAGAAGAACCGCATTGTTGAGCGCCTTCACTCTGGCCGGAAGAAGAAACTGGAATCTGGTGAATACGCAGGCGGACGACCCGCCTACGGATACAATGCCAAGAATGGTAATCTGGCAATAAACCCTAAAGAAGCCGAGGTTGTCCAGAAAATCCGAAGCCTCCGCATGGGGCGGCTGTCCTTTCAAAAGATTGCCGCAAAACTAAACCTGGCCGGGACAAAACCAAAGAGCGGAAAGAAGTTCTATGCAAGCACAGTCCGATATATCCTAAAGAACGCTATATATAAAGGGATGATACGCTATGGAGCATCCGTTAAAGGGCTCCACAAGTCTATCTAATAGCCCCTCCCTTTCAGTATTACACACCGAAAAACGGTGTGCACTTTCCCGACGTGGGAACCGACGTGGAAAAGGGTTGACAAAGACAAACACCACTGCTAGAATATCCTTACTTCAACTGTGCGCTACCAGAATCGGCGCACAGACACCACCGGGAAACAGCTTTCTGTTTCCCACCGACATCAAAAAGACTGGGGAGATAAGTATTTCCCGGTCTTTTTTCTTTTATAGGGAAAATACCCACTGTTCCGCTCAACCACCACGGCCTATTCATATTTGGCCCATCCTTCTAGGGAACTTTGAGCGGAACGCTAGAAGGGTGGGCCTCCTTATTTACAGAACAAATACCAAGGGGAATCATATGAGCAATGTGTCTTTAAAGAGCATATATAAGAGTACTAACTTGCAAAATGACTATTTGCAGAACCTGTCAGACTTTAGACTTGGTAGATACCGCAACAGGAGTTGTATCAAGCCTGAAATGCAGGGATTGGAATTGTGATAACGGGAAGCAGAACCGCATTACATTTTGGCGGAGAAGAGTTTATGTTTTTCAACCTGAGTATATGATAACCATCACCACTCGCTTTTCAGATTTCAACCGGGATAATATCAGAGAAGCCCAAAGACTATCAGCTCGGTTTTTACGAGCTCTGAAATACAAGGGGATTAAATACATTTCTGTGACGGCATATCATGGGACTATTCATTACCATATCGCCTGTAGAGGAACTAGACCGAAACAGCTATGGGTAAAACGCAAATGGATGCACTTATCTGGATGTTATGAGGTCAAAGTATCAGATGCACATAAGAAGCTCCCTTGGTATCTCATAGACAAAAATGCAGCTCAACTCCCAAATCACAAAGAAGGTGAGACTGCTTGGGAGGGATGCACCGGGAATGTTTTTCAGCGCATAAGGACAAGCAGTAATTTATTTAAGAAACCGATTTTTCAGAAACCTGAAAAAGGCCGATTCAGGGTATTCAAACGCCCAGACGCCGAATCGGATGCTGTAGACGTAGACAATGAACAAGATATAGCCACTCCGCCAGACGGCTGGCGGTAGACAAAACACAAGACACCATCTTCCGCAGTAGGAGTACACGATGGAGTCTGTATCAAACGAAGAGAGGGAGTATTTTAACGCCCTATACGGGAAAGAGCTGACCGATGGAGAAATAAACGAAATACTTAGACCGCTGGTCCGGTATTTCAAGCTATTAATGGAAGCCGACAAAAAGGATCAATTATGAAGAACTCAAACATACCCAATAACAGAGCAGTATTACTCGCCCGTGTCAGTTCAAAGCGACAAGCAGAAGGCTTCTCTCTAGACTTCCAGGAGAAGGCAGGCAAGAACTACGCGAAAAGCAAAGGTTTTACAATCACGCACACCTTTAGAATCGTAGAGAGCGCCTCCAAAGATGGTCGAGAAGAGTGGGATAAATTCATAAAGCACATAGAGACCGACGGGGAAACCCATATCCTTATTCCGAAGGTGGACAGAGCCTTACGCAACTTCCGAGACCTCGCCCGCATTGCCGACTTGGCAAATCACAAGGGCAAGGTCTTTCACTTCTTCAACGATGGCTTAATCTACCACAAAGAGTCTCACGCCGCAGACCTTTTCAACTTGGGCATACAAGGGAGCATGAGCACATTCTATTCCGCTGACTTGGCAGAAAAGACTAAGCGCGGGCTCCAAGAAAAACGAGAACAAGGACAGTTGCCTGGAAGAGCCCCAACCGGGTACAAGAACAATCGGGAAACGCACCTGATAGATATTGACCCTGTAATCTCTCCGTGGGTTAAGCGGATGTTCGAGTTGGCCTCTGCTAGCCTTTACTCCCTCCGCACGATATCAGAGAAACTGATAAAGGAGGGAGCACCGAAGAAATTCTACATAAGCAATATTGAACACATTCTCCGAAATCCGTTCTATCACGGAGAATTCCGCTCAACTGGAAAGCTATACAAGGGAACACATGAACCCCTTGTATCCAGAGAACTTCAGGAGGCCGCAATCAAAGGGCTCGAACGATTGCACAAATCTAAATACAGAGATGTTGCGAGCACCTTCCTATACAGTGGCCTGATTACGTGTGGAATCTGTAACCGCACTGTGTTCGGAGAAGATAAGAAAAAGGGACGATACCGATTCTATCATTGCTCTGGCAGACTACCATGCACTAAGATTGATTATGTGGAAGAAGCCATTGTAACCCGCGAGATGGAGAAGATTATTAAGACGATACAACTTGCCCCCAAGGTTATCGACTTTGTGCTGAAACGCCTTGAGAAAGATTCCGCTTCCGAGATGACCGCCAAGACCTTGCAACTGGCGAATCTGAAAGCCGAACTAACACGCAACGAGCACCGCTCCCAACGCGCTTTGGATGACATTTACGACCCTGACAAGCCCGAAGCCCTGAAAGCCTCTCTAAACGCAAGATTGAGCGATTGGCGAGCCTCTAAAGAGCGCATTGAAGCCAGCATACGAACCTTGGAAGAGCTAACCCCTGACCGATATATGGCTACCCTCAGAGACTTGCTCGAACTCTCAAAGAGAGCCTTTTCCCTCTATGGAAAGATGGAACCGGAGAAAAAAAGAGAATTCCTCAATCTTATTTGCTCGAACTACCTACTCCGAGAAAAAACTCTTGAGCCTATATACAAAAAACCCTTTAACC
>MGTZ01000036.1:0-30784 GCA_001799715.1 Elusimicrobia bacterium GWB2_63_16 | reverse complement strand
CCTACTCCGAGAAAAAACTCTTGAGCCTATATACAAAAAACCCTTTAACCTGTTGGCTAAAGGGTCCTCTGTTCAAATTGGCTCCCGCATTGGGATTTGAACCGGGGAATGATTGTGGAGCGGGCGGCGAGGGTGTGCCCTAGAAGGGGCCTCGCGAGGCCCGAGCTTGCGTAAGCGCGAGGGCCGGGTGGAGCACCAGCGACACCGCAGTGTGAAAGAGCCGGGCCACGGTGTGGCCCGGCGTACCCGTAGAGGGCATACCCTTGTCGCCCGCGAACCTACATGCTGACGCCGGCGCGGGGGTAGAAGAGGATGAGGGTGCGGTTGGTCTCGGCCGTCTGGCCCACGTGCAGCACCTTCACGTTGAGGTTCTGGCCCTTGAACACGGCCTCGCCCTCCACCGGCTGGTCCGGCATCTCGAAGGCCTGGCCCACAAGGCGCAGCAGCGTCTGCTGCTGGCTGTCCACCACGTCGAGCAGGTGGATGTTCTTGGCGTCCATGCCCTGCGTCAGTTCGAAATTCGCGTACAGGATGCTGTTGTTCTCGTCTACGACGATCACGTAGTTGTTGCCGGGCACGATGATGTTCAGCAGCGAGCGCCACCAGCGCTGTTCCGCCTCCTTGTAGGTGCGGTCGCGGTTGGAGATGCCGTCGATCTCCACCTTCATCTTGCCCATCAGCCGCACGATGGAGCCGGCCAGGTCGCCGAACTCGTCGGTGCGCGGCGGGAAGCGCAGGTCGAAATTCTTGAGCGACACCCCCTCCACGCTCTCCCGAAGGGAGTCCATGGGCGAGATGACGTAATGGTGGAAGAAGAAATACAGCGGCAGCCCCAGCAGGAACAGCACGCCCACCGCGCCGAACATGTACTTGCGCATGGCCGCGCCTATCAGCACCTCGGCGCCGGCGCGCGAGACCAGCAGGTCTATGATGCCTATGATGTCGCCGCGCACCGAGAACGGGATGGCGATCTCGTAGAACGGCTCGCTCTTGACCTGGCGCACCTTGGGCATTTTGGACAGATAGGCCTGGCTGATGGCGTCGGTGGGAGGCGGCACCTGCTTCTGCAGCTCGTCCCAGCCCACGCCGATAAAGCGGGATTCCTTGTGCCAGCGCACCTTGCCCTGGCGGCTGAGGTAGATCATCGAGGTGATGCGCTCGTCCTTCGACAGCTCCGTCATGATGTCGTACTCTTCGAAGGAGATGGCGTTGGCGTTGTTGAGCAGGCCGGTGCGCATGGTGGGCGCGTAGGTCTTCACCTTGTCTATCACGTCCTGTTTGAGCTTCTCGTCGAAGGTCCACTTGAACAGGTTGTAATAGAAGACGCCGCCGAGGAACATCACGTAGACGCCGATGCCCACGAACCACATCAACCATTTGATCGTTAGCCGCATAAGATAAGTTCCTTGCCCAAATCTGGCGGGCTTCGCAGCCCGCGGTAATAGTTTACAAAACCCCTGTTAACAGAGTGTTTCTTAATTATTAAATTCAGTTAGGAGCGGGTGGCAAGGGGGTGGATAAGCAAAAGCCCCCCGGAAGGCGAGGCTTGCGTAGCGCCGAGCCTGGGTGGAGCGCAGCGACACCGCAGTGAGCGGCAGGCGCGCGCACGGTGTGCGCGACGCCGATTTTGCGTTCCGCCCCCTTGCCAGGACCCGCGACCCCTATTGGCCGCCGGCGAGGATCTGCTCGATGCGCTTCAGGCCGGAGGCCGTGTCGGCATTCTCCGGGTCCAGCTGCCTGGCGATGGTCCACTCGTCGCGGGCCTTCTCGTAATTGGAGTTCTGGAAGTACTTAAGGCCTTCCAGGTAATGCTGCTGGGCGGCCAGCCGGTTCTCGGTGCTGACGCCGGCGGGCTTCTTGGAGACCTCCGCCACTGTCATGCCCTTGCGCTTGGCCTCGGCCTCGGCCTTCAGGCGCTCCTCCTCCTCCCTGGCCCGGCGCTCCTCCTCCTCCCTGGCGCGCGCGGCGGCCTCTTCGGACTTGCGCCGCTTCTCGTCGGTCTCGCGCTTCATCTGCTCGCGGGCGCGGGCGATGAGCTTGTTGAGATAGGACATGTTGCCGGTATAGGGCTTAGCCTTATCCCATTCGCCGATGGCCTCGTTGTACTTCCTGACGCCGTAAAACTTCTTGCCGGCCGCGATAAAGCCGTTCTCGATCTCCGTCTTCACCTCGTTCAGGAGTTTGCCGGCCTTGGAATCTCCGGGCTGCACCTCGAGGGCGCCCTTGAGGCCCTTGTAGGCGGCGAGCAGCTTGCCCTGCGCGTAATACTCCAGCGCCTCTTTGAGCTTGTCGTTGGCCTTCTGCTGGCGCAGCTCGTCCTCCACGCGGGTGATCCACTCGATCAGCAGCCCGTCGCGGGGCCGTATCAGCAGCGCGTTGTAGAAGTGGTCCAGCGCGCCCTTCAGGTCGCGCTGCCGGTAGGCGTCGGAGCCGGCCTCGAAGTAATACCCCTTGAGGTCTTCCTTCATGCGGGTGAGCCAGTACTTGGCCTTGATATTGTTGGGGGACAGCTTGACGACTTCCTGCATCTTGGCGTGCGCCTCCACGATGCGCCCCTCGGTATAGTAGCCGAGCGCCGCCTTGAAGCGGTCCTCTATCATGATCTTCTCGCTCATGCCGGGGCGGGCGCTGCCGCGCAGCTGGTTGGAGGCCTCCAGCAGCATCTGCGCGTCCTCGTAATTGGGGTCGATGGAGAGGATCTTGACCGCCAGGTCCTTGGCGTCCTCGTAGTTGCCGTTCTTGTAGTACTCGAAGGCGTTCTCGTAGATGGCGTCGAGCATCTTCCCCTGGATCTTCTGCTTCTCCAGCTTCACGGTCTCCAGGAACTTGCGCTTCTCGTCGAGCTCGTTGAGCGCGCCCAGGCCGGTCTTCTGCAGGTCCAGGAACAGCGACTCCTCGCTCTTGACCGGCTTGGAGGTCGCGGCCTGCGCGCTCAGCGCGAAGGCGAATATCAGGGCGGTAAGAAGGTTGGTCATAAGAGCCTCGTCAGAACGGCATGCCGCCCCTTATCAGGTCGCTTACCATCGGGGACAGCATCAGGATGAACACCGTGGGGAAAATGAAGATGAAGAGCGGGATGAGCATCTTGGTGGAGGCCTGCGCGGCCAGCTTCTCGGCCTTGTTGAGGCGGCGGAAGCGCATGTCGGCGGAGTAGTTGCGCAGCAGCTCTACGAGGCTGGTGCCCAGCTCGTCGGACTGCACGATCAGGCCCACGAAAGAGCGGACCTCCTGCAGGCCGGTGCGCATGGAGAGGCGGCGCAGCGCGTCACGGCGGGAGTAGCCCAGCTGCACCTCGTTGATGGTGCGCTCGATCTCCAGCTCCAGGCCGGTCTTCACCGGGGCGATCTTCACGATGCGGTCGAAAGCGGTCATGTAGTCCAGGCCGGACTCGATCATCAGGGCGCCCAGGTCGACGAAAGTCGGGAAGTTGTGGATGATGTCTTCCTGGCGGCGGCGGATGCGGCCCGCGTAGATGCCGGCGTCGGGGAGCACGAAGCCCAGCGGCGCGAAGATCAGCACGAAGAAGGAACCGCTCATCACGTAGAACACCGCGGGCAGCGCGGCGGCCAGGATCAGCTTCAGGTGCAGCATCTTCAGCGGGTCGGTGTTGGCCGGGCGGCCCAGCAGCATGTAGGTCTCTTCCAGCTTCTTCTCCAGGCCCAGCGTCTTGGCGAAGAACAGGTCGAGCTTGTCCCACATGTTCTTGCTGTTCTCGAGTTTGGAGAAGACCGAGATCTCCTTGCCCTCCATGTCGCTGATGTCGCCGATAGGGGAGCGCTCCTCCTCGCGCGGGGCGAAGAAGCGCTGCACCGCCGTGAAGGCCGCGAAGGACCCCACCACGGAGATGATGATAAGGAAAGCGCTGGTGATCTTGTCAGGGCTCATACGCGTATCTTCCCGAGGCTCGAGACCACTTTCATGCCGATGCCTATCCAGACGGCGCAGAACATGAAGACGCCCATGCCGAGCGGGCTGCCGTAGAACTTGATCATCACGTCGGGCTGGAACATGAACATCACGCCGACCATGATCCACGGCATAATGCCGACGACGATGGACTGGATCTTCTGCTGGGCCGTCATGGCCTGAGTCTTCTCTTCCAGCTTAGACTCCTCGCGGATGTCGACGACGATGCGCTCGAAGACCTTGGTCAGGTTGCCGCCCATCTGGCGCTGCAGCACGATGGCGCGGATCATGTAGGAGAGCATCTTGGATTCCACGCGCTCTTCCATCACGCCCAGCGCCTTCTCGAAGCTCATGCCCAGCTGGTAATTCTTGATGACGAGGGCGAACTCGTCGGAGATGGGCGGCAGCAGGTCCTTGGAGACCATCTCGAAGCCCTGCACCACGTCCAGGCCAGAGCGCAGACAGTTGGAGAGCAGGATCAGCGCGTCCATCAGCTGCGCGTCTATCTTGCGGCCGCGCGACGCCTTCATCGTGTTCAGCACGAAGGCCGGGGTGCGCATGCCCACCGCCAGGCCCACCACGCTCATCAGCAGGAAGACCAGGATGTTCATCGTCAGCATGCCCACGAAAGCGAAGGCCGCCGCCGGCCCCAGCACCAGGTATTTGACGTTGATATTGATGAACTGGCGGGAGAAAGCCTCGCTGAAGACGTCCACCTTGCGCTGGTAATCGCCCATCAGCGCGTTCGTCTTGGAGTCGTTCATCGCGAAGAAGGCCTGCACCGCGAGGAAGACCAGGAAGATGCCGAGGATCGTGAGGGCCATGTTGATGACCTTCACGGAACCCGGCTCCTTGGAGGGGGCCACGTACTTGCGCGGCGAGCGGAAGACCACGCGGAAGGAGTCCTGGCAGAGCACGGCCGAGGCGGTGACCGCCTCGGCGTAGCGGCGCTGGTTGGTGCTGGAGATGGCGTCGGAGATGGACTCCATCTCCTTGAGGACGATGGCGAACTGGGCCATGATCGTGCGGCCGCGGCCCTCCATCGAGTCGCCCATGTTCACGTCGCGGGTGCGCGCCCGGTAGAGGCGGTCCATGGCCATCTGGAAGCGGATGCGGATGTCGGCGTATTCCTTGACCAGCAGGCCGGGCTGGATATTGGCGCCGCCGGCCTCGGGCGGGAAGGTCTTGCGGGTCAGTTCCAGGTACTCGTAGATGATGGAGACCGGGGTCTGCCAGAGCTGCGCCTCGGAGATCTCCCCCTCCTCGGGGTCGCGCCAGACCTTGCGGCCCAGCATCTCCGGCACCCCCGTCTCCAGCCACTTGGGCATGACGTAGGTGACCTTGGCGCCCTTGCAGGTCATCGTGTAGTTGGTCACCTTCTCGTCCCTCTCGGGCGCGAGGTAATAGTAGAAGAGCTGCATCTTCAGCGCCGCGCAGGAGATCTCGTCCATCTCCTCCTGCGTAAAGACACCGGCCCGCGCGGGGGCGGCCGCGAAGCCCAGCAGTATCAGCGATATGGCTAACAGTTTTTTCATACGAGCATGAATTCCCTGAAGGCTGGGGCCCTACTTGCCGGCCCGCTGCCGCCGCTGCTCCTCCGTCCAGAACATCTCCACCGGGACGTGCAGACCGTGCGTCTCGAAGTCCTTGTAGAACTTGGGCGGGTCGCCGGTGGCGCTGAAATAGCCCACCACCTTGCCGTTCTCGTCCATGCCGGTCTGGTGGTAGCGGAAAATGTCGTGGATGAGGATCTGGTTCTCCTCGCGGCCGGTGATCTCCGTGATGGCCGTGATCTTGCGGGTACCGTCGGAGAAGCGCGTCAGCTGCACGATCATGTGCACGGCGGACGCGATCATTTCGCGCAAGGCCCAGATGGGCAGGTCGGCGCCGGCCATCAGACACATGGCCTCCATGCGGGTCAGGGCGTCGCGCGGGGTATTGGCGTGAATGGTCGCGAGGGAACCTTCGTGACCCGTGTTCATGGCCTGTAACATGTCCAGGGCCTCGGAGGACCGGACTTCGCCGACGACGATGCGGTCGGGGCGCATACGAAGGCAGTTCTTTACCAGGTCGCGGATGCTGACCTCGCCCTTGCCTTCGATGTTCGGCGGGCGGGACTCCAGGCGGACCCAGTGGTCCTGCTGCAGGCGGAGTTCGGCGGTGTCCTCCACCGTGACGATGCGCTCGTCCTCGGGGATGTAGCTCGACAACATGTTCAGGAACGTCGTCTTACCGGTGCCGGTACCGCCGGAAATGATGATGTCCTTGCGCAGTTTCACGCAGGCTTTCAGGAAGTCCACGCCGGTCTGCGAGATGGACCCCTTCTTGATCAGCTCGGCGTCCGTGAACGGCTTGGCCGAGAAACGGCGGATGGTCAGCGTGGGGCCGGAGACGGCCAGCGGCGGGATGATGCCGTTGACGCGCGAGCCGTCCTTCAGGCGGGCGTCCACCAGCGGCACGGATTCGTCGATGCGGCGGCCCAGGGGCGCCACGATGCGCTTCATGACCTGCATGATCTGCTCGTCGTTGCGGAATTTATACTTGGTCAGCGTCAGCTTGCCGGATTTTTCGATGTAGACCTTGTCGAAGGAGTTCACCATGATTTCGGTGACCGACGGGTCGCGCATCAGTTCTTCCAGCGGGCCGAGGCCCAGGATCTCGTCGAGCAGCTCGTTGATGAACTTCACGCGCTGCTCGCGCGTCAGCGGCATGGCGGCTTCCTTGGCCAGCAGGCCGTTGATGATGCCGTCCACCTTCTTGCGGGTCTCGGCGTTCTGGCCGGCGTCGTCGGAGATCTTGATGCGCTCGGTCTCAAGCGAGGTCACCACGTTGCGGTGCACCTTCATCTTGAGCTCTTCCCAGAACGGGGGCACGTCCACGCGCGGGGTGCTGGCCTGCGCGGCCGCCTGGCCGCCGCCCGAAGGGGCCGCCGGGGCCTCCTTCTCGGTCTGCCGCCACAGCATGTCGGAGCCGTGGGCGAATTCCGCGGTGGAGACGTTGGAGACCCACTGCTTCTCGGAGGGCTTGACCTCGGCCAGCCGGCCCAGCAGCACGCGCAGGATGCGCACCCACTGAGTATTGGGCTGTTCGGTGATCAGGATCTTGTTCTGGTTTGCCAGGGCGGGGAGGGCGTCCTCCCACGGCATGAAGGCCAGGATGTCCTTGCCCATCTGCTTGTAGAACTTCTCCACTTCCTTGGGCCCCACGGCGCCGGGCATGTCGAAGAGGTTGGCCACCACCTCGAATTTGCTCATCGGGAAGTGCAGCTCGTTGATCTCCCGGAAGATGCCGGCCGTGGCGTTGAGCGAGGCGACGTTGGAATTGGAGACCCAGAAGACCAGGTCGGAGATGTCGAAAGCGAAGACCTGCATGGGGAAATAGGGGTCGACGTCTATGAAGATGTCGAAGTTCTGCGACAGGCGCGAGAGCATGGGCAGGATGACGTCGGGGGACATCTTGGCCACGTCGGAGCGGCGTTTGGCGAGCGGCAGCACGCCCACGCCCCACTGGGAGATCGGCACCTTGCCCTTGAGCAGCGCGCCGAGCGCGCTGACGGACTCGCGCCCCACCGAGCGGATCAGCTCGGCCATGGAAGGCGGGTTGAGGCCCAGCAGCTGCGCATGCTCGGCGCGGCACATGGGGTCCAGCGGGATGATCAGCACGTTGCGCTTCTGGTAATTGGCCCAGGCCAGCGCCAGGTTCATGACGACGGAGGTCTTGCCCACGCCCTCCTTGGGGCCCGAGAAGGTTATTACCCTTGGCGCTATATTCGGTTGTTCATCCATAGAATGCTTCCGCCCCGGCGGCGGCGGCCGCCGGCCGCTTACTTGATGATGTCGAAAGTCACGAACAGGAACAGCGAGCTCTGCTCCTCCACGATGTCGGTGGAGCTGAACAGGGCGCCGATCAGCGGCAGGCTGCCCAGGATCGGCACGCGGTTCTTGGAAACGTTGCGGCTGCTGCGCTTGAGGCCGCCGATGACCAGCGTCTCGCCGCTCTTGATCTCCACCTCGGTCTGGATCTGGCGGGTGATCATGGACGGGATCGTGGTGCCGGAGGCCACCACCGGCTTGGAATAGTCGGGGTTGGAGACCTCCAGCTGTATCTGCACGTCCACGGTGTCCTTCTTCTCGGTCAGCACGACCGGCAGCACCACCAGGATCACGCCGAACTTCTTGAACTCGGCGCCGACGCCCTGGTTGTTGGAGTAAGGCACGGGGATCTCGCCGCCGACGGTGAAGTTGGCCTGCGTGCCGCTCTTGGTAATGACCTTGGGATTGCTCAGCAGCTGGGCCTTACCCTCGGTCTCGAGGAGTTTCAGGGAAGCGGCCAGCTGCGTCTTGCGCTCGAAGTCCCCCAGCGTGATGATGCCGGGGATGCTCTTCTCGCTGAAGTCGAAGAACTGGTTCCAGGAGAAACCCCGGGTCTTCTGTATCGAGCCGCTGATCTCCACGATGTCCGCGCTGACCGCGACCATCTGGGTGGACTGCGCGGCTGCGGCGGCGGGCAGCAGCAGCGCGCTCAGGGCGAAAAGGATTTTTTTCATATAAGGGTCCTTATTTTATCAGCCGCTTGAAGGAGGCGATCTCCATCGGGTGCAGTTCCACGTCGCCGAGGCCGCGCACCACCACGGCCAGCTCGCCCTGCTTCATCGACAACGCCAGGTACTGCGCCTCGTTGGGGTTGAGCGCCAGGCTGAGCGCCGCCTTCTCGGAGAAGGACTGGTCCGCGGCCGCGGCCGCGTCCTTGGCCTTGGCCTGGGCGGCGTTGAGGCCCTGGCCCAGGTTCGTGCCCACGCCCAGCACCAGCACGTTCTGCAGGATGGTAGCGGTCACCTTCTCCTTGCGGGCGTCGCCGAGCACGGCGTCGAAGGTCACCAGGATGTCCACGCGGTCGCCGGGCTTGATGAGCCGCAGCAGGTCGTTCTCGAGCGGCAGCACGCAGCCGCGGTAGCCGGGGGGCACCTTGACCGAGAGGCCGGCCTCGGGGCTGAGCGACACCAGCGCGCTCTGGGTGATCTGGTTGCCCTTGGGGATGCGGACGGCGGTGACCAGGTTGGTCACCAGCTTGATATCGGACTGGCTTTTCACCTCGTAGGCGTCCTGCTCCATGTACATGCGCGGGACTTCCCGGGTCTCGACGAGGTCCACGTTCATGATCGTGCGGGCCGGCAGGTCGAAGCGGGCGTAGAGCACGGTGGCGCGCTCGTGCTGGGCGGCCAGCGAACGTTCCTTGGAGGTCAGGACCCACCAGTAGATAGCCGCCGCCGCGAGGGCCAGCAGCACGGGAATGAGCATGCCTTTCTTTTCCATATCTATATTCTCCAATTAACCTGTTAACTTACCGTTAAATCCGTGTTAAATCTATAAACCTTATTTGTAGAACGGCTTTTCTATCGGCATCCTGACCCTCACGATGATCTTCTTCTTGCGCGCCTGCTTGGGCGGGTCGGACAGCACGTAACTCGAGCCCGGGAAGACCAGCGTGGCCGGGTAGGTCAGCGTTACCAGCAGGTCCTCGCCCATCTGCTCCGACTGCGGGTCCTTGAGCGTCTGCAGGATGGAGCTCTCCACCTTGACCCCGGGTGTGTTGGGGAACATCTTCTCCAGCACCTTCCCCATCTTCGCGTCGGCCCGGCTCTTGTCGCTGCCGGCGGAGATGTTGCCGGCGTTGGGGCCGGCCACCAGCGAGCCTACCCGGGCCATCTCATAGGCGCAGTGGTGCGCGAGTATGGTGTGGAAACCGAGGTTGCCCATCTCCATGATAAAGAACAGCAGCAGCATGAACACCGGCAGCACGAGCAGCAGCTCGACCGTGACCTGCCCTGCCCTCTTCAGGCGGGCGGCCAGATACGCCGCGGCAGCCCGCGGCCGCGCCGGGAACCGTTTAATACCCATAAAGACGCAAACCTTCCCGGGTACTGCCCCGGGTAAGACCGCTGTAAAGCCTGGGCCCGGCGCTTAAAACGCCGCGGCCCGGGAACCGGGGGCTTACTGGTTGCCGCCGGAAGCGCCGAGGCTGGAAGCCGCGCCGTTGATCATGCCCTGAATGCTGGAGAACAGGGTGGGCATGTACTTCTTGAGGGCCATGCCGGCCACCAGCACCACGCCCACGACCACCGCGAGCATCAGCAGGTATTCCACGGTATTCTGGCCTTTGCGGTTCTTGAACATCTTATTCATTTTACTTTTCCTCCGTATTTTATCCCGCCGCGGCCGTTAGGCTCTGGCGGGAAAGAACGATCCGAAATCTTAATGCGGCGACTCCGTGTACATCCGTATGATCACGATGCCGCCCCGTTTGAACTGGTTGGCCAGCGCGTAAGCGAGGGCCTTGTACATCACCACGAAAACCACCAACAGCGAAACCGTCACCAGGAGGTACTCTATGGTCGTCTGACCTTTTTTCTTCCCGCGCGCGACGGTCATGCTTGCCCCTAGAACTGGAAGCGCAGCGCCATCTGGCTGGCCTTGCCCAGCGCGCCGTAAGGGGCGAGGGTGTAGTCGAAGCCTATGCCGTAACCCAGCGCCTGGGCGCTGTAAAGGCCCACGCCGAAGGACCAGCCGGAGACGTCGTTAAGGCCGAAGCTGTCCAGCGTCTTGTCCGTCATGTTCTTGCCCATGCTGTCGGAGGGCGAGTAGCCGGCCCGCAGCGCCACGCGGCCCACCTGCAGCAGCTCTTCGGGCAGGTTCAGCTCCACGCCGCCGCCCAGCCGGCCCTTGCGGTCCGAGTAGGACTTCTGCTCCAGCGCCAGCGTCACAAAAGGGTTGAAGGCGAAGGCGCCGCCGAGACGGTTTACCTTGACCACCTGGTGCTTTTTGCCCGACATGTTCTGCGCCGCCCAGCCCAGCGACAGCTTGCGGCCCAGCCGCAGCACGGCGCCCATGTCGAAAACGAGGTTCTTATACTCGGTGGTGTAGTTGTCCTCCAGCACCTCTTTGGCGCTGACGCCCACCAGGAACTTCTCCAGGAAGAAGCCCTTGGCGATGGAGATGGAGGCGTAGCCGTTGCGCACCTTGACGTCGGCGCCGTACTGCGGCTTGCCCTCGGTGTCGCGCACGTCGAAGTCCTTGATGCCGTAATAGGCCAGGTTGACGCCGATGACGGACTGCCCTATGGGATGCACGTAGGACATGTACTGGCCGGAATAGTCCTGTATCCAGCTGAGGTAGGAGAAGGAGGCCTCGCGCATCTGCGCCGAAGCGATGCCGGCCGGGTTGACGTTCATGGCCTCGCCGCCCTCCACCAGGGAGACGCCGTTGTTGCCGAGGGCCTGCACCCTGGGGCTGCCGGTGGGGATCTTCATGAAGGCGGCGCCGTCCATGCCGATATCGGAGTCGGCCGAGTACGCCCGCGGCAGCGGCGCCAGCAGCAGCGCCGCGGCGGCGAGAAGCGTTAAACTTTTCTTGGTTTTCATAGACTTTCCTCTTAAGCGCCCGGGCCGCCGGGCACTACGGGATCAGTATCTTCTTCACCGTCTGACAGACGTCCCTGGTGCCGTCCGTGGCCTGGAAGCGGAGCACGGCGAAATAGACGCCGGGGGCCACCGTCCGGCCGCTGCTGTTGACCTTGGGCCAGCAGGCCTCGTGCGTCTGCGTCACGGTGCACCTGCCGCTGCCGTCTATATTGTTTCCGCCCTCGCGCGGGCTGCCCTCGTCGCCGTAGTTGCGCTTGTACACCAGGTCGCCGGCTATGTTATAGACCCGCAGGCTGACCCAGCCGTTCATGATGACGGGGATCTTGAACCAGCCGCTGGTCCCCGCGTAGGGGTTCGGGGCGAAGAAGGATTCCTTCGCGAAGTCGCCGCACAGGTCGGCCGTGCCGCTGCGCGTGACCGGGATATTGGCGATGATCACGTCGGGCGCCAGCAGCGAGGTGGAACCCGTCAGGGCGCCGTCGATGGTGCTGATGGCGTCCGTGACGGTGGAGCCGTAGATCTTGAAGACGTAGTTGCCGTCCCCCACCTTGGAGAGGGTCAGGTCGGTGCCGTCCCAGTACTCGGAGATCTGCGTCCGGGAGGGGCGCACGCCTATGATGCGCTTCACCAGGCCCACGGGCGGGTCCTGGTCGCCCGACGGCACCACGCTGCCGGGCTTGTAGACCTTGGTGACCACCTTCATGGGCTCGGAGACCTGGTACGAGACCACGGCCATGTTGTCGAGCGTCAGCGGCACTATGGAGATGTCGTAGATGCGCAGCGGGTCCACGTCTATGGTCATCTGCACGGTGGCCATGGAGTTCAGGTCCGGGTCGATGTCGATGTCCTTGGCCGTGATGCGCACGTCGTAGGAGCCGGTGGGCACGAAGTCGCCGCTGATGATATTGCCGTCGCCGTCCAGCTCGGAGTAGCGGCCGTCCCAGAAGTCGTTATAGAGCATGTCGCCGTCGCGCACGCCCCGGTCCTCGGTCACCACGTAGGCCACCGTCTGGCCGTGCTGCGCGCCGCCGTTGGCGTCGAGGATCTCCACGGAGACCAGGGACTGCCGGGTCAGCGCGTAGTCGATCTGGTACGGGGGCAGCTTGACCGTGTCGGAGGAGTTGTACATCTGCGGGATCGTCGGGATCACGTCGAAAGCCGTGAAGATGATCTTGCCGCGCGAGACGTCCACGTAGCCGTAGGTCCTGTCGGTGGCGTACATGATCTGCGAGGTGCCGGTGCTGTAGGCCACCAGGGTGAACGGGTAGCGCCCGTCCTCCACCATGCGGCCGCCGGTGTCGCGGCCGTCCCAGTACTCGGTTATCCGGTAGCGCCCGGGGCGCATGCCTTCTACGGAATACTTGGGGGTCACGCCGACGGCAGGCGGCCAGACCGACGGATCGATGATGGTGCTGGGCGGGTAGATGTCGAACTCCATGTACATCGGCTGCGAGAGCTCGAAGGAGATGCGCGCCATGTCGGAGGTGCCACCCATCAGCGGGGTGGTATACAGGTCCACGGTGCGGAACATATGCACCGGGAAGGAGACCGTGTGGGTGGAGGTCTTCATCAGGGAGCATTGGTACGGGTCCGTGGTCACCAGCTCGGCCAGATAGGTGCCGCTGGAGACGTAGTAGCCGCTATTATCCTTGCCGTCCCAGACCTCGCGGTTGGTGAAGCTGGCGAAGCGCTCCTCGTTGACCACCAGGTTGCGCACCACGGTGGTGCCGTCCATCCGCTTGATATTCAGGCTGACGGACGCGTCGCGGGCCGGGGTATAGCGGAAATAGAACGGGTTGAGGCCGGCCACCTGCTGCGTGGAGCCTATCACGGTTGAAGACGGGGTCATGTTAGCGATGATGACTCCGCGCGAGACCGGCAGCACGCCTACCTGCGTTTTGCGGGTATAGATCTTGCCGCCGGCGCCGCGGGGCGAGGGCAGCTCGGCGTACAGGGCGTAGACATAGTCGCCGTCGCAGACCGGGCGGCCGGAGCTGTCGCGGCCGTCCCAGAGCGTGGACACCGTTTTTCGGGAATCCTTCTGTTCCCTGAAACTGCGCAGCAGCGTGCCTGTGGCCAGCACGGGAGGCGAGGTGTTGATGTTGGCGAACGTGGTGCCGGGGGAATAGATGTCCACGTAGACGGTGGCGGCCTCTGTGAGCCAGTAGCTCAGCAGGGCGGTATCGGTGGCCGAGGCGCCCAGGGGCTTGATGGCCACGTCGGTGATCTGCAGCGGGTCCAGCGACAGGTAGATCGTGGTGCCGTAGGAGGTGTCGGGGCCGAAATAGTCGTAGGCCTGGGCGTTGATAAAACCCACGTAAACTCCGGAAGGCATCATGGCGCCGGTATTGTCGCGGCCGTCCCAGAAATCGCCGTTGGTCAGCGTGCCGTCGGGGGTGCCTTCGCCCACCTTGGGCACTTCGTTAAGGATGTTCCTGACGGGCGTGTCGAAAAGGGCGTCATCGGCGGAGAAGATCTTGATGGTAGCGCTGGCGTCCTTGGAAAGCCGGTACAGGATATTGTAGGGCTGAACGGCCACGCCGGTGATCTTGCCGGTCACGGTGGGGCTGGAGCGCACGGCGTGCACGTTGACCACGTCCACGGCTATGGGCTTCTGGTTCTGGCCGGGGTAGGCCGAGGTCTGCTCTATCGAGATGTTGCCGGCCGTGGCGCTGACCTGGTTGGTGCGCACCTTGGCGCGGAAGCCGAAAGAGCCGTTGGTCTTGCCGAAGGTGCCGTTGAGGTTATACGACCCGTCCCACGAGGCGCAATGGAAATAACCGTTATCGGTGCCGTCGCTGCCGGGGCGTATGTACCATTCGCTGGGATAGGTGCTGTCGCTGCAGGTACCGATATTGTACATGTTGATGGTGCGTATCGGGGGCGTGGAGGCGGGGTCCAGCGGGTTGGAACCGGCGCCGAACTTGAATACCTCGAAAGACAGTTCGTCTATGCCGAAGGCGCCGGCCGTGCTGACGCAGACCATCTTTACGCAGAGTTTAAGACAGCCGCCGGGGTACACGTTATTGCCGCCGCTCAGGCGGGGCCGCTCGGTCTCTATCCTGGCCGACCAGATATCGGGTTCCACATCATTCCCGGAAATCTGCGTTATGAAAGAGACGCTGGTGTCACCCGCCTGATAACCGCTTTCGCAGTAATGGTCGGTGGCCGAACCTGTGGGGTAACGCACCTGCATGTCCTTGATATACAGCTGCTGGGCGGCGGCAGCGGAGACAAAGCCGGCCGTCAGCGCCAGAGCGCCGAAAATCTTTTTAAGTTTGTTTAGCATAATCTTCCTCTATCCCGCTCCGCGCGTAAAACCGCGGAAAAGCAAAACATGGCCGCCGCAGCCAGCGCGGCGCGCCAAAAATTACTTTCAAATTCTGCCATTTTGCTCATAATAAATCAATATAAATAAAGGTGTTTATTTATATGTCTTCAGCGAATACTTCTTCAGCTCGTATCCGCCTCCCAGTTCCCCCGCCTTTTCAACGCTCCAGAGCGTGCCGCCCTCGGCCCAGAAAGCCGCGGCCTTGTTCCGGCCGAAGGCCTGGGAAGAGATCTCCTTAAAGCCGGTCTCTTTCAGGGCATAGCGGCGCAGCCGGTTGGCGCCGTCCAGCACCCACAGCTGGCCGTCCACCCACTGCATGGAGGCCAGGCTCTTGAGGCCGGGCAGGGAATAGGTGGCCGAGGCCCCGGCGGCCGGGTCCAGGCCGTACTTGTAGACCAGGCCGGAAGAGGCGTCGAAAGCCCAGAGCGAATAGCCGTCCCAGGCCGCGCCCTGGGGGGCTGGGCCGGGGGTTTTGACGGACTCGGTGACGGCGCCGTCAGCGTAGGCCTGTCTGGCGTAGCGCAGTTGCGCCATGTCCAGCGTCCAGAGGCCGCTGCCGGCGGCGGTGATGGCGCCGTGGCGCAGCGGGGCGCCGGCCGGGGCGGGCAACACCCGCAGCGTGGCCAGGTCCTTGCGGTCCTTGAGGGCCAGGCCCTTGTTCCAGTCGGCCAGCCAGACGCCTTCGTCCGTCACGGCCAGGCCGGATGGGTTGGGCAGGTCCAGCGGGGTGGAGGAGAGCAGCTTGTAATGCGCCTTCGCCCTGTAAGAATAGAGCTGCCAGGCGGCCACCGACATCAGCAGCAGGCCGGCGAGGCCCATGGCCAGCGCGCGGGAAACATTGCGGCGGGCCCGGATGAAGCCCTGGTCTGGCGAAGCCGAGACGAACACACTGGGCAGTTCCACGCCCTTGAGGGCGTAAAGTTTGAGGATCTGGGTGACCTTCTCGGACCACTGGCTGCTTTCCTTGAGGATATTGGTAAGGCCGGCGGCGCTCTCCAGCCCCTTGGCCTCCTGTTCGCGCATCTTGAGGGTCCAGGCCTCGCGCTCGGAGCGCAGGCGCTCCTCCCACACGGCGAATTCCTGGCGGTGCGTCTCCCAGACGGAGCGCTCGCGGTCCCACAGTTCGCGCCACTGGGTGCGTTCGGCGTCCCAGTTGGCCTGCGCGGCCTCCAGACGGCCGCTCAGGTCCTTGATGCGGGCGTCCTGGTCCTTGAGCTTGGCGGCGTCGTCGCGGCGGTTCTTGCGCTCGGCCAGCAGTTCGGAGAGGGTCTTCTCCACGGCTTCCTTGGAATCGGCCAGCTTGGCCTCCAGGCCGGCCCTGGCGTCGGCCAGGTCGGCTTTCTCCACGGACAGGCCGGTAAATTTTTTATGCCACTCGTCGCGCTCTATCCGCAGGGCGTCTATGCGGCCCTGCAGGCTGACCATCTCCACCTTGGTGCGCTCCAGGATCTCCTTGAGCAGGGTGATCTCGCGGCCATGGTTCTTCTTCTGGGTCTCTATCATCTTGCGGGACTCTTCGAGGTTCAGGGCGGTGGCCATCTCCTCGTTGAGCGCGCGCTCGCGGGCTTCCTGGTAATGCTGCTTGACCTCGCCGAGGTGGGCGCGGGTCTCTTCCAGCTGGGCGGTGAGGTCGCGCAGCTGGGCGTCTTTGGCGCCCAGCAGGGCTTTCCAGTCGCTCTCGGCCTTGGAGAAATTATTACGCAGGAAGCTGACGGTCTCCATGTTGGACTGGCGTATGTCGGGGGGAAGCGGCGAGTTCTCGGGGGCGTAGTCGCTCCCGGCCACCTTCTTCCACATCTCGTTCAAATGCCTGTCTATGTCTTTGCTTTCCATATTGAAAATCCCGCCCGGCCGTTTCCCGGCCCAGTCGCTATTTCTCTGTATTAAGTTTAACAGGAGGGTATTAACCGCCAGTGAAGGAATTGTTAACAAACTGTTACAGGATCGCCTGTCGGTACCCGGCTTCCGCAATCGCATCCAACGCCAAGCGGCCACGGGCGGGCTCGCTGGGAGCGATTTTAGGGCGCAGGGCCAAGGGCCGTAGCGGACCGCCTATCATTAAGGCGGCGGCGAAGAATGTCTGAGGCGAGCACGGTGTGCGAGCCGAGTTCTTCGCCGGCGGAGGACCGCAGGCCCTCTTCCGCCGCGCCCGCTCTATGAGCGAGCGGCGAGCCCGCCCGGGGCCCTCCTACCGAACCAAACCTTGCAATTCCATCGTGGCCTGGCTGATGTCTATGCCCGAGTCCTGGTACTGCGAGATCATGCGCTGCAGCGAGCTTTTAAGGACGTCGGCCGGCGCCCCCCCGCCTTTCAGCTTCAGGTAGGCCTGCCAGTCCACGCTGTAGTCGTAGCGCAGCTGGTTGAGCTTGTCGGCGCGGCGCTTCTCGGCCATGGCCTTCAGTTCGGACTCGGCCGCGGCCTGCCGCCGCACTATGGAGGCCAGCCGCTCCTTCTCGCCGCTCTCGGCCGCCTTCTGCTGCTGCGTATCCTTGAGCCGCGCGGTCAACGAATCTATCTCGGCCTTCATCGAGGCCAGTTCCTCTTTCAGCATGCCTTCGCGGCGGGCCGACTCGTCGAGGGCCTCCACCAGGTCTTTGCGGTACTTGATCTCCTGCTTGATCAGCCGCTCGTACTCGGCCTCCACGTCGCGGTCGCCGAAGCGCATGGCCAGCGTCAGCGAATGGGCCGGCACTATGGGCCCGGTCAGCGGCACCGCTATGGCGTAGGAAAGTTCGGAGGCCAGATGCTTCCAGCCCAGGCCGGCCGAAAGCGCCGAGGCCCGCGCGGCCAGGTTCAGGCCGGCCCTGGAATACAGCAGGCCGGCGCGCTGCGTGCGCCAGGCATGCTCCAGGCCGGGGTTCAGGCTCACGTTGCCGTGCCGCCCGGCCGAGGCCGACCGGTGCGCCAGGTCCAGCGAAAGCGTGTAATCCTCGCGCCGCTCGGAGACGCCCAGCCGGATCACCCTGGGGGCATTGTCCTCGCTGTTGCCCAGGCTGAAGGCGGGGTTGTTGAGGTTGAGAATGGAGAAGCCCAGCGAATGCTTGTCGTCGGGGCGGAAGACAGCGCCCAGGTCCAGCGCGGCGCCGGAGGCGCTTTCCCCCGCCGAGTCCAGCGAGGCCGAAAGGATCTTCAGGTTCGCGCCCAGGTCCAGCACGCCCGAGTCGCCCCGGAACAAATGCCAGGTGCCCCAGCCCAGCGTCAGGGCCTTCTGCTTGACGCCGGAGCCGTCCTCGCGGTAGGCGCCGCCTATGGCCATGGTGCCCATCTTGCCGTAGGCCATGCGCGGCAGCAGCGCCCAGGCGCCGTAGGCAGAGAAGCCGCCGGGGCCCTGCGTGGTGCGGTCCGAGGAGAGGAAATGGCCGCCGGTCTCGAACTTGCGCGACGAGCCCGGCAGGGCGGGGTTGGCGTAGAAGGAAAGCGGGTCTTCCAGGCCGGCGGCCTGGCCGCCGAAGCCCAGCTGGCGCGCTCCGGCGGGCACGTCCTCGAACACTGCGCCGGCCGGGACCGCGAGGGCCAGCAGGCAGGCGGCGAGAATGGTCTTACTGTGTTGCTGCATCTTTGTTGCCTCCGGCCGCTTCGGCCTGCGCCTTCTCAGCGGCCACGTCGGAATAAAGAGCTATCTTGCCGCGCCCGTGCGACTTCACCCAGTACAGCGCGTCGTCGGCCTTCTCCAGCAGGGCCTCCATGGTGGAGGCGTCCTGCGGGAAGGTGGACACGCCGATGGAAAGCGTCACGCGCAGCTCCTTGGTCTTGGAGAACGGCACCGGGATGCGCAGCTCGCTGAGCTCGGAGCTGAGGCGCTGCGCCAGGCGCTTGGCCTCCTCGCCGGTGGCCTGCGGCAGCAAAATGATGATCTCGTCGCCGCCGTAGCGGCAGGGGAAGTCGATCTTGCGCAGGTTCGACAGGATCACCCGGCCGGCTTCCTTGAGCACCTTGTCGCCGATCTGGTGGCCGTAAGTGTCGTTGACCTCTTTGAAGAAGTCGATGTCGGCCCAGACCATGGCCAGCGGCTGCTTGAAGCGCTCGGCGCGGTAGAACTCCTCCTGGAAGCGCTGGTTGAAATAGCGGCGCAGCGGCAGCTTGGTCAGCTCGTCGTAAAGCGACAGCTCCTCGACCTTGTCGAACAGGCGGGAGTTGTCCACGGCCAGGGCGATCTGGCCGCCGAAGGATTTCAGCATCGTGAGCTCCTGCGGCTCTATGCGCTGCTGGCTGAGCAGGTTATCGACGATGAGCAGGCCGATGGTGACGCCCTGCACGGCGAGCGGCATGTACAGCACGCAGTCCTTGTAGCGCTCCATGAACGCTCCGGAGGAGCGGCCCAGCACGATGTCCGCGAAGCGGTGCGCGCCGGGCTCCAGCGGGATCTCCTCGTAGGCGATGCTCTTGATCTGGCCGCGGATGTCGGCGGACAGCTCGCCCTTGAGGCGGCGGTTCTTCTCGTCGATGAGATACAGGCGCACGCGGTCGAAGCCGAAATAGGTCTGGATGCCGGAGAGGATGTGCCGGAAGCTTTCGCTGACGCGCAGGGCGGTGGCGAACACCTCGGTCAGCTCGGTGATGGCGGTGACGTTCTTGTCGTACTTGCGGTGCAGCGAGAAGAACTCGGCCTTGTAGTAGTCGCGCAGGTAGGAGCGCAGGAAAGCGTCGGCCTTGGCCGCCTCGGTCTTGGTAAAGCCGCGCCGGCGCGGGGCGCGCTCCAGCCGGAACAGGCCGAAGCACGGGATCACGCCGCGGCCGCCGGCCGGGTCGCAGTAGTCGAAGCGGAAAGGGGAATACAGGAAGCTGCCGCCCAGCCCCCTGGCCGAAGCCGGCTCGACGGTCTCCACGGCGCGGGCGGCCGCGGAACCTGGCGCGGGGCGCAGGTTCTCCTCGTGCTCGAACGTCACGCCCGAGGCGTGGCGCAGGCTCAGCCGCAGCAGGCCGGTCTTCTCGTCATACTCATAGAAGGAGGCCGCGTCCAGCGCGAAGGCGGCGGAGACGGCCTCCAAGGCGCCTTTCATGAAGGCGTCGCGGCCGTCGTAGACGGCCTTGGCGGGCTCGGGCCCGAACAGATTTTTGGCGCTCTTCTTGTTCATGTCTAGTACAGCGACAGCAGGTAGTCGGCCTCGCCCTGCGCCATGATCATCTCGCGCGTGAGGTCCTCCCTCTCGTAATCGTGCCTGGCTATCTTCAGCGACAGGTTCCACAGCGCCCGCTCCAGCAGCAGCTCGGCCGTGGGGTACACCATGATATTGGGCATCAGCTCCGGGGCCAGGAACAGCCGCCGGTACACGTCCCCCTCCTTGTCCTCGCGCAGGCGCTCTTCGAACACCGGCTTGAGGCAGGGGAACACGCCGAAGCTCTCGGCGAAATAGGAGGCGTTGCGCGGTTCCATCATCCAGGAGACGAAGGCCGTGGCCGCGGCCTGGTCCGGCGTGGAGGCGGAGACCGCCAGGTTGTAGACCAGCATCAGGCCGCCGCCGGTGGGGTTGCCGGGATACGGCAGCATCTTCAGGCCGGAGCGGCCGTAGCCGGGCAGCTTGCGGGCCGAGATCAGGAAGGCGCAGTCCTCGGCGGGCTGCGGCCCGTTCTCGAAGCGGTCGCCGCTGAACAGCTCTATCTTGCCGCTGACGGCCAGCTCCAGCCAGTCCTCGGCGCCGCCCACCGTCTCCTCGCGGTTGAACGTGGCGCGGTTGAAATCGTCGGAGAAGAGGCCGCCGCGGCGGCCCCACATGCGCGGCAGCACGTCTGAGACCGAGACGGACCCGGAGGAGCCGGGCACGGAGAGCGCGCGGAAGCCGGCGCGGCGAGACGGCGCCTTGATCCGGTCCAGCGCGGCCCTGAAGCCCTCCCAGGAGGCCAGCTCCCGGGCGGGGTCGGTGACGGCGCCCTTGAGCGCCTGCGGCCGATAGAACAGCGCGGGGGCTTCCAGCCACCAGGGGGCGGAATAGGCGCGCGCCTCGTCGTGGCGGCAAAGTTCCTTGAGCACGAAGTCGGGGTAGCGCCGGCGGGCCAGCGCGTCTATGCCGCCGCTCAGCTCGGCCAGCATGCCCAGCCGGGTGAACAGCTCGGTCCAGTTCTGCGGCAGCTCTATCACGTCGGCCAGCGGGTTGCGCTTGGGGTCGCGCAGGTGGGCGAACAGGCTCTCCCACATGCTGCGGCGGCTCTTCACGGCGAACTCGGCGCGCACCTCGGGATAAGCGGCGGAAAAGCGGCCCAGCAGGCTCTTGAAAGCCAGGTGTTTCCTGTGGTCGTAATCCGAAAGCAGCCAGATCAGCATTTTATTTAAAGGGGGACGTTCTTAACTATTGGACTATTTAGCCGCCCGATGTCTCCAATGAAATTTTAGAGTCAAAAAGCATAGTATTCCTTCAAATAGTCCAATAGTTAAGAACGTCCCCTACCACCTACCACCCGGGGTCGGCCAGCCCGGGGGCCACCCTGAGGCTGTTGCGGTATTTACCGGCCTCCAGGCGGCGCAGGGCGCAGAGGGCCACCATGGCCGCGTTGTCCGAGCAGTAGGCCCGCTCCGAGAAGCGCACTTCGAAGCCCTGCAGCCGCGCGAAAGCGGCGCGCAGCGCCCCGTTGGCGGATACCCCGCCGCCCACCGCTATGCGCTTGAGCCCCAGCGAGCGGGCGGTATCGGCCGTCTTCTTGACCAGCGTCTCGGTCACGGCGTCCTGGAAGGCCCGGCAGACGCGGGCCCTGTCGCCCGGCGGCAGACGCAGGCCGCGCTTGTAAAAATCCTGACCCAGCCTGCCGGCCAGGTAATAGCTGACGGCGGTCTTGAGGCCGCTGAAAGAGAAATCGCGGGTGCCGGGCATATGCGGGCGAGGGAAGTCCGGAACCTTGCCGGCGGCGCGGGCGGCTTCCTTCTCCACCGCGGGCCCGCCGGGATAGGGCAGCCCCAGCAGTTTGGCCACTTTGTCGAAAGCCTCGCCGGCGGCGTCGTCGCGGGTGCGGCCCAGCACGCGGTAGTCGCCGTAGCCGCGGGCATGCCACAGCTCGGTATGGCCGCCTGAGACCAGCAGCGCGACCAGGGGGAATTCAAGAGGCTCGCTGGCACGGCCGCCGGCGAACTCGCAGGCCAGCAAATGCCCTTCCAGGTGGTTGACGCCGACCAGCGGCGCGCCGGCCAGTTCGGCGGCGGCCTCGGCGGCCACGCGGCCGACCATAAGCGCGCCGGGCAGGCCGGGCCCGCGGGAGAAGGCCACGGCGTCGAAAGCGCCCTTCTTCAGGGGCGCGCGGACGCCGGCGCGGCGCAGCGCGCCGCCTATCACGAAAGGGATCTTCTCCAGGTGGGCGCGGCTGGCCAGCTCGGGCACGACGCCGCTGTACTTGCGGTGCAGACTGATCTGAGAGAACACCTCGTTGGAGCGCAGGCGCCCCCCCTCCAGCACGGCAGCGGAGGTCTCGTCGCAGGTGGTCTCGAAAGCCAGTATCCTCATCGGGGGTCAGGTCTTTACTTTTGCACGCGAGTGGCGCCGGGGTTCAGGTCTAAACCATGCAAAAGTAAAGACCTGACCCCTCTTAAGTTAGGCGCGCTTCAGGTTGCCCAGCACCTCGCGGGCTTTGAGCAGCTCCACGGCGCGCTCCAGCATCTCGTCGCGCGCGGCGTCTTTCTTCTTTTCCGTTTTTTCGTCCTTACCGGGGAAATAGACCTCTTCGGCCTGCTGCAGCAGCTTCTTCTCGGTCTCGACGGGCACCTTGATCTCGATGTCGGGCGTGATGCCGCCGGTCTCGGCCTTCTCGTCGCGCTGTATGGACTTGCCGCTGGGCGTATAATACTTGGCTATCGTCAGGCGCAGGGCCGATTTGTCGGAGAGCGGGATCATGCTCTGCACGCTGGCCTTGCCGAACGAGCGCTCGCCCACGATGACGGCGCGCTTGTTGTCCTGCATGGCGCCGGCCACGATCTCGCTGGCGCTGGCGGAATAGCGGTTTACGAGCACCACCAGCGGCAGCAGCTCGTAGGGCGCGGAACCGCCGGCCCGGAATTCCTGGTAGTTCTCGGGCTTGCGTCCCTTGGTGTAGACGATCATCTTGTTGTCGTTCATGAACAGCTTGCAGATGTCCACGGCCGACGAGAGCAGGCCGCCCGGATTGTAGCGCAGGTCCAGCACCAGGGCTTCCATGCCCTTGCCTTTCAGCTCCGTCATCGCCTTATTGAAGTTCTCTGTGGCGTGGCCGGTGAAGTCCACGATCTTGATATAGCCGGTCTTGGCGTCCAGCATGCGCCACTTGACGCTCTCGGACTTGATGAGCTCGCGCACCAGGGTAAGGTCCTTCGTTATCCACTCGGCTTCCTTGTCGGCGGGCTCGCGGGCGGTGGTGATCTTGACCGGCGTGCCGGGCTTGCCGCGCAGCTTCTTTATGGCCTCGTCGATGATCATGTCCTTGGTGGACACGCCTTCTATCTTGATGATCTTGTCGCCGGGCAGCATCTCGGCCTTCCAGGCCGGGGTGTTGGGCAGCGGAGTCACCACGGTCAGCCAGCCCTCGCGGGTGTCCACACGTATGCCGATGCCGCCGAACTCGCCCTCGGTGTCGCTCTTGACCCGCTCGTAGACGTCCGGCTCCATGAACTGGGAGAAATCGTCGAGTTCCTCCACCATGCCCTTGGCCGCGCCGTAGACCAGCTTCTGCGGGTCTATCTTGTCGACGTAGCTGTCCTTGATGAGCTCCATCACGTCCACGATGACCTTGAGCTGGGAGTAGGTCTTGTCCATGGCGAAGTTGACATAGGGGAACACGGCCCCTATGACCAGCGCCGACAGGGTGATGAAAACGAGTTTCCTGGCGTTCTTCATATTGCTCCTTGGAAGCATGGCAAAGCGCAGTCCGGCCTCGGCGGCCGGGCTATCTATATTTAATTTATTATAACTAATTTGGCAGCCACTTCAGGGGGTCTATGGCGCGGTCGCCCTTGCGGATCTCGAAATAGACGGCGCTGCCGGGGGCCTTGGAGCCGGAACTGACGGCCTGGGTATCCTCGCCGGCCAGGCCCAGCGTCGCTCCGGTGGTGACCGCCTGCCCTTTGGCCGCGTCTATGCGGCTAAGCAGGCCGTAGATGGTAAAAAAGCCCTTCTCGTGGTCCACTATCACCACGTTGCCGTAGGTGCGGAAAGGCCCGGCGTAGATGACCTTGCCGGGCAGCGCGGGCCGCACCGGGGCGGCGGGGTCGGTGGCGATGCGTATGCCCTCGCGCACGATCCAGGTCTTGAGCTCGGGGATCTGCTCGCGGCCGAAACGGCTGATCACCCGGCCGGCGGCCGGCCAAGCCAGCGAGCCCGGCTGCACCGGCAGGTCGGCGCTGAAATCGGTGCTGCGGTACGGTGCCTGCTTCTGCAGCTTCTTGACCAGGCGGTTGAGGCCGAGTGCCGCGTTCTGCAGGTTCTCCAGCTCCCGCTTCAGGCTGGCCTGCCGCTGCCGCGCGCGCTCCAGCTCCACCTGCTTGGTCCGCATCAGCATCTTCTGCTCCGTGCCCTGTCGCCGCAGCACTTCCTGGCGGGACCGCAGCTCCTCGCCCTTGCGGCCCAGCGAGCTGATGTCCTTGTTGACGCGGGCGCTCTCGCCGGTCATGCGGGCCAGCAGCGCCCGCTTGCTGTACATGGCCGAGCGCATCAGCATGTCCTTGGAAATGTCGCGCGCGCCGTAATACGGATAATAGAAATCTTTCTGCAGGGAGAACATCACCAGCTCTCCGGAAATGTCGCCGGAGAGGGTCTTCTTAGCCTTGTCCAGCGACTCGTACTTCTGGCGGGCCTCGCGGGCGCGCGCCCTGGATCCGGCCAGCTGGCCCTCCAGTTCACGGCGCCGGGCGGCGGCCTGCTTCTCCTCTTTCTTCAGGCCGGAAAGCTCGGAGGAGATGCGCTCCTCCTCCACCCTCAGGCGCTCCAGCTCGGACTTTTTCTCGTCGAGCTGCCGGTTGATCTCCTCGAGGTTCTTCTTCTTGGCGTCCACCTGCGCCTGCGCCAGGGACGGCGCCGGGAACGCGGCGGCCAGCAGCAAAGCGGCCAGGGCCGCCGGGAGGGCGGCGCGCCAGGCCGGTACGCGCTTTGCTGTTCTCATGTTCTTTAGTATTTGTCGTTCTTCCACTGGCAGAGGGACCAGCCGAGCAGGGCCCCGGAGAAGACTACGCCGAGCTGCCACACCGGGTTGGGCCAGACCCAGACCGGGCTCAGGTATTTGACCGGGTACACCACGGCGTAGGCGGCCAGCGCGGAGAGGGCGCCGCCGCCGGCCCCGGCGAGGAACCAGTTGCGGTCCGCGCCCAGCGCGGCGGCCAGCGTGGCCGGGGTATGGCCGTGCGTCAGCGTCATCGCGGCCATGACCATGAAAGCCAGGAAAGAGAGGGCCAGGCCCAGCGTGATCAGGTGGCCGTAGAAGACGGAATGCATGATGGCGTAGGCCTCGAGGGGTTTATACTTGATGTCGCCCACGCCGGGCACGCGCCACGCGGCGTCGGTCCAGGCGTTCATGTCGCCGAGCGCCTCCTCGCGGATGATCACTTCCCAGGTATCGGGCATCGGGTTGGTGCCGGGCGGCAGTACCGAGGCCACCAGCTCGGGCTCCTCGGCCTTCAGGCGCGCCAGGCGGTCCTGGCGGCTGACGAAAACGGCCTGCTCGGTGCCGTGGATGGCGGCGAGGGCGGCGGTGACGGTCTCCGGGGACTCCTTGGAGCGCTGGTCCTTGACCACGACGATGCGGAAATCCTCTTTTAGCAGCACCGTTATCTCGCGCATCTGCGCCTGGAGGAAAAACAGCATTTCGGCCAGCAGGCCGGCGGAGAAGGCCAGCAGGAAGACCACCCGGTAGCCCTTGCGCGGTTTATGCGCGCGGCGCGCGTCGTTTGAATGTTTGTGTTCGTCCATAATTGCACCGGGGCGGCCGGCGGCGGTACCTCGCCGGCCATGCCCGAAAGCTAATTATAACTTTTATCGGCAGGGCAAAAAAACGGGACGCCGGAGCGTCCCGCCGGGGCGCTGCGCGCGCCCGGGTCAGAGGGAATTGTCGTTGAATTCCACGGAGGCGACGAACGGGGAGCGGGAGAGCTCGCCTATCATATCCACCGGCATCGTGCCGGTCACGTCGAACACGCTGAAACGCGAGTCCGCGCCCTTCTGCGGCAGGCGGAACCAGTTCTCCGCGGCGAAGCCGCCCTCGTCGGCGAGGCGCTTGAGGAAGGCCGGGACGAAAGCGTTGGGCCGGTTCTGGTAGGGCACCTTGAGGGTGAAGCGCACGCGGGCCTTGAGCGGCACGCCCGAGCTGCGCTTCTCCACCACCACGCCGGCCACGCCTTCCACCTTGGAGATGCGGTGCATGCTGGCGTAAGGGGCCCAGCCGAGGATCACGGTGCTCTTGTTCCTGGCGGAATACGACGTCTTTTCCCCGGCGAAGCGCAGGCCGGCGGCTTCCAGCTTGGGCAGCAATTTATCGTAGGCGTCGCCCTTCACGGAAACGCCCAGCAGCACGTATTCCCTGGCGTAGCGCGCGCCGGCGCCGCTGAGCGGGCGCACATAAGAGCCCACCGGGCCGCTCTCGCCCGCGAAAGTCACCTTGTAGTGGCCGGCGGGCAGCGCGGGCAGATCCGCCCTGTCTTCGGGCCGCGTGCGGGCGGCCGCGGCGGGCGGGGGCGTCTTGAGCGAGACGGCGGGAGCGGAGATGACGGCGTCGCGCAGATCGCGGAAGTCGGTGCGCACGTTCATCGTATTCTTGGAATTCAGGTAGCCGTCCTCGGAGGTTTCCAGGCAGTCCTGGAAGGCCGGGTCCGAGAAGGGGCCGGTACCGGCCAGCGGATCGCCGGCGGAGAGGCCGGCCTGCGCGGAGGCGGCGGCGGCCAGCGCCGGGAAGAGGAGGGAGAAGAGCAGGGTTTTGTTCATTCTTTTGTTCATCCGACCAAAATAAAAAAGAGAAACGAACGGAGTTCGTTTCCCCTGGTTACAGCGGGTTAAGGCCCGCCGGTGGATGCTCCCCCGCCTGATCGGGGGATTACAAGGGCTGCGACTACGTTACTATTCTATACAACCTTGACGAATGACAATAGAGGCATAGGGCCCAGACAAAAACAATTAAAGGGCCCACCCGCATCTGGGTCTTTTGGGCAGGTTGACACCGCGCGGGGGGGTCTGGTATAATTTATTTACCGGTAGGTAAGTTTCTTATGACAAAACAACCCGCGACCAAGATCACCAAAGGCGACAAGACCCGCCAGCGCATACTGGATGCGACGGTGGAACTGATGGCCGAAAAAGGCCCCGACGCGGTCTCCATGCGCGAGATCTCGGCCAAGCTCAAGATCACCAAGCCGGTGCTCTACTACTACTTTAAGGACAAGGACGAGCTGATAAAGGCCACCTTCCTAGAAGGCACCAAGCATTTCCAGGAACTGCAGGACCATATCAGCAAGCCCGGTCTGACGCTGGAGCAGCGCCTTGAAAAGATCTTCTCCAACCACCTGGAATTCATAAGGCGCTACCCGGACATGCCCAAATGCGCGCTGAAGATCATGGCCTCCCCCACCGACAGCGTGCTCTCGGCCATGGCCAGGGAGCTCAAGCAGCGCAACAGGTCGGCCCTGCGCGTGATGATGGAGAAAGAGATCCTCCCCCGCCACGGCGCGGACAACATCATCCACATGATCAGCGCCGTTATAGGTTATTTCATGATCGAAGCCCGCGAGAACGGCGTGGCCAGCCTGGACAAGGGGCTGCCGGGCCGCCTCTCCCGCCTGATCTGCGCCGGCGCCCGCCACATGAAGGCCCTGGCCGCGGCCCTGGCCCTTTCAGGCCTGCTGGCCCAGGTTGCCCTGGCCGCCCCGCTGGATCTCACGGTGGACGGCGCGGTGAGCGCCGCCCTGCGCAACAACGCCACCATGCTCAACGCGGAAAGCTCCCGCGGTATATATAAGGAGAAGGTGACCGAATACTGGGGCTCGGTATACCCGCAGCTCAGCGCCTCCCTGACGTATACCAATTATCTCAGCAAGCCCAACGTCGCCCTGCTCGGCAGCAAGACGGACAACGTTTACACGGGCTCGCTGGACCTCAACCAGGTGATCTGGGCCGGCGGCAAGGTGGCCAACGCCATAAAAATGGCCCGCATCTACTCGGACGCCAGCGACGAGCAGTACAAGACCGCCCGCAACGCCATAACAAAGGCCGTCAAGCAGCTGTACTATTACGTCCTGCTGGCCAAAGACATGACCGGCATACAGGCGGAAACGCTGGACCTGGCCCGCCAGCACCTCGGCATGATAGAGAGCCAGTATCGGCAGGGCGTGGCCAGCGACCTGGCCGTGCTGCGCCAGCAGGTGGAGGTCTCCAACACCCAGCCGGCGCTGACGCAGGCCCGCAACCTTTACGAGGAAGGCCTCATAGAACTGAAGAACCTGCTGGGCCTGGACCCGGAGACGGAAGTTTCCCTTGCCGGCGGGCTAGACTGCGCCGCGCAGGTCCCCTCGGACGCCTCGCCCCTCTACGCCAAAGCCCTGGCCGCCCGCCCCGAGTACAAGAACCTCAAACAGCAGCTGGACCTGGCCGGCAGGATGGTCTCCATAGAGCGGGCCGCCCACCTGCCGTATCTCGGCGCCTACGCCTCCCGCCAGTACTACGGCGCCACCAACGACGCTTTCCCCTCCTCCGACGACCGGACCTGGAGCACCGTGGCCGGCCTGCAGCTCTCCGTGCCGCTCTTCGCCGGCGGCGCCACCAGCTCCAAGGTCAGGCAGGCCGAACTGCAGGCCGACATCGCGCGCAACAACCTGGCCGAGCTGGAACGCAAGATCAAGATAGAGGTCAAGAAGGCCTGGCTGGGCGGCAGGGAAGCCGAGGAACGCCTGGCCTCCCAGACCACCGCGGTTGAGCAGGCGCGCAAGGCGCTCTCGGCCACGGAGGTCAGGTTCAAGAACGGCCTGGCCAGCCAGTTGGACCTCAACGACGCCACCCTGGCCCTGAACAGGTCGCAGACGCTTTACACCCAGGCCAAACACGACGTCTGCTCCGCGGACGCGGAGCTGAAGTGGACCCTGGGAGAATAAGATAAGGAAGAACGGACCGAATTTATGAAAAACCTCAACTCAAAAATATTCATCTTGACCCTGGCCGCCGCGGCCCTGCTGCCGGCCGGCTGCAAGAACAAGGCCGCCGAAGCCCTCAATAACCTGGAGAAAGACCGCTTCCTCGTGAAGACCGAGAAAGCGCAGACCAGGAACCTGGAGGAATACATCCTCCTCACCGGCTCGGTGAAGGCCCTGGACGAAGCCACCCTCTATCCCCGAACCTCGGGCAAGCTGCTGCGAAACGTGCTCAAGGAAGGCGACCCGGTAAAGAAGGACGAGACCGTGGCGCTGGTGGAGCGCGACGAGCCCGGCGTGGTCTACGAACCCGCCCCGGTGCCCTCCACGCTGAGCGGCGTGATAGGCCGCGTCTACCAGGATGTGGGCGCCAACGTCACCCCGCAGACCCCTATAGCGATGGTGGTGAACCAGGCGCAGGTGCGCGTGGCGGTGGACGTGCCCGAAAAATACGTCGGCAAGGTTTTCCGCGACCAGCGCGCCGTCATCAAGGTGGACGCTTTTCCGGACCACCGCTTCGGCGGCAAGGTCTACCGGGTCAGCCCGGTGGTGGACTCGCGCTCGCGCAACACCCTGGTGGAAGTGCTGGTGGACAACTCCGACGGCCGCCTGAAGTCGGGCATGTTCGCCGAGGCGCGGCTGATAGTGGCCTCTCGCGGCGCGGCCCTCTCCGTGCCGGCCGGCGCCGTGGTCAGCCAGGACGGCGGCGATTACCTCTTTGTGCCGGCCGCGGGCAGCCTGGCCACACGCGTTCCCGTTAAAACCGGCATAAAAACCTCCGAGTACACGCAGGTCACCGGCGTAAAAGAAGGCGCCGACGTCATAACCTTCGGCCTGTACGGCCTAAAGGACGGCAGCAAGATAAAGGTACAGAACTGAAGCGCCGCCGCTCCGGCCGGCGGCTGCGGCCGGCAGACTAGTTTTCGTTGCGCCGTAATAAAGAGCTAACCATGAAAATCACAGAGATCTCGATCAATAAACCCATCTTCACCACCATGATGATCACCACTCTGGTGGTGCTGGGCGCCGCCGCCTACCTGCGCCTGGGCATCGACCTGATGCCCAACGTGGAATTCCCCTACGTGATGGTGCAGACCTCCCTGCGCGGCGCGGGCCCCGAGGAGATAGAATCCTCCGTCACCAAGCCCCTCGAGGAGGCCGTCAATACCATCTCCGGCATCGAGGACATCAACTCCACCAGCTTCGAGGGCCTGTCCCTTGTCATGATCAAATTCGTGCTGGAGAAGAACGGCGACATAGCCGCGCAGGAAGTGCGCGACAAGGTGAACTCCGTGCTGGCCCAGCTGCCGCAGGGCACCAACCCGCCGGTCATAGGCAAGCTCGACATCGGCGCCCAGGCCGTGCTCAACGTGGTGGTCTCCGGCAACAGGGACCTCATCGACCTGACGCAGATCGCCAAGAAGAAGATCAAGGAGAACATCGAGACCGTCAGCGGCGTGGGAGCCATCGACATCGTGGGCGGCCGCGAGCGGGAGATCCACCTGGTGGTCAACCCGCTCAAACTCTCGGCCATGAACCTGTCTATCCGGCAGGTCAAAGACGCCATCACCCAGCAGAACATAGAGATCCCCGGCGGCAAGGTGGAACAGAAGGAGAAGGAGTTCGTGCTGCGCACGCTGGGCCGCATCGCCGACGTGAAGGATTTCAACGACATCGTCATCGCCACCATCAACGGCGCGCAGGTGCGCGTTTCCGACATCGGCCGCGTGGAGGACACCGGCGCCCGCATGACCACGGCTTCCTACTACAACGGCAAGCCCTCGGTCACGCTGGTCATCAAGAAGCAGTCCGGCACCAACACGGTGGCCGTGGTGAAGAACATCAAGGAACGCATCGACGAACTGCAGGGGACCATCCCCCCCGGCGTGGAGACCACCATCATCGGCGACCAGAGCCTCTTCATCAAGGACTCGGTCAACACCGTGACGGAACACCTGGTGCTGGGCGCCGTGTTCGCCGCCCTGATGGTGCTGCTGTTCCTGGGCGACTTCCGCTCCACCATCATCTCGTCGCTGGCCATCCCCACCTCGCTCATCGGCACCCTCATCTTCATGCA
>MGTZ01000035.1 GCA_001799715.1 Elusimicrobia bacterium GWB2_63_16 | reverse complement strand
GGTCCGTGATATCGGTGATGATGCCGTGCCAGAGCGTGCCGCCGTCGGGCAGGCGCTCGGGGCGCGCGTCGCAAAGGCGCCAGCGCAAGCCCTGCCGCGGAAGGATTACGCGAAACTCCCAGTGAAAGATAGAGAGACTGCGGGCCGACTCGGAGATGGCGTCCCCGGTGCTTTTCAGGTCCTCCGGGTGTATGCGGCCGAACACCGGCGTGGCGTCCCCGCGCACCTCCTCCGGGCTTACCTCGTATATCATCTCTATCCCGGAGCTGGAGTAAGGGAAACAGGACCGGCCGTCGGGGTAAAGGCGGTACTGGTAGACCACCCCGGGCACCTGGTCGGTAAGACGTTCCAGCAGTTCCTGCGATCTTTTCCTCTCCGTTATGTCCAGGTTCACGCCCACCATGCGCACGGGCCTGCCGTCCGGCCCGCGGAAGACGTCCGCTACAGCCTTCAAGTGGCGGACCGTCCCGTCGGGCAGCAGCACGCGGAATTCCGTGTCGTAGTTCTTCTCTCCCTTCAGCGCCAGCTCGCTCTCGCGTTCGCAGCGGGCCCTGTCCTCGGGAAGCAGCCCCTTCAGCCAGGCCTCGTAGGCTACCGGAAAATCCTCCCGCCTCGCGCCGTAGAGCTCGAACATCCTGTCGTCCCAGCTCAGCCTGTTGGCCGGGATGTCCCAGTCCCAGATCCCCAGGCCGGCGGCCCTGGCGGCCAGGGTGAAACGCTCGTTGCTGTTCCTGAGCTGGTCCTCCGCGCGCCGGCGCTCGCTGATATCCCGGACTATCACGAACATCGTTTTCCTGCCGGACAGGTCCACTATGCTGGAACTGATATCCACCGGGAAAACAGAGCCGTCCTTGCGCGCGTGGACGGCTTCGTAATGGCCGCCGCCGTCGGCCATGGCCCCGGCGATGCGCCGCCCGAAGGCCTCCGTGTCCTGCGCGGGGATCACTGCTCCGGCCTTAAGCCCCTTCATTTCCGCGGGGGTATAGCCGTACATCTCGCAGGCCTTGCTGTTGGCCTCCTGCACAGCGTACGTGGTCATATCCACGGTAAGGATTCCGTCGTTGGCTTTTTCGGCGAGCAGGTCGTAGTTGCTTTTTATGCGCGCGTAAGAGCGCTCGTATTCCAGCGCCTGGCGCATGAACACCAGGTAGGCCGCGGCGCCGGCCGCGCCCAGCAGGGCCAGCACCAGCAGGGCCAGCAGGACGGCGAGCGTCCCCGTCCCTTTCAGCACCTCGGCCATGTCCAGCTTGGTGACCAGGGCCCAGTTGGTGCCCGGCACCGGCTCGACGGCGGCCAGCACTGCTATGCCGCGGTAATCCTTCCCTTCGACGATATCTTTTATCCCCCGCAGCCCCATGGCCGCGGGCAGCGCTTCGGAACTGAGCGGGCGGCGCAAGCGCATGGCCGCGTCCTTGACGTGGCGCAGGTCGTTGAGAAAGACCAGTTCTTCCCCGTCGCGGGCGACCAGCAGTATTTCCCCGGTATTGCCGCGGCCCGACCAGGTCTGCAGCAGCGGGTACAGGAACTCCGCCGGGTCCACGCGCAGCAGCAGAAAAAGTTCACTGCCGCCGGGGGCCCTGGCTGCCGGGGTCACGATGTCGATGTGCGGACTAACTTCTCCGGGGTGCAGGTAGAAATCGCCTATTTCCGGCCGGCCGCTGGTCCTGGCGGCCGAGATCAGGACCGGCACCTGCCGGCACAGCGGCTCCGGCTTGCCGCCGGTATGCAGCAGCAGCTTGCCGTCGGCCCCGGCGAGAGCGGCGAACTGGTATTTATTGCGTTTGAGGAAGGTTTGCAGCCTGGCCCGCAGGCCGGCGGCCGCAGCCTTGTCAGCGGGGTTGGCCGCGAAGTCGCGCAGATAGCCGTAAACCAACTGGCCGTCCAGCAGCGACAGGGCGCTGTTAGCCCTCTCCTCACGCCAGAGCAGCAGTTGCTGCATCTTTATCTGCTCAATGGAAAGCAAGAGCCGCCTGGCGTCGCTGCGCAGCGAAGCCTGGTAATGGGCGTGGTAAGCTATGCCGCCGGCTATCAGCAAACCGGCTACGACGGCAAATACCGCCGCGAGGCGGCGCTTCAGCCTGGAAAGGTCTGAGCTTGCGGAATTTCCCAATTTCCCCCCGGTCTTCCCTTGCGAACAAAGGTTGCCAAATCCCCTGACGGGATTATTATATACATAATAAAGCTGCGGTGTATAGCGGGAAAAACCTTTCCCCACGCGCCCGTTTTTTGTATAAAGTCCACGGGGGTGCTATGAACGACAATTTACATATCTTCCTGCTGGAGGACGACCCGGTTTCAGCCGGAATCAGCTTGCGCATGCTCAGGGAGGCAGGGCTGGCCCTGGAGGTAAACCGGACGGCCACGCTGGCGGAGGGCCTGGCCGCGCTGGTGGACGGAGGGGCCGACGTGGCGTTGCTGGACATGAACCTGTCTGACAGCTCCGGACTGGAGACGGTAAAGGCGGTCTGCCACGGCTTCCCCAAGCTGCCGGTCATAGTTATGACCGGCACCGACGACGAGGCCGTGGGGCTGGAAGCCCTGAAGCACGGCGCCCAGGACTACCTGGTAAAAGGGCAGTTCGACGACAGGGAATTAAAGCGGGTGATACGCTACGCGATAGAACGCAAAGAGCTGCTCAACGAGAAGGAAGAATTGATAAGCAGACTGCAGGACGCGCTGAAACGGGTTAAGCTGCTGACCGGCCTGCTGCCCACCTGCGCCGATTGCAAAAAAGTGCGTTCCCCGGACGGCGAGTGGATACAGATGGAATCGTATATCTCCACCCATTCGGAGGCGGTCTTCAGCCACGGCTTCTGCGACAATTGCTATCAGCGGCGGATGGCGCAGATCAGGGAGGCTGACGGACGGAAAGGGAACAAAGACTGACGGACGGCTATTCGCCTATGTCTTCGTTCCAGAGCTCAGGCCGGGCGGCGATGAAGTCCGTCATCATTTGTCTGCACTCCGGCAGGTCCAGGTTTATCAGGTTCACGAACTTTTTGGAATAACTCTCGGGGCCTTTGAAGGTCCGGTTCTCGCCGATGACCACGGTGGGGATCTTGTAGAGCAGTATGGCGCCGGTGCACATGGGGCAGGGCGAGAGGGTGGAGTAGATCTCGCATTTCTTATAGTCGGCGGCCGCCAGGCGGCCGGCGTGCTCCAGGCAGTCCATCTCGGCGTGCAGGATGGCCGACTTCTTCTGCACGCGGCGGTTGTGGCCCCGGCCGATGATCCTGTCGCCCTTCACCAGGACGGCGCCTATCGGTATCCCGCCCTCTTTCAGCCCTTTGCGCGCCTCTTTAACGGCCTCCGCCATGAATTTCAAGCGTCGGAGGTTTAAGTTCTTTTTCGGCATCGCTGCCCCCTTTTGCACCTTTTTTAGCCCCGCTTTTGGCGGGCTGCGGCGAAACTCTGCGAAATTTACCGCGGGAAGTACCCACCAGCGCCGAGGCGTCGAAGACGGCCGTGCGCTTGTCCTCGCTGATCTTGACGGAGCCGTTGAGGAAGACGGATTTCAGCCGCACCTCGGTCTCGCTGACGAAGCAGGCCAGGAAGGTGAGCCTGGGCAGGCCGGGCACGCCGGCGTTGACGGTATAGCAGTTGTACTCGCCGGCGGGGCCGGCGGTGAAACTGCCGGTGCCGCTGCCGCAGGGGCCTTTGAAGTTGAAGGACCCCATCATCAGGTTGTTGCGCTCCTTTATCCGCGAGTTCACTTTCCAGGAGCAGGCTTTGGGCGTGGTCTGCACGGCGCCCGTCCAGGCGCCGGCGAAGTCGGCCAGTGTTGCCGCGCCCGCGGGCGCGGCGGCCAGCAGCAGCAGCGCTAGAACACCCGGCAGGAGATGCACTTGAGGTATTCCCCCTCGGGATAGTCGGCCGCGACGGGATGGTCGGGGCCGGCGCCGGATTTCTTAAGTATCTGCACGCGGCGGCCGGCGTTGGCGGCCGCGCCGCGCAGGATGAAGGAGAATTCCTCCATCGACACCATGCCGCTGCAGGAGCAGGTGACGAAGATGCCGCCCTCCTCCACCAGCGACAGGGCTATGCGGTTGAAGTCGCGGTATTTGAAGATGCCCTTGTCGCGCTCCTCGCGGTTGGAGACCAGCTTGTACGGGTCCAGCACGACGAGGCCGTACTTGCGCTTAAGCTCTATCATCTGGCGCATGTAGGTGAAGGCGTCGGCGCAGACGGCGTCCACACGGACCTTGTTGATATTGGCGTTGCGCTTGCACATCGCGCTGGCCTCGGGGTCCAGTTCCACGCAGGTGACGTCGGCGGCGCCGCCCAGCTTGGCCGCGTAAATACCGAAGCCGCCGGTATAGGCGCACAGGTCTATGACGTTCTTGCCGGCCGCGAGCGTGGAGGCGAAAAGCCGGTTCTCCCGCTGGTCGCAGAAGAAGCCGGTCTTGTAGCCGGCCTTCATGTCGATCTCGAACTGCACGCCGTTCTCGACCACGCGGGTCTTGCGGCCGGGGCCTTCCTCCGGCTTGATCTTGAACCCTTCCATTTCCTGCGTGTAGGAGCTGGCCCGGTGCTGGAAGGACGCCTGCGGGAAATGCTTCTTAAAAGCGGCCTCGATGTTGGGCCAGAGGCGGTACATGCCCAGGGAATAGAATTCCAGCGAGATCTGGTCGTTGTAGATGTCCACCGTCAGGCCGGGCAGGCCGTCGGCGTAGTCGTGCACCAGGCGGCAGGCGTTGGTCTTGTCCTGGAGTTTGAGCACGTCCCGGCGCAGCGAGACGGCGCGGGTGACGCGCTCGTCGAAGAAGCGGTCCACCTGGAACTCTTCCGGGTTCTCGCGGGTGAAGATGCGCAGCGTGATCTGGCTGCGCGGGTTGTAGATGGCCACGCCGTAAGGGTTGTTGTTCTTGTCGTAGACGGCCACCATCTGGCCGGGCTCGGCGCGGTCGGCGATGTCTATCATGCGCTTGAAGGCGTTGGGCCCGGCGGGCGCGTGCGAGAGCTTTACCCTGGGCAGGCCGCCGGCTTTGGAGAATATTTTTTCAGCCATATCTGGATTATACACCTTTGACGGGGAAGTTCTCTCCCCGTCACTTTCTGAGTATGTCTATGCGGCGCCACAGCCCCGAGCGGAAGCGCAGCCCGAAGAACACGAACAGCAGGAAAATGTAGAAGCCCGCCCAGGCCCAGGCGTGGATCAGCTCGCCGCCGCCCTGGTGCGTGATGTACCAGATGCCCGGGACGAAGAGGAACCAGGCCGCGGCGCTGGCCCCCAGCATCTGGAAGCGGGTGTCGCCGGCGCCGCGCAGCGCGTCGGCGTAGATCATGCCGATGGCGTCGAAGAACACGAACACGGCCAGCACCTTCATCACCGGGCGGCTCGCGGCCAGGATCTCCGCGTACTCGTCCGAGTGGCCGGAGCCGAAGATATTGACGAACAGCCCCGGCACGGCCACGAAGAGTATCCCCAGCCCCAGCGCGTAGAGCGCCGCCATCCGGGCGCCGTTGTGCGTCACGCGCACGGCCACGTCGGGCTTGCGCATGCCGATGTACTTGCCGGCCAGCGTCAGCACCGCCATGCCCATCCCGATGACCGGCATGAAGGCGATCATGTTGACCGAGGCGATGATGTTGCTGGCCGCCAGCGAGACCTTGTCCAGAGCGCCCACGATGAAGATGAAGGCGCCGAAGGCGGCGATATCGAGGAAGAACCCCACCCCGTTGGGGGCGCCGTACTTGATCAGCCGCAGGAAAAGGCCCTTGTGCACGCCCACCAGCCGGGCGGTGCGGTAGCGGCGGCGGTTATAGGGAGAGAAGATGAGCGCCAGGTACAGCCCCAGCATGATCGCCTGGCCGGCCACCATGGCGTAGGCCGCGCCCCTGATGCCGAGGGACGGCACCGGGCCGGCGCCGAACACCAGCAGCCAGGAGAGCAGCACGCAGACGGCGTTGCCGGCCATGTTCACCGACATCGGCACCTTGGTCAGGCCCCGGCCGGTGAAGAAGGCCGACAGGGCGGCGCTGGCGAGGAACACGATGCCCGAACAGTTGAGGATCAGGAAATACTGCTTTTCCAGCTCCACTACGGACGGCGCGTGGCCGGAATGCTCGATGATGAAATACCCCAGCGGCGTGAGCAGGACCAGCAGCAGGCCGGAGGCCAGCGCCAGCCAGACGCCCTGCCACACGGCCACCGAGACGCTGGCCGACTTGCCCCGGCCGAAATACTGGGAGACGAAGGCGTTGGTATAGGAGACGACGCCGAAGAAGAAGCAGGCGAACACGAAGGAGAGCAGGCCGGCGGGCACGCAGGCGGCCAGCGCGTCGGGGCTGTAGCGGGCCAGGAAGACGCGGTTGATGAACTGCATTACCGTGGAGGAAGCGGTGGAAAGGATCAGCGGGTAGGCCACCGTGAGCAGCTCGCGGGCGCCGCCCTCGCCGCGGGTGAATAGCTTCATAGCATGTCCGCGTAGGCGCCGGCCAGCAGGTCGGCCTTCTTTATCCCGAGAGCTTTGATCAACCCGGCGGCTTCGCGGCGGCCGGCGGCGGCGCTTTCGCCCGGCTTCAGCACGACTTCCAGTTCTATGAAGCGCCCGAGGCCGCGCACCTCGTCGAAGTGGATGCGCGTGCGGCCGGCGTGGCAGACCAGCCGTTTCTTGAAGACCTTTTTAGTGACGCCCAGCAGGCGGGTCAGCGACCGCCGGGTCTTCGCGGCGTCTGGCACGGGCACGAGGGTGTACTCGCTGGCTTTGGGGCCCTTAACCCCGGCCCGGCGGTAGAAGACCAGGTAGTCCTCTCCCCCGCGCTGCTCGCGCAGCTTCAGCCGGCCGTTGGAGCAGTTGAAGAAGGTGTCGGCCTGCGCCAGGCGCTCGGTCCTGTCGGCCAGCGCCAGCCCCGCCTTCAGCTGGGCGGCCCAGCCGGCCGCGCGGGCTTTGATCTCGATGTTGGTAGCCATTTAGAATCTTTCAAGGATGAACGGCGCCGCCGTCAGCAGCGCGCCGACCAGTACCACGAGCAGCGTGCCCGGCACGAAGTAGGGGTAGGCCATCAGCGCTATGCCGCAAACCAGGCGCACGGTGTCGCCGGCCGCCCGGCCCTGCCGGAAGTAGACGAACCCGACCATGGAGAAGATCAGGGACGCCAGCAGGCTCCAGGGATCGAACATGGCGAGTCCTAGTCGTATTCCTTCTCGCCGCGCTTGCGCTTGCTGTGGTCCAGCACCTTCTTGCGCAGGCGCAGGCTCTTGGGCGTGACTTCCACGAACTCGTCTTCCTCGACGTATTCTATGGCCTGCTCCAGGCTCATCTGGCGGTGCGGGGTGAGCGTGATGGCCATGTCGGCGGTGGAGGAGCGCATGTTGGTCTGTTTTTTCTCCTTGCAGGGGTTGACCACCAGGTCGTTGGCCCGGCAGTGCTCGCCCACTATCTGCCCGGCGTAAATGTCCTCGCCGGTCCCCACGCACATGATGCCGTGGTCCTGCAGGCTGTTGAGCGCGTAGCCGGCGGAAGTCCCCGGCTCTTTGGCGATGAACACGCCGTTGCGCTTGGGCGCCGAGAACTTGCCCTCGGGCAGGAAGCCGTGGAAGCTGTGGTGCATCAGGCCCGAGCCCTTGGTGAACGACATGAACTCGGACTTGAAGCCGATCAGCGCCTTCGAAGAGATGACGTATTCGAAGCGCACGCGGCCGTCTTCGCCCACGCTCATGTTCTTGAGCTGGGCGCCGCGGCTGCCCAGGCCGTTCATGACGGACCCCTGGTATTCGGCGGGGCAGTCCAGCATCAGCATTTCCACGGGCTCCACGGTGACGCCGTTCTCCTCGTGGGTGATGACCACCATCTTGGAGACGCAGAGCTCGTAGCCCTCGCGCCGCATGGTCTCGATGAGGATGGAGAGGTGCAGCTCGCCGCGGCCGGAAACTTTGAAGCCGGGTTCGCCGGGGATCTCCTCTATCTTCAGGCCGACGTTGATCTGCTGCTCCTTGTAGAGGCGGTCGCGGATCTGCGTGACGGTGACGAACTTGCCCTCGCGGCCCGAGAAGGGACCGTCGTTGGGATAGAATTCCATGGCCAGGGTGGGCTGCTCGATCTCCAGGCCTGGCAGGGTGCCGGGGTTCTCCATGTCGGAGACGGTGTCCCCCACCTCTATCCCCTCGAGGCCGGCCACGGCCACGATGTCGCCGGAGTGCGCTTCCTTGATCACCACGCGCTCGAAGTTCTTGTAGCCCATCAGCTGCATCACCTTGCGGTTCTTGAACGGGGTGCCGGGCGAAGCCACGGCCACCTGCTGGCCGGCGCTGATGCGGCCCTGCACTATGCGGCCTACGCCTATGCGGCCGGTATAGGAGCTGTAGTCGAGCATGGTCACGAGCAGGCGCAGCGGGTACTCGTCGAGGTCCAGCGGGCCGGGGACGTGCTTGATGATGGTCTCGAAGAGGTGGCTAAGGTCCTTGGCGGGGTGGTTGTAGTCGGCGGAGGCCCAGCCGTCGCGGCCGACGGCGTAGACCACGGGAAAGTCCAGCTGCGCGTCGCTGGCGCCGAGCTCCATGAACAGGGAAAAGACCTTGTCCAGGGCGGCGTGCGGGTCGCAGTTGAGGCGGTCGACCTTGTTGATGACGACGATGGGGCGCAGGCCGAGGGCCAGCGACTTCTTGAGCACGAAGCGGGTCTGCGGCATGGGGCCGTCGAGGGCGTCCACGAGCAGCAGCACGCCGTCGACCATGCGGAGCACGCGTTCGACCTCGCTGCCGAAGTCGGCGTGGCCGGGGGTGTCGACGATGTGGACGGTGGTGTCTTTATAGCGGACGGAGGTGTTCTTGGAAAGGATGGTGATGCCGCGCTCTTTTTCCAGGTCGTTGG
>MGTZ01000034.1 GCA_001799715.1 Elusimicrobia bacterium GWB2_63_16 | reverse complement strand
CCGCTTCCAGAAGATGCTGGCCGGCCGCGCCATACAGGTGCGCGTCTCCTCGTTCCCGACCGTCAACGGCGAGAAGCTGGTGCTGCGCGTGCTCGACCGCCAGCAGCTCGGCCTGGACCTGGACCAGGTGGGCCTCGACCAGGACGCGCTGACGCTCATCAAGAAACTGATACGCAACCCGTACGGTATCTTCTTCATCACCGGTTCCACCGGCTCCGGCAAGACCACGTCGCTCTACGCGATGCTCAAGAACATCAATACCCCGATGATCAACATCATCACCCTCGAGGACCCGGTGGAATACCGCCTCGAGGGCATCAACCAGGCGCAGATCAGCGCCAAGACCGGCTTTACCTGGTCCGAGGGCCTGCGCACCATCCTGCGCCAGGACCCCGACGTGATCATGGTAGGCGAGATCCGCGACTTCGACACCGCCGAGATCAGCCTGCGCGCCGCGCTGACCGGCCACCTGCTGTTCACCACCATACACACCATCAACTCCGCCAGCATCATCGAGCGTCTCTTCGAGATGGGCGTACCGCCTTTCCTGATAGGCTCCTCCATGCTGGGCGCGGTCAGCCAGCGCCTGGTGCGCAAGGTCTGCCCCAAGTGCTCGCAGAACGCCGCGCCGCCTTCGGAGCCGGTCGTCAACGAATTCATCAAGAACATGGACCCCGAGGAGGGGAAGATAGTCAAGGAGCTCATTCTCAAGCCCGGCGCCGCCTACAAGGTGGAGAAGGGCTGCCCCGAGTGCCGCAACACCGGCTACCTGGGCCGCACCGGCATCTTCGAACTGATGCTGATGAACGAGGAGATCCGCAAGCACATCCTCGACCACGCCCCCACCGACGTGATCAAGCGCACCGCCATCCGCACCGGCAAGATGCGCACGCTGCTGATGGACGGCATACTCAAGGCCCGCGCCGGCACCACCACGCTGGCCGAGATCATCCGCGTCACCGCGACGATGGTCTGAAAATAGGGCGCTGTCCCTATTTTTCATGAAGACGATAATCATTAAATTCGGCGGCAGCTCCCTGGCGGACCCCGGCAAGATACGCCGGGCCGCCGCGATGGTGCTGGCCGCGCTCAGGCGGGGCCTGCGCCCCGTGGCGGTGGTCTCGGCTCCGGCCGACACCACCGACGACCTGCTGGCGCTGGCCGCCGAGACCGGCGGGGAAAAGCGCTCCAGCAGGGAGGGCGACGCGCTGCTGGCGGCCGGAGAGCAGTTCAGCGCGGCGCTGATGGCCATGGCCATAGACGCCGAGGGCGGCCGGGCCGTCTCGCTGACCGGCGCGCAGGCCGGCATACTCACCGACGACAATTTTTCCGCCGCGGCCATCCTGGCCGTGGACGCCGGGCGCCTGAAGCGCGAACTGCGGGCCGGGCGGATCCCGGTAGTGGCCGGCTTCCAGGGCGCGACGCGCTCCGGGGATACCACCACGCTGGGCCGCGGCGGCTCCGACTTCACGGCCGTGGCGCTGGCCCGGGCCCTGGGTTCGGAGCTCTGCGAGTTCCGCACCGACGTCAAAGGAATCTATACGGCCCACCCGGCCGTAGTCCCCGAGGCCCGCAAGATACGCCGCCTCACCTACGCCGAGGTCATAACCCTGGCGCGGCTGGGCACGGAAGTGCGGCAGCTGCGCGCGGTGGAGTATGCCGGCCGCCACGGGATAGCGCTGCACCTGCGCTCCTCTTTCCACGACGAGCAGGGCACCCTGGTGTCCTCCGCGGTCCCCGGCTCGGGCGTCTCCTGTCTTTCCTCCATGAAGGACGGCGACTCGGTCCTGGTCTCGGCCATTGGCCGCGGTCTCGGCCGCGAACACGCCGCCGCCGCGCTGACGGCCGCCGGCGCCGGGGCCGCCGCGGTGCGCCGCTCGGCCGGCGCCGTAACCCTGCGCCTGCCCGCGGCGAACGCCGAGGCGGCGCTGAAGAGCCTGCACAAGGTCTTCTTCGGAGGCCGCCGGGCCGCCGCCCGCCGTTGACTTGCCCCGATTTAATCTATAGAATTCAGTTATGGCAAATTTGATACGCGCTATCTTCGGTATTTTCTGGCTGGCCGCCACCGGCTTCCTGGGCCTGCTGGTCTACGTAGTGCTGCAGACCGAAGGCGACCCCCGCATGCTCTGGGCCTGGCTCACGCTGAGCGCGCTCTCGTTCATTTCCGCGACCTTCCTGGCCTATAACATCATCTTCGGCCATCACGACCGGCATCCCTCCCATCACCACCACGCCTAAAGCCGCTATGTCTTTTGACCTGGCGATAACGGGCGGCAGTGTGGTGAGCGGCGGAAAATCCGCCCAGCGCGACATCTTTGTCAGCGCCGGACGCATAGCCGCCGTGCGCCCGCCGTCCCGTACCGCGGCCGCCCGCCGCGTCATAGACGCCGGGGGGCTGACCGTACTGCCCGGCGTCGTAGACGCGCACGCCCACTTCAGACTGAAGCTGGGGCCGGGCAAGTACACTTCCGACGATTTCGCCAGCGGCTCGGCCGCGGCCGTCTGCGGCGGCACCACCACCTTCATCGACTATACCGGGCAGGGCCCCGGAGAAAGTCCGGCCAGGGGTCTGCGGGACCGGGTTGAGGAAGCGCGCGGCCGCTGCTACGCCGACCACTCTTTTCACTGCATGCTGACCGGCTGGTCGCGGATGACCCGCCCGGAGGCGGCCATGGCGGCCGCGGTAAAAGCCGGCGCGCCTACTTTTAAAATGTTCACGGCCTACGGGGCCCGCGGCCTGATGGCCGGGGACGGGGAAATGGCGCAAGCCTTCGCGGCCGCCGCGCGCCTCGGCGCGCTGGTCTGCGTGCACGCCGAAAACGGCCCGGTGATAGATTTCCTGGCGGACATTTACGCCCCCGCGGGCGGCATAGGCGCGCTGCCGCGCTCCCGCCCGGCCTTCACCGAGACGGAGGCAGTGGGGCGCGTGGCCGCCCTGGCCGCCGCGGCCGGAGCCTCGGCGTATTTCGTGCACCTTTCCGCGGCCGGCTCGGCCGAGATAGTGGCGGCGGCCCGCAGGGCCGGCGTGCGCGTAATGGGCGAGACCTGCCCGCAGTACCTGGCCCTCGACGAGAGCAGTTTCAAAGGCAGGGACGGCTACCTGTACTCCTGCTGCCCGCCCATCCGCTCCAAAGAGGACAACGCGGCGCTCTGGCTGGCGCTGAAGAGGGGAACGCTGCAGGTAGTGGCCACCGACAACTGCACCTTCACCCGCGCCCAGAAGGACGCCTGGGGCGGGGACATAAGGAAATTGCCCATGGGCCTGCCCGGCGCCCAGACCCTGCTGGCCGCGGCCTATACCTACGGCGTGAAAGCCGGAAAGATCTCCCTGGAGCGCCTGGTGGAACTGCTTTGCGAGAACCCGGCCCGCGTCATGGGCCTCCCCTCGAAGGGCTTCATCCGCCCCGGCTTCGACGCCGACTTCGCGATCATAGACCCGGCGGCCGCCGTTAGGGCGGACTGGCGCAAGTTCAGGCACAATACCGATTTCTCGCCGTGGCAGGGCCGTAAACTTTACGGCTTTCCAAAATACACCGTCCTGCGCGGCGAGGTAGTAGCCGAGTCCGGCGAGCTGACCTCGCCAAAGAACTTCGGCGGCCGCTTCCTGCGCCGCTCAAAACCCACAATAATATAGTCTACGCAATCGAGCCGCAGGGGGCTGGTTCCGAGCGACTTTGGGGTGAGGCCCGGCGAAGAGCGCGGCATAATTATGCCGTGCGTCCGGGCCGCAAGGGCGGAGGCGTTTTCTTACGCAGTGAAAACGCCGAGCCGGGGCCGCGCAAAACCGCTATGCGGTTTATGCGTGGCGGGGAAAAGGTTTATTGCTCTAAGGCTTAATTTTCGCGAAGTAACGGCGGGCGGCGAGGATGTCGCCCTCTATGTGCTTTATCAGGGATTCTTTCGACGAGAACTTGCGCTCGGGGCGCAGGTGCCTGAGAAAGGTCACTTCCACTTTTCGCCCGTAGATGTTGCGGGAAAAATCCAGTATATGCGCTTCCAGTATCAGGCGACCGCCCAGCGTGTTGACGGTGGGGCGGCGGCCCACGCTCAGCACGGCGTCGTGCACGCCGTGGCCCACCTTGACCCGCGCCGCGAAAATACCCGGCGGCAGGATCTTGGACGGATGCGCGCCTATGTTGGCCGTCGGGAAGCCTAGCTTGCGGCCCAGCCCCGCGCCCTTTACCACGGGCCCGCTGACGGAATAGTTCCAGCCCAGGCAGGCGTTGGCCTCCTCCACTTTGCCCTCGCGCAGGTGGGCGCGGATCAGGCTCGACGAGATCTTGTGCCCGCCGCGCCGGGAGAAAGGCACCGCTTTGAAAGCTATGCCCGCCTGGCGGCTGGCGGCCTTGAGGTAGTCCAGGTGGCCTTCCCTGCCCCGTCCCACGGCGAAATCCGGCCCCACGCACAGACCGCCCGAGGCGAAGCGGTCCAGTACGACGCGGTTGAAGAACTCGGCCGCCGGCATGGCCGCCAGGTTGCGGTCGAAGACCAGCGGCTCCACGGCGTCGGGCCGCAGGGCCTCCATCAGCGCCTCGCGCTCCTCCGGCAGCGTTATCAGGCAGTTCTCCATCTCGCCGGAGAAGAAGAACTTGGGGGGAAAGGGGAAATAGACGATGCGGCTGGCCATGCCGCGCCTGAGGGCCTCGCGCACGGCGGCGCGGACGATACGGCGGTGGCCGAGGTGCACACCGTCGAAGCTGCCTATGGCGGTAAAATTAAGCACGGCCGTCCCCCGGGGGCGGGAGCAGCCTGGCCGCGGCCTCTTCCGGAGTCATGGCGGCCAGCGCGGCGGCGGTAGCGGACCCGTCGGCGCTGTAGGGGCCGATGGAAGTGCGGCGCAGCACGGTCAGGTGGGCGCGCGAGCCCATCGCGCGGCCCAGCTCGCAGGCGATGGAGCGTATGTAGGTGCCGCCGGAACACTCGATCTCGAAATCCAGCTCGGGCGGGCGCGGCGTCCAACCCAGCCATTTCACTTCGGTCTCGCGCCGCACCTCGGGCATGGGGATATTCTTGCGGGCCAGTTTGTACATCGGCTTTCCCTGCATACGCACGGCGGAATAAGGGGGGACCTGCTGTATGATGCGGCCGTCGAAGGCGGCCACCGCGCGCCTGACCGATTCCGGGTCCAGGGCCGGCGGCGGGGCTTCCGCCACCACCTTGCCCTCGGCGTCCCAGGTGTCGGTCTCGGCGCCGAAGAGGATGGTGCCGGTATAGATCTTGGAGGCGCCCTGCAGGCCCTCCTGGGCCTTCGTGGCGGTGCCGACGAGCAGGATGAGCAGGCCGGTGGCCATGGGGTCCAGAGTGCCGCTGTGGCCTATGCGCCGGAAAGAGAGCTTGCGGCGCAGCAGGCCCACGGCGTCGTGGGAGGTAATGCCTTTCGGCTTGTCGAAGAGGAACAGTCCGGAGGGCTGCGGGATCATCAGGCCAGGAGCTTGATCAGCACCGGAATTACTTTTCCCTGCGCTTCCTTGAGGGTGGCCTTTACGCGGCAGCCGGAGGCGTTGCGGTGGCCGCCGCCGCCGAAGGTCTTGGCGACCAGGCTGACGTCGAGGTGCCCGCGCGAACGGAAGGTGACGCTGATGCGCCCCGCTTCCTCGCGGAACATGACGGTGGCCTTCACGCCGGGAGGCATCATGCCGTAGTTTATAACGTTCTCCGCGTGCTCCGGGCGGGCGTCGAACTCCTTGAAATCCGCCAGCGTCAGGGTCATGACCGCAAGTTTGCCGCCGGCCTTGAACTCCAGGCTGCCCAGCGCGCGCCCCAGCACCTTGAGCGCCTCGCAGGCCTTGGTGGCGTAGAGCAGGTCGTTGATGCGCGAGAATTTAAAGCCGGTCTCCAGCAGCCTCGAGGCCACCTGCATGGTGCGGGGGCTGGTGGCCGGGAAGTGGAAGCGGCCGGTGTCGGTGACCATGCCTGTGTACAGGCAGGCCGCCTCGCGCCGGCTGATATTGACGTTCATGTTATAGAACAGGCGGTAGACGATCTCGGCGGTGGAGGAGGAATGCGGCTCGACGATATTGATGTCGCCGTAGAACTCGGAGGTCTTATGGTGGTCGATGTTGACCACCTGACCGCAGCGCTTGAGCACCGGCTCCAGCGCGCCGCCGCGCGACGGCACGGAGCACTCCAGCAGGATCGCCGCGTCGAACTTGCCCTTGGGCAGCCGCGAACGCACCGCGCGCACGTTGGGCAGGAAACGCAGGTTCTCGGGCACCGGGTCCTGCGAGAACAGGCGCACCTTCTTGCCCAGGCGCTTGAGGACGGAGCCTATGGACAGCATCGAGCCGATCGTGTCCCCGTCGGGGTTAAGGTGCCCGGCCAGGAAGAACGTCTGCGAATTAAGTATCAGTTCCTCGAGACGCTTGAATTCAGTCTCGAGGTCCAGGGTTCTCATCGGTTTTTTCATTTTCCGAATTAATCTGCTTGAAGATGTCCTCTATGTGCGAGGCCTTTTCAGGGGTCTCGTCGAACTTGAACTGTATCTCGGGGACGCTCTTGAGGCACAGGCGCTTGAACAGCAGCGTCCGTATCTCTCGCGAGTTGGCCTTGAGGATGAGTTCCTTGCGCTGGCGCTCCGCGTCGGTGCCCAGCACCGAGTAGTAGACGTAGAGCACCTTGCCGTCCCGCGTGAGCTCGGAGCCGGTCAGCGTGAGGAGACCATTGGCGTTTATGCCGTTGATGTTCCTCAGCACCGTGCTGATCTCCTGCAGGAAGAGTTCCTTCAGACGTTCGTTTCTTTTAGAGCCCACAGGGTCAGGCGCCCGGCGCCGCTAGGCGACGGATGCGCTCCTCCTTGGTTATGACTTCCACCATGTCTTCGGCGCGGAAGTCCTTGAAGCCGTCGAACAGGATACCGCACTCCATGTCCTTGATCACGACTTCTTTGACGTCTTCCTTGAAGTGCTTCAGGCCGGAGATCTTGCCCGTGCCGACGATCTCCTTGCCGCGGAGCACCCTGACCTGCTGGTTGCGCACCAGCTTGCCTTCGAGCAGCCTGGAGCCGGCGATCTTGCCGGAGCTCAGGTCGAAGACCTGCAGGATCTTGGCGCGGCCGGTGACCAGCTCTACGATCTCGGGGGCCAGCAGGCCGCTCATCGCGGCGCGCACGTCCTCTATGAGGTCGTAGATGATGGTGTACTCGCGTATTTCGACGTCCGTCGCCTTGGCGGCCTCGCGCACCTTCGTGTCGGCGTCCACGTGGAAGCCGAGGATGACGGCCGAGGAGGCCTTGGCCAGCAGCACGTCGGATTCGGTGATGTTGCCGATGCCGGTGTGCAGCAGCTGTATGGCGACTTCGCTGGTGCTCATCTTCTCGAGCTGGTCCTTGATGGCCTGCTGCGAGCCGAACACGTCGGTCTTGAGCACCACGTTGAGGTTCTTAAGCTGGTGCTGGTCCACCTGGGACTTCAGCGACAGCAGGGTCACGTGCCTCTGGTGGCTCATGGCCTCCTCGCGGCGGTTCAGCTTGCGCTTATCGGCCACGTGGCGGGCTTCCTTCTCGTTCTCGGCCACCTTGAGCACGTCGCCGGCGGTGGGAACTTCGCCGCTGATGCCGAGCACCTCGGCCGGCATGCTGGGCTTGAGCTCTTCCAGGCGCTGGCCGTGGTCGTCGACGAGGGCGCGCACCTTGCCGTGCGCGGCGCCCACGGTGAACGGGTCGCCGACACGGATGGTGCCGGTGACGTTGATGATGGTGGCTACGATACCCTTCTTCGGGTCCAGGCGGGACTCGATGACGATGCCCTGGCCGGGCTTGTCGGGGTTGGCCTTCAGTTCCATCAGTTCGGACTGGATGCTGACGATCTCGAGCAGTTTGTCGAGGTTCAGGCGCTTCTTGGCGGAGATCTCCACCATCGGCGTCTTGCCGCCCCAGTCTTCGGGCAGCAGCCCGTGGTTGGACAGCTGCTGTTTGATCTGCTGGGCGTTGGCCGTGGGCAGGTCGATCTTGTTGATCGCCACGATGATCGGGGCGTCGGCGGCCTTGGCGTGGTTGATGGCTTCCAGGGTCTGGGGCATGACGCCGTCGACCGCGGAAACGACCAGCACCACGATGTCGGTGATCTTCACGCCGTGGGCGCGCATGGCGGTGAACGCCTCGTGGCCCGGGGTGTCGAGCACGGTGATGTTGCCGCGGGCGGTCTTCACCATGTAGGCGCCGATGTGCTGCGTGATCTGGCCGGCTTCGGAGCCCACGACGTCGGACTCGCGCAGCGCGTCGAGCAGGGTGGTTTTACCGTGGTCGACGTGGCCCATGATCGTGATGATCGGGTAGCGGGGCTTGAGGTTCTCGGACTTCTCCTGTTCTATCTCCTCTTTCAGCTCGTCCTCGCCGTACATCGGGACCATCTCCAGGTCGAAGCCGTAGTCCGCGGCGATAAGCTGCGCGGCGTCCTCTTCGAGGCGCTGGTTGATCGTGGCGAACACGCCCATCCCCATCAGTTTCTTGATGAGGTCGGTGGTCTTCACGCCGAGTTTTTCCGCGAGCTCGCGGACGATCAGGGTGGTAGGGACCTTAAGCTTGGGCAGCGCGCCTTTCTCGCCGGGCGCGGCGGGAGCTTCCGCCGGCTTGGGGGCCGGCTTGGGGGCCGGGGCGGCCGGCTTCTGCGGGGGCTTGGCCTGCGGGCGCGGCGGCATGGGCCGGCCGGGGCCGCCTCCGAAACCGGGGCGCTGTACGGGCGGCTGCGCCGGCCTGGGCGGGGTTACGCCGCCGGGACGTATCACCGGAGACAGCGGCCTGATGAGCGGGGGAATGATAAGGCGCTGCGGCGGCCTGTTCGGCTGGGCGGGCTGGCTGGGCTGGCCGGGGCGGGCGGGCGGTGCCGCCGGCCTCACAACGGGGGAAACAGGACCGGCCGTGCCGGGGGTAAAGGTCCTCGCCGGGGGAACGGCCGGGGCGGCCGGCTTGGCCGGCGCGGCGGGAGCCGCGGGGGCGGAGGAGGCCGGGGCGGGCGCGGGGGCCGCGGGCGCCGGGACCGGGGCGGGCGCTGGAGCGGCCGGCTTCGGCGCCTCCACGGGCTTGGGCTCTTCCTTCGCGCCGGTAGGGCCGGCGGCGATGGTGCCTTCGGACGTGGAATGCGAGAACATGAAGCGCTTCAAGTCCGGCTTCTTGGGAAGTTCCGGTTCGGGCGCGGGCTCTTCGGCCTTGGCCTTCTTGGCCTTGGCCGGGGCCTTGGCGGTCTTTTCGCCATCGGCCTCGCCTTCGGCCTTCTTCTTGGGCGCGGCTTTCTTGGCCGGGGCTTTCTTTTCCCCGGCGTCTTCGCCTTCGGCCTTCTTCTTGGGCGCGGCCTTCTTTTTGGGCGCGGCCTTAGCCTCGCCCTCCACTTTAGCCGCCGAGTCCTTTTGGTCTAAATCTTCATTTTCCTTTTTCTTGGCTGTCATTTTTCACCTCTTCAGTCTCGGTAGCGGTCTCGGCGGGGGTTTCGATAACGGGCTCGGCAGGGGCCTCAGCGGCGGCAGCTTCTTCCTGCGCGGCGGGCTGGCCGTAATTGGGGTTCTCTTCGAGGTACTTCTTGGCGCCTGCCAGGATCTTCTGGGCGGTCTTCTCGCCGATGCCCTCGAGGGAGCACAGCTCCTCCTCGGTGAGGCCGGCCACGGTGCGGATGTCGAGCACGTTCATGGTGATGAGCGTCTCGGCCACCTTGGCGCCGATGCCGTCGATCTTGAGCAGGTCCTGCATGGCCATGTCCGTGGTCTTCTTGTTCTCCTCGTTGCGCTGGCCTTCGGACTTGACCTCTATCTCCCAGCCGGTCAGGCGGCTGGCGAGGCGGATGTTCTGGCCTTCGCGGCCGATGGCCATCGCGAGCTGGTCGTCGGGCACGATGACCTGGGCGCGCTTGCCTTCCTTGTCGAGCACCTTCACCGAGCTGACGGTGGCGGGGGAGAAGGACTTCGCGATCATGGTCAGCGTGTCTTCGATATAGGGGATGAGGTCGATCTTCTCGTTGGCGAGCTCGCTCATGATGACGCGGATGCGCGAGCCGCGGATGCCGACGCAGGCGCCGACGGGGTCCACCTTTGGGGAGTTGCTGCGCACGAGCACCTTGGCGCGGAAGCCGGGGTCGCGGACCACGTCCACGATCTCGATGACCTTCTCGGCGATCTCGGGCAC
>MGTZ01000033.1 GCA_001799715.1 Elusimicrobia bacterium GWB2_63_16 | reverse complement strand
TCATCTCGCACAGCGTCTCGCGCACGAACTTGGGGAAGCCCTCGACCGCGCAGGAGCGCACGATCTTGCTGTCGGCCTTGCCGACCTTCACTTCCTCGATGGCGGCCAGCGTCTGGTCGACGGCGGCGAAGTTCTTGTTGACAACTTCCTCGCCCTTCCTGGAATAGGTCTTCTTGATGGAGGCTTTGATGGCGGCTATCGCCTCGTCCTTCGGGAGGACGCCGGAGATGCCGAAGAAGGCGGTCTGCATGATGACGTTGATGCGGGCGCCCATGCCGGTGGCTTCGGCGATCCTGGATGCGTCGATCACGTACATCTTCAGGTGCTTCTTGACGATGACTTCCTGCACCTCGATCGGCAGCTTGTCCCAGACCTCATTGGCCCCGAACGGGCTGTTGAGCAGGAAGATGCCGTTGTCTTCGGCGCGGTTGAGCATCTCGTATTTCTCGAGGAAGCTGAACTGGTGGCAGCCGATGAAGCGGGCCTTGCTGACCAGGTACGGCGCGCGGATGTAGGACTTGCCGAAGCGCAGGTGGCTGGCGGTCATCGAGCCGGCCTTCTTGGAGTCGTACACGAAGTAGCCCTGGGCGAACTGGCCGGTCTCTTCGCTGATGATCTTGATGGTGTTCTTATTGGCGCCCACGGTGCCGTCGGAACCCAGGCCGAAGAACAGCGCGCGGAAGGTGTCGGCGGGCTCGGTGGAGAAGTTCGCGTCGTACTTCAGCGAGAGGTTGGTGACGTCGTCGTTGATGCCGACGGTGAAGCCGTTAAGGGGCTTGGCGGAGGACAGGTCCTCGAACACGGCTTTCGCCATGGCCGGGGTGAACTCCTTGGAGCCGAGGCCGTAGCGACCGCCGACGATGAGGGGCAGCTCCTTGAGCACGCCGGCCTTATAAGCGGTGGAGCAGACGGTGACCACGTCCTGGTACAGCGGCTCGCCCAGGGCGCCCGCTTCCTTGGTGCGGTCGAGCACGGAGATGGACTTTACGGTCTTGGGCAGGGCCTTTATAAAATCGGCCTCGGAGTAGGGCCTGTAGAGGCGTACCTTGAGCACGCCCACCTTCTCGCCCTTGGAGACGAGGTGGTTGACGGTGTCTTCCAGCACGTCGGCGCCGGAGGCCATCACGACCACGACCTTGGTGGCGTCGGGGGCGCCCACGTAGTCGAACAGGCCGTACTTGCGGCCGGTCAGTTTCTCGAACTGGCCCATGGCTTCTTTCACCATCGTGGGCACGGCGGCGTAGAACTTATTGCCGGCTTCGCGGCCCTGGAAGAAGACGTCCGGGTTCTGGGCGGTGCCGCGCAGCACGGGGTGCTCGGGGTTGAGGCCGCGGGCTTTATGCTCGGCGATGAGCTTCTCGCTGATCATGCTGCGCATGACCTCGGGGGAGAGGGTCTCCACCATGTTCAGCTCGTGACTGGTGCGGAAGCCGTCGAAGAAGTGGAGGAACGGCACGCGCGTCTTGAGCGTGGCGGACTGCGCTATCAGCGCGAAGTCCATGGCCTCCTGGGGGTTGGCCGAGGCGAGCATCGCCCAGCCGGTCTGGCGGCAGGCCATCACGTCGCCGTGGCCGCCGAAGATGGAGAGCGCGTGGGCCGCGACTTCGCGGGCGCTGACGTGGAACACGGTGCTGGTCAGCTCGCCGGCGATCTTGAACATGTTCGGGATCATCAGCAGAAGGCCCTGAGAGCAGGTGAAAGTGGTGGTGAGCGCGCCGGCGGTCAGGGAGCCGTGGACCGCGCCGGAGGCGCCGCCCTCGCTCTGCATCTCGATGACGGAAGGGACGGTGCCCCAGATGTTCTTATCGCCCTTGGCGCTCCAGACGTCGGAGAGCTCGCCCATGACGGACGAAGGGGTGATGGGGTAGATCGCTATGACCTCGTTGGTCTTGTGGGCCACGAACGCCGCGGCCGTATTGCCGTCCATTGCAACTTTTTTATTAGCCATTATTATAATCTCCTTAGGGATGTAACTGCGAAATCGGGACTGGCTGACAGGAAAAGTATAGCATTTTCGGCGGCCCCCGGGCTCCCCCCAGCGTTAACCGGGTTACGCAGCGTTCGGGCGCAACCCGCGGGTTTTGTATAATTGTGGCATGGAAAACAAGCCTAAGAAACCCACACCATCGATCAAGCAGAACCTTGGCCGGCACCAGGACCAGGTGGCCCGCCGCGGCAATTTCGACGAGGTCGCCATGGGCTTCGGTCTTGAAGAGGCCGTCACCGAGGCCGCCCGCTGCCTGGGCTGCAAGACCAAGCCCTGCGAGCTGGCCTGCCCGGTCAACGTCAAGATCCCCGAATTCGTGGACCTGGTGCATAAGGAAGACCTGGGCGCCGCCGCCTCCAAGATCTTCGAGACCTCCCTTTTCCCGGCCATCTGCGGCCGCGTCTGTCCGCAGGAGACCTACTGCGAGTTCGCCTGCGTGCTCAAGGACAAGTTCGGGCCGGTTTCGGTAGGCCGCCTGGAGCGCTTCACGGCCGACTACGCCCGCAAGAACGGCCTGATCAAGCCCCCCGCCTGCGCCCCCGACACCGGAAAAAAAGTGGCCTGCGTGGGTTCCGGCCCCACTTCGCTGGCCGTCGCGGCCGAACTGCGCAAACTGGGCCACGCTGTCACCGTTTTCGAGGCGCTGCACGAGTTCGGCGGCGTGCTCAGCTACGGCATCCCCACCTTCCGCCTGCCTCGCGAGGTAGTGCGCTTCGAAGTGGACATGCTCAGGAAGATGGGCGTGCGCCTGCTTAAGAACGTGATGGTGGGCAAGTCCATCTCCATCGAAGAACTAAAGAAAGATTTCGATGTGGTCTATATAGGTTCCGGGGCGGGCCTGCCCACCCCGATGCACACCCCCGGCGAGGACCTGGTGGGCGTGTACAGTTCCAACGAGTTCCTCACCCGCGTCAACCTGATGGGCGCCCACAACTTCCCCGAGACCGACACCCCCTACTACATCGGCAAGAAAGTGGTGGTGGTGGGCGGCGGCAATACCGCCATGGACTCGGCCCGCTGCGCCATGCGCCTGAAGCCCGACAGCGTCACGCTGCTCTACCGCCGCACCCGCGCCGAAATGCCGGCCCGCGCGGAGGAAGTGGAGAACGCGATGGAAGAGGGCATCAAGTTCGAATTCCTGACCGCGCCGGTGGAACTGGTGGGCGACGAGCGGGGCCGCCTCAAGCGCGTCAAGTGCATCCGCATGGAGCTGGGCGCCCCCGACGCCAGCGGCCGCCGCAAGCCGATGCCGCAGGGCGGCTCCGACTTCTTCATAGAGGCCGACAGCCTGGTGGTAGCCATCGGCTCGAGCCCCAACCCCGTAATCCAGCAGAGCACTCCGGGCCTGGCCACCAACAAGTGGGGCGGCATCATAGTGGAGGAGGCCACCGCCAAGACCTCGCTCGACGGCATCTACGCCGGCGGCGACGTGGTGCGCGGCGGCGCCACCGTGCTGCTGGCCATGAAGGACGGCAAGGCCGCGGCGAAGGCCATACACGAGAAACTTTCAGCCAAAGGGAACTGACATGAACCACGACATCTACTCCACCGAAGGCCTGTACAAAATAGTCGAGAAGACGGAATTATCCGACACGATCTCGAAGCACGTCATCTACGCCCCCCTCATAGCCGCCAAGGCCAAGGCCGGGCATTTCGTCATCCTGCGCAGCCGCGAGGGCGGCGAGCGCATACCTGTGACGCTGGTGGACTGGAGCCCGGAGCGGGGCACCGTCACAGTCATCATCCAGGCCATCGGCAAATCCACGACGGAGATGAACGCCCTCAAGCAGGGCGACTCCTTCCTCGACGTGGCGGGCCCGCTGGGCACGCCGGTGGAGATAAAGAAGTGGGGCACCGTGCTGGGCGTGGGCGGCGGCGTGGGCATAGCCGAGCTTTATCCCATAGCCCGCGCCTACAAAGACGCCGGCAACAAGGTGGTCTCCATCCTGGGCGCCCGCAACAGGGGCCTCCTGATCCTCGAGAAGGAAATGGCCGAGCTCGGCGAAGTGATCGTCACCACCGACGACGGCTCCGCCGGGAAGAAGGGCCTGGTCACCGACGCGATGGCGGACCTCTACGCCGCCGGCCGCGGCCCGGACGCCATCTTCACCATCGGCCCGATACCCATGATGAAATTCGTGGCGCTGGCCTCGCTGCCGCACAAAACCCCCACTTTCGCCAGCCTCAACCCGGTAATGCTCGACGGCACCGGCATGTGCGGCGGCTGCCGCGTGGAGATCGGCGGTAAGCCCAAGTTCGCCTGCGTGGACGGCCCCATGTTCGACGCGCACCTGACGAATTTCGACGCTCTGATGAAGCGCACCGCCGCCTACCGCGAGCAGGAGAAGGAATCGCTGGAGCGCTACGCCAAAGATCACCAGTGCCGCATAGGGCTGCACTGAGCGGGCCGCGCAGGGGATTAGCGAGAGGCCGCGATAGCGGCATATCATAATGAAAAAGCTATCCATTGTTTCGTACGGACTGGTGTCCCCGTCCCAGATGACACTGGAGTCCGCCGGCGCTTTGCGCTCCTGCGGGATAGTTTATTGCAAGAGCGCTGATACCTCTACCGCTAAAATCATCCGCAGCATGGGAATTCCCCTGGCGCCGTTCAGCGGGCGAGATTATCCAGGCATGCTCAAAGACGTCCTTGAGGCCTTCAAGAAGCACACCCGCGTGGGAGTATTGACCTACGGCAATCCTTTTTTTCTGAGCACTCAGATCTCGGACATTATCTCCGCCGTCCCGCCCCAGGTGGAAGTGGAAGTGCTCCCCGGAATTTCCTCGTTCGATACGCTGATAAACATGTTCGCGATGTCAGCTCTTTCCGGGAAGGGACTTTTTATCGCGGACTTGAATTCTTTCATGACAAACCCGGAGTTCGAGCCCGGGCCGGATATTTTCTTTTTTGCCCCGTTCCGCCTGAACGCCGAGGGGAACGCCAAGTTCAGGGCGAAGTTTATCAAAGCTCTTTCCGGCAAGTATGCGCGACGGTTCCCGGTTTACCTGGTCAAGTGTAACCCGGCCCCGGAACGCGTAGAGGTTCTTAAGGGCTGCATGTCCTGCCTGCCAGCCCTTTTAAAGCGCTGCGACGAACAGCACACGCTCGTGATCTTCTCCGAAGACCGCCTGGCGGCCACTCCGTCCCGGCTCCGCTCCTCCGTGCGCGACGTCTGCAATTGCGGGCTGCGGAAGCCGGCCTTGCCGCGGCGGCAGTAGCGCAGCTGGCGGTTATTTTGGTCGGGATTTACTTTGTGCTCATAGCACGATTATAGCCGGGGCGATGCGGAGTGTGGCGTTGTTGACACCGGCCGGCGTTAAGTTGCACAATCTCGGAAGAAGTAAACCAATTAAGGTAAAGGGGAGCATATAATGAAAAAAGTACTGTTAACCATAGCGATAGTGGGTGCCTTCACCTCCGCCGCGATGGCCGCCGGTTACGGCGCCGCCGGCTGCGGTCTGGGCAGCCTGGTCTTCCAGCAGAACAACGAGACGCAGATCCTCGCCGCCACCACCAACGGCACGTTCGGCAGCCAGACGTTCGGCATGACCTTCGGCACCTCCAACTGCAACAACAAGGGCCTGGTCAAGCTGGCGATGGCCCGCGAGAGCTTCATCGAAGCCAACTACAAGGACCTGTCCCGCGAAGTGGCCGCCGGCAAGGGCGAGTACGTCAACAGCCTCGCCAAGCTCTACGGCTATACGCCCGAGACCAGCTGGCAGTTCACGCAGCTGCTGCAGAAGAACCACACCGTCATCTTCGCCGCCAACGACGCTAAGACCGCTGTCAACACCATCGACAGGCTCGTCTCCAGCATATAAGCGGTAGTGACGTACTGCGGGCCGGCGGCGTAAAAACCTCCGGCCCGTTTTAATTTATAAGGGGCAACGATGGCGCGCGAATTTATTTTCTTTATCCTGCTGCTAACGGCTCTGCCGGCGGCGGCGCTGGGGCCGGAGCGGGAGCTGGAACGCCTGGCGGCGCGGCAGAAGGCCGCCGCCCTGAAGGCCTGGGAAGATCCTTACTGGAGCAAACTGCTCTACTACGAGAAGAATCTGCTGGGCAACTGGCGCAGCCCGTCGGTAAACCCGCAGTTCTTCCTGTCGAAGTGGGGCAATATCAACCCCCGCCTGGAACTGGAAGCGGCGGTGGACGGCCTCTACTTCGAAGGCGCGGACAACGACAGCCCCGAATGCCGCTTTCCCGAGCGCTACCGCTGGCTGAAGGATAAGCTGGGCGTGGCGGCGCAGACTCCCCCGCGCGCCTGCCCGGATTTCGAGGAATGGAAGGCGGCCCTGGACACTGAATCCGTCAGCCTGTTGTTCGCGGGCGGCTACCTCAACAACCCGTCCACGCTCTACGGCCACACCTTCCTGCGCCTGCACAAGCGCGGCGGCGCCGGCGCGGACCTGCTGGACTACACCGTGAATTACGCGGCCACCGCCGACGCCGACAGCGGCCTCTTCTTCGCCGTGAAAGGCCTGGTGGGAGCCTACCCCGGCCAGTTCGCCACCATCCCCTATTACCTCAAGATACAGGAATACCACAACATAGAGAACCGCGACCTGTGGGAATTCCCCCTGAACCTGACGCAGGGCGAGATAGACCGCCTGCTGCGCCACTGCTGGGAGCTGGGCAAGGCCTCTTTCCCGTACCTCTTCTTCACCCGCAACTGCTCCTGGCAGCTGATGCCGCTGCTCGATATCGTGAAGCCGGAATTGAACCTCTCCCGCCGCTTCACCTTCTGGGTCATCCCGTCAGACACGGCCAAGGCCGTGCTGGAAGCCTCCCCCGCCGCCGAGCCCGGCTGGCGCCCCTCCCTCTGGAAGACGGTGGACTGGAAACGCTCGCAGCTGACGCAGCTCGAGAAGACCGCGGTGCTGGCGCTGGCCCGCGGCGACCAGAACGCCGGGCTCAGGGCGATAGAGGCCTGGCCGCCCCGGCAGCAGGCGGCCGTGCTGGAGACGGCCGTGGACTACCTTAGCTGGCGCTTCTACGCGCGGCGCATAAAGCAGGAAGAGCTGGACCGCCGCACCGACCCGCTGCTGGCGCGGCGCGCCCCCCTGGGGCAGCAGGAAACTTTTACCGGCGGGCCGCGGCGCCCCGCCACCGTGCTGGACGGACACGAGAGCCTGCGCGCCGGCGCCGGCGTAGTGGCCCTGGAGAACGGGCCCGCCTACGAAGTACAGGCCCGCTTCGCGGCTCAGGACCTGCTCGACGACCCTGCCGGCTACCTGCCGGACGCCGTGCTGGAGATGGGCTCGCTGCGGCTGCGCTACGAGCCGCGCTATAACCGCTATTACGTCAAGGAAGGGCGCATCGCCCGCGTGGTCAGCCTTAACCCCTGGGACGACTGGGTGCGCCGGCAGTCCTGGGAGGTGGCGGCCGGCGTGGAGCAGGCGCCCGAGACCGGGCGGCAGAGCGGCAGGGCCGCCGTCTGGGCCATGCACGCCGGCTCCGGCCTGGCGGCCGAGTGGGACGGCCCGGTACGGCAGCTGTGGTACGCCCTGCTGCAGGCCGACACCGCCTTCGGCCCCGCGCTGGAGAACAACTGGCGCCTGGGCGCCGGCCTGAAGGCCGGCGTGCTGGCCGAGCGCGGCCGGCTGCGCGCGCTGCTGGAGGCCCGCTACCTCAGCTACGCCGTCGGTGACACGCGCCCGCTTTGGGCCGGCTCGCTGGCGGCTTCTTACAAGCTGACCCGCGACAGTTCCGTACGCGCCGAACACTCCTGGCGCGGCGGCGTCCGGGAAACCGGAGTCTACTTCCACCAGTTCTTCTTCGCCCCTTAACTATGCGCCTTACCTTGCTGCTCCTCGCCGCGCTGCCCCTCTCGGGCTGCACGCATGTCTTCTTCAAGCCGACACGCCATATACACGCGGACCCGGCGGCGGAGGGCCGCAGGTACGAGGCCATAAAGTTCGCCTCGGCGGACGGCACCCCGCTGACGGGCATGTTCTTCCCGCCCGAAGGCAAGCCTAAAGGCACCGTCGTGCATTTTCACGGCAACGGTCAGAACATGACGGCGCATTATCCCTACGCCGCCTGGCTGGCCGACGAAGGCTATAACGTCTTTACCTTCGATTACAGGGGCTACGGCGCCTCCGGGGGCCGCCCGTCGCTGGCCGGCGCCGTGGCCGACGGCCGGGCCGCGCTGGAGCAAGCGCTGCTGCTGCCCGGGGCGGAGCCCGGCAGGATGATAATCTTCGGCCAGAGCCTGGGCGGGGCGCTGGCGGTGGCCGCGGCGGGCGAGTCCGGCTTCAAGCCGGCGGCCTTGGTGCTGGAAGGCACATTCTATTCCTACCGGCAGGTGGCCGCGGCCGTGCTGCGGAGTCACCGGCTTACCTGGCCGGCCTCCTGGCTGCCGTACCTGCTGGTCAGCGGCCGGCATTCCCCCTCCGCCCATATCGCGCGGCTGCATTGTCCCAAGATCTTCCTCCACGCCGTCGGCGACGGCACCGTGCCCTTCGCCCAGGGCCGCCGGCTCTACGACGCGGCGCCAGGCCCCAAGGAGTTCTGGGAAGTCCCCGCCGGCCACATCGAAGCCTTCACCGCGTTCCACGCCGCCTACGCCCCCCGCCTGCTGGCCTTCCTGGACGCCGCGCTGAAGCAGTGACGGCGCCGCCGCGCCACTTGCTACTGCCGGCCGTATTTCATACGATTAACGCATGCTGGAAAACATACCTCTCAAATACCTGTGGATACTGCTGGGTCTGACGATAATGAGCATGGAGCTGTTCCTGCCCGGGTTCATCCTGGTGTTCTTCGGGCTGGGCGCCGTGCTGACGGGCCTGCTGCTGGTATTTATCCCCATGGGGATAAACACGCAGCTGGTCCTTTTTACGATCGTTTCCATAGTGCTGCTGGCGGGGTTCCGGCGCATGGCCCAGGGCTACTTCGTCGGGCGGGTGGCCAACGTCAATCCGACCGGCGCCGCGATGGAGAAATTCACCGGCGAAACCGCCGTAGTCACCGAGGAGATAATCCCTAATTCCACCAAAGGCAAAGTGGAATTCCACGGCAGTTTCTGGAACGCCGACGCCGAGACGGCGATAGCCAAGGGACAGAAAGTAACCGTACTGGAGCGCCACAACCTGACGCTCAAAGTGCAGCCGTTCAACTAAGGAGAAAAACATGGAATTCATTCTTGCGATAGGCGTGATCTTCGTAGTGATGGTCCTGGTCAACTCGGCCAGGGTCGTGCCCCACATGACGGTCTTCGTCGTGGAGCGGCTGGGCAAGTACCACACCACCCTCGAGGCCGGCTTCCACATCCTGATCCCCTTCATAGACAAGATCGCCTACCGCCGCAGCCTCAAGGAGATGGTCGTGGACGTGCAGGAGCAGACCTGCATCACCAAGGACAACATCTCCGTGCAGGTCGACGGTATCCTCTACATCCAGATCATGGACCCGATCAAGACCTGCTACGGCATCACGGACTACCAGTTCGCCGCCACGCAGCTGGCGCAGACCACCATGCGCTCCGAGATCGGCAAGATAGACCTCGACCGCACCTTCGAGGAGCGCGAGAAGATCAACATGGA
>MGTZ01000032.1:9712-26731 GCA_001799715.1 Elusimicrobia bacterium GWB2_63_16 | reverse complement strand
GCCGTGATCACGGCCACGGCCTTGGCGTTCCAGTCATGCGCGGTCTCGACCACGCTATAGGCCATGATATTGGTGATATTGTCGCGGTCCACGTAGTCGTGCGTGACGCGCGCCATGGTGTGGTAGTCTATCGAAGACTCGGTCTTGTCTATGATGCGGGCCATCATGTTGACGACGCGCGCGGGATGCGCGCCGTTGGCGGTCTCGCCGGACAGCATCACGGCGGAGGTCAGGTCCATCACGGCGTTGGCGGTGTCGGTCACCTCGGCGCGGGTAGGGTAGGGCTTGTCGGTCATGCTCTCGAGCATCTGCGTGGCCACGATGACGGGCTTGCCTGCCAGGTAGCAGCGCTTGATGATGTTCTTCTGCAGGCCGGGCAGCTCCTCTATCGGCACCTCGATGCCGAGGTCGCCGCGGGCAACCATGATGCCGTCGGAGTCGCGGATGATGTCGTAGATGTTGGCTAGGGCCTTCTTGTCCTCTATCTTGGCGATCAGCCTGATCGGGGAGTCGGCCCGCACGCTGCGGACCAGCTCGCGCACGTCGGCGATGTCCTTGGCGGTGCGCACGAAGGAGAGCGCGATGTACTCGAAGCGGTTCTCCACGGCGAAGGCGATGTCCTTGCGGTCCTTCTCGGACAGGAACGGGATAGGGTAGTCCGCGCCAGGCACGGCCAGGTGGGCCTTGTCCTTGAGGCGGCCGTCGTTGAGCACGCGCACGGTCACGGCCCCCTGGTGCAGCTCCGTCACCTCGGTCTCGATGAAGCCGTCCTGCAGCAGCACGCGGGTGCCCACCTGCACCAGCTTGTCGATGCGGGGTAAATTGGTGTAGTAATGCCGCTTCTCCGGCGGGAACTCGGCCGCGGCCTCGGGCGCGCCCTCGAAGCTCTCCACGAACAGCCGCTCGCCGGCGGTCAGCGTTACCGGCTTGCTGTAGCCGAACATGCGCACTTCGGGGCCCTTGGTATCGAGCATGATGGCCAGCGGCACGCGGGCCTCGGCCCGGGCCTCGCGCAGCATCTGCACGCGCTTCAGGGCCTCGTCGTACTTGCAGTGGGAGAAATTGATGCGGGCCACGTTCATCCCTTCGCGGATGAGCTCCCGGATGCAATCGGGGTTCTCGGAGGCGGGACCGATGGTGCAGATTATCTTGGTCCTGCGGAAAGTCTGCTGCTTTACGTTGCTGGGCGCTATCATCATATATCCTTTTGGCGGGCGCTGGCCCGCTTACACAACCGCTGTTTTGTCCGGATCTAAAATCGGGGGGATCTTTGCATCACTTCTGCCTATATTATACCTTTTTGCCTGCCTGCTCATAAAGACGGGCCGCCCGGCCGGCCGAGGCCCGGTAATTGATAACATATAGGTACCTTCTATGAAAAAAGACGACCTGACGGACAAGGACGGGGAAAAGGACTACGCGGACAGGGTTTTCTCCGGGCTGGCGCTAAAAGGCGCCGGGCTGGACTCGAAGAGCTTTTACGCCTGCGTTTTCAGGAACTGCGACCTGACCGGCGCCAGCCTGCGCTTCTGCAAGTTCCGGGAGTGCCGGTTCGAGAGCTGTAACCTCAGCCTGGCCAGGCCGCGGGGCGCCGTGTTCGACGGCGTCTCTTTCAAGGATTCGAAGCTGACCGGGGTGAACTGGGGCGACGCCGCCTGGCCGAAACTAAAACTGGCCGGCCCGCTCTCCTTCCAGAACTGCGTGCTCAGCGACTGCGGCTTCCTCGGGCTGCCCCTGGCCGGCGCCTCCATAAAGAACTGCCTGGCCAAGGACGCCGATTTCCGCGAGGCCAACCTCTCCGGGGCGGACCTGGCCGGCACCGACCTGGCCGGCGCGCTCTTCGGCGGCACCGACCTGGCGGGGGCCAATCTGACCGGAGCCAGGAATTACGCGATAAACGTGAAGGAGAACAAGGTTAAGGACGCCGAATTCTCCCTGCCGGAAGCCATGTCCCTGCTCTACTGCCTCGACATCAGGATCGTTTGACCCGGCCGCAGGCCCGGTGGCGGAAGCAGGAGACCAGGTGGTCGTTCACCAGGCCGGTGGCCTGCATGTGCGCGTACATGATGGTGCTGCCTGTGAACTTGAAGCCGCGCCGCTTCAGGTCCGCGCTGAGCTCGTCGGATTCTTTGGACGAAGCCGGCAGCTGCGACAATTCGGCCCAGCGGTTCACCTTCTGGCGCCCACCGACGAAACCCCAGATGTAAGCCGAGAAAGTGCCGAACTCGGCGCGCACTTCCAGAAAGCGCCGCGCGTTATTCACGGCGGCGCGCACCTTCAGGCGGTTGCGCACTATGCCGGGGTCTTTGAGCAGAGCCTCTATCTTTTTCTCGCCGAAGCGGGCGACCTTTTCGGGGTCGAAGCCGGCGAAAGCGCGGCGGTAGCCCTCGCGCTTGTTGAGGATGGTGGACCAGCTCAACCCGGCCTGCGCGCTCTCCAGCGTCAGAAATTCGAACTGCAGGCGGTCGTCGCGCACCGGCACGCCCCATTCCTCGTCGTGGTAGGGAACGTACAGCGGGCTGGAGCCGTAAGCCCAGGGACAGCGCTCTTTCTGTTTCATTTTTCCTCCCGGCAGCCGCGTTCGCGGGCTACGGGCTTTTCTTCAGGCCGCCGATAGTTTCGGCTATCCGGGCCTTTATGGTCTTGTTAGAGGACAGCGCGAGCGCCTTCTCGTAATTCTGCAGGGCGTCGGCCACCTTCCCCGCTTTCTCCAGACAATAGGCCAGGCCCAGGTGGGCGTTAGCTAGGTCGTTGCCGGAATTCCCCGTCAGTTTGGCCGTTTCTATGGCCCCGCGGAAGCGCTCCTGCGCCTTGGGCTCGTCGCCGGCGCGCAGCAGCATGGCGCCCTGCCGCTCGAGCAGGTGCACGGCGCGGGTGTCGCCGGCCGGCAGATAGCCGCCGGCGGCGGCGTATTCCGCCGCGGCGGAGCGGTACTGCTTCTTTGCGGCGTAGCGCCTGGCCGCGCTGAAATGGAATTCAAAATCCTCCGCTGGGGCCGCGGCGGTTGCGGCGGCGGGCGGCATTATGGCCGGGGCGGGGGCGGGCTTGGCCTCGGAGGGCATGACCGGCGCGGCGGCGGCCTCGGCCGGCTTATACTCGGCCGGGCGGGACGGTGCCGGGGCCTCGGTTTTTCTTTCGGGCGCGGCGGCGGGCGCGAGGTCGCTGCGCAGCGGCACTCCGGGCAGGGCGAAGGGCGGCGGCGTGCCGTTGCCGCTCCTGCCCCTGGGGTAATCTATGACGATATCGCTGCTGTCGGACTTCCTGGTCCAGGCGCAGCCGGAAAGGACCGTCAGGCACAATACCGCGGCGAAGGCTTTTCGCATAACCTTATAATACAAAATGAAGGCCCCGCTTAAAACCCTCAACAACCCCTTGACGCGCCCCGAAGGCCTTGACATGTCAACCCCGCCGCCGCTATACTATTTAAGGAACATTATGAATCTGCCACAACTCACCCTCCTGACGCTGCTGCTCTGCGCGCCTTTCGGCGCCGCGGCGGCGGGCGAATTCGAAGACCTCGACGGCTCACTTCGCGAGGCCATCCTGGAGCGCAGGCAAGGTACGCCGGCGGCCGCCGAAATAGCGGCCGAGCCGGTTTACGAGAAAAGCGCCGGCGCGCGGCAGCCCAAGGACGACCTGCGGGCAGCCGTAAAGCGGCACCTGGCCCGGACCATAGCGTATTGCGACAAGCACATGGACGACTGCAACGGCTCCGGCAACTGGCTGAGGGATTTCGCCAAGACCATCGGCAACGGCCGCTGCAATAACCGCGGCTACAATTGCGTCAACGGCGTGCTGGAAATGTGCCAGGGCCAACTGGAGGGAGACGAGGTCACCCCCATGTACTACATGGCCTGCGGGGCCATGCTGGGCAAGCTGGGCGAGCGGGACTGCGCCGAAGGCCGGGGCTCCTGCGCCGGCGATCTGCAGGGCTCGCTGTATTTCGGCCTGCGCGCCGCCGCCGGCTGCCACAAGAGCTTCGAGAAAGACAAGGCCGGGCAGGCGGCGGCGGATAAAATGGTGGAGAGGTTCGCCAAGGCCGTGAACCAGGACGTAAAAGGGGTTTACGTAAAACACGCCGAGGAAGCCAGCACCGCGGGGCACCACCTGGCCTGGCACGCCGGCAAGGAAGCAGGCATTATCGGCACCGAGAAAGTACTGGAATTCGCTTTCGAGCGCCTGGCCTGGCACGGCGCGGGCGCGGCGGTAAGCGCGGCCGGCGTGCCCCTGTTCGCCTTCTCCACCGTCATGCTGTTCCACGAGATAGCCGCCGCCGAAATGAACAATCTGGTCTGCCTCGAGTGGAGCCACTACTACAACGGCAGCTACGCCAATGTCAGCGGCTCCCTGGACAGGATGACCCGCCACATAAAATAACACCCTGGATAAGCAAAAGCCGCCGGCTGCCCGGCGGCTTTTTTGTTTTCCCGCGCCGCGCTCAGGCGCCCGGCTTTTTACGGCGGAACTTCTTCTCGAATTTTTTGGCGGCCTCCACGCGCGACACCGTGGCGGTGCCGGCCCTCACCGAGAAATGCACTTCCCGGTCGCACAGGAAGAATTCCAGCTCGGCCCCCTCCTTCATCTGCGTGGCGTCGCGCCGGTTGCGCGGGTCGTGGCGCAGCGCGCCCGTTATCAGTTCGCGCAGGGCGCAGTTCCCCTCGGTATCGGCCAGGGCCCGCGGCGCCAGAACCACCTCCAGCTCCGGGAAAGCGTGGTCCGGTATCCACCCGGTCTGCGGGGCCTGCGCCGCGTCGCTGAAAGGCAGGTACGGCTTGATGTCCAGGATGGGCGTGCCGTTTATCAGGTCTATGCCGGAGAGGTACAGTGTGTCGCCCTCCACTTTTTCCAGCCTGGCCAGCGACAGCCCCAGCGGGTTGGGCCGGTGCGGCGAGCGGGAGGCGAAAACCCCTATCTTGCCGCCTTTCATGCGCGGCGGATGTATCTTGGGATGAAAGCTCTTGTTGGTGTTCAGGTGGAACCAGAAGATCAGCCAGACATGGCTGAAGTCGGCCAGGCCGGCCAGCGAATGCGCCGGGCTGTAGCGCGGGTATATGCGCAGCCTGGCCGTGGAGCCCGGCACCAGGTGCGGCTGGCGCGGCGTGCCGAACTTCTCCATGAAGCAGGATTCCAGCACCCCGATGGGCTGCAGCCGCGGAAACCCCTCTTCTTCGTGTTGCGTGGTCATAGTTAGCCCCTGCCGGCAGGCGCATGTCAATTCAACTATAATTCAGCCCTCCCCCGCAAAATATAGGGCCGAAGGGCCCTTGAAATCCGCGGTTTCCTGAGCTATATTATATGCAGGATACGGGCCCCACCCAAGTATAAGCAACTCGGAGTGTGGGACCCCGAGAGGGCAGGTCAGCAACCTGCCCCTCTCATTTTATAAGCCTCTTTTTTACCCGAAGGGCCCTTGAAATTCCGGGATTTAGGAGCTATAACATATCAACGGAAGAGGTCCCAGTAGCGTAAGTCGCGGTGAGTAGGGACCCCACAGAGGGCGGGCCATAGGGCCCGCCCCGCTTTTTGCCCGGGACCGCAGGCCGGGACGCATACCCAAAGCGCCCCATATTTCCTAAAATATAAGGGCAGTCACACCGATTTACCGCAGCGGCAGTTTGACGGCGGCCAAGGACAATATATGGACCATAAGAAAGTTCTGCTCATCATACGCGACGGCTGGGGCATGTACCGCCCCGACAAATTCAACGCGGTGCGCAACGCCAAGACGCCCGTCATGCGGCGCCTGCTCAAGCAGTACCCGAACACTGTCCTCGAGCCGGCCGGCGAGTCCGTGGGCCTGCCCAAGGGCTACCAGGGCTCCTCCGAGGTCGGCCACCTGAACATCGGCGCCGGCCGCATAGTCATACAGGAGCTTAAGCGCATCAAGGACATGATAGAGGACGGCACCTTCTTCGGCCGCCCCGCCCTTAAAGCCGCTCTCGACAACTGCGTGGCCAAAGGCAGCGCCCTGCACCTGATGGGCCTCGTCCAGGACGAAGGCGTGCACGCACACCAGGACCACATGTACTCCATCATGCGCGAGGCCAGAAAGCGCGGCATAAAGAAGGTCTGGATCCACTTCTTCTCCGACGGCCGCGACACCCCTCCCCGCTCCGCCCTGGCTTTCGTGAAGATGCTCGACGAAGTCATAAAAGAAGTCGGCAATGCCGCCGTGGGCACCATCATGGGCCGCTACTACGCCATGGACCGCGGCGAGAAATGGTCGCTCGTGGACCAGACCTATAACGCCATCACCAGGGCCGAGGGCGCCAAAGCCGCCTCCGCCGAGGCCGCGCTGAATTCCGCCTACGCGACGCTCAAGAACCCCAACGGCCAGCCGATAGTTGACGAGTATATCCCCCCCACCATCGTCGGCGATTACCCCGGCGTGGCGGACGGCGATTCCGTCATCCACTTCAACTTCCGCCAGGACCGCGCCATAGAGCTGACCAAGGCCTTCGTGGAGGACAATTACCCCGGCGACCGCTGGAAGAAAATGGACGTGGTCTATTGCGGCCTCACCCGCTACTACGATGAGTTCAAATTCAGCGCCCTGCCCCCCATGGACGAGGGCGGCGGCATGGACAACCTGCTGGGCCAGATCATCTCCGAGCGGGGCCTTAAACAGCTGCGCCTCGCCGAGACGCAGAAGTTCAAGCATGTCACCTCCTTCTTCAACGGCAAGCGCACCGAGCCCTACAAGGACGAGGACCAGGTGGAAATAAAGGGCAGCTGGGACCCGGCCACCTTCGGCGAGCACCCGGAGATGGACGCTCCGAAGGTGCGCGAGCGCGCGCTCAAGGAGATCGCCTCGGAGAAATACGACTTCATCGTGGTCAACTTCGCCAACTGCGACATGGTGGGCCATACCGGCATCTACGACGCCACCGTCCGGGCAGTGGAGATAACCGACATCAGCGTGGGCATGCTGGCCGACGCGGCCCTCAAGCACGGCTATGTCGTGATGGTGAGCTCCGACCACGGCAACGCCGAGGAGATGTGGGATTACAAGATAGACATGCCCAAGACCGCCCACACCACGAACCCGGTAGAATTCATCTTTATCGCCAAGGACGCGGACCGGGTGAAACTGCGCCCGCACGGGATACTCTCGGACATCGCCCCGACCGTGCTGCAGGTGATGGGCCTGCCGCAGCCGGCGGACATGACGTCCAAGTCGCTGATAACCTGATGTTCATTAAGCTCAAGGTGCATCCCGGCGAGCGCCGCGACAAGATCATGAAGAAGGCGCCGGACGCCTACGAGGTCTGGACCAAGGCCCCGCCCGAGCGGGGCCTGGCCAACGCCTCGGCCATACGGCAGCTTTCGCTGCAGCTGGGCATAGACGCCAGGAAGATCATGCTGATAAAGGGCGCCACCTCGCCGGCCAAGATAGTTAAAGTGATATAATTCCGCTATGACAGACCAGAAGAAATCCCGCCTGGCCGCCATAGGCGCGGCCCTAGTTTTCGCCTCCACGATAGCGGTGCTGCTGGCCCGCCAGTTCAACCTGGGACCGGAGCGACCCGCCCCGGACTTCCGCACTTTCGGCCCCGCGGACGCCCCCGTGCAGATACACGAGCACACCGATTTCGCCTGCCCCGCCTGCCGCGGCGCGGCCGGCTTGCTGGAAGAAATGATGAAGGTCTACGGCCCCGGCCTGCGCATCCACTTCAAGCATTACCCGCTGCTGAACATCCACCCCTGGTCGCTGCACGCGGCGGCCTACGCCGACTGCGCCGGCGCGCAGGGCAAGTTCAAGGAATACGCCGCGCTGCTCTTCGAAGGCCAGCAGCACTGGGCCGAGGCCAAAGAGGAGCCGAAGCAGTTCGCGGAATACGCGGCCCGGCTGGGACTGGACCTGGACGCCCTGCGCGTCTGCGCCAACGACCCCGAAACTCTTAAGACCATAAAGCTGGAAATAGCCGAAGCGGACATGAAGGGCGTCAGCGCCACGCCCACCTTCTTCATCAACGGCAAGCGCGCGGTGGGCTCCGGCCAGCTGCTGGACCAGGCCCGCAAATTCGACTCCATGCTCAGGAAGGCCGCGAACAAATGAACTCAAAACCCGGAACCAACGAGATCATAGGCCTGCTCGCCCGCCTCGCCGTGGGCGGCCTGTTCGTCTACTCCGGCGCGATCAAAGCGCTGGCCCCGGCCGAGGAGTTCGCCTACGCCATAGAGAGCTACCGGGTGCTAAACGCGCAGCTTTCCCTGTACGCGGCCTATGTGACGCCCTGGATAGAGCTGTGGGCCGGCCTGCTGCTGGCCGCCGGAGTTTTCGCGCGCGCCAACGCGCTGTTCATAGGCGCGATGCTGGTCTTCTTCGAGCTGCTGCTGGGCCAGGCCTGGCTGCGCGGCCTGCCCATAACCTCCTGCGGCTGCTTCGGCAGCTCGGGCAGCAATTCCATCGGCGCCGAATTCGCGCAGAACCTGGCTTTCCTGGCGCTGGCCTGGGCCGCCTGGAAATTCCCCTCCCGCTGGTCGGCCGACGCCGTAGTGGAGGAAAAATGAAGCGCGGGCTGATCGCCGCCGCGCTGCTGGCGATCTGCGCCGCCGGCCTCTCGGCCTACCGGCCCTACGACCGCAAGGCGGCCGCCAAAGCCGCCTGGATGACCGCCTCCTCCATCAAGACCGGCCAGGAATATTACCTGGAAGTGGCGCAGGACGGGCAGGCTATGATGCGCGAGGGGACCTCCCGGAGCATAGTCACCCGGCGCGGGACCATAAAGACTTTCCTCGTCAAGGACTTCTACCGCGAGATCGAGAACTCCGAGATCATCAACTCCCAGAACGTGAAGCAGAGCAAGATGGTCTTCTACCGCGGCGACATTCTGAAGATCTCGGCCTATATCAGCGGCGAGCTGACCCGCACCGAGGCCCCGATGAACAATTTCGGCGAGGCCTTCGCCTACGCCTTCGGAGAAGTGAAAAAGGCCGTGACCGCGCTGCCTCAGGAGGAGAAGTTGAAAGCCTTCCTGCGCGCCGAACCGGTGGAGGGCGACGAGCTGGCCTCTTTCCGCTCCAAGGCCGGCACGGGCGGCGAGGTCAGGGTGATAGAGACGATGGACCTGCAGAAGGTGAAGCCCCTGATGGCAGCCATCAAGGAGCCCTACCGGCTGATACCGATAGAGGACGAAGCCGGGCTCAAGGAACTGCAGGCGTTCGTCCACTCGCGCCAGCTCTACGGTCTGCTGACCGAGTTCTACGTCCCCAGCACGCGCGGCACCTTCAAGTGCACGCTGCTGGACGCAGCGCGCAAGCAGGCGCCGCTGGCACCGGCGAAAAAGGCCCCCGCCAAAAAGCCGGCCAAACGGAGTTAAGCCCCGTTTTTTTGTTAGAATAGCCCCGAGGTCAATATGGCAGATGAACCCAGGATAAAAGTGGTGGCCGTCGACGACGACGAGACCATACTAGAGATCTACGAGACCGGCCTGGCCGCGGCCGGCTGCGAGGTGCGCTCTTTTTCGGACCCAAAGAAGGCCCGCGAGTTCTTCGCCGCCGCCAAGCCCGGCGAAGTCCCCGACGTCATCCTGATGGACATCATGATGCCCGGCGTGGACGGCATCAGCCTGATGGGCGACATCCGCCGCCACGACGCGGCGGCCCACATCCCGATCATAGCCGTCAGCGGCCTCAACGACGCGGCCACCCTCAACGACGCGCTGCTGTTCGGCGCGATGGACTATATGGTGAAGCCCTTCGACCTGGACACGCTCACCGCCAAGATCCGCAAGGCCGCAGAACTGGCGCGCAAGAGGGCCCAGAAGCCCTGACGCGCGGCGCGCGAGCGGAAAAACGGCCCCCCTTCCCAGGGGGGCCGTTTTTTCATCATTTGCAGGTGAGGGCCTATATTTACAATAATAACTGAAGTAACGCTACCTACAGGGGAAATCATGTTAAAAACTCTGCATACCGTATTCACCCAGAAGACCCATGAGGGCACCACGGAGAGGCTGCTGCAGTATTCCTTCGCCTATTTCGCCCTTTATGTCGTCACCGGCTACCTGGCCAAGTATTTCGCCAAGACGCTGGGCATGGGCGGCAACACCTACACCGTCTACAACACCATAGGCGGCATGCTGATCTGCAACGTCATCGTTCTCGCCTGGGGCTGGTACAAATTCAAGTCCAGCGACCACACCACCGTCCTGGGCATCCGGATGCCCCGCGAGTTCCTCTACATCATCCCCTCCGGCGTCTGCACGGCCGTCATCATCCCGACGACCACGCTGATGTACGTGCTGCCCATCTCGGTAATGGTAGCCATGATCATCATGCGGGCCAGCGTCATCATCATCAGCCGCATCATCGACACCATCCAGATAAAGCAGGGCATCCTGCACAAGACCGTGTACTGGGAAGAGAACGTGGCCGTCGTCTTCGCGCTGATAGCCGTCAGCATCAAGATGATCTACGTGAAGCCCGGCGACTTCGACTTCATCCACAACGTGGCCGCCATGACCATCCTGGGCGCCTACCTGACGGCCTACTCCATCCGCATCTATATCTTCAACTACTACAAGAACACCCGCAAGAAGGACGCGATCTACGACACCAAGGGCTTCTTCGCCGTGGAACAGATAGCCTCCACCGTGGCCATCCTCATTGCCGGCGTCCTCCTGTTCTACTCGGTGGACCTGGGCGTCGCGGACCCCAAGACCTTCGGCTTCCAGTTCAAGGACTCGCTGGTCAATACTCCCGCCCTGTGGAAGGAAGGCATCCTGTCGGGCCTGCCTTTCGGCGCCGCCGCCTTCTTCTCGGTGTTCCTGTTCATGTTCAAGGGCCGCACCGCCACCTTCGCCGGCCTGGTCAACCGCGTCACCTCCCTGGTGGCCGGCACCGTGGCCACGGTGGTCGTGTGGTGGCTGATAGCCGGCCAGAAACTGCCCGCCATGGAAGACTGGTTCGGCCTGGCCGCCATCTTCATCGCCATTTACTTCATGGGCAAGGCCGAACAGAAGCGCGCCTGCGAGCTGGCCAAGGCCCACGAGATAGAGCCCGAGAAGGACGACGAGATCTGCCACTCGGCCGAGGGCGAAGCCGCCGCGGCCCCCGCCAAAGCGCAGGATTAAGCGGCAGCCCCTCGACGGGAGCAGACAAAAGAACCGGCCGGAGCGCTAGCCCCGGCCGGTTCTTTATTCTTAACGGCGCGCGCTCAACGGAACATTATAAGTTTCCACATATCGATAGCGGTGGCCGCGGCCTTGAAGAAGTTGTTGCCCACGCCCTTGCTTTCGCCCACACGTTTCTTCAGCGTCACCGGGATCTCTATGACCATCAGGTTGTTCTCCAGGGCCACCAGGATCATCTCGCAGGAAAAATGGTTCCCGGTCACGCGCAGCTGGTCTATGATCTTCTCCAGGGCCGCGCGCCTGATCACGCGGAAGGTGCAGCCGACGTCGGTAAGGCGCACCGCGTGGAAGCGCACCTGCAGCAGCTTGGCCATCAGGACGTTGCCCCAGCGGATGGAGGTGTTGAGCTGCGAGTCGGGGGTATTCAGCTCCCTGGTGGTACGGGTGCCCACAACCATGTCGGCGTTCTCTATATAGGCCAGCATCTTCTTGAGATCGTGGCCGGAAAAAGTGCAGTCCCCCTCCACCAGGCAGACGATGTCCCCGGTCTTCATCGCCTCGCGCAGGGCGCGCATGCAGCAGGCGCCGTAGCCCTGCACGCTCTCCCGCACCACCGCCACTCCCGCCCTGGCGGCCTCTTCCGACGTGCGGTCCGAGGAGTTGTTGTCCACCACCGTCACTCCGGCCACGCGCTCCTGGGCGGCGAAATCCTCCGCCGCCGCGGCTATGGAAAGCTCGTCGTTATACGCCGTCATGCCCACGCCCACCCGGGATTCGGGGAGCGGCGAAAAGATCAGCGACTTCTCGGCGGCGCCTGAAAAGAGCGGGAGGAGGAAATCGGCCGCCACAAGGACGGCGCCCAGGCAGAAAACGCCGTTGGCGCAGATCATGGCAAAGCGGGCGACCGGACCGCCCGCGCCGGTCAGGCCAGCGTACAGGAAGGCGCCGGCCTGCAGCAGGAAAAACAGCCCGGCCACCGCCAGCAGCTGAACGCCGTAAACCGATAATTTATTGTCTCTCATAAATGCTCACCATTTTACCCGCAGGAATACCCCGATATCGTGCAGCAGCCGCCCGCTCCGGACGCTTTCCACCAATCTCTTGAGTATGTAGCCCGGCCGGAAATAGAATTCCCTGTAAAATTTCTTATAGTACTCCTCGACCAGGTCCCAGCTCAGCGTGGGATGGTCATAGAGGGTACTGGCTGGAAAATACAGGTTATACTTGGACCAGTCCCGGCTTTTAATGCGGCCGGCGGCGCTCAGCTCCTCGAAGTAAGGCGTGGCCGGGAGTGGTATCGTAATGGCCGCTTTGGCCATGTCCAGGTCCAGCTCCTTGGCGAAATCAATGGTCGCGCGCATGGTCTTCTCGGTATCGCCGGGCAGGGCCAGCATGAAAAAGCCGTGAACCTCCAGGCCGGCCTTTTTCGCCATGGTCACCGCGGCCCGCACCTGCGCCAGCGTCTCTCCCTTGCCGATGCGCTTGAGCACCTCGTCGCTGCCGCTTTCGATGCCGTAAAAGATCCGGTAGCAGCCGGCGGCTTTCATGAGGTCCAGGAGTTCCTGGTCCACCCGGTCGGCCCTTATGCCGGTGACAGTCGCCCAGGGAAATTTAAGCCCGCGCCCGAGTATGCCGCGGCAGATCCGCTTGGCGCGGTCGAGGTCCACCGTAAAGCAATCGTCGGCGATATGTATTTCCTTGAAACCGCAGCGCAGCATATACGCGATCTCTTCCACTACCCGCTCGGCCGATTTTACCCGGAACCCGCGCCCGAAAACGCTTTTATTGCAGTAGACGCAGCCGTACGGGCAACCCCTGCTGGTCTCCAGCCAGCCGGCCGGGTTGGCCCTGGTGAGCAGGCGCGTGGTGCTGTAGGAGCCCACCTCGAACAGGTGCCAGGCCGGATAGGGCAGGGTGTCCAGGTCGCAGATCAGTTCGCGCCGGGGATTCACAACTATCTTCCCGCCCTCGCGGTAAGCGAGGCCGGCCACTTCGGGCAAGGGCTTGCCGGAAACCACTTCAGGCGCGGAAAAATCCGCCTCTCCGATGAAAGCGTAATCGATGTCGGCGCAGGAAAGGGTATCCTCGGGCATGCTGCTGGCATGCACTCCGCCGGCCATCACCAGGGTCTTCGGGCTTCCCTTTTTAATGACGCCGGCAAGGCGGCCCGCTTCGGCGGCGAGCACGGTGGTGAAGCTTATGCCAGCGTAATCCGGCGCGAACTCCCGCAGTTCGAGGAGGAGCTCAGATTCCGATTTTTTATTCAGGTCGCAGATCCTGACCTCGTGCCCCGCGGCCAGCAGCGCGCCGGCCACGGCGGCGATACCGAGCGAGGGGGAGTACATGGCACCGGGCTGTATCTTGGCCCCCTGGTAAATGAAAGAATAGGAAGGCGCCACCAGCAATACTTTTTTCATGGTTACGCTCATTTTTTCTCCGCCGCGGCCGTTATCACTCCGCCTCTGCCGAGGGCGCTCTCCGCCAGACTGAGGAGGAACGCGGCCGCCAGGAAAGGAATGGCGAGCAGCGCCGTGGCGGCTATCGTATACGCCCTCCGCCCCGGGCCGCCGGCAGCCGGCCCAACGGAGCCGCGCTTGAGCAGCCTGTAGGCGAAATTGGTCTCGCAGCCTATTATATTGAACAGGGTCTGCCACCAGCCGTAGGGGCCGTACTCCAGTGAGAAGTGGCCGAGCGCCCTTACCTTGAACCCGGCCTGGTCCAGCAGCCTGGCCAGCGTCTCCGGCGAGAACTGCCAGCGGTGGCGCGGCAGGTCGAGATGGAACCAGACCTTGTCGCCGGCAGCGGCCTGCAGGCTGCGTATATTGGGGACCGACACCATCAGCACGCCGTCGTCCCTGAGGACGGCGCGTATACGGCCCAGCTCACCGGGAAGGTCAGGCAGGTGCTCGAGGACCTGCCAGAGCGTGACAACGTCGAAAGCCCCCGGGCCGAACCCGGCGTCTCCCAGCGCGCCTCGGTGCACCCTGAATTCCCGAGCGCAGCCCGCGGCGGCTTCGGAAGGCTCCACGCCGCTCACGTCCCAGCCCGCGCCCGCCATTGTCCTCAGGAACTCCCCGGTGCCGCAGCCCACGTCGAGCAGGCTCCCGGGCCGCTTATGCCGCTCCACGGCCAGCCGCCTCTCCCGGAGGAAGAGCAGCTCGAGCACCCTCGACAGGCCGGTCATTTTCCGGTAATAGGCGGCGGAGTAAAGCTCCCCGGCGGGAGCGGGAACGGCGGGGGTATCCACGAATCCGCAGCCCAGGCATTCATAAAGGGGAAAGCTTTCAGCGGAGAAGGACAGATAGTCCTTCCCGGAACCGCAGATTTTTTTCTCGCGGCCGCCGCAGACAGGGCAGGGAGGTCCGCCGGAGTTAAGATTGGTCAGACCCCGGCCATCCTTTTCAGGAACAGCCTCACGGGGTCGGGGTACAGCAGTATGCCGACGTTGATGGCGCACCACGCCGCCAAGGCATAGAGCAGCGGGCGGCGGGCGGCGGAGTTCCGGTATTTTTCAAACAAAGCGGCCGCGGCCAAAGCCGCCAGCAGGATAAAGTAAGGCCCCACCGAATGCCGGTGGCGCGCGGTGCCGCAAAAAACGAAAGCCACCGGGAAGTAAATGAACATCGAGAACAGGAGCATCGCGTTAGTGTTGCGGGTCTTCAGCACCAGGTAGATACCGTAAAGCCAGAACGGCAGTATCAGGGCGTAAGTAAAATCATATGAGGGCATGAAAGGATGCAGGAAGGTTAAAAAACGGATGACGGACCCGCGCAGCAGCTCCGACATTTCCCTGGTCTTGAGGTAGGCTATCGCCTCCCTGGCGTTCTGGCGGTCCCGCTGCAGTTCCGGCAGATGATCGTTGAACTGCAATATTGCCTCTGGGACGCGGGTATGCTTCAGTACGAAACCGGTCTCTAGGCAGACAGGCACGAAAGCGTGGAAGACCCGGTAATTCCTGACCCACCAGGGCGCCATTACCACGCAGAGGGCGAGCGCGGCGGCCAGCGTATAGCCCAGGGCGCGCCGGGGCGGGTATTTTATGAAAAGCCAGAGGCCGGCGGCGGCCAGGATCACCAGCCCCACCGGCCGGCTGAGCGTGGTGAGCCCCAGCGCTGCCCCGGCGGCCGGGGCATAAGCCCAGTGATCTTCCGTCTTGAGCAGCAGCAGCACGGAGAGGGCGAACAGCGGCGTGAAGACCGCTTCGCTGACCAGGTGGTACGGCTCTAAGACCAGGCCGAAATAGAAGCAGGCGAAAAAACCGGCGACCAGGCCGGCCAGCCGGCCGCCCGTGCGCAGGCCGATATAATAGATCAGCACCGGCACCGCGGAGCTCAGGAGCGCCTGCGCCGCCTTCAGGACCGGGATGGAAGGTCCAAAAATGTAATAGACGGCGGCGGCGAAAAAGGGGTATCCCGGCGCCCGGAACGCCCGCCATTGCCCGTCGGTATAGCCCAGGCCTTTGAGCATGTTTTCCGCGTAGGCCAGGTACTCCGAGGTGTCGGGGTCCGGAATTACGGAAAAGCCCGAGAAATATATATAGGCAAGCCTTACCGCCAGGGCCAGGAAAAAAATAGCGGCGGGTACGGCCCAGGCGGGAAGATGGTTCAGTTTTTCTTTTATCTCCATATAAAAGGCTCGCAGCCGGAAACGATATATTACAAAATTTGCCGCACGGGACCGGGGCCCGGCCCGCCGCAGGCAAAGAAAAAGGGCCGGCTTTTAAGCCGGCCCTTTCCTTCCGCTATTACTCTGTTAAGGCTGGTTGATCCAGGTCACGAACTCGTCCCACTGCGAGGCCTTGGCCCAGGCCAGCTCGTTGTAGCCGTCGCCCATGCCGTAGTTCGGGAAGTAGGCCGCCATGCCCTTGGCCAGGGTGTATTCCTTGGGGCCGCTCCAGTAGCCGCCCTTGTCGTCTCGGGTGCGGTTGACCAGCACCAGCTCGCCGGTGATGAAGTTCATCAGGGCCTGGCCCTTGGCCTTCACATCGGCGCTCTGCGAGCCTTCCACCACGCGGCGGGTGAAGTCGTACAGGTCGCGGTTCTCGTCCATCGCGAAGTTGACCGCGGCGTCGCGGGAAGCCTTGGCCAAGGTCAGCTCGCCGGAGTTCATCACCGCGGCGGTGAAGGCGTCGGTCACGGTCAGCAGCTTGTTGACCGAGGAGGCCTTGGCCAGGCTCTGGGTGTGGCCCTGGTCGATGCCGTCGTAGTGGTCGGCGTAGGCGTTAACGGCCTGCGCGCCGACTTCCCTGGGGGTCATCGCGGGCCGCGCGGCCACGGGACCGAGGAAGGTGTTGTAGGTGTAGCCGTCGCCGGGCTCGGTCTCTTCGGAGCCAACGATGTAGTCCACGCTGTCTTTGATCTCGTAGACCACTTCCGCCATCTGCATCAGGCAGGCGTCGGTGCCGAACACGTCCACTTTACCGATCTCCTTGAGGGCGAGGCCGAGCTGCGGCGTGTTGATGTGGTTGCCGCTCTGCTCGTCATAAGAAATGCCCTTGTTCTGGACGGCGCGCTGCACGCCTTTCTCCCAGCCGGAGCCGTGGTTGGAAACGATCAGCATGTACTTCTTGGCCGGGTAGGCCTGCTTGGCCCACTTGCCGAAGGCGGCCAGGTTGCGGTAGTCTCCCTGGTCTATCATGCCCAGGTCCTGCAGCATCTTGGAGCCCATCTTGCTCTTGTCGCTGTCCTTGGTGATCAGGTAACGGCGCACGCCCTTCCAGTCGCCGTCGGAGGAGTCGTAGCCGTCTATGCGGCCCACTTCGGCCACGATGTTGACCTTGGCGTTGGAGCCTATCATCTCCATCTCGTTGAGGTCCTTGAGGAGGTAGGGTTCCAGGTCGTTCTTGGCGCTGGAGAAAACCATTATGGTCCATTCCGCGGGAGCCTTGGGGGCTTCCGGCTTCTTGCCGAACAGCCAGTCGATAATGCCTTTGTCGGCGGCCTCG
>MGTZ01000032.1:240-9699 GCA_001799715.1 Elusimicrobia bacterium GWB2_63_16 | reverse complement strand
ATTAACCTCGGCGGAGACCGCGGACGCTAACAGCGAAAGGGCTGCGACGGACATATAGATCTTGCGTAACATTGATACCTCCAGGCTGCGGCTGTCGTTGCTTTCCATACTTATAGTTTAGCTCAGCCAGGTTTTTCAACAAGGGCTGGTGGACCCGGCAGGCCCTGGGTCCTTTGGGCAAAAAAGAAAGGGCCGGCTATTAGGCCGGCCCCCTCTTAAGCCCGCACTATTAAGGCTGGTTGATCCAGAGGGTGAACTCGTCCCACTTGGAGGCCCTGGCCCAGGCCAGCTCGTTGTAACCGTCGCCCAGGGCGGCCTTGGGGAAGTAGGCCGCTATGCCCTTGGCCAGCGAGAACTCCTTGGGGTCGCTCCACATGCCGCCCTTGTCGTTGCGGGTGCGGTTGTGGGTCACCAGGGAGCCGGTGATGAAGTTCATCAGCGCCTGGCCCTTGGTCTTTACCTCGTCGCTCTTGGTGCCGGCCACCACGCGGCGCACGAAGTCGTACAGGTCGCGGTTCTCGTCCATGGCGAAGTTTACGGTGGCGTCGCGGGAGGTCTTGGCCAGCGCTTTCTCCTTCGCGGCCATCACGGCGGCGCCGAAGGCGTCCGTCAGGGCCGGCAGCTGGTTCATGGCGGAGGCCTTCACCAGGCTCTGGGTGTAGCCCTGGTCGATGCCGTCGTAGTGGTTGGCGTAGCCGTTGACGGCCGCTTTACCCACTTCCATCGCGGTCATAGTGGGCATGGCCACCACGGGCCCCAGGAACAGGTCGTAGGTATAGCCGTCGCCCGGCTCGGTCTCCTCGGAAGCCACGATGTACTCCACGCTGTCCTTGATCTCGTAGTTAACCTCGGCCATCTGCATCAGGCAGGCGTCGGTGCCCACCACGTCGGTTTTGCCCAGGGCTTTCATGATCAGGCCCATCTGGGGGGTATTAATGTGGTTGCCGCTGGACTCATCGTAGGAGATGCCCTTGGTGATGATGCGCTCGCCGCTCTTGGTCCAGCCGGCGCCGTGGTTCCAGAAGATCAGCATATAGCGCTTGGCGGGGTAGGCGGTCTTGGCCCACTTGGCGAAGTCGATGACGCTCTGGTAGGCGCCCATGTCCTTGTCGCCCAGGTCCGCGAGCACCTTGGAGCTCACCTTGCGGGTGTCGCTGTCCTTGGTCATGCGATAGCGGCGCACGCCCTTCCAGTCGCCGTCGGTGGCGTCATAGCCCGCTATGCGGCCGGCTTCCACTATGATATTCACTTTATCGGTGGAGCCGATCTTCTCCATCTCGTTGAGGTCCTTGAGGAGGAAGGGTTCCAGGTCGTTCTTGCCGTTGCCGAAGACCATGATGGTCCACTCGGCCGGGCCCTTGGGGGCGGGCTTGCCGAACAGCCAGTCGGTCAGGATGCCTTTCTCATCCACGGCCTCGGCCGCGGCGGGCGCGGGAACGGCGGAATCCATGGCGGCTATTTCAGCCCGGATATCGGCGGCGCCTTCGAAGCTGATCTCGGCGGACGCGAGAGAGGCGAAAAGGGAGACGGCTACCGCGGACAGGGAGAGGCGTATCATGACTTCCTCCAGGCTAAGCAAGTTGAGTTTCATGGTTATAGTTTACGCATCGGGTTGACATTTGTCAAGTAGTCGGAGACCCAGTCCCCACCTAGGCCTTTTGGGGAAGGGGACGCTGCTTCCTAACTTCCTAAATTTAGCGGTTTTTGCGGAGTTCAATACTGGATGGTCGGCAATTAGGAAGTTAGGAAGCAGCGTCCCCAAAAAGAAAGGCCGGCGGTTAAGCCGGCCTTTCCGTTGGGCTGGAGCCGCTTACTTGGCGGTGTACCAGGCTATGAACTCGTCCCACTGGGCGTCGCGGGACCAGGCCAGCGAGGCGTAGGAGGAATTCACGTAGTTGGGCATATATATCGCTATGCCGTGGGAGTCGGAGTAGCTGCTGTTGGTGCGGTTCACCAGCACCAGGGTGTTGGTGATGTAGTCCTGCAGGGTCTTCGCGGTCGCCTTCACGTTCGCGTCCTTGGAGGAGGCGGCGTAGAGGGACAGGAAGTGCCACAGGTCCTTATTCTCGGCATAGGCATAGGCCTGAGCGCCGCTCATCGCGGTCTTGATCAGGGCCTTCTCGTTGGCGGCCATCGCGGCCTTGACGAAGTTGTTGACCATCGGGATGAAGCCGTTCATCGCGGAGGCCAGCACGAGGCTCTGGGTGTGGTCCTGAGAACCGTAATGGTCGGAGTAGGCGTTCACGGCCTGCGCGCCGACTTCCCTGGGGGTCATCGTGGGCTTGGCGACCACGGGGCCGAGGAAGGTGTCGTAGGTGTAGCCGTCGCCGGGTTCGGTCTCTTCGGAGGCGACGATATAGTCCACGTAGTCCTTGATCTCGTAGTTCACTTCGGGCATCTGCATCAGGCAGGCGTCGGTGCCGATCACGTCAACCTTGCCGATGGCCTTCATCGCCATGCCGAACTGGGGGGTGGTGATGTGGTTGCCGGTCTCGTCGTCGTAGGAAATACCCTTGGGGTCGTTCATACCGCGGGCCTTGATCCAGCCGGCGCCGTGGTTCCACACGATGAGCATATAGCGCTTGGCGGGGTAGGTGGTCTTGGCCCAGTTGGCGAAAGCCGCCAGGCTCTTGTAGTCGCCCATGTCGGTCTTGCCGAGGTCGGCCAGGACGGGGGAGGTTATCTTGGAGAAGTCATTGTCCTTCTTCACCAGGTAGCGGCGGGTGGTTTTCCAGTCGCCGTCATTGGAGGCATAACCGTTGATGCGGCCCATCTCCACCACTATATTCACCTTATCGGAAGAACCGACCTTCTCCATCTCGTTGACGTCCAGGAGGCCGTAGCGCTCCAGGTTGTTCTTGGCGTTGATGAAGACCATGATGGTCCATTCTTTCTGCGCGGCCTTGTCCTCGGCGGCAACCGGGGCGGCTTCGGGCAGGGTCAGCTCCATCGCGGAGATCTCCTGCTGCAGGCTGGTGTTGTTGAGGGTGTCGAACTTGATTTCGGCTGACACCAGGGCGGATACTGAGGAAACTAACACTAACGCTAACATTGCTTTCCTGAACATTAACTCCTCCCTATACTGCGGTTTGGTCTGGTTAAACTGTCTGGTCTTTATAGTTTAGCCTATCGTTGATTATAATCAAGACCAAAGGGCCTAGTCAAGTTTTAGTCTTTGGGCCTATTGCTTTTTGGGCCCAAAGGCCTATGGACCTGTCAATACTTCATAGGAGAAGGGCCTATGCCCGGCTTAAAAAATGAAAATATTGTTTTTGGTCAAACATAGCGCTCACGGACTGAAGGGCCCAGGCCCGGCGCCAAACGGGACCAGCCCCGTAGGCCCTTAGCCTCTCTGCCGGCAGGCGGCCTTTTTAATATCCTAGTCTTATAGACGAACGGAGGATAAATGAACATAATTTCTACCCTAGTATTAGCACTCGGCATAGCCGCCCCGGCCGCCGCCGCGGACTTCGCCAGCCTGCAGAACCTGAACGCCGCCGGCATTAGCAAGGTCAACCCCTTCCCCAACCCGTCCAACCCGGACAGCTGCTACCTTACCGGCCTCAATGACGGCCTGTGCAGCTTCAAATGCCGCAGCGGCGAGACCTTCCAGATAAAGCCGGTTAAGCCCGAGGCCGACGGCCTCTACAAAAAATGCGGCGGCGGCGACTACCGCGGCGCCGACAAACAGCAGATCCCGGACGCCGGCTCCATCTGGAACCAGATCAACAACCAGCATAACCCCTTCCCGCAGTCCCCCACAACCCTGGATTACTGTGTTTTCACGGAGTTCAAGAACAATAAGTGCCTGTTCAAGTGCGAGAGCGGCGCCATCCTGGCAGAGCCGGCCCAGAAGCCCGACTTCTCCACCGGCGAGCCGGCAGGCGCCTGCGCCACCCACATCATACGCCCCATAAAGCCGGCCTTCAACAACAAGGCCGCCTCCGGGGAGCAGGTTTACGACAGCTACGGCAAGTACCCCAGCGCCGAGAAAGCCTCCGAGGTCATGACCTGGGCCGTGAACGGCTTCAAGTTCGCCAAGACAGCCGTGACCAACCAGACCGTAGTGGCCAACGGCCTGGGAGACTACCGCTTCCGCATAGCCTACAAGGCCGCCGCCCCGCTCGCCATAGAGTCCAGCCCGCTCTTCCGGGTCGAACTCGACGCCTACGAGCGCATGTTCGAGATGGCCGACCGCCTGGAAGACGGCGGCGCCAGGGTTGCCACGCACGAAGTGGTAAGCTACGAGGAAGGCTTCTACTACGTCATCGGATACTTCGACGGCGGCCGCTCCGCCGACCGCGGCGGCGAGAAGAAGGCGCGGGCCTGCGTTTTCAGCAGCTACGCCAACAATGTCTGCAACTACAAGTGCAGCGACGGCAAGCCCTACACCCAGCCGCTGGCCACCCCCGGCCCGTGGAACAATAACCCCGTGCAGCTCTGCCCGCAGCTGGTTTTCCCCTTCTAAACCAGAAGCGCCTTAACAAAGACAGCCGGCCCAAAGCCGGCTGTCTTTTTTTATCGGCAATCCGGGGGGTGCTATTCCGGAATTTTTAGGCTATAATAAGGCAAGGGGAAACGCATTATAATAAGGCAGCTCGCACCCGGCCAACTGGCCGAGTATTTTCCGCATATGGACACTGAAAAAAACGGTTTTTTTAGCTACGGCCTGCCTACCAGGTTCTTCCTCGGGGCCATGGCCGTCACTTTCCTTATCATAGCCGCCCACGCGGCCTACTCCTGGCGGCTCCGGCGGGGCTTCAGCGACATTTACGCAGAGCATATCGCGCTGGACAGGGACCTGGCGCGCCTGCGCACGCTGGACCAGGCGCTGACGCTCGCGGCCCACATGGCGGCGGTCTCCGGAAATATAGACCACGGCCGGCGCTACCGGGAACTGGAGCCCAGGCTTAAGAGCCTGATAGCCGGCCTGCGCGTCCGCCCCTACGGGCCCGAGCTGGCCCCGGCCCTGGACCGGCTGGACGCCGCCAACCTGCGCATGGCGGAAATGGAGAGAGCCGCGATAGAGCGCAGCGAGAGCGGCGCACGCGGCGCGGCTGCGCCTCTGACCTCGCGCGATTACATACAGCATAAACACGCCTACACGGAAGCGATGAACAGCCTGGACGCCGCCTCAGAAACCCTGACCGGAGAGGACTCCCGCGCCATGCGCCAGTTGCGCCTCAAAGACACCCTGGCCAGCCTGACGGCGCTGTTCCTTGCTTTTTTCTCCTGGCTGGCGGCGATGGCGGCCATACGGCGCTGGCGCCGCGGAGCCCCGGCGACGCCTGAGCTATTGAGGGAAAAAGAAGAGCTGTACCGGCACCTGTACAACAATGTGCAGGAAGTGGCCTATACCACGGACCTGGCCGGCAGACTTACGGACATAACCCCGTCGATACAAAAATACTCCGGCTTCACCAGGGAAGAACTGCTGGGCCGACCGGTACACGAGGTATACCAGGACCCCCGGGAGCGCAAAAAGCTGATGATGGAGCTGCTGGCCAAGGGAGAGGTGGAGGATTACGAGGTAAACCTGAAGACCAAGGACTCCAGGCCGATCGTAGTCTCCGTCAACGCGCACATACGGCGCGGCCTGGGCGGGCTGCCGACCGGAGTGGAGGGCACGCTGCGCGACATCACGGCCCGCAAGCGCGGCGAGGCGGTACTGCGGGAACAGGCCGGCAAGCTGGCGGCGATAATGCAGAACTCCCCGGCCGCCATAGTCTGCGCCACGCCGGACGGCAGAATTACGACCTGGAGCAGCGCGGCGGAGCTGATGTTCGGCTGGAAGGAACGGGAAGCGCTGGGCGGAGCGAACCCGCTGGTGCCTGCCGGACAGGCGGAACGATCCCGGGCTTTCCTCGAAAGGATACTCGCCGGGGAGACGATAAACGATTTCGAGACCGACTGCCTCAGGAAGGACGGGACTTCGCTGCCGGTCTCCATCTCCGGCACCCCGCTGCGCGGCGCCGCGGGGGAGACTTCCGGAGCACTGTTCGTGCTGGTGGACGTCAGCGGCCGCAAGAAGACCGCGTGCCCCTCCGGGGGCTGCCAGATTTAAGCGAACAGCAGGGCCATCAGGAAAGCCAGCACCATCAGCAGGGCCGCCCAGGCGAACCAGTGGCCGTAAGCCGGGAAGAAAGCCTGCTCCACGTATACGGGCGCCGCGGCGCGCAGCACCGTCCTCTCGTTGAGGGCGGTGCGGGCCAGCACGCGGCCCCAGGGGTCTATAACCCCGGAAATGCCGTTATTGGCGGCCCTCACCACCGAGCGGCGCGTCTCCACTGCCCTGAAGATATTGGCCGCGAAGTGCTGGTATGGCGCCGCGGTGTCCAGATACCAGCCGTCGTTGGTGATGTTCACGTACAGGTCGGCCCCGGCGCGGGCGTCGTCCGCGAACAGGGCCGGGAAAATGGATTCGTAGCAGATGGCGGAGCCTATTTTTATCCCGCCGAACTCAGCCAGCCGCTGACGAGGGGCGCCGGGGTCGAACTCCCCCAGCGCGGCCACCGGCCGTATGAATTTTCCCAGCAGACCGCGCAGCGGCACGTACTCCCCGAAAGGCACCAGTTGCCGCTTGTTATAAGAAGAACGCACCGTGCCGGAACTGTCCAGCAGGAAGGCCGAAACGTGCCGCCCCCCGCCCTTGGAAACCGACCCCACAAAATTCCCGCCCGCGCCCGAACCCGCCGCCGCGGCACGCAGCCAGTCCTCGCAGGCCGGCTCGTCTATCCAGCAGGGCAGGGCGTTCTCCGGCCAGACGGCCAGGTCGGCGCCGCGGGCGCCTTCCAGCAGCCCTTCGATATTCGCCTTGATATTGCCGGCTTCGGCGGCGTCCCACTTGGCGTAGAGGTCTATGGACGGCTGCAGCAGGGCCACCTGCAGCGACCGCTCCGGCACGGACCGCGCCTCGGCCAATTCCCGCTGCCCGAAGTACCAGAGCCCGGCCAACAGCAGGACGGCGGGAGAGAAACGCAGCAGCCTGGCCGCCGGCCGGCAGTCAGCGGCCAGCGCCGCGCCGGCCAACGCGCCGGTAAAACAGACGGCGGCGCTGAGCCCGTAGATCCCGGTAAAGGAACAGACCTGTATCAGCGCCAGCTGGTCTTGCTGCGTGTAGCCAAGCATGAACCAGGGGAACCACGCCGCCTTCTGGCTGAGGTAAGCCTTGCCGTACTCCATAGCGAACCAGCCCAGCGCGAAGATATAGGGCCAGGCCTTCAGCCCGGCCTTGCGCAGGCGGTAGCCGAAAGCCGATACGGCCAGGAATTCAGCCGACAGCAGCAGCGCCAGCAGCGCCAGGCCCAGCGCAGAAACGGCCGGCCCCACACCGCCGGACCGCATAGTGGGATAGATCCAGTAAAGTATGCCCAGATAGAACAGGAAGCCGCAACCCAGCCCGCCCAGCGCCGCCGCCCTGAAACTGCGCACCTGCAGCAGATAGTAGGAGAGCGGCGCCAGCGCCCCCCAGGCCAGCCACCCCATATCGAATTTAGGATAAGCGAGGACGAGAAGTAAGGAAGTAAGAACAGGAAAAACTATCAGCGGGATTTTTTTAAGCATTTAATGCTGACCGTCAGACGCAAGCCCGGAGCGGGTGGCAAGGGGGTGCCTTCGCAGGGGCCTCGCGAAGGCGAGGCTTGCGTAAGCGCCGAGCCTGAGCGAAAGAGCGAGGCCACGGTGTGGCCGAGCGTACCCGGAGAAGGCGCCCCCTTGTCACCCGCGAACCCCCGAATGTATCCGCGGCGCTAGGCGTTAGCCCCGTGGCACTTCTTGTACTTCTTGCCCGAGCCGCAGGGGCAGGGGTCGTTGCGCCCCGTCTTCGCGTCCAGGAACTTGTTCTCCGGCTTCTGCGCCGCCGGCTGGCCGCCCAGGCGCGGGGCGCTCTCGGCGGGCCGCTCCGCCGGCTCGCCCTCCTGAACCGCCGGGCGCGCCACGGGGCGCGGCGGCAGCTGAATGCGGAAAACGTACTCCACCATCTGCTCGCGCACGCGGCCCAGCATGGCCTCGAACAGGATATAGGACTCCTTCTGATACTCGATCAGCGGGTCCTTCTGGCCGTAGGCGCGCAGGCCCACGCCCTTCTTCAGGTGGTCCAGCTCGAAGAGGTGGTTCTTCCAGATATGGTCCATGATCTGCAGCAGCAGCACCCGCTGCAGCTCGGCGAAATCCACGTTGCGCTCGGCGAAGTCGGCGAAACGGCGCTCGTAGGCCTCGTCCACGCGCTTGCTTACCTCTTCCTGCAGCACTGGGCGGATCAGGCCGTGCAGTTCGTCGGCTGAATATTCCATGGCGAAGCCGAAGGTCTTGCGCAGGAAGATATTGAGGGCTTCCATGTTCCACAGCGTGGAGGCCTGGTCCTGCGGCGCGTTGAGGTCCAGCTGCTCCTCCACGGCCTCGCGGATCATGCTCCTTATGCGGTCCGTCACGCCCTTCCCGTCGAGGATGGCGTTGCGCAGCTCGTAGATGGCCAGGCGCTGCTTGTTCATCACGTTGTCGTAGTCGAGCAGCTGTTTGCGGGCGTCGAAGTTCATGCCCTCGACGCGCTTCTGCGCGCCCTCTATCTGGCGGCTGACGAGGCCCGACTCGATGACCTCGCCCTCCTCCATGCCGAGCTTCTCCATGATCGCGGAGATGCGCTCGCTGCCGAACAGCCGCATCAGCTCGTCCTCGAGCGAGACGTAGAAGACCGAAGAGCCGGGGTCGCCCTGGCGCGCGCAGCGGCCGCGCAGCTGGTTGTCGATGCGGCGGCTCTCGTGGCGCTCGGTGCCGATGACCCGCAGGCCGCCGATGGAGCTGACGTAGTCGTGCTCCTCGACGATGGGAGGGTTGCCGCCCAGGATGATGTCGGTGCCGCGGCCGGCCATGTTGGTGGCGATGGTCACCTGGCCCTTGCGGCCGGCCTGGGCGATGATCTGCGCTTCCATCTCGTGGTACTTGGCGTTGAGCACCTGGTGCGGGATGCCCTTCACGCGCAGCATCGTGGCCAGCTTCTCCGACTTCTCGATGGAGCGGGTGCCCACCAGCATCGGCTGGCCCTTGCGCCAGTGCTCGTCGATCTCGGCCACGATGGCGTTGTTCTTCTCGCGCTCCGTGCGGTAGATGCGGTCGGGCGTGTCGCGGCGCACCAGCGGCCGGTTCGGCGGCACCTCCACCACGTCGAGCTTGTAGATCTCCCAGAACTCGTCCGACTCGGTCATCGCGGTGCCGGTCATGCCCGAGAGCTTGTTGTAGAGTTTGAAATAGTTCTGGAAGGTGATCGTGGCCAGCGTCTGGTTCTCTTCCTTGATCCGCATGTTCTCTTTGGCTTCGATGGCCTGGTGCAGGCCGTCGGACCAGCGGCGGCCCGGCATCAGGCGGCCCGTGAACTCGTCGACGATGATGATCTCGCCGTCCTTCACCACGTAGGCCACGTCCTTCTTGAACAGGTGGTAGGCGCGCAGGCCCTGGTTGAGGTGG
>MGTZ01000032.1:0-147 GCA_001799715.1 Elusimicrobia bacterium GWB2_63_16 | reverse complement strand
TGGCCCTTCTCGTCGATTACGGCGTCGTAGCCCTTGCCCAGGTCGGCGCCCTCGCGCTTGGCCTCTATCTCTTCCTTCTCGGTGACGAAGCGGACGTTCAGGAGCGGGATGACGCGGTTGACGATGTAGTACTTGTCGGTGGATTCC
>MGTZ01000031.1 GCA_001799715.1 Elusimicrobia bacterium GWB2_63_16 | reverse complement strand
GCTGGATGGCGTTGGCGCCGATGCCGACCTTGATCTTGGAGTACTTCTTCTTGACTTCGCTGAGCTGGGTCTCGGTGAAGACCTCGCCGCGCTTGTGCTCCACGCGGCCGGTGACGGGGTCCTTGGTGTCGTCGAGGACGACGTACGCCGCGTAGTACACGACCTTCTCCAGGTCGGTGGGGCGCATGTCCAGAATGATGCCGATGCGCGAGGGGCTCTTGCGCAGGAACCAGATGTGGGCGACGGGGCAGGCCAGCTCGATGTGGCCCATGCGCTCGCGGCGCACCTTGGCTTCGGTCACTTCTACGCCGCAGCGGTCGCAGACCACGCCCTTGAACTTCACCCAGCGGTACTTGCCGCAGGCGCACTCGTAGTCCTTGGAGGGTCCGAAGATCCTTTCGCACAGCAGGCCGTCGCGCTCGGGCTTGAGCGTGCGGTAGTTGATGGTCTCGGGTTTCTTGACTTCGCCGAAGGACCAGTTGCGGATCCGGCTCGGGCTGGCGAGGCCGATCTTTATGCCGTTAAAGGCCGCGTAATTGAGTTCCTTGGCGCGCTTCTTGGTCTTGCCCGCGTTGAATAAGTTCTTAACTTCCGACATCATGTCCATAGTGGTCTCCGGTTATCGTCTGTCCGCTCCGGCCGCGGCCGGGTTTCCCCGGCCTTGGCCGTTTGTTGCTGCCGGTAATTACGCCTTGGATTCCGCTTTCTTCTTGGAAGCGGCGGCCTTCTCGGCGGCCCGCTCGGCCGCCAGCTCCATCTCGGGCTGGAAGGTCGGCACGTGCGGCGTGTTGAGCAGGTCCACTTCGAGCGCGAGCGCCTGGAGTTCCTTCACGAGCACCTTGAAGGATTCCGGCACGCCGGGCTGCGGAGGGAAGTCGCCCTTGATGATGGCTTCGTACATCTTGGTGCGGCCGGTGAAGTCGTCGGACTTCACGGTCAGCATCTCCTGCAGGGTGTACGCGGCGCCGTAGCCTTCGAGCGCCCAGACTTCCATTTCGCCGAAGCGCTGGCCGCCGAACAGGGCCTTACCGCCCAGGGGCTGCCTGGTGATGAGGCTGTAAGGGCCGGTGCTGCGGGCGTGAACCTTGTCTTCGACGAGGTGGATCAGCTTGAGGATGTACATATAGCCGATCGTGACTTTCTCGTGGAAGGCCTCGCCGGTGCGGCCGTCGAACAGCTGGATGCGGCAGTAGTCGTCCGGGAGGTATTCCTCCGGCACGCCCTTGGCCTTCAGGTGGTCCTTGGCCAGCTGCACCATCTGGATGACGCCGGGCTTTTCGGCGGAGGGGTTCTTCTGGATGTCGGCCAGCACGTCGTCGATGGTGATCTGACCGCGCTTCTTGCCGTGCTTGGACTCCCAATATTTCCAATAATCCTTATTGTCCTCGGCCGCGCTGTCGAACACGGGGCAGGACATCTGGGTGTCGAGCTGCTTGCCGGCCCAGCCGAGCATGACCTCGAGGATCTGGCCGATGTTCATGCGCGAGGGCACGCCCAGCGGGGACAGCAGCACGTCCACCGGGGTACCGTCGGGCATATACGGCATGTCCTCCTTGGGGAGGATGCGGGCGACGACGCCCTTGTTGCCGTGGCGGCCGGAGAGCTTGTCGCCCACCTGCAGGCGGCGCTTAAGGGCGATGTGCACCTTCACCACTTTGTTGACGGTGACGGGCAGTTCGCCGGAGGATTTCAGCATCTCCTTCTCGCGGGCGAACTTCTCCTTGATCTTCTTTTCCATCTGCTTGCAGAACTCTTCGGTGTCGGTGCCCCGCTTGGCGGTGTCCTTGCGGAACTCCTTGAGCGCGTCGAGGTTATAGTTCATCTCGGCGTCGATCTCTTTCTTGCGGCGGTCTTCCTCGGGCTTCGAGAGCTTCTCGCGGCGCACGAACACGCGGGTGCCGATGATCTTGCCGTACACGCCGGGCGGCACGCGCATGGAGGTGTCGGTCACGTCCTCGGCCTTCTTGCCGAAGATGACCTTCAGCAGGCGCTCTTCGGGGGAGAGCTGCTGCTCGCCCTTCGGGGACACCTTGCAGACCAGGATGTCGCCGGGGCGCACCATGGTGGACGGGATCACCACGCCGTCGGAGTCGATGTGCTCCAGGGCGTCGGTGCCCACGTTCGGGATGTCGCGGGTGATCTCTTCGGGGCCCAGCTTGGTGTCGCGGGCTTCCACTTCGAATTCCTCGATGAACACCGAGGTCAGCTGGTCCTGTTCCACGACCTTCTCGGAGAGCAGGATGGCGTCTTCGTAGTTATAACCTTCCCAGCTCATGAAGGCCACCAGCAGGTTCTTGCCCAGCGCGAGCTGGCCGTTCTGCGTGGAGGGGCCGTCGGCGATGACGTCGCCTTTCTTCACGTCCATGCCGCTCTCCACTATCGGCACCTGGTTGACGCAGGTGTCCTGGTTGGAGCGGCGGTACTTGATGAGGTGGTAAATGTCGGGCTCTTTGCTGTGCTCCGGCTTTATGGCGATCATGTCCGCGGAGGCGTAAATGACCTTGCCCGAGGTGCGGGCGGTCACGCAGGCGCGGCTGTCGCGGGCGATGGCTTCTTCCATGCCGGTCCCGACCAGCGGGGCTTCGGTCACGAGGAGCGGCACGGCCTGGCGCTGCATGTTGCAGCCCATCAGGGCGCGGTTGGCGTCGTCGTGTTCGAGGAAGGGCACGAGCGCGGCGGAGATGGACACCACCTGCAGCGGGCTCACGTCCATGTACGTCACGTCGGCTGCGTCCTTGAACTCGTACTCGTCCTTGATGCGGCCGTACACCTGGTCGGAGGAAAGCTTGTTGCCTTCGATGGGGGTATTGGCCTGGCCCACGAAGATGTCGTCTTCGTTATAGGCGGTCACGTACTCGGCTTCGTCGGTAACCTTCTTGTTGGTGATCTTGCGGTACGGGGTCTCGATGAGGCCGTACTGGTTCACCTTGGCGTAGCTGGCCAGCGACACGATGAGGCCGATGTTCGGGCCTTCGGGCGTTTCGATGGGGCAGACGCGGCCGTAATGCGTGTAGTGCACGTCGCGGACTTCGAAGCCGGCGCGCTTGCGGTTCAGACCGCCCGGTCCAAGGGCCGACAGGCGGCGCTTGTGGGTCAGCTCGGCCAGCGGGTTGATCTGGTCCATGAACTGGGACAGCTGGGAAGTACCGAAGAACTTCCTCATGATGGCCACGACGGGCGCGGCGTTGATGAGCGTGCGCGGGGTGACGGTCTTGTCTTCCTTGCTCATGCGGTCGCGCACGTTGCGCGCTATCTGCACGAGGGCGACGCGGATCTGGTTCTCCAGCAGCTCGCCGATGGAGCGCACGCGGCGGTTGCCGAGGTGGTCGATGTCGTCCACCTTGAACTCGAACTTGGCGCCCTGGTAGTCGAAGGACGGCGCGCCGCTGTTGAGGGCCATCAGGTACTTGATGGTGACGATGATGTCTTCGAGGTTGATGTTGCGCAGCTTGTCGCCGGGCACCTTGAAGCGCTTGTCGCTCTTGGCCAGCTCCTCGTAGAGCGGGCGCAGCTTGCGCATGGCCTTGTAGCGGCCCACGACGGAGAAGTCGTAGCGGCGCAGGCTCTTGAACATGATATTGTCGAGGTATTCCTCGGCCTGTTCCTTGACGATGAAGTCCTGGCCGCGCATCTTCTTATAGATCTCGTAGCGGGCGTCGGAGGCGGTCTTGGGCTGGTTCTTGGCCTCGAGGGCCAGGATCACGCCGGGGTTCTCTTCTTTGGGGTTGCCCTTGATGAGGCGCACGGACTTGAGCTTGCGGTCCAGCATGGACTTGAAGGCTTTCTCGTCGATGGGCTGGCCGGCCTTCTCCTCGAGGTTCCAGACGACCTCGCCGGAGGATTTGTCCACGATGTCCTCGATGGCGTACTTGCCGATGATGTTGGCGGCGTTGTCGTGGCTGACCACGGCCTCGACGGACTGGTAGAAGGCCTGCAGGATCTCGGCGTTGGTCTCGAGGCCGGCGGCTTTCACGAAAGTGGTGGCGAGGATCTTCTTCTTGCGGTCCAGGCGGACCCAGAGCACGTTGTCGGTGTCGAATTCGAACTCCACCCAGGCGCCGCGGTACGGGATGATGCGGGCGTAGAAGAGGGGCTTACCGAGGACCGACTGCTTCTTCTCGTCGTCTTCCTCGAAGATGATGCCGGGCGAGCGGTGCAGCTGGCTGACCACGATGCGCTCGGCGCCGTTGAAGATGAACGAGCCGGTGTCGGTCATGATGGGCAGCTCGCACAGGGTGACGTCCTGGTCGATCATGTGCTTGAGCTTGCCGCTCTCCTGCTTGAGCGAGAGGGACATGTACGCCTTGAGGGGCGTGGAATAGGAGCCGCCGCGGGAGAGGGCCTCTTCGGGCCCGACGTACTTGGGCGTGCCCAGTTCGTACTTGAGGAAGTCCATCACCATCGTGCCGTCGGCCGATTCGATCGGGAAGACGTCGACGAAGGAGGCCTGGAGGCCCTGGATCTTGCGGTTTTCGGGTTTTTCGTCCAGCTGGAGGAACCAGTCGAACGACTGCTTCTGCATGTCGAGGAGGTCCGGTACTTTGAGAATCTGCCCTATCTTCGAGAAGTTAAGATGTTTCATCAGTTCACCTCGTAATTTTTACCGAACAGCAGACTATCCCTCCGGCCTCTCGGCAGAAGGGATGAGTCTACCCCGCTTATGTTACCGCTTATAAGCTTTATTTAACACAAAATACCGGGTACGCGACTGGCAGCCGGCTAAAACCGGCCTAAACGACACCGCCGCCCGCGTTTAAGCGGACGGCGGTTTTACGGATAGTTACTTCAGTTCGACAACGCCGCCGGCTTCGGTGAGCTTCTTGTTGAGCTCGTCGGCGGTCTTTTTGTCCACGCCCTCTTTCACGTTCTTGGGGGCGCCTTCCACCAGGTCCTTGGACTCTTTCAGGCCCAGGCCGGTGATCTCGCGGACGACCTTGATCACGCTGATCTTCTTGGCGGGATCGGAGACGGACTTGAGAACTACGGTGAATTCGGTCTTTTCCTCGGTGGCGGTGGCGGCACCGGCGCCGGCGGCGGCAACGGCCACGCCACCAACGGGGGCGGCCTTCACGCCGAACTTGTCCTCGATACCTTTCACGAGGTCCGCGAGTTCCATTATGGTCATCGTGGAGATTGCGTCTAACATCTGGTCTTTGCTGAGTGCGGCCATTTTAGGGCTCCTTTTTCCGCCGGGAGGCGGTCTGTTTTAGTAGCCCCCCGAGCCTTGCGGCTAGGGGGTTTATCCCATTGACTGGCGGGACTACCAGGATTTACGACAAATTTATAGATAGCTGAACCGCAGATGGAGGAGTGAAGGATCTAAACACGGACTACTTACTCACCAATCTACTTATATTATAGCAAAATTTTAATTAATTAGGGCTGCGCCGGGGCGGCAGCGGGCGCTTCGGGGGCGGCGGCAGGCGCGGCGCCCTTCTCTTTCTGCTCTTTCAGGGCCTCGAGCACCCAGCGGATCTGGGCGACGGCGGTGTAGAGCGTGCCGGCGAGCTGACCCAGGAGTTCGGGCTTGGAGCCGATCTTGGAAAGCTTGGAGATATCTTCGGGGGTAAGCCAGTTCTTCTCGTAGAAACCGCCCTTCCAGATGACGCCGGGGTTCGTCTTGGCGAACGCCATGAGCTCTTTAGCTACGCGGGTGATCTCGTTGGGGTCCTCGAGGGTGACGACGGCGGTAGGGCCTTTGGCCACGGTCGCGTCGGCGGGCTTCAGGGAAGCGTTGGTCAGGGCGTGGGCAACGACGGTGTTGCGCATTACCTTGAACTTAGCCTTGGTCGGGCGCAGGGAATCGCGAAGGCCGTTGGCATCCTTGAACTTCATGCCGTTGAACGTCGCAAAGAAAGTATCCTTGGCCGCGAACTCCTTGCCAAGTTTCTCTGCCTGTTCTTTTTTGTCGGTCTTCGAGATCTTCATTATTGTTTTTCCTGCTTCGATCCTTAGACAATTCAAGCGCTTAGTGCGATTCCTGTGATTAATAAGACCGGCATCGACCTACTCTGCCAACACCGGGTTGGGTGTTAGTACCATCGGCCCTGGAGACCTTAACTGCCGTGTTCGGAATGGGAACGGGTGTTGCCTCTCCGGAATAAACACCGGTCTTACAAATCACAGGAAGCGCGTATCATAAAGCAAAAGTCAATTCGAACCACACCTTAGTCTTATGTGTTCTAATGTTAGGATTAGAAAATAAGGCCAAGCCTCACGACCGATTAGTACCGGTTAGCTGAACATATTACTATGCTTACACATCCGGCCTATCAACCCAGTAGTCTTCTGGGGGTCTTCTGGGACTTAACGTCCAGGGATACCTTATCTTGGGACGGGTTTCACGCTTAGATGCTTTCAGCGTTTATCCCTACCGAACTCCGCTACCCAGCT
>MGTZ01000030.1 GCA_001799715.1 Elusimicrobia bacterium GWB2_63_16 | reverse complement strand
GTTACCTCGGGATGTTGCGCAAAGTAGTTTCGAACGATGTCCAAAAAAACGGCGCCACAATTTTTCAAATAAAAAAACCGCCGGTCACCCGGCGGTTTTCGTATTTTGAGAGTCGGAAACCGGGCGACGCTATTTCCTCAGGCCGCCTGTTTCACGTGTTCCCACGCGTCTTTCAGTTCCTGGGACAGGTGCTTCAGCTCCTCCACGCCCACTTTCCCCAGCTTCGCGTAATGAGCAACCACCTCGTCGACTATCTTGTTGTACTCCGCCTTGTTTATATCCTTGAACTCCTCCACTTTTTCCAGCACCTCGCCTTTAAGCTTAAGCATCCAGCCGGACACTTTAGCGCGGTTGCTGCCGCCGTTCTTCCCGTACAGCAAGTACGCGCCCAGCGCGGCCACGGCCGCCGCTCCCAACCCCGCCTCTATCATGGTTTTAGTTTTCATGTTATTCCTCCACTGTACTTTCATCGCAGATCCGTTGTCCCGCCGGGCGGGCGGCCTATCTGCCGCCCTGTTTCGCCACTTGCATCGCCGCCTCCTTCATGCCCCTCAGCGTAAAGGCGGCCAGCGCCTCGCCCGGCTGCCGCTCCAGTTTCGCCGTGCCGCTGCGGTCGTAGCCGCCGTCGTCCGCGTTCTGCCTGCCCAGCGCCGCGCCGGCCAGGAGGTTCTGGAAGTACGAGGACAGGGCGCCGCGCTCCTTGGTTTTCCTGAGATGCAGTCCCAGCCCGCGGTAGCGCAGGTAGACCGAGGCGTTCAGGCGGCTGCCGCGTATTGCCGTTTCGCTGCGGCCCTCCAGCAAAGTCCCTTTAAGGCTCATGCCTTCCATCGGCCGGAAAAAGCGGTTGAACCCCTGCAGGTCCTGCCCCAGGATACGCAGCTTCACGTCCAGCTCCGGCTCCGCGGCGAAGAGTTTGCCCCTGACTTCGAGGAGGAACTTCCCGGAATCTGCCAGCAACCCCTCGGCGCTGGCCTCGACGGCCGCCCCCCTGAGCCGCTCCGAGGTGCCGATCGGCCCCAGGGCGGCGCTCAGGCCGGAGACCCCCAGGCTCCCCCTCAGACCGGGGGATTCCCGCACATAAACGAAAGACCCGCCCCTTATCGTCACCCCTTCCAGCTCCAGGTCCAGGGGCCGCGCGGGGCCGCCGGCGGGCACGGCCTCCGGCAGATCCCCCTCTTTCACGGTCACGCTGAACCGGTCTATCAGCACGATGCCCGTCCTGATACGCCCGCGCAGGAGCTGAGAAAGCGAGAGCGGCGCGTGGATGTTCCCCGCTTCGAGATTGACCGAGGTGGCGCCGTAGACCCCGGCGGTAAGCCGGATCCGGCCGCAGTTCAGGGCCGGCGGGACGAGTTGCACCCTGACCTCGCCGAGGGAGAGCTCGCAGGTTGCGCAGCCCGCTCGCACGGCGGAGCCCAGGCGCCGGCGCACGAGCTCCGGAAAGACGGCCCCCTTGACCAGCAGCGCGGCGCCCAGCAGCGCCGCCAGTACCAGAAGAAGGCGCGCCGCAGATCGTCTGCCAGTCTTAATATCTCCGGGCATATATTCGCCTTCCCTTTTCCGCGCAGGCCGCGTATAAAACATACACGATACACAGGCAGTCCGGGTATTAGGATTATTACGAACGGACCTAAGTAATATCCGCAACGGCGCGGGCGCACCGCGGGCGCTGGTAGTGCTGGTTAAATGAAAAAACCCCGGCCGCCGCAGGGAGTCACAAGTCAAGACCTGACCACTATACCTTACAGGGCGGTTTGGGCGATCAGGTAGTAGCGCAGGAAGCGGCCGGCGGCGGAGAAGAGGGCGACGGCGAGCCAGTTGAGGCGGGCCCAGCCGGCGGCCAGGCAGAAAGCGTCCCCCACTACGGGCAGCCAGGCGAAGAAGAGCAGCGGGGCGCCGTAGCGGCTGACGCGCTCCAATTGGGCCAGCGGCTTCTTCGAGCCCGCGTAGCGCCCGATGAGATAGGTGGTAAGGCCGCCGGCTGTATTGCCCAGCGTGGCCGCGCCGAGGGCGGCCCAGAGCAGGCCGGGGTCGAACTTGAGCACGGCGAACAGCGCCGCCTCGGAACTTACCGGCACCAGCGTGGAGGCGAGGAAACTGGCGCCAAGCAGGGAGAGCAGGCCGACCTCAGCGCCGGTCACGCTAATGGGTATGCCGGTGGTGCAGGTCCGGCCAGTGAGGATGCACGTGGGTGGCGGCGCTGTGCCTGTGCAGGTGGGCGTGAGGCTCTTTCTGCGCGCCGTCGTGATGGTCGTGGTGCAGGTCGCCGTGGGCGTGCTCGTGCGTATGCTCCATCTCGTGGTGCTCGTGGGCGTGCGCGTGCTTCTCGGCCAGCATCAGCCAGACCGAGGCCAGCAGCATGGCGCCCGATACCAGCTGCACGGCGGAAAGGCCTTCATGCAGCGCCAGCACGGAGAGGATCACGCCGAAGATCGGCGCCAGCGAGAAGATAAGCTGGCTGCGCACCGCGCCGAGTTTTTGCGCGGCCGAGATATAGAAGGTGATGCTGAGGCCGTAGCAGTGGAAGCCTACCAGCAGCGCCTTGCCCAGCGCAGGCAGTTCCGGCATACCGCCGGCCAGCGCCAGGCCGATGAGGGTATTGGTGGTACCGGCGGCCAGGCCCTTGATGATAGTGCTCTGCACGGGGGAGAGGTCGTCGATGATGGCGGTGAAATGGTTATCGAAGCCCCAACTGAAGCAGGCCAGCGCAACCAGCAGGCCGGCGGTAAAGCCCGCGGCGCCGCCGCTGTACGAGAGCAATATGCCCGCCGCAAGGCTCATGGCCACGCTGAGCCAGCCGCGTTTGTCCAGGTGGTCCTTGAACAGGAAATGGCCGAGTATAGCCGTGGCCACCAGCTCCAGGTTCAGCCAGATGGAGACCGAAGCCGCGGGGGCTATCTTTATAGCGGCCAGCAGCAGCACGGGGCCCAGCAGGCCGCCGAACACTATCATCCCGGCGATATATTTATACTTCAGCGTCGCCGGGGGCGGCAGCAGCCTGCCGCCGCGCAGCAGGGTATAGGCGGACAGACCTATGCCCGCCCCGAGGTAGAGCAGGCCGGCCAGCAGGAAGGGGTTGAGGTCGCTGAGAAGCGCCTTGCTCAGGGGCGTGGAGACGCCGAAGAAAAAGGCCGCCAGCAGGCCGAGCAGCACCGCGATAGAATCAAAACTTTTCATGGTCCGGTCAATATTTTAACATTTGCGCCGCCGGCGCGGTATTCCACCTTCCCGGCAGAAAATGTATCATTAAGTCAGAAAAGCGGCAAGAGGGGCTCATATGAACGATACGGAAAAGGACAAAACAGACATTCTCAAGCGTATGGCCAGCGTGGTCAGCCACGAGCTGCGCAACCCGCTGGCCATCATATCCAACTCCCTCTACTTCGTAAAGACCAAGCTCGCCGCCGGCGGCGCCGCGCTGGACCCCAAGATCGCCAAGCACATAGGCATAATAGAGAGCGAGGTCAAGCACAGCAACGACGTGATAGAGGAGATGCTGGCCTTCACCCGCGCGCGCGAGATGAAACCTTCGCGCGTAGCGGTCAACGCCGCCCTGCGCGACGCGGCCTCGGCCTACCCCTTCCCCCCCTCGGTGACGCATGAGGTGACCGAGGACCCCGCCGACCCCTGCGTGAGCGCCGACCCGGAGGCGCTGGCCTACGCGCTGCGGAGCCTGCTCGACAACGCCGTGCAGGCCATGCCCGAGGGCGGCGCGGTAAAGCTGGCGGCCTCGCACGAGGGCAGGCTGGCGCATCTTTCAGTTGCCGACGGCGGCCCCGGCCTGCCGGACGCCGACGGCGAGAAGGTCTTCGCCCCTTTCTACACCACCAAGCCGCGCGGCATAGGCCTGGGCCTGACGCTGGCGCGCAGGTACATGGAGCAGCTGGGCGGCGGCGCCGCGGCGGCCAACGTCCCCGGCGGCGGCGCCAGGGTGACCCTCTCGCTGCCCCTTTCCGCTTAACCGGCAGTCCTCTCCCGATGCAAAAAGACAAAACCCCGCGAGGGGTTTTGTTTTTTCACGCCGCCGGGCCGGCGGCCGGCTATTTACGGATCAGACTTCGCAGACGGCCACTTTCAGCGGCGGGCGGCCGTCGAAAGAAGGAAAATCCGCGTCCACCGGGACGGGCTCTATGTTTTTTATGGGGCGGCCGGCCTTGGCGGCGCAGCGGCGCAGGGTTTCGGTCCAGGCGGCGTAATCCACGGCGGCCACGTGGTTGGTGGCTACTACCCGGCCGCCGGGTTTGGCCGCCAGCACGGCCGGCTTGAACATACTCTGGTAGTCGCCCTGCACGTCCACCGCGCTCAGCGGGCCCTTGGCCCAGGCCGGCGGGTCCAGGAAGACCAGGTCGAAGGAGCGGGGCTGAAATCTTTCATAGCGCCGCTTCTGCCCGTAGCGCCCGGCCACCGGCAGGCCGGCCAGCTGGCGCACCACCGTCAGGCAATCCTCGTTGACCAGCCGGAAGCGCTCTGCCGGTATGCCGTTGAGTTCGGCGTTGCGGCGGCCCACGTCGAGGCTGGACTGCGCGAAGTCCACGTTCCACACCTCGGCCGCCCCCCCGGCGGCGGCGCAGACGCCAACCCCGCAGGTATAGGAGAACAGGTTCAGCGCGCTCACTCCCTTGGCGCTGCCGCGCACCAGCCGCCTGGCCGCCCGCAGGTCGAGGAACAGCCACGGGTCTATGCCGCGGTGCCTGGCGCTGATGACATATTTCAGGCCGCCCTCGCGGCAGATGAAATCCTCCAGCGCCCCGGGCGCCGGCTTATGCCATTTGGAAAAAGATTCCGTGGCTCGCTTGCCGCGGTGGTTGTAGGCGAAAGCGAAAGGCCCGGGCAGCGCCCGGCGCAGGCTCTCTTCCAGCGCCGGCACCTCTTCGGGCGTGAGGCTGTCGCGGAAGGTCTGGGCCAGCACCAGGCCGCCGTAGCGGTCTACGGTCAGTCCCGGCAGGCCCTCGGCCACGCCGTTGAAAAGGCGGAGGCAGTCGGTGCCCTCGGCGGCGAGGGCCGCTTCGAGCGGCTTGCGGCGTTCCAGCGCGGGCGTCAGGAGCAGGTCGAAATCTTTTGTCAGCATAGCGGGCAGCACTATTTTAGCAAACCCCGCGGCCGCGGGCGTCAGCCTATCCGGACCTCGGCGCTGTGCTGCGCCCGGTCGTCGACGAGGGGCACGCATTTGTCGGCGCGTTCCTCGCCGTCCGCCGTCACCGCGAGCACGGCGCCGCCGGGGCCCGTCCGCGTTACGGTGATGTGGTAGAAAGTTTCCCTGTAGCGGTAATGCAGTTTGTAGGAGTTCCAGTCTGGCGGCACGCAGGGCCGGAAGCAGAGCCGGTCCACGCGCAGACTCAGCCCCAGCAGGTGGGTGACCAGCAGCTGGTACATCCAGGCCGCCGAGCCGCTGTACCAGGTCCAGCCGCCGCGCCCGGCGTTGGCGCCCACCGAGTACACGTCTCCGGCCATGACGTAAGGCTCCACCTTGTAGACGGCGCAGCCGGCCGGGCTGTCGGAATGGCGCACCGGGTTGATGAGGCCCAGCAGTTCCCAGGCGCGCTCCCTGTCCCCGAGCAGCGCGAAGGCGATGACGGCCCACACGGCGGCGTGCGTGTACTGCCCGCCGTTCTCGCGCACGCCGGGCAGGTAGCCCTTGATGTAGCCGGGGTCGGCGGCGCACTTGTCGAAGGGCGGCTCGAAGAGCTTCACCAGCGCGGCCGTCCGGTCCACCAGGCGGCGGTCCACCTGCTCCATGGCCGCCGCGGCCCTGGCGGCCGGCGCGGCGCCGGAGATGACGGCCCAGGACTGCGGCAGGGAGTCTATGCGGCACTCCGGGCTGGAGGCCGAACCCAGCGGTTCGCCGCTGTCGTAATAGGCGCGCCGGTACCAGCCGCCGTCCCAGGCGTTGGCCTCTATGCTGCCGGCCAGCCGGGCGGCCTCGGCCAGGCACAGGTCCGCGAATTCCTTGTCGCCGCGGCCGGCGGCCAGCGCGGCCATGGCCTGCAGCACCCGGTAGAGGAAGAAGCCCAGCCAGACGCTTTCCCCCCTGCCCTCCCGGCCGACCAGGTTCATGCCGTCGTTCCAGTCGCCGCTGCCCATCAGCGGCAGGCCCCGCTCGCCGTAGCGCAGGCCGTGCTTTACCGCCCGGACGCAATGCTCGTAGAGCGTGGCGCCGGCGGCGGCGGCCCGGGGCAGGTCGTAATAGGATTCTTCCTCCGGCTTCACCGGCGGGCCGTCGAGGAAGGGGACGGGCTCGTCGAGCACGCCGGTATCGCCGATCTCCTCCACGTACCGGCAGACGGCCAGCGGCAGCCAGAGGTAATCGTCGGAGCAGTGGCTGCGCACGCCGCGGCCCGACGGCGGATGCCACCAGTGCTGAGCGTCGCCCTCGGGGAACTGCCGGGCCGCGAAGGCCAGCAGCTGGGCGCGCACCAGGCCCGGGTGAGAGTGGGTCAGGGCCAGGCCGTCCTGCAGCTGGTCGCGGAAGCCGTAGGCGCCCCCGGACTGGTAGAAACCGCTGCGGCCCAGCAGGCGGCAGCCGAGCACCTGGTACTGCAGCCAGCCGTTGACCAGGAAATTCACGGAGTCGTCGGGGGTTTCCACGTAGACCACGCCGAGCGCGCGCTTCCAGTGCTCCCAGACGGCCTCCAGCTCGGCGCGCACGGCCTCCACGCCGGAGAAGCGCTGCAGCACGGCGCGGGCCTCGTCGGCCCCGCCGGCGGCGCCGAACGAGAAGACGATCTCTTTCTCGTCGCCGTCCTCCAGGTCGAATTTCACCTGCATGGCCGCGCAGGGATCCAGCCCGGCGCCCACCCTGCCCGACAGCGCCTCGTCGCGCATCGCGGCCGGCGCGGCCAGCGAGCCGTTGCGGCCTATGAACTCCCGGCGGTCGCCGGTGACGAAGCGCGCGGTCTCGCTGACGTCGAGAAAGACCACCCGGCCGGGAAATTCCTTGTTGTAGTGGTTATAGGCGGTCAGCGCGCCGCTCTTGGGGTCCACCTCGGTAAGCACGTGCATGTGCGACTTGTCGCGCTGCGGGCCCAGCACCAGCTCGCTGTAAGAAGTGGCCGACAGGCTGCGGCGGCGGCCGGAGGCGTTGCGCAGCTTGAGCGAGGCGAACTTCACCGGCTGCTCCAGCGCCACGAACACCGTGAGCTCCGACACCAGCCCGTCCTCCTCGTGCTCGAAGATCGTGTAGCCGAAGCCGTGGCGGGACACGTAGCCGCCGGCGCCGCGCGCGGGCAGCGGGGCCGGGGACCAGAACCGGCCGCTGTCCTCGTCGCGCAGGTACAGGGCCTCGCCGCTGGCGTCGGTGACGGCGTCGTTGTGCCAGGGGGTCAGGCGGAACAGCTGGGCGTTCTCCAGCCAGGTGTAGGCGCCGCCGCTCTCGGAGACCACGGTGCCGAAGCGGGCGTTGGCCAGCACGTTCACCCATGGCGCCGGCGTAACTTTGCCGGGCCCCGTGGAGATGACGTACTCGCGCCCGTCGGGGGTGAAGCCGCCGAGGCCGTTGAAGCGGGCCAGGTCCGGGCGCAGCGCCGGGCCCGGGGCCGCCTGCGCTCGCTCCGGGCGCGGGTGCGCGGCCGCCAGCTGGCGGGGCGCGGCCGTCTTGGCCACGCGGTCCAGATGTTCGGCCAGGGTACCGCCCCTGTCGCTGACCACGATGCGCGCCACGGCCTGCATCAGCACCTTGTCCTCCTCGGACATCTGGTCCGCCCGGCGGGAATAGATACGGCCGCGCCGGTCGGCGGGCAGTTTTTCGTCGGCCGAGATCAGGTCGCCGATGCGCTCGCTCAGCGCGTCGCGGTAGACGGAGCTGCTCTCGTTCCAGACCACCAGGTCCACCGCCAGGCCCTTGAGGCGCCAGTAGGCGTGCGCCTGCACCATACGCGCCACCAGGCCGATATTCTCCTGGTCTTCCACGCGCACCAGCACTATGGGCAGGTCGCCGGAAATGCCGTAGCCCCACAGGTCGGTCTGGCCCCGGAGGTTCTGGCGCAGCACGCTGGAATGCGCGCGCCAGTCGGGGTTGGCGTAAATGATGGCGCTGGCCAGGCGGCCGTAGACCTGCGCGTCGGACTCGGTGGCGTTGATCTGCTGCAGCGTCACCTGCGCGTGCGTCCAGGCCAGGTCGAAGACGCGGTCGGCCAGGTTGCGGTCGCGGTATTTCTCTATCACCGCGCGGGCGGCCGCCCGGTCGGGGCAGACGCCGGTGACATAGTCCACCACGGCGCTCTCGCCGGGCTCCAGCCTGACGGCGCAGCGGATGGCGGCCACCGGGTCCAGCACCGCCCCCTCGCTGTCGCCCAGCCTGCCCCCGCGCATGGCCGCGGGGCCGGCCAGGGTGTTGCCGCGGCCTATGAACCTGTCGCGGTCGGTCTCGTAGGAGGCCCCGTCCGCGGCCCGGCCGTGCACCGCCATGAAATGCGCCAGCACGGGAAAAGTCTCTTTGGCCGAGCGCGGCCGGCGGCTGCAGAGTATGGCCTGGTGCGAACGGATTATCTCGGTCTCCACGAAGAGGTTGCTGAAAGCCCTGTGGGCCTGGTCCGCGGCCCCCTGGTTGAGCACCACCTCGGCGTAGCTGGTCAGCTCGATGGTGCGGGCGCGGCGCGAGAGGTTGCGCAGGCGCACGCGGCGCAGGTCGATATTATCCTCCGGCGAGACCGCGATCTCGGTGTGGGCCTCTATCTCGTGGTCGCGGCGCCTGAACTCCGCCCGCGAGCGGGAGAAGATGGCCTCGTAGCGCGAGGGCGGCTTGAGCGTGGGCTGGTAGGCGGCGGACCAGAACTCCCCGGTGTCGGCGTCGCGCAGGTAGATGTAGGTGCCGCCGTCCTGCACCACCGCGTCCCCGCGCCAGCGGGTGACCGCGAGGTCCTTCCAGCGCGTATAGCCGTCCCCGGCGTTGGTCACCATCAGGCTGTAGGCGCCGTTGGACAGCAGGTGCACCTCCGGGGCGGGCGTATGCGGCGTGGTGAACACGCGCGACAGGGCGTCGCTCTCCTCGGTCTTGCGCAGCAGGCCGGAGACTTCGGTATCGTAGAGGAAGGCCGGCGCCTTGGGCACCCGCTCCTGCAGCAGCAGCTCGGTGGCCTTGAACATCGGGTCGGCCAGGAAGCGCCGCTGCATGGGGCGGTCCAGCAGCCCGTAGGCCAGCGCCAGCAGCGACATGCCCTGGTGATGGGCCATGTAGGAGCGCACCGCGGCGGGCGACCCGTCGTGGGCGGCGCGCGAGGGGGTGTAGTCCACCGCCTCGTAAAAGCCGTACTCGCCCCTGTAGCCGTCGGCCTGCAGCCGCTCGAGGTTGGCGCAGGCCAGAGCGGGCTCCACCATCAGCGCCAGCACCGAGGCGTAAGGAGCCACCACCAGGTCTTCAGCGAGACCGCGTTTGAAGCCGAGGTCCGGTACGCCGAAAGAGCGGTACTGGTAGGCCAGCGCGGCGTCGAGCTTGTTGTAGCCCGACTCCGACATGCCCCAGGGAATGCCGTTGTCCTCGCCGTACTCGGCCTGGCAGGCCACCATGGCCCTGTAGGTGCGCTCCAGCAGGGTGCCCTCGTAGGCAGGCATAACCAGCAGCGGCATCAGGTATTCGAACACCGACCCGCCCCAGGAGACCAGCACCGGGTCGCCGCCGTAGCGCGACAGCAGCCGGCCCAGCATGAACCAGTGCTTCTGCGGCAGCTTGCCCTGGGCTATGGCCACGTAGCTGCACAGCCTGGATTCGGAAGCCAGCAGGTCGTAGCAGCCGGTATCGAGCCGGTGCTCGGAAACGTTGTAGCCTATAGAAAGCAGATGCGCGCCCCTGTTGTAGAGGAACTCGAATTCCACGGCGGAGAGCTCGGTGCAGGCCAGCGCCATGGCCTCTATGGCCAGCATGCGCCCGCTGGCCCTGTCGCCGGCCTCCTTCAGCGCGGCCCGCAGGCGGGCCAGCCAGTCGCGCTCGCGGCCGGCGTCGTAGTCCGTCTCTTCGGCGCGGCCGGCTGCGGCCAGCGCGGCGTCTATCAGCGGGCCTAACTTCAGTTCCAGCCTGGCGGCCTCGGCCAGCGTCGGGACGGCGTCGAGGCGGCGCAGCTCGCCGCGCAGCGCGGCCAGGACGGCGCGCCTTGCCTCCCCGCCCTTGTCCCACATGCCGGGCGCCTCGGGCGGCAGCAGCGTCCAGGGCGCGATGAAAGCCATATCTTCGAGGTAGTCGTAGCACTGCCGCTCGAAGGCGCGCGCCCAGCGCCGGGCGGGGTCGAGGTGCCCCCCCTCCAGGCCGGGCAGGATCTTCGCGCTCTCCGCCGACAGCCAGAGCAGCAGCGCGCGGGTCTCCTGCAGCGAGGCCGGAACGGGCCTGAGGCGGGCCAGCAGCCGGGCGGCCTGCTCCGCCGCCGTCCGCCCCGCGGCCGCCGCGCCGGGCGCCCCGGAGCGTTCCAGTTCCCCAGCGCTCTCGGCCAGCACGGCCAGCGTGTCGGCCAGGCCTTCCGTTATCCTGGGCGAGACCACGCGTGCGGATTTCAGTTCCAGCAGCCCAGCGCGCAGCACCAGCAGGTGGCCGGCCATGTTGCCGCTGTCCACGGACGAGACGTAGAGCGGCTTGAGCGGCTTGAGCGTCTCGGTGTCGTACCAGTTGTAAAAATGGCCGCGGTACTTCTCCATGCCGCCCATCGTCCGCAGCGTTTTCTCCGTCCTGTTGCACATCAGGCCCATCGAGAGGTAGCCGAAGTCGTAAGCCGACAGGTTGGCCAGCAGGGACAGGCCTATGTTGGTAGGCGAGGTGCGGTGCGCGGCGGCGCCTATGAATTCCTCCTGGTAATTGTCCGGCGGCAGCCAGTTGTCGCGCCCGGTGACGAAAGTCTCGAAGAAAGCCCAGGTCCGTCGGGCGAGGGCCCCCAGCCAGGCGGCGCGGGCAGCGGACAGTTCGGAGCGGCGCGGGGCGGGAGCGCGGCTGACCAGCCAGGCCAGGGCGGGCGAGAGCAGCCAGAGCAGCAGGAAGCCGCCCGTCAGCGCGTCGGCGCGGCCGGCCGGCGCCAGCCACGCGGCAACGGCCAGGGCGGCGAGCGGCCCGGCGGCCATAGCCCTGGCGTACTGCGGCACGGTGGTAGCCGCCTGCAGTTCCGCTTCGCCGGAGGTGCGCCATTCCAGCAGGCGCCGGCGCGAGGCGAACAGCCGCCAGTAAGTGATGGCCACGGCGTGCAGGCCGTACAGGGCCTCGTGCGCGAGAAAGGCCAGCGACAGGCCGAACTGGGCGGCCCGCACGGCGAGCGAGTCCAGCAGCGCGTTCAGGTGGCCCTCGAGCGAGATGTCGCGGCTCTTGCCGACCGCCTCGACGCAGGAGATCAGCAGCAGCGGGAAGCCGGCCAGGAACAGCAGCGCGGCGGGCCAGAAACCGGGGCCGGGCGAGGCGAACCAGCCGGCCAGCAGCAGCCAGGCCGAAGCGGCGGGAGTCAGGCTGCGCCGCAGGTTGTCGAGGATCTTCCAGCGCGACAGCGCCGACAGCGGGTTGCCGGCGGCGCCCGGCCCCGGCACGAAGGGCAGCACCCAGCCGGAGATCTGCCAGTCGCCGCGGGTCCAGCGGTGCCGGCGGTTCATGTCGGCGAGGTAGCCGGAGGGATACTTTTCGTACAGCTGCACGTCGGTGACCAGCGCGGAGCGGGCGTAGCAGCCTTCCAGCAGGTCGTGGCTGAGGATGAGGTTCTCGGGCAGGCGCCCGGCCAGCGCGGCCTCGAAGGCGTCCACGTCGTAGAGGCCCTTGCCGATGAAGGAGCCCTCGAAGAACAGGTCCTGGTACACGTCGGAGACGGTCTTGGTGTAAGGGTCGATGCCGGGCTCGCCCCCGAAGATGCGTACGAAGAGCGACGGGGTGTCGCCGGGGTAGCCGAGGTCCACGCGGGGCTGCAGGATGCCGTAGCCGGACACCACGCGCCCCTTGGCGGCGTCGTAGACCGGCCGGTTGAGCGGGTGGGCCATGATGCCGGCCAGGTCACGCGCCGCGTCGCGGGGCATGCGGGTATCGGTGTCGAGGGTGATGACGAATTTCACGTCCCGCAGGCGGGCCAGGTCCCCGACCACGGCGCTGAAGCGGTCCTCCCCCCGCCCCCGCAGGGCGGCGTTGAGGTCGGCGAGCTTGCCGCGCTTGCGCTCATAGCCCATCCAGACCCGCTCGCGCGGGTTCCACCGGCGCGGCCGGTGCAGCAGGTAGAAGATGCCTTCCCGGTGGCCGGCGTATTTGCGGTTGAGCCGCTCGATGCCGGCCGCGGCCCGCTGCACCAGCGCGCCGTCTCCGGGCAGCGTCTCGGCGGCGGCGTCCCGGAAGTCGGTCAGCAGCGCGAAATCCACGTTGGGGTCTATGTTGCCGAGGTAACAGACCTCCAGGCCCTCCAGCAGGGAATCTATGGCCTCCGCCCCGGTGAGCATTGTGGGGATCACCGTCAGCGACCGCGCGCCGGCGGGGATGCCTTCCGAAAAATCCATCCTGGGGAGTTTCTCCGGCGTGACGCTCCTGGTGAAGAACCAGTTGGCCAGCGCCAGGGCGGCCTGGCTGGCAGGGAAGAGCAGCGGCAGCCCGAAGGCCGCGAGCCAGAGCGGCTCAACCAGGCCCTGGCCCCAGGCCAGCGCCATTACGCCCGCCTCGGCCAGAAGCGTAAGAGAAAGCGCGGCGCCGCCGTAGGCGGCCAGCGCCAGCCCGGTACGGCGGGCGCGCAGGTGGTCCCTGAAGCGCAGGCGCAGGCCCAGCGAGCGGCAGAAGACGGCGAAGCCGCGGTCGGCGAGGTAATAGCCAACGTGGGCGGACGCGCCGCCGGGCGCAGCGCCGGCGGCCATGGCCACGGCCCGCGCCGCCACTTCCTCCTCTGGCAGGCGGCCGCGCAGGGCCAGGTCCTCGACGGCGTGCCGGTAGGCGTCGCGCGTGGCGAAAGCCATGCCGGGATAATGGCCCGACGGGTCCCGGCGCAGCTCCCGCTCCACCGCGCTGAGGCCCTCCACGAAATCGTGCCAGTCGGTAGTCTCCAGGAAACGCAGGCTCTCGATGGTGTTGGCGATGGAGACCTGGTCGGCCGCCTGCTTCTGGTTGGCCGACTGGATCAGGCGCTCGGTCGTCTTGCCCTGCTCGGCGAGCTTCTTCTCGAGCCAGACTATGGGGAGGTTGAAGGCCGGGCTCTGGCCGTGCAGGCGGCGCACGAACTCGGCCACGAAGGCGTCGGACAGGGGCAGGCCGGCCTTGGCCATCGCCGCGATCTCCAGGATGACGCCGCTGGTATCCTTGGCCAGCACGGCCAGGATCCTGCCGGCCCGGTACTCGGCGGCGTCTCGGTCGTTCTGCGACACGATCATGCGCGAGGCGATGCGGCGCAGGTTCTCTATCAGCGCCAGCCGTATCATGATCGGCACGGCCCACAATTCGCCCAGCTTCAGGCGCCGGCCTACCTGGTACGCGCCCACGAAGGCGGCCAGGCCTTTCACGTCGAGGCGCCCGTCGCCGTGGGCGACCATTTCCATGGCGATGTCGTAAACCCTGGGGTAACCGGCCAGCGGGCCCCGGTTCAGGCTGGGCAGTTCCTCGCTGTAGCCCTTGGGCAGGAACTTCTGCGCGAGGCGGATCTGCTCTTCGATAAGGTAATAATTGTCCAGCAGCCAGTCGCCGGCGGGCGAGATGCGCCGCTTGGCGCCGCCCGCGCGGTTAAGCAGCTCGTAGGCGCGCAGCAGGATGGCCTCGTTCTCCTTGAGGCGGGCGAGCAGCCTGTCCCGGCCGCGCTTGAAGCTGACGCTGTGCCTGAAAGCCAGGGCGGCGGCGTGCAGTTTGAATTGGTCGACGTTGAAAAGCTCGGCCCGGAGGGGCTGCTCCTCGGCTATTTTAGGGTTCGGCAATAGGCGGCCAAGATTTTTCTTAATGGCCGGGAGGGTGCGCTTCATTAACCGCAGGAACATCGGCATACCTCGGCCCGGGACCGCTACGCCAACTCTATTCTATCATTGATAGGGAGGTAAATACGGAAGAGTACGGACTACTTTAAAAACCAAGGCGCGCCGCCAGCGCCAGCTCGTCAGCGCGGCGGGCGTAGCCTTCATGCGGCACGGCGGGCGGGCGCTCCAGGTGGGCCCGCACTACGGAGGGCAGGTACTCGCGCGGACCGCGCGCGGCAAAGCCCAGGGCCAGCGCGGCGGCGGGGTCGGGCCGCGAGCACCAGCGGCCCCAGTAGGGGGCGCAGGCGCCGTCCAGGCCGGCAGCCAGCAGGTCGGCGCCGCCTACCGGGACGAAGCGGGGTTTTAGCCCGCCGTACCCAGCGGCCAGTTCCAGGAATTCCAGCAGGGAGGTCTCGCCGGGCTGGGCCAGGTTCAGGGCCGGCGATTTTGGCCAGGCGCCGGGGCCGGCCAGCCGCAGCAGGGCCAGGGCCGCGTCGCCGGCGTAGACGAAGCGCACCGGCTGCGCGCCGCCGTCGGGCAGCAGCACCGGACCGCCGTCGCCCATGCGCTGCAGCCAGGCCCACAATCTTTTAGAATTTTCTGCGTCCGCCTCGCCCTGCACCACCGGCAGGCGCAAGGCCAGCGCCGGTATGCCGCGCGCGCCGGCCCCGGCGGCCAGGGCGCCTTCGGCGGCCCGCTTGCCCATGCCGTAGATCCAGTTATGCCAGTCCCGGGTGTTCTTTTCCGGCTCGGGGATAAGCGGCGCGTCGGCGGCGGCCTCGGCGAAAGGCGGCCGCTGGTCCCGCGTGACCAGATAGACCTGGCCGGTGGAGATCATCACCAGGCGGCCCGGGGCGAAGCCGGGCACGGCGAGCAGCCTCTCTACGTCGGCCGCGTCGTAAGCCAGGAAATCGGCGGTGAGATCGAAGCGCTCTCCGGAGAGGGCGGCGGCCAGCGAGGCCGCGTCGCGGCGGTCGGCGCGCAGGGCGCGCAGGAGCGGGTGCGGCGGCAGGGGACGCGCGCCGCGCGACAGCACGGTAACCTCGCAGCCGGCGGCCAGGAAGGTCTCGCGGGCCGCCCCGCTGAGCAGCCCCGAGCCGCCCAGGAGCAGCACGCGCGCGCCGGAAATTGCGTTGGTAGCAGCCATAGTCTCTGACGCTATGATAACATTTCGCCGGTGCGGCGGGAAAAGCGGAGGCCGGAGGGCCCCTCCCTCCGGCCCGGCGCTGCGGGACCGAGCGGCTCAGGCGGCCTTGCGCTTGCCCACGTGGCGGTCTATGTACATCAGGCTGCCGAGTGAGTTGCCTATCATCTTGAGCTGCTGCAGGATGGCGTCGGTGCTGGCCTCCTCCTCCACCTGCTCGGTGATGAACCAGTCCAGCATCTTGGCCATGGCGTAATCCTTGTCGGCCAGGGCCGCGTCCATCAGTTTGTTGATCTCCTGGCTGACGTGCACCTCGTGGTCGTAGGCGGCCTGGAAGGCGTCCAGCGCGCTCTTGTACTTGGTGGGCACGGCGGGCACGGGCCCCACCAGGATAGCGCCGCGGCGCTCCTTGAGGTGGCTGTAGAACTTCAGCGCGTGCTTGCGCTCTTCCTCGGCCTGCACTTCCAGCCAGCCTGCGAAACCGGGCAGGTTCTGCGACTCGAACCAGCCGGCCATGGCCTGGTAGAGGTGGGAGTTGTAGAACTCCGCATTCATCTGCTTGTTGAGCAACGCTTCCATCTTTTTGTTGGGAACCATAATATTCTCCTTAAGGTCGTTTTGATAAAGAATCCGCTATAAATACTGACTTGCCCCTTCAGTTACTTCCCGCCGCATGACTTCTTCTTCCCCTTCATTACCAGATAGAACTCCGCCACGTCGAAGCCGGGCACCGACACCCTGAGCGGCAGCTTGACCTGCGACCACGGGATGTCGTAGACGCGGCCGGTCTCCTCCTCCACCAGGTGATGGTGCTGCTCGGTGACGGGGTCGTAGACGGCCGTTCCCTGCTTTATCACCCGCCTGCAGACCAGGCCCTTCTCCGCGAACAGGTCCAGCGTGTTATAGACGGTGGCCCGCGAGATGGCCGGGAATTCCCGGCGCACCAGCTCCCAGACCTGGTCGGCCGACAGGTGGTCCCGGTTGGGCAGCAGCACCTTGGCCACGGCGAGGCGGTGCAGAGTGGGCCTTATGCCGAGGGCCTTGAGGGCGGCGTTTATCTTTTCCATATTTCTATACTACATCTATTTTTAGACATTGTCAAGTCCTTTCCGGCACGGCGCAAAGCAGAAGGGCCGGCAGTCGCCGGAAACAATGAACAATATGCAGTAAGTGCCCCTGCGGCAAGGATATAATTTCCCCCCGCCGCTGTCAACGGAAAGGGAGCGCGGGAGGCCGGTTGGCGCGGCCGTCAGGATTTTCGGGGGGCAGCTTTGCGGGGTGCGGGCTTGCGGGCGCTGGTTTTGCCCTGCTTGCGCTGCGCCGGCCTGGCGGCGCGCGGCCTCCGGGCACGGCGGCGCCGCGGCGGGCGGCCCATAACCCAGTAGCGGCGTTTGCCCACGTCCAGGTGGGTGAAGCCTTTATAAGGATAATAGCCGATGCCGCCCGCGGCCTTGCGGCGGGCGAAATTCTTTACCTTGGTGGAGCTGTAGCCGGGAATGCGGATATCGGCGGCCCAGCCCAGCATGTGCAGGCTCTCCCTGGCGGCGCCCGGGGTGCGGTGGTTGTTCTTGGAAGTGCGGTAGCCGCTCAGCAGCACCAGGCCGCGCTTGCCGAACTTGTCCTCTATGGCGTCCAGCAGTTCTATGAGTTTCACCGACATTCTGATCTCGCGGCCGGTGAGGCTGCAGCGCATGGCGCGGTCCAGGCGCCTGAGTTCCCCTTCGTCGTAGGAGCCGTCCTTGCGGCGGTAGCGGGCGGTAGTTTTCTCGCCATTGTCGTGGCGGGTCAGGGTCAGGCTGCCGTTGCCGCCCAGGTTTACCGGGGCGGGCGCGTGGGCCAGACCGCTGCTGATATAGATGTATTCCTCGTCCTCTTCGAGGTCGCTGACCTCGGCTTCGGTCAGCGGGGCCTCGGTGGCGGGATATTCGGGGAGGGCGCCCAATCTTTCCAGCAGGGCGGGCGAATCCAGCTCCAGAGGTTCTTCGGTGACCGGGCCCAGCCCCTGCGCCAGGAGCGGCGCGGGCAGCATGTTGAGGACGATGGAGAAAAGCAGGAGTAGTCTCATGCGGCGCTATATTTTACCAAATACAGCCCCGCCGGGGACCTACAGCCCGGCCTTCACGGCCGCGCCGCAGGCGAACACGGCGAAGCCGGCCAGGGCGTGGGCGTAGCGCTCCAGCCTTTCGGCCGGGAACAGCTTGAAGCCCCAGAGCAGCAGGAACACTGCGGACATCATGGTGGCTATGGTCACCAGGGAGAATACCGCCGCGGCGGCCGCGGCCAGGCCCAGGCCGGTGTTCAGCGCCGGGTACATCAGCACCGGGATCAGCGGCTCGCAGGGCCCGAAGACGAAGATGATGAACAGGGCCCACGGCGTGACGGAAGGTTTTTCCGCGTGCGGGTGGGTATGGGCGGCCTCGTGCGAATGGGAGTGGGCGTGCGGCTCCTCGCCGTGCGAATGGAGATGGGAGTGCGCCTCCCCCTTCCACGCCTTCTTGATGCCCCAGACCATGTAGGCCAGGCCGAACGAGAGCAGCAGCCAGCCGGCGGCGTCGCCGCGCAGGCCCTCTATCCACTCCAGTTTAGAGACCGCGGAGCCCAGGGCTATGCCCGCGAAACCTATCAGCACGGAGCTGAGCACGTGGCCCAGGCCGCACAGGAAGGTGATCAGGGCCGTCTTGGCCCTGGACCAGCTGCGGGCCTTGGCCAGGGCCACGAAAGGCACGTAATGGTCGGGGCCCAGCACGGTATGAATGAAGCCCAGCGAAGCGGCGGTCAGCAATATAGTCGCGTTCTGCATATATCTCCCGTAATTACAAGCGCAGCGTCAGGCCCAGCAGCAGACCGAGGTCCGCTGCCGGGCGGGTGAGGCCCAGACTCACGCCGGCGTCTAAATCCAGCGCGGGATAGGGTGACCAGATCAGCCCGAACACCGAGGATACGGGGTGGGAGACCGAGGCCGCGTCCCTGTTGGTCTGCGCCGCCAGTTCGGCCGAGGCCAGCACTTTCGGGAACAGCTCCAGCGCGGCCGCGGCTGAGGCTTTGAGGATGTGCTCCTCCTCGCCCACGGAGTTGCGGTTAAGCAGGAAACCGGCGTTGAGGTAGTACTGCAGCGGCCCGTAGGACCTGCCGGCCACGCCGTACAGCCAGACGCCGCCTTTGCCGGCCCCGAGGCTGCTGCCCTCGTCGCCCGCGGGCAGCGAGAAGCCGGGCTTGAGCGCCAGGTCCCAGCCGGCGGCCCTGCCGGCCCCGAACTTTGCCTCCAGCGAAACGTCGCCCACACCGCTGCGCGACAGGCCGTGCGAGGTCCAGCCCTGCCACGGCGCGCTGAGCAGCAGGTCGACCTTGTCGAACAGGCCGTAAGAGATCTCGGCGGAACCGGTGGTGGAATAGGTATCCGCCCCCTGCCGCTCCACGGAGTGGTCCAGCCCCAGTTCTACCTGGCGCACGTCCTTGCCCAGGAAACCGGTATCCTCGCCGATGAGCGGATGGAAAGCCGCCGCCGGGGCGACTAAAACCGACAACAGCAAGGCGGTTATGAGAAGTTTCATGATTCCCCCTTTATTTGCCCGCGAGCGTGACGCTGAGCGTGGAATGCTTCACGCCCTTCACCGCTTTGAGCGCGGCGGCCAGTTCCCTGACCCTGGCGCCAGCGCCCTTCACCGCGATGATCTCCAGGCAGTTGTCGTGGTCGAGGTGTACGTGCTGGGCCGAGATGATGATGGGACCGTGGTCGTGCTGTATGTCCAGCAGGCGGTTTACGGTCTCGCGCCGGTGATGGTCGTAGACTACCGTAACGGCGCCTGCCACGGCCGCGCCGCGGTCGAAAGCGTCGATGACGAACTCCTTTCGTATCAGGCCGGCTATGGCCTGCGAGCGGTTGTCATGGCCCTCGGCGCCTATGTAGGCGTCGAAACGCCGCAGCAGCTCCCCCTCCAGTGAAACGCCGAACCGCACGAGTTTATCTTTCATTGTGTGCCACCTTTACAGGAATGGTAACACATTGCGTTGCCGCGGTCAAGCGCCGCTTTGACGCCCGTCATAGGACCAAAGTCCCCCGCCGGCCTGGGCCTAATAACGCGGCGGGGCTGGGTCCATGAGCCCATATCAGGCTTAGCTCAAAAGAATATCATTATAGTGCCGTTCAATGAACATAAGGAGAGTTACCGCATGAAGAAACTCGACATCAGCAAGCTGCTGCTGGCCTCGGCCTTCCTGGCCGCCCCCGCCGCCGCACTCGACTTCGACAGCCTGCCTTCCGTTAAGGACATCGTCGCGCAGGCCAAGTCGTCCGAAGTCTCCGTCCCCGCCCCGTCCGCCCCGCGGGACGCCCGGACCGTGAAAGAATGGACCATCATGGTCTTCATCAACGGCAAGAACAACCTCTCCAGCTATGTCATCCAGGACATGAACGAGATGGAAGTCTTCGGGCCCACCGACAATATCAACATCATCACCCAGTCGGCGCGCATGAAGTACAGCGAGCCCTCCTACCCCGACTATCCCGGCGGCGGCTACTACGACGACTGGGGCTACGGTTCCCCCGTGCCGCATCCCGGCTGGCCCAACCCCGGCTGGAACATGCCCCCGATGATGATGCGCAACGCCAAGGACGCCTCCACCGACTGGACCGGTACGCGCCGCTACCTCATCGTCAAGGACGGCGACAACGCGTCGCTCTCCTCCACGCTCCTGCAGGACCTGGGCTCCGTGGACATGGGCGACTGGAAGCAGCTCGCCGAGTTCGGCAAATGGGTGAAAGCTAATTATCCCGCCAAGAAATACATGCTCATCGGCTGGAACCACGGCTCCGGCTGGGAGAAAGGCCTGGACCTGTTCCCCGCCGTGAAGGGCATCTCCTACGACGACGAGACCAACAACCACATCTCCACCCCGCAGCTGGCGCAGGCCATCCGCGAGATGGGCGGCGTGGACATCTACGCCTCCGACGCCTGCCTGATGCAGATGGCCGAAGTGGCCTACGAGCTCAAGGACACCGCCAGGATCACCGTGGGGTCCGAGGAGAACGAGCCCGGCGACGGCTGGGGTTATAACGAGTTCCTCTCGCGCGTGCACTCCAACCAGGCCGGGCTGACCCCCGACGTGATGGCCGCCGCGGCCGTGCAGGGCTACAAGGCCTTCTACGCGCCCAAGGGCACCGCCACCACGCAGAGCGCCATCCGCACCTCCGGCCTGGCCAAGTACCGCCAGCTGCTGGACCAGTGGGCCGAACTCGCGATGAAGGAAGACAAGGCCGTGCTGACCGCGGCCCGCGACGCGGCCGTCGGTTTCGGCGGGGCCGGGTCCAAAGACCTGACCAACTTCATGGAGCTGGTGCACGCCAGGACGCAGAACGCCGCCCTGAAGGCCAAGACCGCGGAGACGATGAAGCACTTCTACGACAAGGTGCTCATCGACAACGGCACCACCGGCGCCAAGTTCGAGAAGGCCTACGGCCTGGGCGTCTACCTGCCCGGCTACAGCTTCGACGCGGACTACAGCGAACTGGCCTGGTCGCGCGAAGGCAAGTGGGACGAGTTCATGCAGTGGCTGACCGCGAAGTAAGACAGAGCCGCTGAAATAAAAAACAGCCCTTCGAAAGAAGGGCTGTTTTTTTGTCCCCCGGCGACTGGCCAGGCAGGGGACGCTGCTTCCTATCTTCCTAACCTTTCGGCGCGGTTGCGCTATCTGTAGAATTTTCAAGCCAGCAGACAATTAGGAAGATAGGAAGCAGCGTCCCCTTCAGCTATAGCCGCGCAGGGCGTACCAGGCCTGGCCCAGGGCGATGCCTCCGTCGTTGGCGGGCACCCGGCGGTTGGAATATACCGTGAAGCCTTTTTTTCGCAGGGCCGCCGTGACGCCCTCGAGCAGCGCGCGGTTCTGGAACACGCCTCCGGAGAGACACACCGTCTTCAGGCCGCGCGCCCGCGCCGCCGCCTCTACGGAGCCGGCGGCCGCCAGCGCCAGCCCGGAGTGCAGGCGCGCCGAGATCAGGGCCGGCGGCCTGCCGGCCAGACGGTCGCCCACCGCCGCTCTTATGGCCGGCGCGGGATCCAGTTCCAGGAGGCCCGCCTCGCGGCGCAGTTCGAACTTATAGGCGCCGGCGGCCCTGGCCGGCAGCAGGCTTTCCAGTTCCATGGGGCCCTGCGCCTCGTACGTGGCCTCCGCCCTGACGCCGGCGATAAAGCCGAAGGCGTCGAAGAGCCGGCCCATGCTGGAGGTGAGCGGGGAGTTAACCCCGGCGTCCGTCATGCGGTCCACGGTACGCAGTTCGGCCGCGGGCAACCCCGCGAATAGCCGCCCCGTGCTCTTTTTCCACCCGGCGCCGTAGGCGTCCTTGAACAGCGCCAGCGCCGGGCGCCAGGCCTTGAGGGCGCCGGCGTCGCCGCCGGGCAGCCGGAAATATTTAAGATGGCCGGCCCTGGACCAGGTCTTGCGGTCTACGATCAGGAGCTCCGAGCCCCAGATCTTGCCGTCGGTGCCGTAACCGGTGCCGTCCCAGACCAGGGCGATGAACGGCTCGCGGAGGCCGTGCTCGGCCGCCACGCTGAGGGCATGGGCGGCATGGTGCTGCACGGCCACCTTGCGCCCGGGCAGGGCGCGCGCCAGGGCCGAGGAGGCGTAGTCGGGGTGCAGGTCATGCGCGACCAGCGCCGGGGAGACCTTGAGCAGCCGCCGCATATTGGCCAGCGTCTCGCCGAAGAAAGCCTGGTTCTGCGGCTCGGCCAAGTCGCCGATATGCTGGGACAGGAAAGCCTCGGAACCGCGGGTGAGGCAGAAAGTGTTCTTCAGGTCGGCGCCGCAGGCCGCTACGGACGGGCCGGCCGCGGCCAACTTTACGGCCGCCGGCACATAGCCGCGCGCCCTGCGGGCGAGGCGGATCTCCCCCGCCGCCTCGAAAGCCACGCTGTCGTCGGCGCGGTTATGTATGGGCCGGTCGTGGTACAGGGTGAAGGAGGCCACGCCCCGGAGCCGCGCCGCCACCTCGGGCTTATCCTTGCAGATGGGCTCGTCGCGGAAATTGCCGGAGGTCATGACCAGCGGCCCCGCGAAACCATTCCGATCCAGCAGCGCGAACAGCGCCGCGTGCAGCGGGGTATAGGGCAGCATTACTCCGAGCCGCGAGAGCCCCGGCGCCGGCTCGGAAAACTCCCCGCCTCTGCGGCGCAGCATGACCACCGGGGCCTCGGTGGAAGTGAGCGCGGCGGCCTCCGCCGCCGAGATGCGGCACAGCTTGCGCGCCGCCGCCAGCGACGGGACCATGACGGCGAAAGGTTTGTGCGGGCGGCTCTTGGCGGACCGTAATTTCTTCAGCGCGGCCGGCGAGTCGGCGCGGCAGGCCAGGTGGAAGCCGCCGAGGCTCTGCAGGGCGCCTATGCGCCCCGCGGCCAGCAGGGCGGCCGTCCGCTCCAGCGCGGCCGGTCCTTTAATGGTTTTCCCGCCGAGGTCCAGGGTCACCGAAGGGCCGCAGACCGGGCAGGCGTTGGGCTGGGCGTGAAAGCGCCGGTCCAGCGGGTCGCCGTACTCGCGCAGGCAGTCGGGACACATCTTGAAGGCGGCCATCGTGGTGGCCGGCCTGTCGTAAGGCACGCTTTTGACTATGGTGAAGCGGGGGCCGCAGTTGGTGCAATTGGTGAACGGGTACAGGTAGCGGCGGTCGGCGGGGTCCAGCAGTTCCCGGCGGCAGTCGGAGCAGAGCGCGAGATCGGCGGGGATGATGGCCGCCGCCGGCGCTTTTCCCCCGCTTTTAGTAATGGCAAAGGTTTTGCCCCCGACCGGGGCTACGGCGCGGCTGACCACTGAATCCACCCTGGCGGCGGCGGGGCGGCGCCCGTCGAGGTCCCTGATAAACGCTTCCACGTCGGGGCCGGGGCCCTCGGCCTCAATCGTGACGCCGGAGGCGTCGTTGCGCACCCAGCCGCCCAGCGCGTACTCGGCCGCCAGCTTATAGACGTGCGGGCGGAAACCGACGCCCTGCACGACGCCCTTTACCAGAATTTTCTTCCTTACGATGGGGGCCACTTTATTTCCCGGTCACCACTTCGCCTTTCTTATAATCCAGCTCGCTGCCGTACATGCTGTGGGGCACCAAATACACCGCGGCCGTCACCGCGAAAGCGATATTTAGCCAGAGCCGCGCGGGCCTCTCCTTCAGCACGGCCCACAGCGCCGGCAGCCAGGCGAACAGCATCAGCAGCGTCTTATTGTCGGTCAGGTCGTAACCGAAAGGGAAGCCGGTCCAGGCCTGGCCGAAGGCATAATGCTGGGTTATAGGCCCGAAGACGAAACCGCCCAGCAGCAGGAAGCCCACCGTAGCCGGCACCGAATGCCGGACCGGGGCCGCCCCGAAAGCGGAAGTAAGGGAAATGCGCACCGAGAACAGCATGAACAGGAACATCAGCACGATGTGAGGGATCAGCACCCAGCCCGGCACCGCCCCCTTGAAGCGCGTCACCAGCGGCTTGGCGGTAAGTTCCGTCTCCCCCTGCGCCGTGCGCACGAAAGTCCGGTACTCGAGCTTGCCCGCCGGCGGCTGGTCGGGCAGCGAGCCGAAAAGCCAGCCGTTGTTGTAGCCCAGGTCCAGGCGCTGCGGCTCGTCGGGAGTCTTATAACGCTTCCAGAGCAAATAGCCTTGCAGAGGCTGCGCGCTTTTTATCTTTATCACGCAGTCGCCGCCGGCCACGGTGCAGCTTCGCGGCAGCCGGTAGGAGGACAGCTCGGCGCCGGCCGCCTGTACCCGCGAGCCCTTAACCGGGTAGGTGGGCCCGGTGGCCCGCTGGAACACGGCGAACCCCAGCGTTATCAAAAAACTCAAGATCCAAAACAAAGTCTTTTTCATTTAACAAATGCGGGGCAGCTGTTCTCCCTCGAGCATCAGCATGATCCGCGAGCCGCCGATAGAGGTCAGCAGCCGCACCTGCGGCTTCTTCTCCTTCACCATGCGCCCGACGATAGCCGCGCCCCTGCCGTAGCGGTGGGCGCGCATGGCCTTCAGCGCCGCCGGCGCCGCCGCCGCCGCCGTGAAGACCGCTATCTTCCCCTCGTTGGCCACGTACATCGGGTCCAGCCCCAGCAGCGCGCAGGCGTTGCGGGTAGCCGCGGAAACCGGAACGGAGTTCTCTTCGACCTCGGCCGTCAGCCGGCAGGCCCCCGAGACCTCGTTCAGGACCGTGGCCAGGCCGCCGCGCGTAATGTCGCGCATAGCGCGCACGCCGGGAACCTTGAGAACGGCCTCCGTCAGGCCGTTGAGCGGGGCCGCGTCGCTCTTTATGCCGCCCTGCAGGCCCAGGCGGTCGCGGGCGTTCATCACGGCCACGCCGTGGTCCGCCAGGCCTCCGCTGACTATAATAACGTCGCCGTGCTTAACAAAGGCCGAAGAAAGCGAGCGCCCCTTGGGAATAAGGCCCACGCCGGAGGTGTTGATGAACACGCCGTCGGCCTTGCCCCGCTCCACCACCTTGGTGTCGCCGGTCACTATCTTCACGCCGGCCTCCTCGGCCGCGCGCCGCATGGAGGCCGCTATGCGGGTCAGCAGCGCCCCGGAGAAACCTTCCTCCAGTATGAAGCCGGCCGAGAGCGCCAGCGGGCGCGCGCCTTTGACCGCGAGGTCGTTGACGGTGCCGCAGACGGCCACCCGGCCTATGTCGGCGCCGGGGAATTCCACCGGGGTGACCACGTAGGAATCGGTGGTGAAAGCCAGTGTGGCGCCGGGGATCTTCACCTCGGCCGCGTCCTCCAGCGGCGCCAGCGCCGGGTTGGAAAAGCTCTTAAGGAACACCTGCTCCACCAGTTCGCGGCTCAACCTGCCGCCGCTGCCGTGCGCCAGCACCACTTTGTCGAGTACAGCCATCAGGACCTCCCCTGCGCCTTTTTAGGGGCGTCGAACACCGACAGGAATTTGCGGGCCGCGTCGGAAAGCTTCCGGCTGCGGCTGTGGACCAGGTAGATCGGCCGCAGGAACTCCGCGTCCGAGATCCTGAGCGCGTGCAGCGTAATGCCGTTTTCGTCCTCGCGGATGGCCGTGCGCGGCAGCAGCGAGACGCCGGCCCCGGAAGCCACGGCGGTCTTTATGGTCTCGATGTTGTCGAGCTCCAGCTTCACGCGCGGCTTGACGCCGCGGCTCTTGAGGAAGGCGTCTATGTAGCGCCGGGACGGGAAAGCGCGGTCGAAGAAAATAAAGTCCAGCTCCGCGAGTTCGCTCACGGTGACGGACTTGCGCCCGGCCAGCGGCGAGCCGGAGCCGGCGATCAGCGCCATCTCGTCCTTGGCCACCGGCAGCATGGCCAGCCCCGCGCACTTGCGGTACGGGCAGGCCAGGAAGCCGAAGTCGGCCTTCCCCGACGAAACGTCGGAGTAGATCTGGGAGAACTGGCGGTATTCCACGCTGATGCGCGCGCCCGGGGTCTGGGCGAGGAACCGCCGGATGTAGTTCTGGATGATGTAGGTGCCGGCGCTGTAGATGGTGGAGATCCGGATCTCGTCGCCGCGCTTGTCGCGGGCCAGCGCGCAGATGGTCTTGAGCGCGCCGTCGTAAACGCTGGCCACCTTGCGGGCGGCGTCGTAGAACTTCTCGCCGCAGGGCGTCAGCGTGATGCGGCCCGACTGCCGGTGGTAGAGCTTGCACTTGAGCACCAGCTCCAGCTTCTTGACCTGCTGGCTGACGGCGGACTGCGACACGTAGTTGAGTTCCGCGGTCTTGGAGAAGCTGCCGGTGTCGGCCAGGTCCCTGAAAACCTTCAAGGTCTCGATGTTCATGTCAGGCTCCGTACTTGAACCAGGCGGCGCAGGCCCCTTCCGACGACACCATGCAGGGGCCGACCGCGTTGGACGGCGTGCAGACCTTGCCGAACAGCTTGCAGTCGGGCGGCAGCGCCTTGCCCAGCAGGATCCCGCCGCACAGGCAGCCCTTGGGCTCCGGCGCGTCGCGGTAGGGGATCTTGAAGCGCTTGACCGCGTCGAAACCGGCGTAGGCCGCGGAGAACTCCAGGCCGGTGGCCGGCACCGTGCCGATGGCGCGCCACGAGGCGGCGGACACGGTGAAGACCTCGGCCATAAGCCGCTGGGCCGCGGGGTTGCCCGCCTTGCGCACCACGCGGAAATATTCGTCCTCCACCAGGGCCTTGCCGGAGACTACCTGCCGCAGCAGCATGTTGACGCCGGTGAGGATATCCAGCGGCTCGAAGCCGGTCACCACGCAGGGCACTTTGTATTTCTCGGCGACGAACCGGTAGGGCTCGAGGCCGATGATGGCGCTCACGTGGCCCGGCAGCATGAAGCCGTGTATGCGGTTCTCCGGATCGGAAAGCAGCAGTTCCAGCGCGGGCGGGACCAGCTTGAAGAAGGCGGTGGACGAGAAATTCTTCAGCCCGGCCGCCTTGGCGCGCGCCACGGCGCCGGCGATGACGGGGGCGGTGGTCTCGAAGCCCACGCCGATGAAGACCACCTGGCGCGCGGGCTCGGCCGCGGCCAGTTCCACCGCGTCCAGCGGCGAGTACACCACGCGGATGTCGGCGCCGCGCTCTCGCATGGCGTGCAGGTCCAGGCCCCTGGAGCCTTTCACCTTGAGCATATCGCCGAAGGTGGTTATGATGACGCCCGGCAGCTCTGCGAGGGCCAGCACGCGGTCTATGTCCCCCTGCGAAGTGACGCAGACGGGGCAGCCGGGGCCGGAAAGCATCTTGAGCTGCGGCGGAAAAAGCTTGCGCATGCCGCTGGCCGCTATGGCCATGGTATGAGTGCCGCAGACCTCCATGAAATTGACGCGCCCGCCGGTGAGGGCGGCCGCCCGCGGGGCCAGTTTTTCCATCTCGGCTACGGCGGCGGCGCCGAGGGCGCGGTCGCGCCAGAGGGGCGAAGAGAAGCGGTCGGAGTTTTTCATGGGTTGGTATGCCCCAGCGGCCCGGAGGCGTCGGCGTGGTCCTTGCCGTAGATCTCGGCGAAGATCTTCAGCGTTTCCTCCGCTTCTTTGGGCTCGAGCACCTGTATGGCGAAGCCAGCGTGGACGAGCACGTAATCGTTCTTCTTAGCGTCGGGGACCAGGTCCAGCGAGACCTGGCGCCGGACGCCGCTGAAATCCACTTCCGCGTTATTGTTCTTGAGGGAAAGTATCTTCCCGGGGACGGCGAGGCACATAGATTCTCCAGTAAGGAAGTATAAGTTTTATTAATAGCCGCTTGAATAATTATACTATTTCACAACGATGGAATAGGAGCGCAAGTATGGCTGGCTGGCAGGACAACAGCGCGGTCCGGCTCGTCGGGAGCGATTTTAGTGCGCAGGGCCAAGGTCCGAAGCGGACCGCCTATCATTAAGGCGGCGGCGAAGAATGTCTGAGCGAGGCACTGCGTGCCGAGCGAGTTCTTCGCCGGCGGAGGACCGCAGGCCCTCTTCCGCCGCGCACGCTCTATGAGCGAGCGACGAGCCGGACCGCGCAATGCCTATTTTGCGTTCCGGTCAGCCGGCAGGGCCTGCGAGACAAATATAAAAGCCCCAACGTTGCCGTTGGGGCTTAAATATGCGCGGGAAGGGAGTTGAACCCATAAGACCTTTCGGTCACACGGTCCTGAGCCGTGCGCGTCTGCCAGTTCCGCCACCCGCGCTTAAAACGATAAGGTATGGTTGGGATAGGATTCGAACCTATGTAGGGCGTAGCCCGACGGTTTTACAGACCGTTGCTTTTGACCGCTCAGCCACCCAACCAAGAAATAAAGATCAAAACTACAGGACCTATAGTATACAAAAAAATCCGCCATCCTCAAAAGGCCCGAGGCAAAAAGAGCGGCCGCCCGTCAGAAAGGCAGCGCCAGGAAGAAGGCCTCGGGCCGCACCAGACGGTAGAGGTTTATCACTGCGCCCAGCGCCAGGAAGGGGCCGAAAGGCATATGAGACATGCGGTCGGCGCGCTTCAGCAGCAGCAGGCTGACGCCGTATACCGAGCCGAAGAAGGAGGCCATGATGACCGCGGTGAAGACGCCCTGCCAGCCGCATAGCGCGCCGATGCCGCCCATCAGGAAGATGTCCCCCTCGCCCACCGCGTCCTTCTTGTAGATCTTCTTGCCCAGCAGCGCCAGCCCCCAGATGAAGCCCGCGCCGGCCGCCGCTCCGCCGGCCGAGGCGGCCAGCCGCGCGCCCCAGCCGCCGTCCAGGTGCGGGTTGAAATAACTGCCGCCGATGCCCAGAGCGAACAGCGCCAGCGAGAACGCGTCGTTGATCATCATCGTCTCGAAATCTATGACGCTGACCACGATGAGTACGTAGACGGCCAGCAGGCTGACGGCCAGCCAGCCCGGGTTGCCCCACCACCTGGCGGCGAACACCGCGGTCAGCACGCCCGTGAGCAGTTCCACGAAAGGATACTGCGCGGAGATGGGCTCGGCGCAGGAGCGGCAGCGCCCGCGCAGCAGCATATAGCTAAGCACTGGGATATTGTCGTACGGCTTGATAGGCTCCAGGCATTTCGGACAGCGGGACGGCGGGAAGACTATGGACTGGTCCTTGGGCAGACGGGATATGCAGACATTTAGGAAGCTGCCGAACAGCAGGCCCAGGACGAAAGCTAGCAATACTATGGACATGGGTATATTCTAACAATTGGCCGGAGATAAAAAAACCCCGCGCCGTAAGACGCGGGGTTCTTTTTCGGGTATACCTTGTATTAGAAGGTGGACCAGGGGGTGAAGATGGTGTCGCTACCGCGACCCTTTATGTCTTCGTGCGTGCACCTGACCTGCAGGTTGCCCCAGGTGACGCTCTCTTCGGTGTCGTTGTAATACGCCCAGCCGCCGCCGTCGCCGGTAGCGCCGCTGTCAGCGATGCCAGTAACGGTGTTGATGTCGGTATGCGTGGTGCCGGGCAGTTTGGCCACCGGGATCTCGCCGATGTACTTGGCGTTCAGGGTCAGGCTCTCCAGCTCGTCAGCCGGGAACCAGCCTTCGTTGTCGCCGTAATACACCTGTATGGCGCTGCGCACAGAGGAGAGCGCGCCCTTGGTGGCGCCTTCCTTGGACTTATTGATGAGGTCGGCGAACTTCGGTATGGCGATGGCAGCCAGGATACCGATGATGGCGACGACGATCATGAGCTCTATCAGGGTGAAGCCCTTTTTATTGTTCTTCATTAGTTTTACGTCCTCCTTAACTTGCCCCCCATGGATGATATATAGATAATGCCTTAGGGGTTTCTTCAAATCTACATAATCCGCCGGGGCTTGTCAAATAAAAAATCCCCCTTATCGGGGGATTCTTTTTTTAAGTCCGACAATCTTACGGGGTGGACTTCGCATCCCGCGTTTCCGCCCGGACACCCGGATTTTTTGGTAAAAGAATTCGGAGAGGAAGGGATTCGGTCACAGGTCGCCTCATCGCCGTCGCTCCTCGGCGCCCGCGACCCCGGTTCGCCGCTGCGGCCTGCTGGGCAAGAAAGTGTCGCTTTGCTCCACGCGCGGCTCCGCCTTTCGAATCCCTGCGCGAGCCATAATTATGGCTCGCTTCCTCTCCTTCGCTTTGACAGCAAAAAACCCGCTTTCGCGGGTTTTTTACAAAGCTACGGAGAGGAAGGGATTCGAACCCTTGATACCCTTTCGAGTATACAGACTTTCCAGGTCTGCGCCTTCAACCACTCGGCCACCTCTCCCTCTGTCGCACCCCGCGCCTGGCGCGGGGCCGATTAACGGCCCGGCCTTCGTCGGCCGGGTGCTCTACAAGGGGAACCCAGGTTCCCCGTTTCGTCGTCGCTCGCTCCGCCGCTTTGGCGGCCCGCTCGCTGAACCCCTCCTGAGAGGAGTTCCTGACAACACTGCCGCATAACCGTTTTACAATTTTAGGATATTTGGTAACATGAAACAATGGCGAAAGAGGAAAAGAAGGATAAAATAGAACAGGTAGCGACCAACCGCAAGGCCCGGTTCGACTATTTTATCACCGATACCTACGAGGCCGGCCTCTCCCTGGAGGGCCCCGAGGTCAAGTCGCTGCGGCTCAAGCAGGCCACGCTGACCTCCGCCTTCGCCCGCGCCGAAAAGGACGGGTTATACCTCTACGGCCTCCATATCGCGCCCTACGCCTATAATACCCTTAAAGAAATAGACCCGGTGCGCACCCGCAAGCTGCTGCTGCGCGCCCCCGAGATACGCAAGCTCACCGGCGCGCTGGCCACCAAGGGCATGTCCCTGGTGGCGCTGGAAGTGTACTTCAAGAACGGCTGGGCCAAAGTGCTGCTGGGGCTGGCCAAAGGCAAGAAGGCCGCCGACAAGCACGAATCCATAAAGAAGCGCGACGCGGACCGGGAGATACGCAGGGAATACAAGGACAAATTCAAGGGCTAGCGCAGCCCGGTAAACAAAAAAGCCCCGGCAACGGGGCTTTTTTATGCCTTGGGAGGGCTCAGAACCTGAAACCGGCGCTGGCGTTGATCAGGGCCCTGTCGTGGGCATAGGTGAGCCCGGCGGCCAGGTAGCCCAGGTTCATCTTGGCCCGGAGGCCCGCCGTGAAGCGCGGCTCCGCGACGCGTACCTGCTTGCCCGTCAGCGCCGCGTCCCCGACCGTCTGGGCCTCGAGCCGGGTAAAGTCGTAGCCCGCGCCGATGAACGGGGCCACCACCGGGACATTGATGGAGCAGACCAGGCTGGTGTTGAAATGGACGGCGTAGAAATAGCGGTGCGTGGCCATGTTGGCCATGCCCACCAGCGTGGCGTTGACCTTGTATTTCTCGTCGGAGACGTTCCAGAGGCCGTAGCGCAGGCCGCCGCCGGCCACGGAAATCCCCTCGAAGGAGCCGCCCCGCACGAAGCCGTCCACGCGGTACGGCATGCCTATCTCCGCCTGTATCACGCCCAGGCCGAAAACGTTGTCGCGCTTGAGCACGGTGTTGTTGTGGGAGGGCTTGAGCTGCATCATGCCGCGCGCGCCGAGGTCGAACCCGCCGAAGCCCAGCGGCCGGGCGGTCTGGTTGGAACCGGAGCCGAGCAGGCTGCCCAGGTCGGCGGCGAAAGGCTTGAGCGCCGAGGCGGTAGCGTTATAAAAGTTGTCGTAGCCGGCCGCGGAGGCGCCGGAAGCGCAGAGCAGGAGAGAGAGTACCGGGAGGAATATCTTGTGTGACATTGGCTTGAAACCTCTGTTGCTTTAATCGCCGGTGCCGCCGAGCACTTCCTTCACCGTGGTGAAGCCGAGCAGCACTTTTTCCAGACCGTCCATCGCTATCGTGCGCATGCCGTTGCGCATCGCGAGCTCCTTCACCGGGATGGCCGAAGGGTCCTTGAGCAGCTGCATGCGGATCTCGTCGTTGAGGATCAGCAGTTCGTGCATACCGCAGCGGCCTTTATAGCCGGTGCCCTTGCAGGCGTCGCAGCCCTTGGGCCGCCACACCTTGGCGCCGGCGGGCATCTTTACGTTGTTCGCCTCGAAGACGGCGACCTCTTCGGGCGTGGGGTCCGCCTCGGTCTTGCAGTCCTTGCACAGGCGGCGCGCCAGGCGCTGGGCCAGCACGGCCTTCATGGTGTTGGCCACCACGAAGCGGGGCAGGCCCATCTGCGTGAGGCGCTCGAGGGCCGAGGGCGCGTCGTTGGTATGGATGGTGGAGAACACGAGGTGGCCGGTCATGGCGGCTTCCAGCGCGATGTGCGCCGTCTCTTCGTCGCGGATCTCGCCGACCATGATGACGTCGGGGTCGAGGCGCATGAACGAGCGCAGGGCGCTCGCGAAATCGAACTTCTTGTTGGCGCCCAGGCTCACGTCGGGGTTGACCGGCACCTGGATGATGCCGTCGATATTGTATTCCACCGGGTTCTCGGCGGTGATGATCTTGATGTCGGGGCGGTTGACATAGTTGAGGCAGCCGTAAAGCGTGGTGGACTTGCCCGAGCCCGTGGGACCGCAGACCAGCATCAGGCCGAAGTTCTTTTTGCCGCCGATGCCCTTGAACTGGTCCAGCAGCTTCTTCTCGGTGTCGGGCAGGAAGCCCATGATCTTGATGTCTACGCGCACGGAGGCGCGGTCGAGGATACGCATGACGCAGCTCTCGCCGAACACGGTGGGGACCATCTCGACGCGGAACTCTATGGGGTTGCCCTTGGCTATGATCTGTATGCGCCCGCTCTGGGGGATGCGCCGCTCGGTGATGTTCATCGAGTTCGACATGATCTTGATCTTGGCGCTGATGGCCTGGCGGAACACCCACGGGATGGTGAAGGAGGCGGGGCGCAGCATGCCGTCCACGCGGTAGCGCACCATCACCTTGGAATTCTTGCCGTTGGGGTCTTCGAAAGGTTCGATGTGGATGTCGGAAGCCTTGGTGCTGAGGGCGCCCAGGATGATGGCGTTGACCAGCTTCTCCACTTCGGGCGCGCTGGCGTCCACCTCGCTGATGTCCTTCTTCTCTTCGGAGGCCAGCGAGATCGAGCCGACCTCCCCCTCGGGGGCGGCCTGGGACTGCTGCACCTGCTCCACCAGCTGGGCCACCTGCGCGCTGTCCTGCTTGCCGTAGACGGTGTCGAGCACCTTCAGGATCCAGGGGGCGAGGGCGAGGTAAGGCTTGACGTCGAGGCCGGTGCGCAGGCCGATGTCTTCGAGGATCAGAAAATCGCGGGGGTCCGCCATGGCCAGCGCCAGGGCGTTGTCCTGGCGGGCGAACGGGACGCACATCTGCTTGCGGGCTATCTGTTCGGGCAGCAGCTGCACCACTTCGCCGGGCGGCTCCATCTTGGAGAGGTCCACGGCCTTGAAGCCCCACTCGTCGGCGAGCACCTTGAGCAGCTGCAGCTCCGGGATGAGCTTGCCTTCCAGGAGGGTCTGCTGAACGTGCTTGCCGTCCTTTTTAGCGTTGTCCTCTACGGAGGCCATCTGCTCTTCGGATATGAGTTTGCCCTCTATGAGGATCTCCCTCATGTTCCGTTTGCGCTGAAGACCTTTCGCGGGTTGCATGCGTTATTATTATAAATCTATTTGACTGAAACTTACAAGGCGGAATTTAGAGGCCCCTCAGGGGGCGAACTCCAGCTCGTCCCCCTCCTCTACCCTGCCGGTACAGCGGCCCGACGGCAACTCCAGCACGCCGCGGGCCCCGGGCACCCAGGGCGAGAAGCGCCAGGGCCGCAGGTTTTCTATGACCCGCAGAACGCGGTTCTGCCGGTCCACAAAAACCGCATCTATCGCAAATCTCATAAAGCACATGTGGATCATGGCGCAGGGCTCCAGCCAAAGCCCCTCTTCAGGCCCCAGGCCGGGGCGCGGGATGAGGCCGAGCAGCCTGGTCTCGAAAGTCTCGGCCCGGGCGGCGGAGCCGCTGACCTGCAGGCCTTTGGTCCTGTTGAAAACTTTCACCGTTCCCCCTTTAGCGCAGCAGCGCGAACTTGCCGGTGGCCGCGTCGGAATCCGTCTTGACGCGGAAAATATAGACTCCGCTGGCCACCTCCGCGCCGTACTCGTTGCGGCCGTCCCAGGTTAGGCCGGGCAGCTTCTTGACCAGCTCCCCCTCGGCGGTGTAGATCTTGATTTCCAGGCCGGCATTGTCGAAGCCGGCGGCGGTCTTGAAGGCTACCAGCCGGTGCGCGGCGGGCCTAAAGGGGTTGGGATAGGCTGAAGCTTTCTTTTCGCCGGCGGCGTAGGCGCGGCAGGGCACCACTTTGCAGACGGCCTTGTAGGCGTTGACGCGGCCCCAGCCGTAGCCGGAGTCAGGCCCGGCGGGACCGAGGTCGTCGGCTGAAGTTTTCAGCGCGTCGAACACCTGCGCCGCGGTATTGGACGGCTTGGCGGACCAGACCAGCGCGGCCAGGCCGGCCGCCAGCGGCGAGGAGAAGGAGGTGCCGCTGGCCGAGGCGTAGGCATTATTGAGGTCGGTGGTATAGAGCTCCACGCCTGGCGCCGCCAGGCCGCGGGAGAGCATTTCGGTGCCGTAATTGGAGAAGGAGGCCAGCTGGTCCTGCATGTCGGTGGCGGCCACGGCGTAAACGTTATTGCAGTTGGCCGGCGAGTCTATCACCGGCGCCCCGTCGTTGCCCGCGGCGGCGAAGATCATCAGGCCGGCGCCGGCGGCGGCGTTCACGGCGGTCTGAAGCCCAGGGGAACAACCGCCCACGCTGCCCAGGCTGATGTTGATGACCACCTTGCCGAGTTCGGGGCTGTTGTGCTGCGGGATCAGTTCGCTCACGGCCGCGGCAATGGCGCCCTCGTCGGTGCTGCAGGACTGGCCCGGCTCGTCGTAGCAATCGGGGGTGCAGTCCGAATCGAGGAAGACTTTCATGGAGATCAGCCGCGCGCCCCAGGAGATGCCGGCCACGCCGGCGGAATTATCGGAGGCGGCGGCGGCCACGCCGGCCACGCGCGTGGCGTGGTTGCAGGCGGCCGTGGGCGGCTGGTCGTCGGTGACCACCGGGGCGGGCGCCGGCGTAAACGCCCGGCTGGTGCCGGACAGTTTGCCGTCGAGTTCGGGGTGGGAGCCGTCTATGCCGGTGTCGATGACGGCCACGGTGACACGGCTGCTGACGCCGGTCTCGTACTCCCACGCGCCATAGGCCTGCACGCGGGCCAGCGCGTACTGCGCGCCGGCGTAAGGGTCGGCCGGGACGCGGCGCGCGCGGTAGACGCGGTTGGGCTCGGCCCATTCCACCGAAGGCAGGCCCTTGAGAAAGGCCAGCGCCGCCTCCACGCCGTAACTTTCGGGGAAGGCCACGGAGGACCAGCCGAAGCGCTCGAAAGTGCGGCCCACTGAAAAACCGGCCGGGGCCAGCTGCGCCGCGGCGGCGGCCGTGGAGACGCCGGCGCGAAAGCGCACCAGCGCCGAGCCGGACGCGGCTTCGAGGTAGATGGCGCTGCCGGACGCCGGCGAAACGCGCCGCAGGCGTTCCACCCGGCGGGCGTAGGCGCCGGCGGGCGGCAGCAGCAGCAGGGCCGCCAGGGCAAAGAGCGCCGGCTTCCCGTACTTGAACATTAATTTTTGCCTTTCCTGGTCCAGGCCGCGATGACGGCGGACTCTACCGCGCTTTTGAAGGCCCCGTCGGTGAAAACGAGGGCGGGCGGGAAGGCCACCCAGAAGGCCCCTTCCTCTTTTTTGGAGACCATCACACCGGCGGTCACCAGCAGTTCCCCGTCGATGGAGATCTCGGCGTTGGCCACGCGCACGGGCGATTTGAGGGGTTTGACCGCCTCGATCCTGGCCTTGGGCCTGACGGCGGTCTTAACCGGGGAGCAGCCGTTCCTAAAACAGGTCTCCAGGCGGCCGTAGAGGCCTTTGGAGAGCAGCTTGATGTCGGTGTATTTGCGGCCTTTGTTCTCGGTGGCGGGCAGCACCACGGCGCCCCCCTCCCAGCCGATTCCGGTTACGGCGAACGGGCCGAACGAGAACTCGGCGGCGGCGGCGCCTTTCACTTGCGGAGGATTGACCGCGGCGATCTGCAGCGCGCCGGCGGCCTGCGCGGCCAGGCAGAGCAGGACGGCGCTAACGAGCTTTCTCATTTTCCCTCCGCACGATGGCGACCAGGTCGTAGATGTCGTCCAGCTCGTAGTCCGCTCCGGAGACCGGGGTGTCGAACTCGTTGCCGTACTTGGCCCAGGCCGTCTTCATGCCCAGCGCCTTGGCGCCCTTGATGTCGCGCTCGGCCCAGTCCCCCACCATGATCGCGGCGGCGGGCTCCACTTCCATCAGCGACAGCACCTTTTTGAACGGCTTGGGCGAGGGCTTCTTTTCACCGGTATCCTCGAAAGTGACGACGTGCTCGAAGTAATGGTGCAGGCCCAGGCCGACGATGCGCATCCAGACGGACAGGCGCGGCGCGTCGGAGACCACGCCCATGCGCACGCCCATCTTGAGCAGGTCGGTCAGCGCCATCTTCACGTGCGGGTAGAGGGTCATGTGGCCCTCCTTGGCGCGCTTATAGCCGATGATGCCGGCGGCGAGGATCTTGGGGTCCACCTTGCCGAACTCCTTCATCAGCACCTTGTCGAAGATGTTCTGGTCCTCGATGCCTTCCTTCCAGTAGATCTCGAAGATCTTCTCCCGGAGCTGCTCCTTGTGCATGGGCAGGCCGGCGTCTATCATGGCGTCCACGGCCGCGTCCACCGCGGCGCGCTTCATGCGCATGAAGTCCATCAGCGTATTGTCGATGTCGAGGATCACGGCTTTTATCATGTCAGCTCCGGGCCCGGGGGCCGACTACTTGGAAACGCGCTCGACGTAGGTGCCGGTGCGGGTGTCCACCCGTATCTGGTCGCCTTCGTTGATGAACATCGGCACCTTAACCACCAGGCCGGTGTTCACGGTGGCGTCCTTCATGGTGTTGGAGACGGTGTCGCCGCGCACGCCGTCGACGGTGTGGGTGACGGTCATCACCAGGTTGGCGGGCAGCTGGATCGTAAAGAAGGCGTCGTTGAGATAGATGCCTTCCACGGCCATGTTCTCGGTCATGTAGGGCAGCATCGCCTTGATCTTCTCCTTGGGCATGCCCACCTGCTCGAAGGTGGTGTCGTCCATGAAGTAGGCCATGTCGGCCTCGGCGTAGACGTAGGTCTTGGGGCGCTTCTCCACCATGACGTCCTTGAACTTGTCCTCGGGGCGGTAGGCGGTCTCTATGATCGAGCCGGTCTCGATGTTGGTCAGCTTCACGCGCACGACGGCGCGGGCCTGGGACTTGCGGTGATGCTGCACGGTCATCACCTCGACCATCTGGCCGTTCTCGTTGATGAACATGCTGCCTTCTTTGAATTGACTTGCGAGTATCATGTGTGTCTCCTGTTTGTTTTAGTCGAAACTTCTACATGCCCCTGACCGGGGCGGGGTTGCCGGCGCGGTACGCCATGGCCTTCAGCGCGAGTATGCGCTTCTCCATCGGCGGGTGCGTGGCCAGCAGGTCCGCAGCGAAACCGGATTTCTCCTCGATGAGGCTGCCGCGCGGGTCGGCTATGCACATGTGCGCCACGCCGTTGTTGACGGCGTTGGTGGGCATCACGGCCGCGCGGATCTTCTCCAGCGCGGAGATGAGGCCCTCGGGGTTGCGGGTGAGTTCGGCGCCGGTGGCGTCGGCCAGGAATTCCCGCTGGCGCGAGATGGCCATGGCCAGGATGCGCGAGATCAGCGGGGCCAGCAGGACGAGGACGATCCAGAGCAGGAACAGCAGCGCGGCGCCGCCCCCCCCGCTCCTGCGGTCGGAGCCGCCGGAGGAGCCGCGGTACGCGCTCCTGGTCCGGTAGCGCGAGCTGCGCCCGGCGAAATCGGACAGCAGGGCGATGGCGCCCATGAGGGCGGCCACCACCGTCATCAGGCGGATATCGTAATTGCGCACGTGGCCCATCTCGTGGGCGACCACGGCCTGCAGCTCCTCGCGGTTGAGCGAGGCCAGCAGGCCTTCCGTGACGGCGACGACGGAGTTGGCCGGGCTGGTGCCGGTGGCGAAGGCGTTGAGGTCCTGGTCCGGGACGATATAGGCGGCGGGGGCCGGCAGGCCGGAGGCGGTGGCCATCTCGGTCACGACGTTGATGAACTGCTTTTCCCGCTCGTTCAGCGGGTCGGCGCGGCGGGCCATCGTGGAGCGCAGCACCATGCGCGCGCCGTTGAAATAGCTGTTGAGCATCAGGCCCGCGCTTACGATAAGCGCCAGGATGGTGCCGAAAGGGACATTGTTGCCCCCGCCGCCGCGGTACTGCCCGGGGGCGACGGTCTCCTGGTAGGCGGTGCCGGCCAGACCGCCGATGGAAGGCAGGTCCCGGCCGAAATTAAAATAGAAATAGTCGAACCCCAGGCCGATGACCAGGAAGAAAGCGGCGAACGCGGCCATGATGAGGACCGTCGTGCGCCTGTTGGAAGCCTGCTGTTCGTAGATGTTCATTAAAAACCCGGCCGCCGGGACTGGCCCGGCGGCCGGAGAAGTTTTTAGATCGCGAGGTTCACCTTGGGGTTCTGCCGCTCGGGGGAATCGGCCGGCAGCTCCCACAGTTCGGAGGCGGAGAAGCCCAGCAGCGCCGCGAACAGGTTGGTCGGGAACACCTGCTGCGCGGTGTTGAACTTGGTCACCACGTCGTTGTAGAACTGGCGGGCGAAGGCTATCTGGTTCTCGGTGTGGGTCAGCTCTTCCATCAGCTTCTTGACGGACTCGTTGGCCTTGAGGTTGGGATAGTTCTCGGACAGGGCGAACAGCCGGCCCAGGGCCTGGGTCAGCATGCCTTCCTTGGCGAGGATGTCGTGGGTGCTGCCGCCCTGCCCCGCCGTGACGGCGGCCGCGCGGGCCTGGATGACCCGCTCGAGGGTCTCCCGTTCGAACTTCATCTCGCCCTTGACGGACTCGATGAGGTTGGGGATCAGGTCGTGGCGCCGCTTGAGCTGCACGTCGATCTGGCGGAACGCGTTGGCCACCTGGTTGCGCAGGCGCACCAGGCCGTTGAACGTGAACACCAGGTAGGCCGCCAGGGCCAGCAGTACTATGGCTAATATGATCATGCTATGTCCTCCCTATTATTTCGCCGCGGACTTCGTAAGTATCTCGCAGCCCGTCCTGGTGACGAGCACCGAATCCTCTATGCGCACGCCGAACTTGCCGTTGAGGTAGATGCCCGGCTCCACCGTGACGGCCATGCCGGCGCGCAGCGCCACGTCCACCCGGGTGTTGACCCTGGGGAATTCGTGTATCTCCAGGCCTATGCCGTGGCCGGTGCCGTGGATGAAGTACTGGCCAAAGCCGGCGTCGGAGATGACGTCGCGGCAGGCCTTGTCCACGGCGATGGCGTTCACGCCGGCCTTCACCTTGGCGAGCCCGGCCTTCTGCGAGGCCAGCACTATCGAGTAGACTTTTTTGAATTCCTCGGTGGGCCGGCCGTGGAAATAGGTGCGGGTGATGTCGGAGCAGTAGTGGTTGTAGACGCAGCCGTAATCCAGCAGCACGGCCTCGTTGTTCTTCAGCTTCCGCTCGGAGCTCACGTGGTGCGGCAGGGCCGAGTTGGGGCCGAAGCCGACGATGAGGTTGAAGGACGGGCCCTTGGCGCCCATCGCCTGCATGATGTCCTCGAGCTCGCGGTAAACGGAGAGCTCGGTGCGGCCGGTCTTTATGCGCGGCTTGATCAGGCCGAAGGCCTTGCCGGCTATCAGGCAGGCTTTGCGCAGGTCCTGCGCCTCCTGGCCTTCTTTGATCGCGCGCAGCGAGCCCACCAGGCCGCCCTTCTCGGCCAGTCCGCTCTTGCGCCAGAGGTTGCCGCGGTTGTAGGTTTCGTGCTCGGGGTCGAAAGCGGTCTTGGCCAGCTTGTACTTGCGGCGCAGGTCCAGCACGGCCTGCTCGAAGCCGCCCCCGGGGACCACCGGCTCTACGTGGGGCGCCTTGGCCTTGAAATCCTCCAGCAGCATGCTGGGCACTATGCCCCAGGCCGCGTCGCGCGACACCAGCAGCAGGTAGTCGTCCATGTGGTAGCCGGTCAGGAAGCCGATGTCCAGGTTGCGGGTCACCACGATGGCGTCGAGGCGCTCGCGCTTGAGCAGCCCCTGCAGGTCTTTGATGCGCTTGGCGTGTATGTTCATATGTCCACCCCGGTAAACAGGTTAGTCCCGGTCCAGGCCGGGGTCCCTATTATACAATTTTTATAATTATCGGTACCGGGCGGTGCGCAGCAGGCCGGAGCGGTTTAGCAGGAATTCCGCGGCGGCGAGCAGCGTGCCCAGGCCGTAGCGCACGCTGGCCGCGAAAGAGATGGACGAGGCGTCGCCGAAATATTTGGCCGGCACTGGGATATCCCCTATGCGCAGACCCTTGAAGGCGGCCTGGAAGAGCAGTTGGGAGTCGAAGGAAAAGCCGTCGTCGTTGCCGGCCCAGGCGATGCGCTCCAGCGCGGCCCGGGAGTAGGCGCGCAGGCCGCTGTGCCACTCGCCCAGGTTCTGCCCGGCGGCCAGGTTCTCCGCCATGGTCAGCAGCCGGTTGCCGGCGTATTTATAGACCGGCATCCCCCCCGCCAGGGCCTCGGCCCGGGTGCGGATGCGGTTGCCCAGCACGATGTCGCAGATGCCGTCCTCTATGATGCCCGTCATGAACGGGATCACGCGGGGATCGTACTGGTAGTCGGGATGCAGCATCGCCACGATGTCCGCGCCGCGCTCCAGCGCCAGCGCGTAGCAGGTCTTCTGGTTGGCCCCGTAACCCAGGTTGCGTGGGTGCCGGCGGGCCGTCAGGCCCAGGCGCAGGGCCAGCTCGTAGGTGCCGTCCGAGGAGCAGTCGTCCACCAGGATGATCTCGTCGAAGGTCCCGGCCGGCAGGGCGGCCACGGTGGCCTCCAGGGTTTTAACGGCGTTATAGGCCGGCAGGACGATGATCTTCTTCATTTCGCGGCGAGGGCGGCGGCCAGGGAGGCGTATTGGTCCAGCGAGAGTTCCTGCGGCCGCGCGGTAGGCTTGAGGCCCAGCGCGGCCACGGCTCCGGCGGAGACGGCCTTCTCGACGCCGCACAGCGACAGCGAGTTGATGAGCGTCTTGCGCCGGTGGCTGAAGGCCTTGCGGATCAGCGCGCGGAAAGCGGCCTCCCGCTCCGGGTCGGCGAAATATGTCCGGGGCCGGAAACGCAGCACGGAGGAATCCACGGCGGGGACCGGGCTGAAGCTGGCCGCGCCGATGTCCATCAGCAGTTCGGCCGAGGCGCGAGAGGCGGACAGCAGCGACAGGTAACCGTAATCGCTGTCTCCGGGCGCGGCGGTAATGCGGCGCGCCACCTCCTTCTGGAACATGAAGACCGCGGCGGCGGTGCCGGGGTAGAGCAGGGTCCGCTCGAGGATGGCGGTGGAGCACTCGTAGGGCAGGTTGCCGATGAAGGCGGCGCGGCCGGGACCGGCCACCTGGGCCAGGTCGGCCTGCAGGAAATCCGTGTTTACGATCTCCAGCCCCGGGAACCGCGCGCGCAGCGCCGGCAGCAGGGTCTTGTCTATCTCCACGGCCCGCATGCGCGGATATTTTGGATACAGGAACTCGGTGAGCGCGCCGCCGCCGGGGCCGATCTCGGTGACGGAATCGAAAGATTCCTCGTCGAGCGCGCCGGCTATGGCGGCGCAGATGGCCGCGTCCTTCAGAAAAACCTGGCTGTATTTTGGCATTTGGTCCGTTTAGCGCTGGAACGACTGCGCCAGCATCCCGGTCTTAAGCTTGATCTCCTCGCCGAGCTTCCACACGTCGCCGGCGCCGAGCGTCAGGAAGACGTCCCCGGGGCGCAGTTCCTTGAGGGTCTCCAGCACGCCGCCGAAAGCGGAGGCCGGCGCGCCGTTGCGCAGCAGCGCGCGCAGGATCAGGCCGGAATCCACGCCGGGCAGCGGCTTTTCGCCGGCGGCGTAGACAGGGGCCACGTACACGCGGTCGGCCCGGCCGAAGGCGCGGCCGAACTCCCTGTAGAGCAGCGAGGTGCGGCTGTAGCGGTGCGGCTGGAACAGCGTTACGAGGCGGCGGCCGGGGAACAGCCCGCGCGCGGCTTCCAGCGTGGCGCGGATCTCGGTCGGGTGGTGCCCGTAGTCGTCGAAGAAGTCCACGCCGCCGGCCGAGCCCAGCCGGTCCATGCGGCGCTTGACGCCGGCGAAGTTCCAGAGGCCGGCCGCGAGGCGGTCGAACCCGAAGCCGAGGTACGAGCCCGCGGCCAGCGCCAGCAGCGAGTTGCGCACATTATGCGCGCCGCCGCAGCGCAGCCTGATCGGCCCTTTGGGGCGGCCGCGAAAATATGCTTTATAGGTCGTCCCTTCGGCTGAGAATTTCACGTCGCGGGCCTGCCAGTCGGCGTCCCGGCCGGTGCCGCAGGTCACCGTCGGCGTCTTGACGAGCGGCAGGATCTCGCGGATAACGGGGTCGTCGGAGCAGAGCGCGGCGAGGCCGTAGAAAGGTACCTTGTTGATATGCCGCACAAAGGCCTCTTTCAGCGCGGCCATGCTGCCGTAATGGTCGAGGTGGTCGGAATCGATATTGGTGACGCAGGTGACCAGCGGCGAGAAGTAGAGGAAGGAGCCGTCCGACTCGTCGGCCTCGGCCACCAGGTACTGTCCCCCGCCCAGCTTGATGTTGGAGCCGGCGCCCTTGATGATGCCGCCCACCACGGCGGTGGCGTCGGCGCCGGCGGCCTCGAGGGCCGCGGCGGTCATCGTGGTGGTGGTGGTCTTGCCGTGCGTGCCGGCGATGGTGACGGTCTTCTTGAGGCGGGCCAGGCTCGAGAGCATGAGCGCGCGGCGCGCCACCGGCAGGCCGCGCCGGAAGGCGGCGGCCAGCTCCGGGTTGTCGGGTTTTACCGCCGAGCTGACCACCACCACGTCGGGGCTGCCCAGCGCGGCGGCGGAGTGGCCCTCGGTGAACCTGGCGCCCTCGCGCTGCAGCGCCTTGGTGATCTCGGAGGCCCTGGCGTCGGAGCCGGTGACCTTGTAGCCGAGGCCCAGCATCAGGCGGGCGATGCCGCTCATGCCTATGCCGCCGATGCCTATGAAATGCGCCGTCCCGACGCGCGAAAGGTCCAGTTCTTCGGTGTAATTCATTTTCATATGTTCCCCATCAGCCGCACTTTCGCGTCCAGCCAGGCCTCCGCGGCCGCCACGGCCTCCGCCCAGCCGGCCTCGTTGAGCTCAATTATAACAGTATCGCCGCCGCGCTCAAAGGCTTCCTCGAAGACCTCCGCCCCCCGCCGGAAGAAGACCAGGCACGGCGAGCCCGAGAACAGCAGCTCCACCGCGCGCGAGCTGAAGGGCGCCGAACGCATGGCCATCGGGCCCAGCTCGTCGAAGAGCAGCACCTTGCCGGCCGCGGCCGCCGCCTCCAGCGCGGGCAGGGCCGTGCCCTCCAGCGCGGCAAGGTCCAGCGCGTACTTATTGAAAGAGACGGGCGAGACGATCTCGCGCGAGGCCAGCACGGCGCGGCCGCCGCCGAGCGCCTCCACCTCGAAACCGGCCCGCTTGCCGCCGGGGCGCAGTTCCAGCGTGCGATAGCCGCCCAGCCAGCGGCCGTGCGAGGCGCAGAGGCGCGCGCACAGGCGTTCCTTGAGGGCGTAGTCGGAAAAAGCGAAGGACAGCCGCGGCGCGGCCAGCAGCGCGGGGCCGGGCCTCATTTGGCCTCCAGCCAGGCCTTATTGGCCAGCGCGTCGGAATTGTCCGGGTCCAGGCGCAGCGCCTCGCGGCATTCGGCCAGCGCCTTGGCCTCGGAGCCGGCTTCCACCCAGGCGGCGGCGCGCCCTAGCGCCGCCTGCGCACCCCCGCCCGAGAACTGCTCCAGGGCGGCGTCGGGCTCGCCTAGGAGCAGGTGGCCGAGGCCCCTGAGGAGCCGGGCGCCGGCGTCGGCGGCGGGAGAGGCTTCCATCTCTTCGAGCGCCTCGGCCGCGTTGTCGAGCCAGTTATCGCCCATCACCCACAACCCCATATCGTTGCCCACGTCGCGCGGCTTGTAGAGGGCCTTATTCTTACCCCCCGCGCCTTCCTTGCCGCCGGCTGCCGGGGCGGAGGTCTCTATGTTGAAATTAACGCGGGCATCGCTGTCCGGGGAAACCCCCTTGAGCAGGGCGTCTGCCTCGGCGGCGATGGCGGCCGCCCGCTTGAGCCGCTCTTCGGCTGAGCCGGCCGCCAGGAAATATTCGCGTTTGGTATAACCCACCCTGGGCTTCCTGAAGGCGGACTGCAGGCGGCCGGCCATCTTCTCCCCGCGCGGCGCCTCGGCCAGCACCGCCTTGGGGGTCTCGAGCAGTTCTATGACCACGCGCGCCTCCTGGTCCGGCGGCAACTTGGACAGCGCGCCGTAGACCGGCCCCTTAGCCGGGTCCTCGCCGGCGCCGGCGGGCTGCCCGGCGTAGGCGAGCGCCATGGAGATGCCGCCCTCCTCGTTGACCGGGGCCAGCAGGAAGGCGCCGTCGAGCGCCGCCAGCGCCTCTCCGGGGCGGCCCGCCTTGCGCAGCGCCCAGGCCAGGCGGAACCTGGCCACGGAGTCGCGCGGCTTGATCGCCAGCGCGCGGCGGTAAAGCTTTATGGCGGCCGGGAGCTGCCCGTCGCGCTCCCGCAGCACGGCCAGTTCCAGCACGGCGTCCTCATAGCCGGGGAACAGCGAGACCGCCTTCTCCAGCTGCGCGGCGGCCTCGGGGTAGCGGCCGGAGCGCGAGTAGAAGAGGCCCAGCTGGTAGCGGTAGAGCGGGTTGGAGGGATCGGCCTGCACGGCGCCCCTGAAATAGTCCAGGGCCTTGCCGCGGTTGCCGAGGGCCTGGTAGACGGAGCCCGCGTTCATCTTGACGTCGGGGCGGGACGGGTCGAGGCGCTCGGCCGCGAGGAAATCCTCCAGCGCCGCGGCGTAATCGCCGGCGCGGGCCCGCACGATGCCGCGCAGCTGGTGACCCATCGGGTTCTTCGGGTCCAGGCGCAGCGCCTCCTCGAACTCGTCGAGGGCCTTGGCCGGCTCGCCCAGCCAGTACAGCGCCGAGCCGTAGAGCAGGCGCGGCCAGGCGCTGCCGGGGCTCTTCTGCGCCGCCCGGAAGAACTCGTCGGCGGCGGCGGGATATTTCTGCTCCTCCATCAGCGCGTAGCCGCGCTTCAGGTTGATCGCGCTCTGGTCCTCCATGATGCGGTCCCAGACGGTGCGCGATCCCGCCGGCGCGGGGACGCAGGCCGCCGGGGCGGCCTGCAGCAGGCAGGCGGCCAGGACGGCGGCGGTGCTCGGTCTGAGTCTCATCGGCGGACGGGAGGCTTACCTCGGGCCGCCAACCTTGACGGGGCGGGGCGCGCTGAACTTGCCCTCGAAGCCCAGCAGGTCGATGAGAGCCACGCGCATGTAGTAGTTGCCAGGCGGGAGGAGGTCGTTGAGGTTGATGTCCTCGAAGGAGTCGTAGTTCTTGTCGTGCACGGTAGTGGCGAAGGTCTGGTCGCGCGAGACCTGCAGGTGATAGCTCTGCACCGGGTTGCCCACCGAGATCAGTTTGACGATCTCGGCCGCGTCGAGCGCTTTGTCGTTGAGATCGGGCACCTTGGCCCCGCCGGGATCGGCCTTGGGCAGGTCGGCGCCGGCGGGCTGCCTGACCGGCTTGCCCATGTTCAGCGAGACCACGCCGCCGCTGGTAGTGAGCTGCGGGGTCTTGCCGCCGGAGGCCAGCTGGGTGCGGGTGGCGTCGAAATCGGGCAGCTTGGGCAGCTTGACCGGGTTGGAGGGCGGCATGTCCATCCGGACCTCGGAGGCGAAGCCCTCCGGGACCTCTACGGTCTTGCCGCCGGCCTCTACGTCGGCCTTACCCTTGTACACCTGCACGAGCGTGGTCAGGTCGTCCTTGATCTTGGCGCCGAACTCGGTGTCCTTGGTCTTGGGCGTGATGCGGGCCGAGGCCGTAACGACGCGCGAGCGCAGGCCGCGCATTTCTCCGGCCATCAGCCTCACGTCGGTATCCTTGTCGCCGGGCGGGCGCAGCACCGCGATGGAGTTGGGGTAGAGGTTGAGGATCTCGCCGGTGTAGAACTTCACGTCGGCCCTGGCGCCGGCCCGGGTGCGCAGCGTGTCGGCTTTGAACAGGTCCATGCTGGCGCTGACGCCCTTCCAGTCGGAGACGCCGCTGGGGCGCAGCAGCACCTCGTTGAGAAAATAGACCAGCTTGGCCGCGCGGTACTGCTCCTTGAGCAGGCTGACGGGCACTTTGAGCGCCATGCCGGGCAGCGCGATGGACGGGTCCGAGGAGGGCAGGCGGTTGTGCTTGAGCAGCTCGTTCCAGCGCTTCGGGTCCTTGAGGTAGGTATTGGAGATGCTCCAGAGCGTGTCTCCGGGCTTCACGATTATCGTCTGCAGCTCTTCGGCGGCGCCGGCGTAAGCCGGGCCCAGCAGGGCCAGCAGGCCCAATATCAGTCTTTTCATACCGTCCCCCCCGGGTTGACTATCACCTTCCCGCCCTCGTCCTTGGCCAGACCCTTCGGGAAGGAGAAAAGGAACTTGGCACCCTGGCCGGGCTCGGATTCGGCCCAGATCCTGCCGAGGTGGGCGGAGGCCACGAACTTGCAGATGGTCAGGCCCAGGCCGGTACCGCCGGCCTTCTGGCCTTTCACCTGCTCGAACTTCTCGAAGACCTTGTCGAGGTACTCCGGCGGAATGCCGTCGCCGGTGTCGCGCACCCAGGCGGTGATGTGGTCGCCGTCGTCGGACAGGCCGGTGGTGATGGTGCCGTTCTCGGGCGTGAACTTGATGGAGTTGCCGATGAGGTTGGTGAACATGCGCTCGATCAGGCCGGCGTCGCCGTTGACCACCACGGTCTCCGCGCCTTCCAGTTCGAACTTGATGTGCTTGCGCTGGCCCAGCGGCTCCAGCAGCGAGTTCACCCTGGAGGCCACGTCGCGCAGGTTGACGGGCGCCAGGCTGATCTCCATCTTGCCGGCCTCCATCTTGGCGGAATCCAGGATATTGTTGATCATGCCGAGCAGCCGGAAGGCGGCGCGGTCTATGGAAACCAGCATCTTCTTCTGGGCCTCGTTGACGGGGCCGGGGATCTCCTTGAGCATGAACTCGACGAAGCCCTTGATGGCGCCCATCGGGTTGCGCAGGTCGTGCGTGATGGAATGAAGGAACTCGTCCTTGATGCGGGCCAGTTCCTTGTCGAGGGTGATGTCGTAGAAGCCTATCAGGCGGCCGAGCGCCTCCGCCTTGCCGGGCGCCACGATGGGCGCCGCGAAACACTTGAAGAAGCGGGTGGAGGTCTCCTGCGAGAGTTCTATCTCCCTGAAATATTTCTCCTGCTCGCTGCCGAACACGTCCAGCACGGCCTCGCGGAGGCCCCCGGACGCTATCAGTTCCTCCAGCAGTTTGCCCTCCACCGGGGCGTCCTGGGCTATGCCCAGCACGGAGCGGGCCTTGCGGTTGGCCACCTGCACGCGGCCGGCCATGTCCGTCATCATGATGCCGTCCTCGGTGGAGAACAGGATGGCCTCGGTGTTCTTCTGCTCGCGGATGATGCGGTCCACCTGGATGTCCGAGTAGTCCTTCAGTTTCGCGGTCATCGTGTTGAAGGTCTCGGCCAGGTCGCGCAGCTCGTCGGAGGTGTGCACCTCGGCCTTGCGCGAAAAATCCCCGTTGGCCACGAATTCGGCCGCGCGGGTGAGCTCGGTGATGGGCCGGGAAAGGCTGCTGCTCATGAACCAGCCGGCCGCGGCGGCCAGCAGCAGGAAGACGAGCACGGCGTAGACGGCCTGCCGGCGCATGAACATCGCGTAGGAGTAAGCCTCTTCGCTCGGCTGGCTGACCACGACGGCGCCGCCCAGTTCCGTGATGGGCGAGTAGGCGCCCAGCATCTCGCGGCCTTCGGCGTCGGTGAACTCGGAGGAGCCGGAGGAAAGGGATTTGACCGCGTTGGCCGAGATCTCCCACGCGGCGGCCGCGGAGGCCTTCTCCTGCGTCAGGTCGCCGGGCCAGCCTATCGGTTTGCCGGCTGCGTCCAGGATGACGGGGAAGCCCTCGGCGCCTACGCGCTGCAGCGCCATGGAATTGATGAAGGCGGGCAGGTCGGCCTCGGCGCGCAGCACCATGTCCTTGCCGAAAGGATAATAAAATACGGCTACGCGCGTGGCGTCGTCTATGGAAAGATGTCTGGCGCCGCCCTTGGCGGCCTTGAAGCCCGGGGTAGCCCCGTACTTCTGCAGTTCGCCGCCGGCTCCGGCGTAAGGTGAGATGATCTTCACCACTTCGGCCCCGTCCTTGGAGAGGGCCGAGAGCTGCCTGATCTCCGGCCGGGTCTCCAGCAGCGCGGTCAGCATGGTCTGCTTGTTCTCCCAGTCCATCTGGCCCATCGCGGCGATAGCGGCGCGCAGCGCGCCGTCCGCGCTCCTGATGTAGCCGTTCACGTCCGCGGCTATCCTGTCGGCCTTGGAGAGGTTCAGCTCCATGATGGCGGTGCGCACCCCCAGCTGGCCAAGGCTTATCAGCCGCAGGCCGAGCAGGGCCATCGGCAGCACCGAAACGAGGGCCATCACCGCTATAAATTTGTGCAATAGGCGTATGCGCATAGTTGTATCTTTAATTATAGCAGATAAGGCCGCGGGGGAAGGCTCAGGCTGCGGGAAAAAGTTCCAGGAGGGCCGGCAGCAGGCCGCGCAGGGCCGCGGCGCGGTGGCTGACGGCGTTCTTTTCGGCCTCTGAAAATTCGGCCAGGGTGCGCGGGCCGGCCCCCACCTCGAACAGCGGGTCGTAACCGAAACCGTTGGCGCCGCGCGGGGCCGCGGTAATGCGCCCCTCCAGCGTGCCGCGGGACGTTCTGACCTCTCCGGAGGGCAGCGCCAGCGCGGTCACGCAGGCGAAGCGCGCCAGGCGCCGCTCCGGAGGCAGCCCGGCCAGCGCGGCGAGCAGCCGCGCGTTGTTGTCGGCGTAGGAGCAACCCTCGCCGGCGTAGCGGGCGGAGCGCACCCCGGGCGCCCCGCCGAGCGCGTCCACCTCCAGCCCCGTGTCGTCGGCCAGGGCCGGGAGGCCTGTAGCGCGGGCCGCGGCCGCCGCCTTCTTGACGGCGTTAGCCTCCAGCGTCTCCCCGTCCTCTTCGGCCGGGACGGCGCCCGGAAAGGACGACAGCGCCCGCAGCCCGGCTCCCAGGCCGGGCAGGATGGCGCTTATTTCGGTAAGTTTATGCGGGTTAAAAGTCGCGATGACCAGTATCTTGTCCATGTTAAAAAGCTTGGCCAAATATATTAGAATGTATCCGTGGCGGAGAACACGCAAAATCTTAACATTTTTGAAGGCGCGCCCGGCCGGTTCGCGGACGCGCTGCCGCTTTTCGCCGGAGTCGCCGGGACCGCGCTGCCGGTGCGCCGGGAGGCCGCGGGCGCGGCGCAGCTCTACACGCTCGCCGAAACCGCCGCCGACGGGCGGCAGGCGCTGGCCGCCTTTACCAGCGCCGAACTCCTGAACCCGCCGCTGATAAACCGCGGTCTCGCGGAAACCGCGCTGCTCTTCTTCCACGCCCCGCACCACGACCTTTTTCTCTTCAACCCGGAGCACCCGCAGGCGCGCTACACCTGCGCGGGCCTCAGGACCTCGCGCCTGGACATGTCGCTGCTGGCGGGCTATGCCCGTTCGGCCGGCAAGGCTGCGCAGGGCGACCTGGCGCGCGCCGCCGACGGCGAACTGGCGCTGGGAGACCTGCACGGGGCGCATTATCTCTACGCCGCGGCCGCGGCCCGCAACCCGGCCTCCAGGGCGCGCTTTTCCATGTGCGCGGCGCTCATAGAGCTGGGGCTGCTGCAGGAGGCCTACGACCTGCTCAAGAGCGACTGGGACCCCGAGGCGAAACTGCTGCTCGCGGTGATACACCGCAGGACCGGCAACCCGGCCGAGGCGCGCGCGCTGCTGGCCGCCCTGGACCAGGTGGCGGCCCTGCAGGAGCGCCGCGCGGTGGAAGCCGCGTGGCTGGACCTGGAAGAGGGCAAGGACGCCGAAGCCGAAAAGGCTTTCCAGAAACTTTCCTCCGCCGCCTTCGAAAAAACGGAGGCCCTGTCGGGACTCGGCGCCGCCATCTCCAAGACCGCTTTCAAGACCAAGGAGAAGGGCCGGCTGGGCGCGGCCGCGGCCGCCCTGCGCTCGGCGCTGGTCACCCCTTCCCCCGCCTCGGCCCGCATCTTTTTCCAGCTGGGCAACCTGCACTTCCGCTCCGGTGAAATGCCCCAGGCCGAGGCCGCCTACCGCCGCGCGGCGGCGCTGACCCCTTCGGTGCAGGCCCTGGCCAACCTGGCGCTCGCCCTCATCAGGACCGGCAAACACGAGGAAGCCGCCGCCATAACCTCGCAGGTGGCCCTGACGGACCTGCCTTCCGCCCGGCGCCTGGCCGGCCAGTTCCCCGGCGACCGTCTGGCCGCGCTGTTCCGGGAGCAGCCCGCGGCCGAACCCGCCGCGCCGCGCCCGCAGGCCGCCCCCCCGCCGCCCCGGCAGCCTGCTCCCAGGCCCGCGCCGGCGCCGCAGCCGGAGCCGCCCCAAGTTTTCCAGCCGGCCCCGGTGCCGGCTCCGGAACCCCGCCCCACCCCCGGCCTGGAAGCAGCCGGCGCCGGCTTCCAGTTCATAAACCCGGCAGAACCCATGCAGGCGGCCGCCGCCCATGGAGAACAGCTCACCCTGGCCCCCGCCCAGCCCCGCGACGCTTCGGTCTCCGGCCGCCCCCGCCCGGTCCAGCCCGCGCCGCAGCCGGCAGCGCCCCAGATCGAGACCTTCCGCGATGTCATGGCCGGCTCCGCCCCCACCGAGGAGGAGAGCCGCAAGGACGATTTCATCTCACGGGCCTTCCGCCTGGCCTCCGACCTCGAGGACGACCTGGGCCGCAAGATCTATTTCAACCTGGACGGCCTCAACGAAGTGGAGAAGCGCCTGAGGCTGCAGTTCATCAAATCCAGGAACAACCAGCAGGGCAACATAGAGACCGTGCGCAACGGCGCCGCCTTCCTCTGCTATTTCCTGCAGGAGCGCTTCAAAGGCCGCCTGATCAAATTTCAGGATTTCGACCCGTGGGGCTGGCCGATGGTCTTCGAGCAGCCGGGCCGCAAGGTCTCCACCTACCCGGTACAGCGCGTCTGGCGCCTGCTCTGGGAGGAGACGGTGCCCGAGCCCGGCTGGCTGACCAAATACGCCCTGTGGCTGGCGGACGCGCTCAAGGAGACGGCCGTACCGCCCTGCGGCGCGGCCGCGGTGAAGGCCAGGGTGCGCAGCCACCCGGAGAAGCTCGCCGACGCCATGACGGAACACCGGCGCATGCTGGTGCTGCTCTCCTCCCTCAACGAGACCTCGCACATAGAATTCTCGCGCACCGGCCTGGCCAGGCTGGAGGCGGCGATAAAGAACAATTTCAGACCCAACATCCCCCCCACCGCCGACGGCTGGAAGCTGCTGCGCTGCTACGGCCACCTGCTGGCGGGCATCCTGGCCAAGGATTTCAAGGCCGCCTGGTACAACGTTGACGGCGAGGACGGCGGCTGGTCCATGCAGCTGCCCTGGAAGACCTTCGTCTTCCCGCTGGGCAAAATTTACAAAACCGCCTCCATGCGAGACGACCTGGGCGCCTACTACGAGGCGCTCGTGAGCGACAAGCTGCGCCTGCAGGGGCCCACCGGCTCTTAGGCCTTTTGACCTTGATTCAGCCGCACCTTTTCGGTAATAATTAATATAGTTATCCAGTCTTAGACAGGAACGGAGCGCAAATGTTATTCTCACTGCTTTCATCGCTGCTGCTGGCCTCCGCCGGCGCCTCCCCCGCCATCAATTCCCTTTCCGCCCAGGCCGGCGGCGCCGAAGCGGCCGCAGCCCCCGAACCCGCCCGCCCCGCGCTGCGCGAGTGGACCGTCATGGTCTACATGAACGGCAAGAGCAATATCGAACCCTTCGCATTGGCGGACCTGAACCGCTTCGAGAGCATTGGCTCCACCGACAAGGTGGCCATCGTCGCCGAGATAGGCCGCTCCAAGGGCCTGGACAACGACACCACCGCCGACGGCGACTGGGCCGGCGTGCGCCGCTATTACGTAACGAAGGACGCCGACGCGGAGCATATAGCCTCCCCGCTGCTGGCCGACCTCGGCAGCCCCGACATGGGCGATTGGAAACAGGCCGCGGCCTTCCTGAAATGGGCCCGCGCCGAATACCCCGCCAAGAAATACCTCTTCGTCATCTGGGACCACGGCTGGGGCTGGCTGGACCCGGTGAAGCCGGGCAAGCCCGCCGCGCGCGGCGACAAATCCATCTCGCACGATTTCGTGACCGGCAACTATATCGGCACCCGCGAGATGGGCGACATCTTCCGCGAGGCCGGCCGGGTGGACATGTACGTCTCGATGGCCTGCTTCATGCAGATGGCCGAGGTGGCCTACGAGATCAAGGACGGCGCCGCCGTGATAGTGGGAGCCGAGGAAGTGATACAGCTGCCCAGCCTCAACTGGGAGGGCTTCTTCGCCGCGCTCGCCGCCAACCCCGACGCCGGGGCCGAGGCCGCGGGCACCTACATGGTGGACACTTTCAAGGAAATGTATTCCCGCCCCGAAATGCAGGAGCTGCTGCAGCAGGGCGGCTACGGCACGCAGCTCTCCGCCATCCGCGGGGCCAAGCTGCGCCCCCTGGCGGCCAAAATAAAGGCGTGGGCCGGCCTGGCGACGGCGGCCGGCGACAGGGCCGCGCTGGCCCGGGCCAAGGCCGACGTGGTGCGCTTCGAGATCGGCGACGCCTCCACCGACCCGGAGAAGAAGATCGCCTTCTACGGCGACCTGCATGATTTCGTCGAGCTGGCAGCCCGCCACGCCGACAGGTCCCTGCCCGGCGCGGCCGCCGCGCTGGCCGCAGGAGAGAAGCTCAACAGGTTCATAGTTGAAGACCTGGTGATAGCCAACGCGGCCGTGGGCAAGGACCGCACCGGCAAGGATTTCTCGGCCGTAAAGGGCCTGGCCGTAAACATCCCCGGCCGCCCCGGCACGCTGATAGAATATTACCCCACCTACTCCAAGCTCGCTTTCGCCAGGGACAGCGGCTGGGAAAGCTTCATGAAATACCTCGACGGCATAGCGAACCGGTAAGCCAGCCGGCGCCGGGGACGCTGATGACTATTTGACCATTCCACGACCATAATATCTCAGAGAGCCATCACAACGCCAAGGTGCCACACAATAGTCATATAGTCATCAACGTCCCCAGCCAATCCTCATTTGGGCCCGCTTTTTTCTTCCTCGACAAGGAACAGCGCGCGGCGCTCTCGGCCTACTACGGCTTCGCCCGCGCCGCCGACGACATCGCCGACGACCCCGCCGCCCCGGCGGCCGAGAAGCGCGCGCGGCTCGCCGCCTGGCGCGCCGGCGTGGAAGGGCTTTTCTCCGGCGACGTGCCGGACACGCCGCTGGCCCGCGACCTGGCCGGCGCCATCGCCGCCTTCCCCCTAAAGCGGGAGCATTTCCTGCTGCTGCTCGACGGGGTGGAGATGGACGTAGCCCCCGCCCCGTTCAGGACGGCGGCCGACCTGGAGCGGTACATGTACCGCGTGGCCTCGGCGGTGGGGCTCGCCTGCCTGGCCGTCTGCCGCTACGAGGACGAGCGGGCGCATGAACTGGCCGAGCGGATGGGCTACGCCGTGCAGCTTACCAACATCATCCGCGACGCTGCGGAGGACCTAGCGGCGGGCCGGGTCTACCTGCCCCTGGAGGACCTCGAGCGCTTCGGCTGCCGGCCGGAGGACCTCGGCGGTTCCCAATACAGCCCCAATTTTATAGAATTGATGAAATTCGAGGCCGCGCGCGCCCGGGAGTATTACGCCGGGGCGCTGGCCCTGGCGGCCCGGGGGCAGAAGCGCCGGCTGGCGCCGGCCCTGGCCATGGGCGCGCTGTACCGGGAGCTGCTGGGCAAGATAGAGGCCGGCGGCTTCAGGATCAAAGAGGAACGGGTGCGCCTGAACCGCGCGCAAAAGATCAAAGCGCTTTTTAAAGCCCTGCTGGACTACGGGAGGATCTGACTATGCTGAAACCTGACGCCTGGATACGGGAGATGTGCCGCACCCGCAAAATGATAACCCCCTACGTGGAGGGCCTGGTGGCCAAAGGCAAGGTCTCCTACGGCCTCTCCTCCTACGGCTACGACATCCGCGTCTCCAACGAGTACAAGGTCTTTACCGACGTGCACAACTGCGTGGTGGACCCCAAGGATTTCAACGACAAGTCCTTCGTCGACATCAAGGCCCCGTACTGCATAGTGCCGGCGCATTCCTTCGCGCTGGCCCGCTCGGTGGAATATTTCAGGATACCGCGCGGCGTGATAGGGCTGTGCATCGGCAAGAGCACCTACGCCCGCTGCGGCATCGTCGTAAACATCACCCCGCTCGAACCCGAATGGGAAGGGCATTTGACGCTGGAGATCTCCAACACCACGCCGCTGCCGGCCAAGATCTACTCCAACGAAGGCATAGCCCAGCTGGTCTTCCTCGGCGCCGAACGCGAATGCGAGACCTCCTATAAGGATAGGAAGGGTAAGTACCAGGCCCAGCGCGGCGTCACGCTGCCGCGCATACTCAAGCCCCGCTGACCCCATGAACATACAAGGCGCCGCCCTGCTGCTCTCCGCCTGCCTGCTGCCGGCCGCCCCGGCCCTCGCGGCCGGCGAGCTGGAGCGGGCGCGCGCCGCGGCCGCGCTCGGTTCCGAGGCGCGCGCTTTCGACATCGCCATGGAAGGCCTGAAGGCCGCCCCGGGCGACCGGCAGCTTTTCCTTTACGCCGTGGAGCAGCTGCCGGAAGGCTCCGCGCCGCGGGCCAGACAGCTGTCCCTGGCGGCCGCGGGCAGGCTGGAGAAGGACCCCGCGGATTACGCCGCGCACCTGGGCGTCTGCAGGGCCCAGCGCACCCTGGGCAAAGTGCAGGAGGCCGTGGCCAACTGCAGGCGGGCGCTGGAGCTGGACCCTACCGCCTACGCGGCCTACCGCGAGCTCGGCCTCACCTACGCCGCCGCCGGCAATCCCCGCAAGGCCGCCGAAACGCTGTCGCAGGGCGTGGAGATCTCCTCCTCTACCGCCCAGGCCTACTACCACCTGGGCCGGGTGCTGGAAAAGCGCGGCGACCATGTGAGGGCCGCCGCCTCTTATAAGAAAGGAATAGACCTGCCGGGAGGCGGGGCCGGGAGCGACGCCGCCTACTACGGGGCGCTGATGCGGGCCGGGCTGCGGCGCGCCGAAACGGGCAAGCGCAAAGCCCGGGCCGCGGCCGCCAGGGCCTCTGGGCCGGAACGCAAGCGGCTGGCAGCCGCCTGCATGCAGAAATTCCGCGACGACTTTTTAAAGGACAACCTGGGCACGGCCCTGGACCAGAGCGAGGCCTGCCTGAAACTTTCCCCCTCCGACCCCGGCCTCGCCGCCGAGCGCGCCCCGATCCTGGTGCGGCTGGGCAGGTACGAGGAGGGCGGCAGGGAATACGAACGCGCCGCGGGCCTGTACGGCGCGGCCGGCCAGCCGGCGGCGCAGTGCCGCCTCAAGGCGGCCGAGACCTGGCAGAAACTGGGCAAACCCGACGCCGCGCTGGCGCAGTACAGGCTGGCGGTGCAGGCCAGCCCGCAGCACCTCGACGCCCTCAAGGGCCTGGCCGCCGCGCTGGAAGCCCGGTCCGATTTCAGCGGCGCCGCCGAAACCTACGACGCCATACTGGCGCTGCAGCCGGCCGACGCCCGGGTCAGGACCAGGCGCGAGGAGCTCAAGTCCTCCGCGCTGAGCAACGAGCAGATCCTGGCCGAGCTGAAACTGCGCAGCGCCGTAACCGCGGACAAGACGATGCTGCTGCCGGGAGACATAAAGCTTTTCAAGGCGCTCAAGGCCGCCGAGATGGACGGCGGCGTGGATTATCTGAAGCTGAAGGCGCCGAGCGCCGCGGGCCTGCTGTTCAGGCACGAGACTCCCGAGGGCCCGCGGATGCTGATCACCGGCCACGGCTACAAGGTCTACAACTTCCACGCCACGCGCGACGCGGTAAAATTCTTCGAGGGCGAGCGCGTGGACATGCGCGACATCTTCAAGCTGCGCAACCGCTCCGGCGACCCGGTCTTCGACAAGTCGGGAAAGCTGACCTACGAGGGAGAGGCGTTCTGGCGCGGGCTGGTGCCCGGAGTTAAGAGCTGGCTGCTCTCCTACGAGCCGGTGCCGGAAAGCCCGCGGGCCCTGCAGGCCAACAAGGATATTTCGGCGGCCGAAAAAGATGGCTACCGCGAGATCTCGGAGCCCGAATACCTGTGGCTGCTGCGCGCCACCGACTGCCCCGAGGACGTGATGGCGAAGGCGCCGATAGGCCTGCGCGTCATCAGCGACGGCGCCAGGGTGCGCTACCTGCTCTGCTACAGCCCCGGTTCGCTGTGCACTAACCCGGTCAACGACAAACTCCCTCCCTATATAGAATCGTACCGCGCCGGCAACGGCGACACCCCCGGCGCCCAGGCACACTCCGGTTTCTTCGGCGCCAAAGCCGCAAAAAAGATGCGCTTCTGCGAGAACGGGCAGATCTGGGACGGCGGCACCGGCACCCCCCCGGCCCCCGCGCAGGTGCCGGATCCCCCCGCCCCGAAATGACCCCGCCAGGCGTGTTTTGCAAAAAGCTCAGGAATTTTGTATCATAATCTAACTATGATACAGAAAACCACTTTGCCCAAAACCGACACGGCCGAAAAAACCAGGAAATGGCATTTCCTTGACGCTTCTGACCAGGTGCTCGGCCGCCTTTCGACCAAGATCGCCGTGCTCCTGATGGGCAAGCACAAACGCGACTTCGCCCCCAACGTGGACTGCGGCGATTTCGTCGTCGTGACTAACACCGACAAGGTGCGCATCACCGGCAACAAACTCGAGGACAAGTTCTATTTCCGCCACTCCGGCTACGCCAACGGCGCGAAGACCATCCCCTACAAGAGGCAGATGGAAAACGACTCCACCAAGGTGCTCGAGCTGGCCGTGAAGCGCATGCTCGACGACAACACCATGCGCGGCAGGCGCATGAAGCGCCTGCGCATATTCGCCGGCGCGCAGACCCAGTTCAAAGCCGCTAAGGCCGCGAAGTAATATCAAGAGGAAATAGAAAACATGGAAAACAAGAATCTCATACTGGCCACCGGCCGCCGCAAGACCTCCGTGGCGCAGATACGCATGTCCCAGGGCGGCGAAGGCAAGATCACCATCAACGCCAAGACCCCCGAGGACTACTTCGGCAACAACCCGCGCCTCCGCAACGAGATCTGCAGGCCCTTCGAACTTACGAAGGACCAGAAGTTCGACTGCGTGATCAAGGTGAACGGCGGCGGCGTGAGCAGCCAGGCCGGCGCGATACGCCACGGCATCTCCCGCGCTATCGCCAGCCTGGGCGACAGCTTCCGCGCTTCCATGAAGAAGGCCGGGTTCCTGACCCGCGACTCCCGCATGGTCGAGCGCAAGAAGCCCGGCATGCCGAAAGCCCGCAAACGCTTCCAGTTCTCCAAGCGCTAAACCGCGCCTGGCTTACTGCCCACCGGGGGAGGCCCAAAGCCTCCCCCGGTTTATTTATATAGTAAAATTACCCCTATGCTGCGACGCTTCTACCTGCTGCTGACGGACCGGCGCCTCCGGGCGGCCATGACCGCGCTGCGGGTCTCCGGCCGGGGCCTGGGCGACCTGGCCGCCGCGCCCGGGCGGGCCGCGGACTTCTTCCGCCCGCTAAAGACCGAACTGGACCGGGCGGCGCAGGACGGCCCGCCGCGCTCCCTGCCGGCCCTGGGCGCGGCCGCGGACTTCGCGGCCAGGCTGGAAAAGACCTTCTCGGACATGTCGCTGCTGCAGGCGCCGCCCGACCGCGCGGCGCTGGAGGCGCTGGCCTGCCTGCAGCGGGCCTGCGGAGCCGCGGAGGGGCTGCTCTCCCCCTCCCGCCGGGCCCGCGCCGACGCGGATCTGCGGGCCTCAACCGCCGCCGGCAGGCGCAGCCTCTCGTCGGCCAAGGCCGCCGCCGACCGGTCCCCCGACGGTTTCACGCAAAATCTCAAATTTAGTACCATATACTCCGGGCTCGACGGCGCCTTCGACTCGCTGGAGCGCTGCGCCGAAGCCCTTTTCCGCGTCTAGTCCGCATTGGAGCCATATGAAAAAGCTGATAACCGCCCTCCTGCTCTGCCTCCCCCTCTCCGCCTGGTCGCTTACCGTCTCGGTCTACCACACCAGCGACGTGCACGGCTGGTATTCCGCCCGGCCCGCCAAATGGGACAAGGAAAACTCCACCCGGACTATAGGCGGCTTCCCCTCCCTCTCCGCGCTGGTGAAGGCCGAAAAGAACCCTTACATTCTGCTGGACTCCGGCGACACCTTCCAGGGCACGCCCGAAGGCACGCTGACCAAGGGCCTGGCCACGGCGGAGCTTATGAACCAGCTGGGCTACTCAGCCTGCGTCGTCGGCAACCACGACTACGATTACACCGAGGCCAGCCTGCGCGCGATGATAAAAGAATCAGCCTTCCCCTGGCTGGGCGCCAACGTGTACGTTAAGGAAACCGGCGCTCCCGCCGATTACCTCCAGCCCTATACGATAGTCAAAGCCGGCGGCAAGCGCATCGCCGTGGTCGGCGTGGCCGGGGAGCATACTGTCACCTCCACGCTGCCGCTCAACGTCAAGCACCTGGAGTTCAGGGACGCCCCGGCGGAAGCCGCGCGCGTGACGAAGGAACTGCGCGACGCCGGCAAGGCCGACGCGGTGATAGTGCTGGTCCACGACGGCCTCGGCCAGCCCTTCGGCATTACCGACATGACCGCCTGGGTGCCGACGGAGGCCCAGGCCTCTTCCGGCACGCTGGCCGTGGCCCGCGCCTCGCGCGCGGACGTGGTCATAGGCGGCCACATCCACGCCGCGCTGCCCCGCGGCTGGCGCGACCCCGTCAGCGGCGCGCTGCTGGCCGAGAGCGGCTCCACGCTTACCAGCGTGAGCCGCATTACCCTGGATTTCGACGACAAAAGCGGCAAGCTCAGGGCCACCTCGGCGGAACTGGTGCCGCTCTGGACCGACGTGACCGGCGAGGACCCGGCCGTGGCCGCCACGATAAAGAAATTCAGCGAGCAGGTGCAGAAGGAGATGGGCAGGCAGATCAGCGAAAGCGCGGCGGACCTGGGCCCGTCCAAGGCCGGGCTGGATTCCGACATCGGCAACTGGTTCACCGACGCGATGCGCCGCCAGTCCGGCGCCGACGTGGCCATACAGAACACTTCCGGCATCCGCTCGGACATGAAAGCCGGCAAGATCACGGTGCGCGACGTTTTCCAGGTGATGCCTTTCGAGAACACGCTGGTGAAGCTCACGCTGACCGGCGGGCAGCTCCGCCGCCTGGCGGCGGACAACATACAGGGAGAGAAGGGTTTCTCCAAACTGCAGTTCTCCGGCCTCAAGGTCACTTTTAAAAAGCCTTACGACGACCCGGCCGGCGTCACGCTGGAGCGGGACGGCAAGCCCGTCGCCGACACCGACAAGTTCTCCGTCGCTACCAACAACTATCTTACCACCGGCGGCACGGGCGGCCGCGTCTTCAACGAAGATACGGCCGCCGAGGACACCATGCTCCCGATCCGCGACCTGCTGATGAAGGACATCGCCGCCAACCCTGTGAAAGTGCTCCCGGAGGGCGGGAGGATAATACGCGCCGACTAGCCCGCCAACTCCCGGCGCTGCTGGCGGCCCTGCTGCTGGGCGCCGCCGGCTGCGCCAAGAAGGAAAGCCTCGTTATTTTCGCCACCGCGCGCGCGGAGGGCGCGGTAGCCGCCGTGGAGGGCCGGGGCGGCTACGCCGTCCTCAAAGCGCTCTACGCGGCGGAGAAGGGCCCCAGGCTGGCGGTAGACCTGGGCGGCTGGGTGCCCCCCTCTCCTGAAGGCCGCCAGGACCGCGGCCGCGCCGCGCTGGAGTGCCTGAACGCCGTCCCTTACTCGGCCGCGGCGGCCTCTGCCGCGGACCTGGCCATAGCGCCGAAGGAACTGCAGAAGCTCGCCGAGGGCTCCGCCCTGCCGCTGCTGGCTTCCAACCTTTACCTCAAGAGCAACAAGAAGCCGGACTTCCTGGCCTCGACGCGCCTGGCCGAAGCCGGCGGCCGCAAGATCGGTTTTTTCTCGCTGGTTATCCACGACCCCGCCAAGCCCAACACGCCCAAACACCTGCCCAACTACAGGCTCGAGAAGGAGAGCTACGAGGCCGAACGCGCCGTACGCGCGCTCCGCGCGGCCGGGGCGCAGCTGGTGGTGGGGCTGATCGCCGTTGACGCCGGGAAAGAAGCCCCGCATGAATTTTACAAGGACTTCCTGGAGCGGCTGCCGCGCATAGACCTGCTCATCACCGACGAGCCGTCGCTGAAGAAGCCGTTCCGCGCCAAGCGCGCCTGGGTGGCCCCGGCGGGGCAGGGCATGACGCATGCGGCCAGGCTGGGCCTGGCGCTCGACGCCGCCGGCCGGATCACCGGGCTGAACTGGCGGCGCCTTTCCCTCGACGCCGGGAAATACGGCGAGGACCCTGCCCTGCGCAAACTGATCGCCGTCCACAAGGCCGCGGCCGCCGCCCACTTCGGGCGGAAGATCGGGACCCTCAAGGAGGCGCTGCCGCTGGCGGAAGCCGGCGCGTACCCGGCGGCCGATTTCGCCGCGGACTGCATGCGGCGCTGGGCCAGGAGCAACGCAGCCATAATCGGGCTCTCCGAACCGGCGGCCGGTTTCGCGGCGGGCGCCGTGACCGTGGGCGACCTGCACAAGGCTTTCCCGCTGGACTCCAGCGTGGTCTTCGTCAAGATCCGCGGCGACGACCTGGAGCGCGCCCTGGCCGGGCTGAACCCGACGGAGATAAGCGTCTCCGGGCTCAAACTTTTCCTGCGCGACTCGGTCCTGGAGCGCGCCGAGGGCGAGGCCGGGCCGCTGGTCCCGGGCCGCGTCTACCACCTGGCCGTGCCCGATTCCCTCGTGAGCGGCCGCGACAACCCGGTGCTCTCCAGCGCCATGGAATTCGCCAATTCCCGCCGCCCGCTGCGCGAAGTCATCAGCTGGTGCTTCTCGCGCCAATCCTCCTTCGCCAGGCCGGCCGGCGGCCGCGTGATAAAGGCTGAAAAATAATGCTGCAGGCCATCTCCCTTTTCTTCTCCACGTGGTTCGCCAGGTTCAGGGCCTTCGCGATGCTGGCCGGGGCCTGGGGCTTCCTGTTCAGCGTCAACTCGCTGATAGGCTTCCAGGCCGGCTTCGAATACGACGACGGCATCGTCTACTCTACCCCCGCCTTCCAGGCCGCGGAAAAGGACAAGGCCGAGCCCGGCAGCCCCGATTACTGGAACTCGGTCAACCGCTCCTACGCTTACGAGCGGCTCAAGCCCGTGCCCTGGGCCGCGGCCTGGGCGCTGCGCATACTCGGCGTCAGGATAGCCTTCGTGCTGGACCGCGGCCCCGAGGGCGCCGACAGCCTGGAGGCCTCGTGGCGGCGGCTGGCCGACAGTTTCTATTTCACGCGCGGCGAGGACGAGAAATACAAGGTGCTGGAGAAGCGCCGTTTCATCCTGTACGCCGCCCCCTCCGATTCCGGGGTTATCCAGGCCCGCAAAGCGGGCGTGACGCCGCTGCGCATCAAAAAAAGCCCCGGCTCCGTGAACCCGCTGGAGAGCAACCCCGGCAAGTTCGGCGAGCGCGCCCTCCCCCTCTCCGGCTTCTGACCCCCATTGCCGGGGGCCCTATTAAAATATATAATATAGGCCAATGGCGGACTGTATTTTTTGCAAGATAGCGGCAGGCGAGATCAACGCCAAGGTCGTTTACGAAGATCCCGATATCGTGGCCTTCCTGGACCTGAACCCGCAGGCCCCCGCCCACGCGCTGATAGTGCCCCGCCGGCACATAGAGCGCCTTACCGCGGCCTCGGACGGCGACGCGGAGCTGCTGGGTAAAGTGCAGCTGGCGGCGGCGAAGATAGCCAAGCTTTTAAAAGTAGAAGGCGCCTTCCGGCTCGTGACCAACAACGGCAAAGGCGCCGGCCAGTCGGTGGACCATCTGCACTACCACCTGCTCGGCGGCAGGAAGCTGCTCTGGCCCCCGGGCTAGACCAAGATTTAAAGTTCGATACCAGAAGGTGGTGATTAGCTTGGTATTCATAAAAGTAAGAGACGAAGAATCCATAGAAGAGGCCCTGCGCCGCTTCAAGCACGACTGTGAGCGCAACGGCATCCTGAAGGAAATAAAGCGCCGCGAGCATTACGTAACGCCCGCGATGAAGCGCAAGATAAAGTCCCAGGAAGCCCGCCGCAAAGTCCGCAAGGGCAGGCGGTCCTACTAAGCGCGACAGAACGCATACGGCCGCGCGGATCCCGGTCCGCGCGGCTTTTTGCCTGTATTCCCCCGGCACGGCGTAAAGTCTTATATATAGCACAATGAGTTCGTCCCCCATCATAGAACTGATCCGCGAGAAACTCGACATAGTCGAGGTCGTGCGCGAGTATGTCCCGGCTCTCAGGCGGGCGGGGCGCAACTACAAGGCCAACTGCCCGTTCCACAACGAGAAGACCCCCTCCTTCACCGTCAACCCCGACAAGAAGATCTTTTTCTGCTTCGGCTGCAGCACCGGCGGCGACATTTTCAAGTTCGTGATGGACATCGAGGGCCTCACTTTCCCCGAGGCCGCGCGCAAGCTGGCCGCCAAGGCCGGCGTGGAGTACGGCGACGAGCGTTCCCACGCCATCACCCCCGAGGACCGCGAGCGGCTGGAGCTCAAGAAGATGCTCACCGCCGCCGCCGCCTTTTACCACAAGGCGCTGTTCTCCCCCGACGGCGAGAAGGCCCGCCTGTACCTGGGCGAGCGCCGCCTCAGCAAGGCCACGGTGGAGCGCTTCGAGCTGGGCTGGGCCCCGGCCAACGGCACCGCGCTGATGGAAGAACTGAAGGCCCGCGGCTGGAGCCGCGACCTGGCCGTGAAGGCCGGCCTGGTTACCGAGCGCGAGGGCGGCCGCGTGGGCGACACCTTCCGCGGCCGCATCATGTTCCCCATCCGCAACCAGAGCGGCGACACCATAGCTTTCGGCGGCCGCGTGCTGGACCCCGAGGGCGTCCCGAAGTACCTCAATTCCCCGGAGACGCCGCTGTTCTCCAAGCGCCGCACGCTCTACGGCCTGCACGAGGCGCTGCCGCAGATCCGCCGCACCGGCCGCCTGCTGCTGCTGGAAGGCTACATGGACGTCATCGGCGCACACCAGCACGGCGTGGACTGGGCCGTGGCCCCGCTGGGCACCAACGTCACCGCGGAGCATTCCGCCGTGGTCAGCCGCTACGCCAAGGACACGGTGGTCATGTTCGACGACGACCGCGCCGGCATCCAGGCCTCCGTCAAGGCCGCCAACGTCTTCATGGAGACCGGGCTCTACGTGCGCCTGGCCAGCCTGACCGGCGGGCTGGACCCCGACGAATTCCTCAACGAGTACGGCCGCGAGGAGTTCGAGAAGAAGCTCGCCGAGGCGGCCGACCCGCTGGACTTCCAGCTGAAGCTTTTATTCCGGGACCCCGCGAATCCTCCCACTTCGCAGGACAAGGCCAAGGCCATCTCCGACCTGCTCGACACGGTGGCCAAGCAGACCGACGAGGTGCTCAAGAGCGAGTGGATCAAGAACCTGGCCGCCCATTTCCGCGTGGACCAGGCCTCGGTGCTCAAGGAGCTGCGCAAGGCCGCGCTGGCCCTGCCCCGCGAGAAGGCCCGCGTGCAGGTTGATCCGGCCAAGGGCATACCGCAGCTGGAGCGGGATTTCCTGCAGACCCTGCTGCATTACCCGGCGCTGCTGGACCAGGCCGGCGCCCTCGAGCCGGAAGATTTCTCCGATCAGCTGGCCCGCAAGCTCTTCCTGGCGCTCAAGGCCGTACCGGCCGAACTGCGCGCCAAGGCCTCCACGGTGCTGGCGGAGCAGTACCCGGAGGATTCGGCCCTGATACTGGGCCTGGCGGTGGCGGATTTCAACGCCGAGGTATCCTCGGCCCAGGGCGCGGCCAGCGAGATCAGGAAGCTGCGCCGCAAATCGCTGCAGCGGCGGGCCAAGGAGCTCAAGGGCCTCCCGACGATGACCCCCCAGCAGCTGCAGGAATACAGCAGATTGATGTCCGAGCTTAAATCCTCGGCCCAAGACCTTTAAGCGTTAGACAGGAGACTACGATGGCACAACCCAAGAAAGCCTTACGCGACCTGGTGGAACTCGGCAAAGAGCACGGCTACATCACCCTCGAGGAGATGAACCGCTCGCTCACCAACGCGTCCATGTCGAGCGAGGAAATAGACACCCTGATGGGCACGCTGGAGGACCTCGGCATCGAGGTCGTCGACCGCAAGAAATTCAAGATGGTGGTGGGCTCGGAGCGCGAGGCCTACACCGAGGAATGGAGCGCCACTCCGGACGTCTCCAACTCCATCCGCATGTACCTCTCCGAGATGGGCAAGGTGCCGCTGCTCACCCGCGACGAGGAAGTGACGCTGGCCCGCAACATCCGCGAACGCGAGCGCGAACTGCGCATGATGGTGCTGGAATCCCCCATCACCATGCGCGAGATCCGCAATTGGGAGACGCTCATAGAGCAGGACGAGATGACGACCAAGGAGCTGATGCCCCGCGGCCGCAAGTCCAACCAGGAGCTCTCGGCGATGAAGCGCAAGATGAAGAACATCGCCAAGCTGATCACGCGCACCGAGCGGGAGATCATCAAGCTCACCGAGCGCGCCGCCAAGCCCTCCCTGTCCAACGAGATGCGCAAGAAGGTCGAGTCCGTAATCGACAAGAAGCGCAAGGACATCGTCAAGAACATCATCAACCTGAACCTCAACCAGGAAAAGATCAAGCGCCTGACGAACA
>MGTZ01000029.1:17611-17994 GCA_001799715.1 Elusimicrobia bacterium GWB2_63_16 | reverse complement strand
AGCATCACCATGCCGGCGGCGTTGACGTACTTCATCATGTCGCCGGTAAGCTTGCGGCGGGAGACGCCCTCGTAGAGGTACAGCAGCATCCAGCCGCCGTCGAGCAGCGGAATGGGCAGCAGGTTGAAGAAGCCCACGGCCACCGAGATGAGACCTATGAGGAAGAAGAAGTCGGCCACGCCGGTGTGGGCGGCCTTGCTGACGATATTGACGATGCCGATGGGGCCGGCCAGGTCGGGCTTCTCGCGCTTGTGGATATTGGAGGCCAGCGTCTTGACGGTAAAGGCGGTCCAGTACCAGCACTGGTGCGCGCCCATCGCCAGGCCCTTCAAGAGCGGCACGCGCGCGTATTCCACGCCGGGCGCGATGCCGATGACGCCGCG
>MGTZ01000029.1:13187-17472 GCA_001799715.1 Elusimicrobia bacterium GWB2_63_16 | reverse complement strand
TGGCCGTCCACCTCCACTATGCGGTCCCCGGCCTTGAGGCCGGCGATCTCGGCGGGGTAGCCCTGGGTCAGGTCGCCGATGACGGGCGCGGAGGAGGGGCGGGGCTCGCCCATCAGCAGGATCACTCCGGAGAAAAGGACGAAGGCCAGCAGGTAGTTCATCACGGGGCCGGCCAGTACCACGGCGAAGCGCGCGTACCAGGGCTTGGAGAAATATTCATCGGGGGCGCCGGAGACCTCGTCGAGGCTCTCGCCGGCGGGCTTCACGTAGCCGCCCAGCGGCACCAGGCGTATCGAGTAGCGGGTGGGGCCGCTAGTGCGCCCCCAGAGTTCCTTGCCGAAGCCGAAGGAGAAAGCCTCCACCCGGATGCCGGTCAGGCGGCAGACCACGAAGTGGCCCAGCTCGTGCAGGAAGATGACCAGGCCGAAAGTGAAAAGCACCGCAAGTATGGATATGATCATTGTTTTACCTCATCCTCTGTGCGGCGTCGGCCGCCTTCTGGCGCGCCCAGGCGTCAGTCTCCACGGCCGCGGCCAGCGTCAGCCCGGCTTTATCGCCCCGGCAGGCGGCGAGCACCTTCTCCACCACCGCCGGGATGCCGGTGAACTTAAGCTTTCCCGCTATGAAACGCTCCACCGCCACTTCGTTGGCGGCGTTGAGCGCCGCCGGGCAGATGCCGCCGCGCCGCGCGGCCTCGAAGGCCAGCTCCAGGCAGGGGAAACGGCGGAAATCCGGCTTGAAGAAGTCCAGCCGGGCCAGTTTGAAGAAATCGAGCGGCTCCGCCAGCGACGGGGCGCGGTCGGGCCAGGTCAGCGCATACTGTATCGGCAGGCGCATGTCGGGCCAGCTCAGCTGCGCCAGCACGGAGCCGTCGCGGAACTCAACGCCGGAATGTACCACGGACTGCGGGTGCACCAGCACCTGCACCTTGGAGATGGGCAGCGAGAACAGGTTCTGTATCTCTATGGCCTCCAGACCCTTGTTCATCAGGGTCGAGGAGTCAACCGTGATCTTGGGGCCCATGCTCCAGCGGGGATGCTTGAGCGCCTGCGCCGGGGTGACGCCGGTCAGCGAGCCCTTGCGGGCGTAGAACGGGCCGCCGGAGGCGGTGAGGAAAACGCGCGAGAGCGCGGCGTCGTACTGGCCGGGCTTGAGGCCGGCGAGGCACTGGAAGATGGCGGAAGGCTCGGAGTCCACCGGGATGATCCTGGCCTGCCAGCGCTCGGCCTCTTTCATCAGCAGCGCCCCGGCCATGACCATCGGCTCCTTGTTGGCCAGCGCGATGTGCTTGGAAGCGCGGATGGCGGCCAGCAGCGGCGCGAAACCCACCGCGCCGGTCACCGCGCTGAGCACCACGTCGGCCTCCGCCAGCGAGGCCAGTTCCACGAGGCCTTCCACGCCGGGCGCCAGCACCTTCGCGCCCTTCGGGGGATCGGCCTTCAGTTCCTGCCAGGCCTTGTAATCGAAAACAGCCACGTAAGCGGGCCTCACCTCGCGCGCCTGGGCGCGCAGCACGGCCAGGTTGGAGTTGGCCGCCAGCCCCAGCGCGCGCCAGCCCTTGCCAAGCTTGCGCAGCGCCTTGACGGCGTTGACGCCGATGGACCCGGTGGAGCCCAGGATAACGACGTTCTTCATCAGAGGGCGAGCACCGCGTAGTAGTAGATGACGGGGGCCAGGAAGATGTAGGAATCGAAGCGGTCCAGTATGCCGCCGTGGCCGGGCAGGATATTAGAGGAATCCTTCGCGCCCACGGCGCGCTTGAGCATGGATTCGGCGATGTCGGAGATCTGGCCGAAGACGCCTATCAGCACGCCCGCGCCGACGGCGAAGGAGGGGGAGAAAGCCCCGGAGATTTTAGCTATGCCCCAGGCTGTCAGGATGGCGGCGATGAAGCCGGCGGCAGCGCCCTCCCAGGTCTTCTTGGGGCTGATGGTGGAGAGCTGCCGGCGGCCGAAGGAGCGGCCGAAGAAATAGGCGGCGGTGTCCATGATCCAGACCGTGATGATCAGCAGCAGCGTCAGCCACAGGCCGGCCGGCCGCAGGTCGCGGATGGCGGAGAGGTGGAACAGGCACCAGGAGATCATGAAGATGCCCAGCAGCGTCAGGCCCATGCGCTCCAGGTATTTCTTGGGGGAGAAGAGTTCCCAGGTCATCACACCGATCACCGTCAGCGAGACGAAGAAGCCTGAGTAGTTGTTGGCGCCGGGCAGGCCCGCGCCGTAGCGGTCGAAGTAGAGGGCCAGGGGCAGCAGCAGGCCGAACAGGTAGAGCGCGCCGGCCTGCACCGGCTTGGAGCCGAGGCGCATCATGGTGGCGTACTCGTACAGGGAGACGGCGATTATGGCGAAAACGAAGGCCGCGTAGGCGGGGCCGCCGGCGCGGATGAGGAGCAGGACCACCGGGATGCCGAACAGGGCTGTGAGTACTCTGGGCAGAAGCATTATTTTCCTCTCCTTCTCTCTCTGGCCTGGTACTCGGCCAGGGCCTTGCGGAATTCCGCGGCCCCGAAGTCCGGCCAGAGGGTGTCGGTGAAATAGAACTCGCTGTAGGCGGCCTGCCACAGCAGGAAATTGGAAATGCGCATTTCGCCCGAGGTGCGGATCAGCAGGTCCGGGTCGGGCAGCGGCGAGGTGTACATCAGGCGCGAAAAAGACTCCTCGTCCACGGCCTTGGCGCCGGAGGCGAGGGCGCGGTTGGCGGCGTCCAGGATCTCCTGCCGGCCGCCGTAGTTCAGCGCGATGTTGAGGGTCATGCCGGTATTGGCCTGCAGGCGCGACACGGCTTCGCTCATAACGGCCCGGGCCGCGGCCGGCAGCTGCTCCGTGCGGCCGCTGAACATCAGCCTGACGTTCTCCCGGTCCAGCTCTTCGGCGTAAGCGGCGATGGTCCTCTTGAGCAGGAACATCAGCGCGCTGACCTCCAGCTTGGAGCGGTTCCAGTTCTCGGTGGAGAAGGCGTAGATAGTAAGGGCTTTCACGCCGGCGTCGCTGGCGGCTTTGACTACCGCGTGCACCGAATCCACCCCGGCCTTGTGCCCGGCTATGGCCGGCAGCCCGCGCTTTTTGGCCCAGCGCCTGTTGCCGTCCATGATGACAGCCACATGGGCGGGCAGGCGCGCGGGGTCGGACTTGTTGGGGGACATCAGATGGTGAGCAGTTCCTTTTCCTTGGCTGACACCATGTCGTCGACGTTCTTGACGAAGGCGTCGGTAAGCTTCTGGACCGCTTCCTCGTTGCGCGTATAATCGTCCTCGGAGATCTCGCCGGCCTTCTGGGCCTTCTTGACCTTCTCCAGCGTGTCACGGCGCACGTTGCGCACGGAGACGCGGGAATCCTCGCCCATGCTGTGGACGATCTTGACCATCTTCTTGCGCTGGTCCTCGGTCATGGGGGGCAGGTTGATGCGGATCACGCCGCCGTTGCGGCTGGGGGAAGAACCGAAATCCACCTTGCGCAGTTCGGCCTCGATGGCGTCCACGGCGCCGGCGTCCCAGGCGCGGACCTCGAGCGTGCGCGGTTCGGGGGTGGAAACCGCGGCCACCTGCTTGAGGGGCACGCGGGCGCCGTAGTACTCCACGTAAACGGTGTCGAGCAGCTGCGGGTTGGCGCGGCCGGTGCGCAGCGAAGTGAGCTCGCGCTTAAATTTCTCGAGCTTCTCCATCATCTCCATCTCGGATTCCGAGATCACGTCTTCCATGGAAAATTCAGCCATAAACCCTCCTCCTGTGCCGCGGGGAAAGCCCGCTGGCATAGGTTAATTATATTAAATTATAGGGGCAGTTTCCGTCAGCCGGCGGCCGCCACTTCGTCTTCCACCAGGCCGCAGACGATGTGAGCAGCCAGGATATGCATTTCCTGCACGCGGGGGGTGTCGGAAGAGGGGGCGAGGAAAGCCAGGTCGCAGTGGGGGAGTATGGCCCCGCCGGCGGCGCCGAAGAAGCCGACCACGGCCATACCGAGGGCCTTGGCCTTAACGGCGGCCTTCAGAACGTTGGGACTGGAACCGGAAGTGGAGACGGCCACCAGCAGGTCGCCGGCGCGGCCCAGCGCCTCCACCTGGCGCTCGAAGACGCGGTCGAAGCCGTAATCGTTGCCCAGGGCGGTGAGGATGGAGGTATCGGTGCTGAGGGCCACCGCGGCTATGGCGCGGCGCTCCTTCTTGAACCGGCCGACGAGCTCGGCCGCTATGTGCTGGCTGTCGGCGGCGGAGCCGCCGTTGCCGCAGACGAGGATCTTGCCGCCGGCCAGGGCGGTGGCCGCGAGCAGCCGGGCGATAGGTTCGATGG
>MGTZ01000029.1:284-13175 GCA_001799715.1 Elusimicrobia bacterium GWB2_63_16 | reverse complement strand
CCGCCAGCGCGGCCGCGGCCGCCTGATGCTGTTCTATCGCCGAGCGTATCCTGGTTTCCATGTCAGCCCTGTTTGATCAGCGTGCCGGTCTTCTGCCCGGCCAGCGCCTTGCGGATATTGCCCGGGGTGTGCAGATTGAAAACCAGGATCGGGATATTGTTCTCCATGCAGAGCGTCAGCGCGCTGGCGTCCATGAACTTCAGGCCCTTGCTGATGGCCTCCATGTAGGTGATGTCCTTGATCAGCTTCGCCTTGGGGTCCTTCTTGGGGTCGCCGGTATAGACGCCGTCCACCTGAGTGGCCTTGAAGATGACGTCGGCGTTAATCTCGGCGGCGCGCAGGGCGGCCGCCGTGTCGGTGGTGAAATAGGGGTTGCCGGTGCCGCCGGCGAAGATCACTACGCGCCCCTTCTCCAGGTGGCGCAGCGCGCGGCGGCGGATGAAAGGCTCGGCCAGCCGGCTGATCTCGATGGAGGTCTGCACGCGGGTGGAGACGCCCTCGTGCTCCAGCGCGCTCTGCAGCGCCATCGCGTTGATGATCGTGGCGAGCATGCCCATGTTGTCGGAGGTGACGCGGTCTATCATGCGGCCGTCCCGGGCGCCGCGCCAGATATTGCCGCCGCCGATCACGATGGAAAGATGTATGCCTTTTTTAAGGCCCGAGGCTATTTCTTTGGCGATATAGGTGAGGGAAGGGGAACTGATGGAACGGCAGTCGCCGGGGGTGCCCAGCGCCTCGCCGGAAAGCTTCAGAAGTACGCGTTTGTACATATGCCTCCCTGTGGATAGTTTTCCGCCGCCGCGGGCCCGTGCGGACCCGCGGCGGCGGTTACGGCCTGCCGCTGTTTATTCTACGCCGACGATGAAGCAGCTGAAGCGCTTGACGGCCACGTTGCCGCCCAGCTTGGCGCCCAGTTCCTTCACGGCCTGGGACACGGTCTTCTTGGAGTCGCGTATCGAGGCCTGCTCTATCAGGCAGCATTCCTGGAAGAACTTGTTCACGCGGCCTTCGAGCATCTTCTCGATGGCCTCGGCCGGCTTGGCCTTGTACGGCTTGCCGGTCTCGACGGCGCGCGCCGCGGCGTCGGCCTCGTCCTTCTCCATCTTGGCGCGGTAGATCTCTTTTTCCTTGGCAACCACGTCGGCGGGCACCTCTTCGCGCTTGAGGTACTTCGGGTTCATCGCCACGCTCTGCATCGCCAGTTCCTTGGCCAGGCTCTCCAGGTCGGCCTTGCCGGAGGCCATGTTGCCGTCGAAGGACAGTTCCACTATGGCGCCCTTGCGGTTGTCGGAATGCACGTAAACGTTGACCGCGCTGTCGGCGGCGGCGGCGTAGACGACGCCGCGGCGGATGGCCATGTTCTCGCCCATCTTCATGGCGACGGCCTGCAGGCGCTCCTTGGCCTTCTCGCTCTCGGCCGGGTTGGCCAGAGCCGCGTCGGTGAGCATATCGCCGGCGAGCGCGACGGCAAAGCCGGCCACGTCGGGATTCTTGGCGACGAAGTCGGTCTCGCAGTTGATCTCGAGCAGGGAGGTCGCGGCGGCGGAACTCTTGGACACGACCACGCCTTCCTTCATGGTGCGGCCCGCGCGCTTGGCCAGGCCGGCCAGGCCCTTCTTGCGCAGTATCTCGACGGCCTTGGTCAGGTCGCCGCCGGCCTCGTTAAGGGCCCCTTTGCAATCCATTATGCCGGCGCCGGTCTGGCTCCGGAGTGTCATTACCTGTTCGCTGGTTATCGCCATAGTGATTATCTCCTTGGGTGTGGTGAATCTTAAAAAAGGGGGCGCAGGCGTAATAGCCGCGCCCCCTGTTCCGATGGAAGACTTATTCTTCGGTGCGGACCGGTTCCTGCGCGGGGACTTCCTCAACCTGGTTGAGGGGGTCGCCTTCGGGCTGCTGCTCGCCGGCTTCTACGGCGGAGGCCTGCTGGGCCTGCTGGTGGGCGGCGGCCTTCTCGGCCTCGGCCTCGGCGCGGCCGTCCACTACGGCGTCGGCCATCGTGGCGCAGAACAGGCGGATCGAGCGGGCGGCGTCGTCGTTGCCGGGGATCGGCCAGTCGAGCTGGTCGGGGTCGCAGTTGGTGTCGCAGACGCCGACGACGGGGATCTTGAGCTTGTGGGCTTCCTTGAGGGCGTTGGCCTCGTTGACGGGGTCCACGATGAAGATGATGTCCGGCAGGTTGCGCAGGTTGCGGATGCCGCTGAGCAGCTTCACCAGGCGGGCCTTCTCCTTGGAGAGGCGGGAAACCTCTTTCTTGGACATGACCCGGAACAGGCCGTCGGCCTCGAACTTGTCGAGCTCGTCGAAGCGCTTGAGGGACTTGCGCAGGGTTTCGAAGTTGGTGAGCGTGCCGCCCAGCCACTTTTCGTGCACGTAGGACACGTCGGCGCGGATCGCTTCCTCGCGGATGATCTCCTTGGCCTGCTTCTTGGTGCCGACGAAGAGGAAGGTCTTTCCGGCTTTGGAGCAGTCCTTCACGAAGGTGTAAGCCTTCTTTATTTCTTTGACGGTCTTCTGCAGGTCGAGTATATGGATGCCGTTGCGCTCGCCGAATATGTAGCGGGCCATCTTGGGGTTCCACCTGTAGGTCTGGTGACCGAAGTGGACGCCGGCTTCTAACATGCTTTTCATCGTTACGTTAAGTGCCATTTTTTGACTTTCCTCCGTGTCTATACATTGCGCTTCTTTTCCCGCCCTCCAGGGGCAGGATTTCAACCGCATGCCTATATATTATCAAAAAGCATGCCAAGGTTCAACAATAAACAGGGACTTTGAAGACCGGAGAGGGGCTGGCGAGGGTACGCCTTCTCCGGGTACGCTCGGCCACACCGTGGCCTCGCTCTTTCGCTTCGGTTCGGCGCTTACGCAAGCCTCACCTCCGCGAGGCCCCTCCGAAGGCATACCCTCGTCAGCCTGCCGTTCTCACGCAGCCAGGCCGTCTCATGGGCGAAACCTGGCGGAAACCATATGGGCAGGGTTAGCAAAAGCCTGTCGGAGGCCCGAGCTTGCATAGCGCGAGGGCCGAGACGGGCAGCCGCGAGCACGGTGTGCGAGACGGCGGTTTTGCGTTCCTGCCCATATGGTAAGCCGCCGAATTCCGGCTTATAGCAAAGAGGCCAAGGCTCTGACATGGCATCTCGGGGGCATTATTCCTTGCCCCGAAGAGTAGTGTGGCAGATTCGGTTCTCTTCACTGGGTGGGGGGAGTTTTAGTGTTTGCTATAATAGGGGCGATGAAAATCGCTATCGCGCAGATCAACCCCAGGGTAGGGGACATTGACGGCAACTTCGAGCTGATAGAAGCCTATGCCCGCAGGGCCCAGGAGGCCGGGGCGGACCTGGCCGTCTTCCCCGAGCTGGCGCTGACCGGCTATCCGCCGCTGGACCTGCTCGAGAAGAAAAACTTCATAGACGCTAATTTAAAGGCGCTCAGGAAACTCGCGGCGCTCAAGCTGAAGACCGCCATCGCCGTGGGCTACGTGGACCGCAACCCGGCCCAAAAAGGCAAGCCGCTGCACAACGCGATAGCGCTGATAGACGGGGGGAAGATCGCCGCGCGCCGCTTCAAGTCGCTCCTGCCCACCTACGACATTTTCGACGAGGCCCGCTATTTCGAGCCGGCCTCTGACAACCGGCCGGTGCGGTTCCGGGGCGAGACCATCGGCCTGACCGTCTGCGAGGACATCTGGGCCGGCACCAGCCTGCTGCCCAGCCGCCTGCTCTACCGCAACAACCCCGCCCTGACCCTGCGCGCCGGCAAGGCCTCCGTCATCATCAACATCTCCGCCTCGCCTTTCTACCGGGGCAAGGGCGCCCTGCGCCGCCGCATCCTCTCGGGCCTGGCCCGCAGGATGCGCGCCCACATCGTCTACGTCAACCAGACCGGCGCCAACGACGAGCTGGTCTTCGACGGCAACAGCTTCGCGCTGGCCCCTTCCGGCCGGACCTGCGCCGCCGCGGCGGGTTTCACCCAGGACCTGGTACTGGTGGACACCGCGGCCCCCGCGCCGGCGCGCCCCGAGCGCCAGCCCGACGTTACCTCCGAGATCTGTGAAGCGCTCACGCTGGGCATCCGCGACTATTTCGCCAAGCAAGGCTTCACCAAGGCGCTGCTCGGACTCTCCGGCGGCATCGATTCCGCCGTGGTAGCCGCGCTGGCTGCCAGAGCGCTGGGCCCGGCAAACGTGACCGGAGTGCTGATGCCTTCCGAGTACACCGCACGGCGCAGCGTCGACGAGGCGCTGGACCTGGCCGGCCGCCTGGGCATAAACTCGAAGATCATCCCCATAAAGAATATCTACCGCGCCTTCCTTAAAGAACTCGGCGCCGGAGGGGGCAAGGACATAACCCTGGCGATGCAGAATCTTCAGGCCCGCTCGCGCGGCAGCCTGCTGATGGCCCTCTCCAACTCCGGGGGCGCGCTGAACCTGGTCACCGGGAACAAGTCCGAGATCGCGGTAGGCTACTGCACGCTGTACGGAGACACCGCCGGCGCGCTGGCCCCCATCGCCGACCTGTTCAAGACCGAGGTGTACCGCCTGGCGGCCTACCTTAACAAGGACGGCGAAGTGATCCCCGCGGCCATCATCAGGCGCCCGCCCACGGCCGAACTCAAGCCCGGACAGAAGGACCAGGACGACCTGCCCCCGTACAAGACGCTAGACGAGATCCTGCGCCTCTACCTCGAGGAGAACCGCACGCCGGCCGAGATAGCCGCGCGCGGCTTCAAGCCCTCGCTGGTGGCCGGCATACTGCGCCGGCTCGAGGTCAACGAGTACAAACGCAAGCAGCTGCCGATAGCGCTCAAGGTCACCGAGAAGTCCTTCGGCTACGGCCGCAAGATGCCCATAGTCAAAGCCCTGGATTTTCTCCGCTGATGCTCAAACGCCTGCTACTCCTCGCGCTGGCGCTGGCGCTGGTCCTTCCGGCGGCGGCCGCGCCGCCGGCGAAGAAGAAGAAAAGACCGGCACAGCCCGGCCCCAAGGCCAAGCAGGAACTGGTCAAGCCGGAACCCAAAAGCAAGGAAGACATCCTCAAGACCGTGCAGCGCCCCGTCCCGCCCAAGGAGGGCCTGCTGGGCCGCGTGCTCAACGCCATCACGATCGACACCCGCTACGGCCCCATCATCCCTTTCCCGGTGGCGGACTCCAGCAAGGACCTCGGCCCCAGCGTGGGCATCATGCCGGTCATAGCGCTCAAGAAGAAAAGCTCCGGTGATATCAAGTCCGTCATCGTCCCGTCGTTCAGCTACAACGACAACCTGCGCACCACGATGACCTACCGCCAGTACATCTTCCCCGACGACAAGCGTTACTTCATCCTGCGGGCCTCGCGGTCGGAGCGGGTCGAGCGCGAACTGATGGCCTACTACTATACGCCGCAGCTCGGCGGCTCCGACTTCCGCCTCAGCATGGAGGCCAGGCACTGGGTCAACGGCAAGCCCTCCTTCTACGGCTACGGCATCAACTCGCAGCGCGGCGACAAGGCCAACTACTCCCTGCAGATGACCGGCGAGGAGATCATAGCTGACGTGCCGCTGATAAAGCACCTGTACTTCAATTTCAACCACTCCTATTTCGACAAACGCATCGGTCCCGGCCCGGTGACTACGGTCAGCCAGGTCAGGGAGCAGTTCCCGGCCGACTACGCCGTGGCCTCGGATATGCGCACGTTCCACACCAACCGCCTGTCGCTGGTCTACGACGACACGGACCATCCTTTCCTGCCCAAGATCGGCACCTACGCCAGCGCCTCGGTGCTCTATTCCAACAAGGCCCTCGGCTCGGACTACGAGTACCGCACCTATACGCTCCAGATGAAGCACTACTATAACTATAAGGAAGAGGGGCGCTACGTGACGGCCGCCCATTACCTGCTGCAGTTCCAGCGCGGCGACGCGCTGCCGTTCTACGCCATGCCGCAGCTCGGGGAGAGCACCGGCCTGCGCATGACCGGCGACGGCCGCTTCACCGACAGGGGCAAGTTCGTCTTCACCATCGAAGAGCGCATCACGCTCTCCAAGACGCCGTTCTACAAATTCATCAGCGAGACCGAGATCGCGCCCTTCCTGGACGTGGGCACGGTCTTCTCCAAGGTCTCCGGCTTCCGCGCCAGCGACCTCAAGTACGCCCCGGGCGTCTCCGCGCGCCTGGTCATCCGGCCGCAGCTGGTGGCCACGATAGACCTGGCTTACGGTTCCGAAGGCACCAACGCCATCATAAAGATAGGTTACCCGTTCTAATGACCAGGCAAGACCGGAAAGTCAGGATCTCGGCCAAAGCCATCGTGATACAAAACGGCCGCCTGCTGCTGATGCGGGCCAGGGACCGCTTCGGCAACTACTACCTGCTGCCGGGCGGGGGGCAGAAGCACGGGGAGACGCTGCACGCCGCGCTGGTGCGCGAGTGCCTGGAGGAGACCGGCGTGCTGGTGGCCCCAGGGGCGCCGCGCCATATCCGGGACTACGTCGGGGCCAACCACGAATTCGCCCGCGAGGACAAGGGCTTCCACCAGGTGGAGATCATGTTCGACTGCGCTTTCGTCCGGAAGGCGGGCAAGGGCCACGCGCCGGACCCAGGCCAGACCGGAGCCGAGTGGGTTTCCCTGCGGCGGCTCGGCTCGGTACGCCTCTATCCTTCCGCCCTCAAGATCCTGCTCGCGCCCGACGGCAAAAAGCGCGGCCCCGTCTACCTGGGCGACAGCAACTAAAGCGAAAAATGTTGAGGGGGGGAGTCTCGCGGCTTGCTTTGCCGGCGGGAGGCTATGAGGCGGCGAGGCGCAGTTCGAGAGCGGCCCGGTAGCCGTCCTCCACGTTGCGCTGTCCCTTCGAGACCCCGTCGCGGAAAGCCGCGAAGTAAGGCTGCAGGCGACCGTCGTCGTCGGAGACCGGGAAGAAAGCCAGCGAACGCAGCGCCGCCCGAACGCGCTCCGGCGGCAGCGCCAGGAATTCCTGCGCGAAGCCGGAGACCACGGGCACGGGGTATTCCGCGGAGTAAAGGTTCTCCCGCAGCGTTTCCTCGTGCGCCTCTATCCCCAGCTTCATACGCCGCGAGGCGGAGGCCAGCGCCGCGCGCATCGCGGCCAGGCGCTCGTCGTCCTTCACCAGCACCGACGCGTGCTCGAGCGCCTTGAAATATTTCTCGGCCGCGGGCAGCGACAGCCGCCGCGGCCCCAGCGACTCCTGCCCTTCGGTGACGCGGCCGGACTTCAGGCCCGCCGCCGAAAAGGAGACCAGGCGTTCGCCGTGCAGCGCCAGCAGGCCGCGCACCGGCGCGGGAAACAAGAAGCCCGACGCCTCCCAGCTCATGGTCCGCGCGAATTCCAGGCGGCCCAGCAGGAGAGGGAAGATCTCGGACAGCGCCTTGCCCGAAGGCGCGCCGCAGGGCAGGCCGGCGGCGTAAAGGACCAGGCGGCGGCAGGTACCGTACGCTTCAACCGAGGCGGCAGGCAGGCCGCGGCGGGAGAATTCCTCGCCCGCCAGGCGCTTGAGCCGGTCGGCGGCGGGGCGCACGCTCCCAGAGGGCAGCGGCTCCGAGAAGATCTCAAGCAGCGCGTCGCGCGGGGTCATGCGGCCTCCACCGGGTGCAGCGCGCCGTAGGTGAGGCGGCCGGACCAGGCGAGGTCGGCCGCGCGCTTTTTACGCTGCGAAACCATGGCAAGGCGCTCCAGCGAGATCCGGATCTCGGCCCCGGCCGCGCCCCGCGCCGCGGGCGGGGCCAGGTAGCGAAAACCGGCCAGCGGCAGCCCGTCGAGCAGCACCAGCCAGGCGGCCGGGCCGCCTTCGTCGGACAGCCAGCGCAGGTCGTGCTCGGACCTGTCTATGCCGGCTTCCTTAATGGAATTCAGAAAGAGGCGCCTGACGTCCGCGGGGGCCGGCCTCATCAGGACGAGGTAACGGTAAAGGCCCGGCAGTCCGTCCGGGGCTGACGCTCCGGGCGCCGCCGCGCCGGCCAGGCAAAGCGGGCCGGGCAAGCCGGCAGCTCCGGCAGCGCCGGGCGGCAGCAGGGCGCAGCCCTGCCTGGCCCAGAACCGGTCTAGTTTGAAGATTATATCCTGGAAATCCACTTTACCTCCGCCGCGTCAGCCGCGCCAGCGCTTATTGTACATTTTTGGACGGCGGGTCATTTTACGAAAGGCAGCGTGCGCAGGGTTATGTCCACCTGTCCGCTGAAAAAGCGGCTGAACAGCCCGTCGATGAAGACGGCGGCGCGCTCGTCCTCCGGCAGTTCGCGCACCTCGGTCCACGCTCCGGCGTGCAGGGTGTCCCAGAGCCCGGCCTCCGGCCCGGCCGCGGTCTCCCTGAAACCGAAGCCGGCCAGGTCCAGCGCGCGCAGCGTGAAGGCGCGCCGCAGCCAGAAGGCCGTGCCGCGCGCGTCCAGGTCCTCCAGCGCGCCCAGCAGCAGGTCGTATTTCTCCGGCGACGGGCTGGCCGCGGGCGTGAGTTTGCTGACCACCTCGCAGTAATGCTGCGCCAGGCAGAGGGTGTCGAGGTCCTTGCGTATATTGCCGAAAACGCTCAACGCGCTCCCGCCGGTGCAGACGGGGAAATTAGACCCTTTCTTGAGATAGAAGCGGAAGTCGCCCCAGCAGAAGGCCTCGCTGAGGGCGCGCAGCTTGCCGCGGGCCAGCCGCACGCTCTTGAAGTTGACCTCGAGCTTGCCGTGCTCCAGGGTAAAAACGGTGACGATGCGGTCGCTCTCCCTGAGCGGCCGCCGCTGCAGCACGATCCCGTAATCGCAGAAGATCATGGCCTTATTCTACAAATTTGGGCCGCCCGGCCGCCCGGGGCCGGGGTGGCAATATGCTAAAATCGTAATCCGGACCCGGCGTTATGACCCCGGCCGCGCGAAACTTTTTAGGAGAATATAATAATGCCTGCAAAAACCATGGAATCGCTGGTCAATCTCTGCAAGAGGCGGGGCTTCATCTTTCAAAGCTCGGACATCTACGGAGGGCTCCAGGGCGTCTACGACTACGGCCCGCTGGGCGTGGAGCTCAAGAACAACCTTAAAGCCGCCTGGTGGCGGGCGATGGTCTACGAGCGCGACGATATAGAAGGCCTCGATGCCGCCATCCTCACCCACAAGTCCGTGCTCAAGCATTCCGGCCACGAGGCCACCTTCTCCGACCCGATGGTGGACTGCCGCAAGTGCAAGAGCCGCTGGCGCGCCGACCAGATCAAGGACGGCAAGTGCGAGAAGTGCGGCTCCGCCGACCTCACCGAAGCCCGCCCGTTCAACCTGATGTTCAAGACCACCGTGGGCCCCGTGGCCGACGACGAGCATTACGCCTACCTGCGCCCCGAGACCGCGCAAGGCATCTTCTGCAATTTCAAGAACGTCATGGACTCCACGTCCAACAAGCTGCCCTTCGGCATAGCGCAGATCGGCAAGTCCTTCCGCAACGAGATCACGCCCAAGAACTTCATCTTCCGCGTGCGCGAGTTCGAGCAGATGGAACTGGAGTTCTTCGTGCTGCCGGGCACCGACGAGGACTGGCACGCGAAGTGGACTGAGAGCCGCGTGGCCTGGTGGCGGGAGCAGGGCCTGGAGAGCGGCAACCTGCAGCAGTTCCACCAGCCCAAGGAAGAGCTGGCCCATTACTCCAAAGCCACCGTGGACATCCTGTACCGCTTCCCGCACGGCATGGAAGAGCTGGAAGGCGTCGCCAACCGCACCGACTTCGACCTGGGCTCTCATTCCAAGAACCCGCAGGAACTGGGCCTGACGGCGAAGGTGGAGGAGAACGCCGATTCAGTGGTGAAGCTCACCGCGCCCGACCCGGTGACGCAGAAGCCGCTGGTGCCCTTCGTCATCGAGCCCTCGGCCGGCGTGGACCGCGGCGTGCTCGCGGTGCTGACGGAAGCTTACACCGAGGAGAAGCTGGAGAACGGCACCGAGCGCATCGTCCTCAAGCTCAAGCCGCACCTGGCGCCCATCAAGGTCGCCGTGATCCCGCTGGCGCGCAACAAGCCGGAGATCGTGGCGAAAGCCAAGGAGATCAAGGACGCCCTGTTGAAGCTGGGCCTGGGCCGCATCTACTACGAGAACTCGGGAAATATCGGCAAGAGCTACCGCCGGCACGACGAAGTGGGCACCCCGCTCTGCGTCACGGTGGACTTCGACACGATAGGCAAGGGGGAGACCGCGGACCTGGAAGGCACCGTCACGATACGCGACCGCGACACCATGAAGCAGGTCAGGGTGCACGCCTCCAAACTGGCCGAGCATATCACCGGATATTTCAGGACCGCGGCGGTATAACGCAGGGCCCTTTGCTTTAAGCCCCGCTAATTTATATAATTAACACACTATGTTACCTACTTACAGACCTAATGTCAGCAAACGCAAAAAGCACATCGGCTTCCGCGCCAAGATGAAGACCAAGGGCGGCCGCAAGGTGCTCGCTCGCCGGCGCGCCAAGGGCCGCTGGACCCTCATACCCGATATAAAGTCTTAAGACTTTATCCGGGGCAGAGTGAAACAGTTCGCCTTTTCAAGAGCTTCGCGCCTCCGACTTAAAAAAGAGTTCGAGGCCGTTTTCGACGCCGGGAACAGGACGGCCACCAGGGACCTGGTGACCTGGCATTCCGAGAGCGCCGGCAAAGAAAAAAAAATCGGCCTGATGGTCTCCAAAAAGACCGGCGGGGCCGTGAAGCGGAACAGGTTAAAAAGGCTTCTAAGAGAAGCTTTCAGACTGACGAAAGAAGAGTTAAAGGAAGGCACGCGCCTTATCATTTATCCCAAAGCGGGCTGCGCCATGGAAAACCTGGCCCAGGCCCGCAAAGCGCTGGAAACCGTCCGGCAGAGGGCGCGCCTAAACAGATGACGGTAGAGACCGTTCCCGAAAATCTTAGATCGCTTGCGCTGCGCACGCTGCGCTCGGCCTACAGGACAGTGCGGCCCGTATTAGGGCCGGGAACCTGCCGGTTCCACCCGTCCTGCTCCGAGTACGCGTTCGGCGCGCTGGACAAACACGGGATTTTTAAAGGGGGGAAGCTGGCCGCCGGCCGCCTCTCCCGCTGCCATCCTTTCTCCTCCTCGCCTGGCGGGCACGACCCGGTACCCTGAAAGCATTCCTGGAAGCCTCTCGCACGGCGGGAGGTTAAATGCAGAAAAATCTTATACTCGCGGTAGTCCTTTCCTCGCTGGTCTATATAGGCTGGTACTCCTTCATGGAGAAGAAGCTGCCCAAGCCGGCCCCGGCCGCCCAGCAGCAGGCCGCCGCGCCTGCCGCCCAGCAGCCCGCGCCGGTCACGGCTGAAGACTCCAGCGGCCTGATAGCCGAAGCCCAGGCCCTGCTCAAGGAAGCCAACGCGCTCGACGCCTCCTCCCCCGAGAAGACCGCTAAATATTCAGGCACCCCCGCCGAGAAACTGATCACCTCCGTGGAGGCCGGCAAGGCCCGCTACAGCTTCTTCATCCCCAACGCCTCGCTGGCCAGCGTGGTCTACCAGGGCCCCGTCGCCCCGGTAGAACTGGTCCCGCTCACCGGCAACGGCTTCTTCCACTCCACCCTGCCCGGCGATTTCGAACTCACGTCCAAGACCCCGTCTCGCGTGGAATTCACCGCCCAGCAGGGCCCGCTGCGCGTGACCAAGCGCTATACTTTCTCGCCTGACAACGGCTTCAATACCCTCGAGATCGAGGCCGTGAACACCTCCTCGCGGCGCCTGGCGCTGGCCCCCTGGGAACTGCGCCTCGGCCCCGGCCTCGACACCGTGGCCAGCGAGATGAAGGAGAACCCGAAGGAACTGAAAGCCGCCTACACCCACACCGAAGCCGGCCGCAAGCACCCGGTCTTCAAGGAGATCGAGGACGACGAGCCCGCCGCCCACGACTGGGTCTGGACCGGCCTCACCAACCGCTATTTCCTGGCCGCCCTTACCGACGCCAATTTCAACAACACCCGCCCCGTGCGCCGCAATGAGACCGTGGGCGCCCAGAAAGAGGTGCCGCTGCTGGCGGTGCCCATGCCCTCCGGCGAGCTCGCCCCCGGCGAGCGCAGGACCTGGAGTTCCAAGTTCTATATCGGCCCCAAGGACTACGCCCGCCTGCAGGCCCTCGGCTCCGGCCTCGACCGCGCGGTGGATTTCGGCTTCTTCGCGCCCATCGCGAAGCTCGCCAATTCCTCGCTGGTCTACTTCTACGAGGTCACCGGCAACTACGGAGCGGCCATCATCATCCTCAGCGTCCTGATACAGCTGCTGCTGACCCCGCTGAGCTTCAAGAGCTTCAAGGCCATGGCGGTCATGAAGAAGATACAGCCGGAGATGCAGGCCATACAGAAGCAGTACAAGAGCGATCCGCAGCGCATGAACAAAGAGATCATGGACCTCTACAAGCGCCACGGCACCAACCCGCTCGGCGGCTGCCTGCCGATGCTGCTGCAGATCCCGGTCTTCTTCGCCCTGTTCACCGCTCTCAAGAACTCCTGGAGCCTGCACGGCGCGCCGTTCGCGCTCTGGATCAAGGACCTGTCGGCCAAGGACCCGTTCTACGTGCTGCCCCTCGTGATGGGCGGCATCATGTTCCTGCAGCAGCACCTGAGCCCGCAGACCACGGACCCGTCGCAGGCGACGATGATGAAGTTCATGCCGGTGATCTTCACCTTCATGTTCCTGACCTTCCCGTCGGGCCTGGTGCTTTACTGGCTGATCAACAGCACGTGGGGCTTCGCGCAGACCATGTACCTGCAGAAGAAGATGGGCTAAGATTTTTTTAACTGAAAGACTAGGAGACATCCAAATGAGAGAGACAAAGACAGAAGCGAAAACGATACAGGACGCGGTCGAAAAAGGCCTTACGGAAATGGGCCTTCGGCGCGACCAGGTGGAAGTAGTGGTGGTAAGCGAAGGCACAAGGGGATTCCTCGGCATAGGCGCGAAGAAAGC
>MGTZ01000029.1:0-123 GCA_001799715.1 Elusimicrobia bacterium GWB2_63_16 | reverse complement strand
CCCGCCGGAAGAATCCCGCGGCGCGTCGGAAGGACACTACGGAGAGAACAGGCGCCCCTCGCGCGAAGACCGCCCCAGGATGGAGCGCGCGTACAAAGAGGAGCCCCTCGGCGCGGATTATAT
>MGTZ01000028.1 GCA_001799715.1 Elusimicrobia bacterium GWB2_63_16 | reverse complement strand
AGGGGGTTCGGGGTCGAAGCCGGCCAGCACGCGGATGCGCTGGGTGAGCGGGATGTCTGCGTTCTTCTGGGCGAGCAGCATGTCCTGCAGGATGCCGTCCACGCGGAAGCGCACGCGCAGGTTGGCGCCCTGGGATTCTATGTGCACGTCGCTGGCGCGCTCGCGCACGGCGTGTTCCAGGATGAGGTCGCTGAGTTTTATGGCGAGGTCTATGCCGGGGGCCCGGCCTTTGGCTTTAACTATCTCGCTGTAGCCGTCCTCGAGGGTGCCGGAGAGCAGGCCCTGCGCCGGTTGCGCGGGCTGCTGGTTCTCCCCGTCCTCTTTGTTTCCCCAGAATGCCATAGGCTTGGTTCTCCTGACCCCTGCGCCGCCCGTGAAAAGGCGGCTGAACGACATGAAAAATTATAACAAAAACAGCTTACTTGTAATCAACCTTGAGAATGGCCAGGTGCTTTTCGCCGCTGGGCAGGCGCACCTTCACCGATTCGCCGGCGGAGGCCCCCAGCAGGCCCTGGGCCAGCGGGGAGCTTACCGAGATCTTCCCCTCGGCGGGATCGGCCTCGTCGGCGCTGGAAAGGGTGTAGACCAGTGTGGCCTTGGTGTTCTCGTCGCGCATGGTCACGGTGGCGCCCAGGCGGATGTTGTCCTTGTTCACCGCCATGTTGTCCACGATCTTGGCGGAGCGCAGGCGCAGCTCCAGCTCGCTGATGCGGGTCATCAGCTGGCTCTGCTTTTCCTTGCCGTAGATGTAGCCGGCGTTCTCTTTGAGGTCGCCCTGTTCGCGGGCCTCGTTTACCTCTATGTTGATCTCGTTTTTCTGGCGTTTGAGCTCCAATAGCTCCGCCTGCAGCTTTTCAAAGCCGTCTTTGGTCAGGTATACCTCTGTCATGTGTCCCCCGTCCGAGTACGCCCCCGTTCTGCCGGGGGCCCTTTAATACAAAACCCCGTCCCGCTGCTGCACTGCTGTCTGGCGGGACAGGGCTTGCGTGCTGAAATCTGTGGCACCGGGAGGTCTCGAACCTCCGACCTAGCGCTTATGAAACGCCCGCTCTAACCCCTGAGCTACGGTGCCGTAAAATCCATGGCGGGCAGGTTTCATCACCGGGGGCCTTGGGCCTTCGGGTGAACACGAAAAGTATATCAAAAACCCAGTTGTAAAGACAAATTTTGTTTACTACAATTCTCGTGCTAGGTCCCAATCTCGGCGGTCAAAGGGGTTTAAAATGTCCGATATCAAAGTATCCAAGGAAGAGCTGCTCAGGAAGGCCAACAAGCCGGCCGAGGACGCCATGCAGCTGCATCCTTTCTATAAAGGAAAAGTGGAAGTTTCCCCCAAATGCTGCATCCGCGACATCAACGATTTCGCCATCTGGTATACCCCCGGCGTGGCCGCGGTCTGCAAGGACATACAGGCGCACCCGGAGAAGGTCTACGAGCACACCAATAAGGGAAACATGGTGGCCGTGGTTTCCGACGGCACCCGCGTGCTGGGCCTGGGCGACATCGGCCCCGAGGCCGGCCTGCCGGTGATGGAAGGCAAGGGCCTCATCTTCAAGTACCTCGGCGGCGTGGACGCCTTCCCCATCTGCCTCAACACCAAGGACCCGGCCGAGATCATCAAGACCGTGCAGTACCTCGCCCCCTCCTTCGGCGGCATAAACCTCGAGGATATCGCCCAGCCCAAGTGCTTCGATATCCTCGACGAGCTCCGCCGCACCATGACCATCCCGGTCTGGCACGACGACCAGCAGGGCACGGCCACCGTCTGCCTCGCCGGCCTCATTAACGCCCTCAAGATCGTCAAGAAGAACATAAAGGACGTGAAGATAGTCCTGTTCGGCGCGGGCGCGGCCAATATCCGCATCGGCACGCTGTACATGCACTACGGCGCCAAACCGGAGAACCTGATCTACGTGGACTCCAAGGGCACACTGCACAAGGGCCGCGCGGACCTCAAGGACCACCGCGAGAAATGGCATATGTGCCAGGTTACCAACGGCGGTCAGATCGTGGGCAAGCTGCCGGACGCGCTTAAGGGCGCGGACGTGCTGAGCGCCGCCTCCACCCCCGGTCCCGACGTTATAAAGAAAGAGTGGGTGGCCACGATGAACAAGGACGCCATCTGTTTCCTGACGGCCAACCCCATCCCCGAGATGTGGCCCTGGGACGCCAAAGAGGCCGGTGCCCGCGTGGTAGCCACCGGCCGTTCCGACTTCCCGAACCAGGTCAACAATTCGCTGGGCTTCCCCGGCATCTTCCGCGGCGCTCTCGACGTGCAGGCCAAGACCATCACCGACGAGATGTGCGTGGCGGCCGCCGAAGCGCTGGCCGGTTACGCGGTGACGTCCGGCAAGATGGGCGAGGATTACCTCCTGCCGCACATGGACGAGCCGCAGGTGTACATAGAAGAGGCCGTGGCGGTGGGCCTGAAGGCCATAGAGCAGGGCATAGCCCGCAAGAAGCTCACCGAGGGAGAACTGCGCGCCAGCGCCGAGTTCCTCATCAAGCGCGCCATCAAGGACGTGGAAGTGCGCCAGGCCAGCGGCATAGTGAAGCTGCCGTAACCCCTGCGGCTGGAATGAAAAGCCCGGGCGGCCCCGGGCTTTTTCATTTCCCGCGTAACAAGGGCGCAATAGTTTTGCCGGCCTAGCGGGCTACAATATAACACGGGCGCGGCCGCGCTATAGCGCCGCTCCGGAGGAGGCTTTATGAAGAAAATTCTTTTACTGCTCGCGCTGGCGCTGACGGCGCCCGCCGCCGCCGCCGATATGAGGAGCGTGTCGGCCGAGCAGGCTAATATACGCAGCGGCCCCGGGGCCGCTTTCGAGGTGGTCTGGGCCGTGGGAAAGTATTACCCGCTGGAGGTGCTGGACCGGGAAGGCAACTGGATCCGCGTGGGCGACTACGAGAACGAGGAGGGCTGGATCTACAAGTCCCTGCTCTCCAAGGTCCCGGCCGTGGTCATTATCTCTCAGAAGGCCAATATCCGCAGCGGCCCCGGCATGGAGCATCCCGTGGCCTGGATAGCCGAGAAGGAATGTTCGCTGAAGGTGCTGGATATGCGCGGCGAGTGGTACCAGGTGTCCGACGGCGAGGAGACGCTGGGCTGGATACACAAGGACGTCACCTGGGGCTTCTCCGGCAACTCCGAACTGGAGGAGAGCAGCGGCGAGCTGTGAGCCCCGCAGGCGATAAGAGAAAGGCCCGGTCTTGCCGGGCCTTTCCCTTTGTCCGCGCGGCTACAGGTGTATGAAGTCCTTGCGCCCGCTCTCCAGGTAGAGGGCTATGAGCAGGTAGTCGCGCAGGTGCCGGGTCAGCAGGAAGTTCTCCCGCACATGCTCCCGCCCGTTCTCTCCCAGCCTTTTTGCGTAGGCCGGCTCGTGCAGCAGGCGCTTCATCCAGTAGGCGGTGCCCTCGATAGTGCGCGTGAGGATTCCGGAATACTTGTGGGTGATCTGCAGCGGTATGCCCCCCACCGCGCCCGCTATGACGGGCTTGCCTTTCCACAGCGCCTCGGAGACCGTCAGGCCGAAGCCCTCCTTGAGCGACTTCTGCAGTATGATCGCCGAGGCCCGCTGTATGGCGTTGATCTCGACGTTGCTGGTGGGCGGCAGGCACAGGACCATGATGTCGGGGTTCCCCTCGGCCGCCGCCCTGGCCTCGGCCAGCACCTCGGCCCCTTCCGGGTCGTCGTCCGCGCTGCCCCCCACCAGCAGCAGGCGCGCGGTAACGTGGGGCTGTATCAGCTTGAAGGCGGCTATCACGCCCAGCGGGTCCTTCAGCCGGTCGAAACGAGACACCTGCGTGATCAGCGGCTTGTCCAGCGGGATCTCCAGGCGCTTCATTATCGCAGAGACTTCTTCCCCGGAAAGTTCCTTGTTCTTGTCCGCCAGCGGGTCTATGGACGGCGGCACCTGGAACTGCTTGACCGGCAGTTCCTGCGAGAAGGCCGGCGCCGAGATGACGGCCGCGTCGTAGCGCGAGACGTAGCCCCTGAGGAAGTTCCAGACGTCGTCCTGGCGGTTGGACATGTCTATGTGGCAGCGCCACACCCACTTGGCCCCGGCCGGTTTGCGGTCTATCAGCCCGGCCGGCTGCGGGTCGTGGATGAGCGCTATATCGGCGCCCAGGTCCAGCGTGTCCATGTTGGCTTTGAGCGTGTCGCGGTACAGCTGGAAGTCGGCCGGCGTCAGCTCCTGGCGCGTGCCGTGTATGGCGTTGTGGAACTTCTTGGTGACGGCGTAGAAATCCTCTCCGCCCTTGATCAGCTCCCAGCGGGGCCGCAGGCCCAGTTCCGTCATCATGGGCAGCATGCGGTTGAGGATCTCCGCCACGCCGCCGCCGACGGCGGTGGAATTGACGTTCAGGATGGACTTGCCCTGCAGGCGCGAGGCGATGACCTTCAGCTCCTCAATGGCCGCGGCTCCGGCCGCGGGTATGTAGTCGTCTATCTTAGACATTGGAGGCCTCCCCGAGACGTTTCTCGATGATGCGGATGATGCGCCGGCGCAGCCCTTCCAGCGTGTATGAGTAAGGATCGAGCCGGGAGATCTCCCGCCCCACCTCCTCGTCGCCGAACTCCTTCCTGAACCAGTGGGAGAAGTCGTCCACGCCGTAGGGCGGGCGCAGCCTGGCCTCGAAGACGTGCAGGTACAGGCTCGACGGGTTCACCGCGCGCAGGCAGTCCAGGAACGACGCGTAGTCCGAGGCGGAGCAGGAGGTGGGCAGCGAGAAGCGTATGGCGCGCATGAAGTGGAACTCGCGGCCCGGGGCCACCGTGCGCGCCGGGCCGGGGTTCTCGGCCAGGTGGCGCTCTATCATCTTCACGAAGGCGGCCCGGAGGTCGCCGAGGGAATTGTAGCGGACTATGTCTATGGACGTAAGCTCCTCGCCCAGGCGGTCGGCCTGCACGGTGTTGGTGACCCAGTAGGCGAAGTCGTTGGCGCCTTCCGGCACCAGGTGGTGGAACTGCTTGATGAAGCGGTGGGTGTGGTAGTAGATCACCTCGTCGTCCGCCTGCTTTATCCCCTCCAGCAGTTCGTTGATGTTGAAGGCCTTGCGGCCGGTCACCTCTGCCAGCGTCAGCCTGTTGCGGAACCTGAACGGTTCTTTAGCTTCTTTCATGTTCCCCCCCCTTCCCGCGCCGCGGTCGCGAAGCGCAGCAAACTCAGCACGTCGGCCTGGGCCGGCAGGAAGTATTCCGCCGCCGAGCGGGCCTTGCGCCCTACCCGCACCGTAACGCCGCGCGCGGCCAGCGCGGCGAACATGTCCTCGTCGGTCAGGTCGTCTCCCACGGCCAGCGCGGCCGCGGCCGCCAGTTTCCGGCCCAGCCGCAGCACCGCGTCGCCCTTGTGCGGCGCCCCTGCCGGGCGCAGCTCGAAGACCTTGTGCCCGCGGCTCCAGCTCAGGCCGGTCTCTGCCGCCGCGGCCAGCGCCCGCATGCGGGCGAAGAAACCGGCGCGGTAGGCCGGCTTGAGAGCCCGGTAATGAACGCTGACCGAGAAGGTCTTGTACTCCACCAGTATCCCCGTGCCCTCAGGGAAGCGCTCCCGCAGGTCGGCCGCGGCGGCCGCTAGGCGGAGCCGGGCGCGGGCCGCGCCGGCGTCGCGCCAGGCCAGTCCGGGCCCCTGTATCTCCATGCCGTGGTTCCCGCCGTAATAGAGCCGTCGCAGCCCCACCAGCCTGCGCACGTTGGGCAGCGCGCGGCCGCTGAGGATGAAGACGCTGACGCCGGGGCGGGCCGCCAGCGCGCGCAGGGCCGCCTTGAACTCCGGCCGCAGGCTGGCCTGGCCCGGGGTTTCGGCCAGGGCGGCCAGCGTGCCGTCGAAGTCCAGCGTGACCAGCAGTCTGCCGGCCGCCAGCCTGGCGGCTATCTCCGGAGCGTGCTTCCAGAACGGCTTCATGTCAGACCCCGGTGAAGCTGTCCATGCGCAGCTTCATCAGTTCCTCCGTCAGGTTGGCCGCCCATTTGTAGATGTTGTTGTCGTGTATCTCCTGGCGCATGCGCGTCATGCGCTCCTCCACCTCGGCCTTGGGCATGACGAGGGAATAGTAGATGGCGTCGGCCATCTGCTCTATGTCGTAGGGGTTCACGATCAGGGCGTCCTTCAGGTCGCGCGAGGCGCCGGCGAAGCGGCTGAGTATCAGCACGCCGCGGTGGTCGTCGCTGGCGGCCACGAACTCCTTGGCCACCAGGTTCATCCCGTCGTGCAGCGATGTGACCAGGCAGGCGTCGGCGATCTTGTAGTACTTGGTGATCTCCTTGTGGTCGTGGTGCTTCTCCAGGAAGACGATGGCCTTCCAGTCCTTGGCCTTGAAGCGCCAGTTGATGCGGTCCACCTCGGCGTGCAGCTCGGCGAGGAAGCGGTGGTACTGCGGGATATGCGTGCGGCTGGGCGCGCCGATCTGGATGAAGGTGAACTTTTTGACGTAGTCGGGGTACTTCTCCAGGAAGCGCTCCACCGCCTTCACGCGCTCCAGCATGCCCTTGGTATAGTCTATGCGGTCCACGCCCACGGCGATCTTGTCGGCCTTGATGCCGAGGTCCTTGAGCACGGCCGCGGCGTCCGGCTTTTCCGGCAGTTGTTTGGCCTCCCTGTCGGGCTGGGTGAAGTCCACGCTGATAGGGAAAGGCTTGACCAGCGTGATATGCCCTTCCTTCTGAACCGAGAAGTGCTCCCAGTCTATGCGCGACTCTATGGTACGGTCTACGGTGTCGAGGAAGTTGTTGCAGTAGAACTGCGTCTGGAAGCCGATCAGGTCGGCGCCGAGCAGGCCCATGACCAGCTCCTTCTGCCAGGGGCAGATGCCGAAGGTCTCGGGGTTGGGCCACGGGATATGCCAGAACACCGCTACGCGCGCGTCGGGGCGCGCCGCCTTGATCATGCCGGGCAGCAGCGTGAAGTGGTAGTCCTGTATCAGGACGGCCGGTTCTTTCACGCCTTCGATCTCCTCGAGCACGGTGTCGCAGAACTTCTTGTTGACGGCGTAGTAGTGCTCCCAGTCCTCCTTGCGGAAGATGGGGCGGATGTGGGCGATGTGGCACAGCGGCCAGATGCCCTCGTTGGAGAAGCCGTAATAGTAGCCGTCCTCCTCCTCCTTGGAGAGCGCGACGCGCCGCAGCGTATAGGCCGGTTCCTCCGGCGGCACTTTCATGCGGTTATGCTCGTCGGTAACTTCGAAGTCGGCGTCGCCGCTGCCGTGGGCTATCCACGTGCCGCCGGCCGCTTTCAGGATGGGGTCCAGCGCCGTCACCAGGCCGCCGGCCGGGACTATGGCTTTTATCTCCTTGCCTTCGCGCAGGTGCATGTACGGCTCGCGGTTGGAGACGACGAACAGCGGGCGCCCGTCCATCTTCATCTTTATCAGTTCTTTCAGGCGCTCCGGCGTCCACAGGGATTCCCCCTCCTGCCGCAGGCGGGCCTCCTTCTGCGCGGCGTTCCGGGCCGCCTGCAGGTTCTTGGCCAGCGTGGTGGCCTCTTTGGCTATCGGCGCGAAGATGTCCCCCTTCAGCGGCGGCGTCTGTCCCTGCTCCTCGCCTATGCGCAGGCGCTTCATCCAGTCGGCCATCTGCGCTATCGGGTCCACCAGGTTCCAGCGTACTACCAGCAGCGTCACCAGCGAGATCATGATCATCTGGGCCAGCAGGCGCAGCAGCGTGCGTTTCCAGATGCGGAAAAGTTCGTAGTCTATGTGCGAGACATTGGTGAGCAGCGCTATCCTGGCTTTCCGGGACTCGCCGAAGGTCAGGTCCACCGGGTAAAGGAAAACCTTGCGGTCCCCGAAGAGGAATTCCCCCTCTTCGCCGGCGGCGAGCAGCCGGGCTGTCTGCTTCTCCCTGCCCGCCAGTTCAGGGGCGATCGCGGAGGAGACGGCCAGCGGCGCGCCGTCCTCGGCGTAAACCGCCAGGCCTTCCAGACGCTTCTGGCTCTGCAGCCTGTCCGCCAGTTTCTGCAGCGCGGCGTGGTCGCCGGTTTCCAGGTTGTGGCGCGCGCTGTCCCTGAAGCTTACGGCCAGCAGGGCCGACTGCGCCCTCACCTCGGCGTAGAGTTTTACTTTCTCCTGGCGGACATGGAACCAGGCCGAGACCAGCGCGACGGTCACCACCACCACTATCAGCGAGACTATCAGGCGGAGGGTAATTCTCATGATGAACTCCTTTAATTAAGAACCTTGAGTGCCAGGAAATAGGCCGCGAGCAGCGCCGCCCCCGGAGGCAGGGCGGCCAGGGCCCATTCCCGGCTCTTTATGCCGAGCGCGTCGGCGCTGATGATGTTGGGGATATTGCCGGGGATCAGCATGCCGCCGGACACCAGCAGGCTGAGCGTGAAAGAGAGTATCTGCTCCCGCCCCATCGACGGCACTATGCCGGCCGCCGCCAGCGTGGCGTTGTCCAGCGCGGCGGAGGCCGTGCCCAGCCAATAGAGCTGCCAGTCGCGCAGGGCCGGTATCAGCCTGTCCGCGGCCGGGGCCAGGCCTGTTCCCAGAAAGACCAGCGCGGCCACGAAGAGATATACTTTGCCGGCCCTGAGGAAAAGCCCTCCGGTGCTCTCCGGCGCGTCTTCTGGCTTCCGGCTGCCGCGGTCCCCGCGCCCCAGCGGGCCGCGGTAAGCGGCCAGCGCCGCGGCGGCTATTATGGCCGGGGTTACCCAGGCGCCCAGCAGGCGAGCCAGCCAGAAGAAACCGGCCTCATGCGGCGGCCCCTGCAGTTTGGAGGTGATTATCGTGGAGAGCGGCTCGCCGATAGGCGTAAGGGCCGCCCCAAGGCCTATGGCGTAGCAGCCGTAGACGGCCAGCTTCACGCGCGCCGGCCGGTCCAGGTCCATGCGGCGTATGACCTCGCAGAGCAGCAGGGCGGCGATGATGGCGGTAAGCAGGCTGGAGAGGAACCCCAGCGCGGCTATCAGCGCGAAGACCGAATGGCGTAGGCCGAGTTTCTCCTCCAGGAGGCCTACCCCGCGCCTGACCCCGCTTTTCCCCGCCCTGAACAGGAAACCGGCGGCGAGCACGGCCGCGGAGATCTTGAGCGGCTCGGCGGCGGCCTCGCGCGCGGCGTGCCAGCTCCAGAGGCCGGAGACCGTCATCGCCGCGGCGCCCATCAACAGCAGAAAAAGCTCCAGCTCCTCTTCCACGCGCTTGACGGAAAAAGGCAGTATAAGGACGAGGGCCATGATAACGGCCAGCCCCGCGAAGGTCAATTCGAACATTGCTTACCCCTGGTCAAAAAAATAGCCGCCTTCCGGTGTAACCGGAATGGCGGCCCGACCATTCCCAACCTCCGGAGCCAACTCCGGACCCGTTTTTATTTTAGCACAGACTGCGGTTGCTGTCTACCCTGTTTCTGCGTATGGATGTCGGCGGCCGCGCGTTCCAGCACGAAAGCGCGCGCGTCGCCTTTATGCGGGCTCAGCAGCGCCGGGGTGAGAATGATATCCGGGACCGCCAGGGCCGCCGGTTCAGGGGGCTTGCGCGAGGACACGCTGAAGCTCATGGCGCTGTGCGGCAGTTTGAAGGTCACGGGCGGGCTGTAGGCGTCCCGCGGGCCGCCGCTCTCCTCGCCGAGCAGCTCGGCGGCGCCCAGCGCGCGCAGGCGCGCGGCCAGCAGCGCGGCGGCGTTGGCGGTGCCCGGGCCTATCAGCAGCTTGGTACGGCCGCTATAGATCTCGTCCTGCCCCCTGGCCGGCGAGCCGGCGCCGGCGGCGAGGTAGGAGAGCAGATAGGAAGCGGCGCGGGCATCTGTGCCGGCGTTGCGGCGCAGGTCCAGCACCAGGGCGCTCACGCGCTGGCGGCGAAGCTGGGCGAAGACGGCGTCGCAGGCCTTCCGCCAGGACCTGTTATAGGCGGCCGTCGGCAAATCCACCCAGGCCACGCCGCGCGATACCAGCAACTTGGGCCTGACGTGTTCCGGTGTACCGGCCAGTCGGCGGAATTCCCAGGCAGAAACCAGGGGCGCTTCTTTTACCCGTACTTTGCCGTCGGGCAGCCTGAAGTTCAGCCGCACGGCCTGTTTCCCCTCCAGGAGTCCCGAAATGTCCCACCAGAAACCCTGCTCGGCGCAGAAAGCCGCCCGACGGTAGCGGGCGTCGGCGGCGGAGATTCTCCCCAGCAGCGGCGCGATATAAGTTTCGAACGGCACTCCGTCTATGGCCGTCAGTTCCTCGCCTGCCAGCTCCCCGTCAGCGGCGGCGTCTATCACGAACTTGCCCAGCCTGTAATCCACGGTGAAGGGCGGGTATTTCAGCTCCTGGTCCTTCCATTTGCGGCGGGGCCGCCAGAGCGGCCGGGTGTTGGCGTCCCCCAGCCCGGCGCCCGCCTTGTAGAGCAAGTAGGCCAGGTCCCTGACCGTTATGCGGCCGAACTCGTCGAGGCGCAGGTCCGCCTCCTCTTGCGCGGCCCGCCGGAGCCCGTCCCAGCTCTCCGGCGTCAGGCCGGCGCGCGGCAGGGGGTGTGTTTTATCAATTCTGGAGAAGAAGGCGTCTATGTCTGCGGCGGCCTCCCGGCGGGTGAGGCGCTCTTTCTGCAGGTAGGGCGAGCCCAGGACGGCGCTGCCGCCCAGCCAGACCAGCGCGCAGAACAGCAGCACGGCCGCTATGTCCCTGGCGGCCGCCAGCCTGCGCGCTGTCCCGGGGGCTATGTTCACGGCTACCTGGCTTTCCGGTACCGGCGTATCAGGGCGTTGGTGGAGGAGTCGTGTTTGAGTTCCGGCTCGGACTTGGCTTCCAGCTCGGGGGCTATGCGCCCGGCCAGGGCCTTGCCCAGTTCCACCCCCCACTGGTCGAAGGGGCCCACCTGCCAGATCATGCCCTGCGTGAAGACGGAATGCTCGTAGAGCGCCACCAGGCGGCCCAGCGCGGCTGGGGTCAGTTCATCTAGCAGCATGGTGGTGGACGGGCGGTTGCCCTCGAAGGTCTTGTGCGGCACCAGCCAGTCCTTAACGCCTTCGGCCTTTAGTTCCTCCACCGTCTTGCCGAAGGCGAGGGCCTCGGCCTGCGCGAAGACATTGGCCATGAGCAGGTCGTGGTGGCGGCCCAGCTTATGGTGCGTCTTCGAGAAGGCGATGAAGTCGCAGGGGATGAGCTTGGTGCCCTGGTGTATCAGCTGGTAGAAGGAGTGCTGGCCGTTGGTGCCGGGCTCGCCCCAGTAGATCTGGCTGGTCTGGTAATCCACGGCGCGCCCGTCGAGCGTGACGCGCTTGCCGTTGCTCTCCATGGTCATCTGCTGCAGGTAGGCTGGGAAGCGCTTGAGGTACTGCTCGTAGGGCAGCACGGCTATGCTCTGCGCGCCGAAGAAGTTGTTGTACCAGATGCCGAGCAGGCCCATCAGCGCCGGCAGGTTCCGCTCGAAGGGCGCGTTGCGGTAATGCTCGTCCATCTCGTGCGCCCCGGCGAGCATCTCCCTGAAATGTTTCGGGCCAATGGCCAGCATCGTAGACAGGCCGATGGCGGAGAACATGGAGTAGCGCCCGCCCACCCAGTCCCAGAAGCCGAACATATTGGCGGTGTCTATGCCGAAGGCCGAAACCTTGGCGGCGTTCGTAGAGACGGCCACGAAATGCTTCGCTATCGCGGCCTTGTCCTTGAGGGTCTCGAGTGCCCAGTCGCGCGCGGTCTCGGCGTTGGCCATGGTCTCCTGAGTGGTGAAGGTCTTGGAGGCCACGATGAAAAGTGTTTCGGCCGGGTCCAGGTCTATGACGGCCTCGGCGAAGTCGGCGCCGTCCACATTGGAGACGAAGCGGAAGACCAGGCCGCGCCGGGAATAGTGCTTCAGGGCCTCGTAGGCCATGACCGGCCCCAGGTCCGAGCCGCCTATGCCGATGTTGACGATGTTCTTTATAGCCTTGCCGGTATGGCCCTTCCAATGTCCCCCGCGCACTTTCTCGGCGAACTGCTCCATCTTCTCCAGCACGGCGTGCACATGCGGCACTACATTTTCCCCGTCCACTACTACTGTGGCGTTCTTCGGGGCGCGCAGGGCCGTGTGCAGTACGGCGCGGCCCTCGGTGAGATTTATCTTCTCGCCGGTGTACATGTCCTCTATCTTCTCCCGCAGGCCCGATGCCTCCGCGAGGTCGGCGAGCAGCCCCATGGTCTCTTCGGTGACGCGGTGCTTGGAATAGTCGAAGTAGATCCCGGCGGCCTCCAGCGCAAGTTTCTCGCCGCGCTTCGGGTCGGCGGCGAACAGGTCGCGCAGGTGTACGCGGCTTATTTTTTGATAATGGCCCTCGAGGGCCTTCCATTCGGGCAGGCTCTTCAGCGGGGTGATGTCAGCCATGGTATTTTCCTTATTTGTTCAGCGCGCGCTTGAATTCGCGGGTGAGCGCGGGCACCAGTTCATTGACGTCGCCCACGATGCCGTAGGTGGCCACCTTGAAGATGGGCGCGTCGGGGTCCTTGTTTATGGCCACGATGACCTTGGACGACTGCATGCCGATCAGGTGCTGGATCTGGCCGGAGATGCCGCAGGCGAAGTACAGCTTGGGCACCACGGTCTTGCCGGTCTGGCCCACCTGGTGCGAGTAGCCGATCCAGTCGGCGTCCACCGCGCTGCGGCTGGCGCCCACGGCGCCGCCCAGCACCTTCGCCAGCTCCTCGAGCCGCGCGAAATTCTCCTTGCCGCCCATGCCGCGGCCGCCGGCCACTATGATGTCGGCCTCGGAGATATTGACCGTATTGGCTATTTCTTCCACCACTTCGAGCAGCTTGCTTCTGGAGGCGAAGGTCTCCTCGGGATAGACATTGCTGACTATCTCCACGCCGCGGCCCGGCTTCACCGGGGCCTCCTGCATGACCTTGTGGCGCACGGTGGCCATCTGCGGCCTGTGGTTGGGCGCTATGATGGTGGCCATGATATTGCCGCCGAAGGCGGGGCGGGTCTGCAGCAGCAGCCGCTCCTTGGTGTCCACGTCGAGGCCGGTGCAGTCGGCCGTCAGGCCGGCGCTGGTCTTTATGGCGACGCGCGAGATGAGGCTGCGGCCTATGGTGGTGGCGCCGCAGAGCAGCGCCTCCGGTTTGTATTCCTCGACGAGCTTAACCAGCACGGCGGTATAGGGATCGTCCTGGTAGGCCGCCAGGGCCGGGTGGTCCACCAGATAGACCTTGTCGGCGCCGCGCTCGCCCAGCTTGCCGGCGGCGGTCTCCATGTCGTGGCCGAGCAGCACGGCGCACAGTTTCACGCCCAGTTTGTCGGCCAGCTTGCGGCCTTCGCCCAGCAGTTCGAAAGAGATGCTCTGGATGACGCCCTTCTTCTGCTCGCAGAATACCCAGACGTCCTTATAGCCGGACAGGTCCTTCCTGGGGCCTCCGGACTTCTCCAGCTCTATCGCCGAGAATTTGCAGGCGGCCACGCAGGAGCCGCAGAGGGTGCACTTGGCCATGTCTATGACGGCCTTGCGGTCGGCCATGTGGATGGCGCCGAAGGGGCAGGTCTTTACGCACAGGGTGCAGCCGGTGCATTTATCCAGCAGGATCTTGATGGAGGCCATTACACCACCTCCCCTTTGAGCAGCTCTACGAGCTCTTTGGCCACCTCGTCGGTGGAGCCGGAGATCATCTCCCCGCCCTTGCGGGCCTCGGGGGTGAAGATCTTCACCACGCGCGTGGGCGAGCCGTCCAGGCCGAGGGCGGCCGGATCGGCGTCCAGGTCGGCGGCGGTCCATTTGGCTATCTTGGCGGACTTGGCGCGCATCATGCCCTTGAGCGACGGCATGCGGGGCGTGTTGATCTCCTTGACCACGGTGAAGAGGCAGGGCAGCGGCACTTCCACCACGTCGTAACCCTCCTCGGTCATGCGCTCCACCCGGGCGCTCTTATCGTTGATCTCCACGATCTTCTTGACGTAGGTGACCTGCGGAATGTCGAGGTGCGTGGAAATGCCGGGGCCCACCTGGGCGGTATCGCCGTCGGAGGCCTGCTTGCCGCAGATTATCACGTCGTAGGCTTCCAGCTTCTCTATGGCGCAGGCCAGGGTGTAAGAGGTGGCCCAGGTGTCGGAGCCGGCGAACTTGCGGTCGCTGACCAGCACGGCCTCGTCGCAGCCGAGGCCTATGGCCTCCTTGAGGGCGGTCTCCGCCTGGGGCGGCCCCATGGTGACGGCCGTCACCTTGCCGCCGCAGCGCTCCTTGAGGCGCACGGCCTCTTCTATGGCGTAGGCGTCGAACGGGTTGATCACGCTCTCCACCCCGTCGCGTATCAGCGTATTCGTGACCGGGTCTATGCGTACGTCGGTGGTGTTGGGGACCTGCTTGATGCAGACGATTATGTTCATGCTATTTCTTGAGGGTTTCCTTGATCATGTTGGCGGCGATGACGTTGCGCTGGATCTGGTTGGTGCCTTCGTAGATCTGCGTGATCTTGGCGTCGCGCATGAACTTCTCCGCCGGGTAGTCGCGCATATAGCCGTAGCCGCCCATGATCTGCACCGCGTCGACGGCGACTTTCATCGCCACGTCGCTGGCGAAGAGCTTGGCCATGGCGCTTTCCTTGGACACGCTCTTGGCGCCTGAGTCCACCAGGCGGGCGACCGAATAGGCCAGCGCGCGGGCGGCCTCCACCTGGGTGCCCATGTCGGCCAGCATATGCTGTATCGCCTGGAAGCTGGAGATGGGCGCGCCGAACTGCACGCGGGTGCGGGAATAGTCGAGGGCGCAGTCGAGGGCGCCCTGGGCGATACCGACGGCCTGGGCGGCCACGCCGGGGCGGGAGGTGTCGAGGGTCTTCATGGCCACGATGAAGCCCATGCCCTCGCGGGAGATCAGGTTCTCGGCCGGGACTTCGCAGTCGGTGAAGATGACCTCGCGGGTGGCGCTGGCGCGGATGCCCATCTTCTTCTCTTTCTTGCCGAACTCCATGCCCTTGGTGCCCTTCTCCACGATAAAGGCGCTGGCGCCGCGCACGCCCTTGGCCTTGTCGGTCAGGGCTATCACGGTGTAGATCTCCGCCTCTCCGGCGTTGGTGATCCATTGCTTGGTGCCGTTGAGGATGTACTTGTTCCCCTCTTTGCGGGCGGTGGTCTTTATGGAGCCCGCGTCGGAACCGGCTTCCGCCTCGGTGATGCAGAAAGCGGCCAGCCGTTTGCCGCTGGCGATGTCGGGCAGATACTTTTTCTTCTGCTCCTCGGAGCCGTGCAGCAGGATGGGCAGGGTGCCCAGGCCGGTGCCGGCGTAGCCCAGGGCTATGCCGCCGCAGGCGCGGGAGAGTTCCTCGGTCACCAGGCACATATCCAGGATGCCGCCGCCCAGGCCGCCGTACTGCTCGGGCAGGTAGACGCCGAACAGGTCGCTCTCGGCCAGGACCTTCATGATCGGCCAGGCGAATTCTTCGCTCTCATCGTACTGGGCCGCCACGGGCTTTATCTTCTCCTGGGCGATCTTGCGCGCCAGGTCCCGTATCATGATCTGGGATTCGGTGAGTAAGTAATCCATAGTTGGCTCCTGTTTCGGCGAAAATCCGCGGCCTGGCCCTTTCCGGGGCCGGTCCGGCCGTTTCAGGTATAAATGGTATCAAAATCTAAAATCACCGCGCAATTTTATATTATATATATGTAAAAATTCGGTAACATGGTTCCTGTACAATTACTCCGTAAGGATAACCGTTTTTGGAGACTCAACTATGGATATGATGACGATCGTGGGTTTCGTGCTGGGCGGGGCCGTGGTGGCCTGGGGCGCCTATTCCTCGGGCGTGGCCGGCAACATCTTCAACTCCCACGGCATCGTGATAGTGCTGGGCGGCACCCTGGCCGCCACCATCATCAACACCTCCTACAGGCGCTTCGTGACCGGCCTCAAGGCCCTCGCGGCCATTTTCTCCTCCCCCAAGATGCCCTCCGTGCACGAGGCGGTGCGCATGCTCGTGGGCATGGCCGAGACCGCGCAGAAGCAGGGCGGCATCATGGCCCTGACCAGCGTGGACGCCTCCTTCGCCAACGGCTTCCTGAAGCGCGCGGTGGGCGTGGCCATGGTCAGCGCGGAGTCGCGCGAGACCCGCGCCATACTGGAAGAGGAGATCCGCCTGCGCCGCCTGGACATCTCCGAGGACTCCAACCTGTACCGCACCGCCGGCGTGCTCTCCCCCATGTTCGGCCTGATCGGCACCCTGTTCGGCATCATCCAGACGCTCTCCAACATCTCCGACCCCACCGCCATCGGCCGCTCCATGGCCGTGGCCATCACTTCGGCCCTGTTCGGTATCGGCTTCTCCAACATGTTCTGCGTGCCGGTGGCCAACAAGATCCGCCTGCGCGCCATGGAGGAGACGCTGGTGCTGCAGCTCATCCTCGAGGGCGTGATCGATATCATGAGCGGCAAGACCCCCCACCTCATAGACATGCACCTGCGCGGCTACCTGACGCTCGACGGCGGCTCCGCGGCCAAGGGTAAATAAAACTATGCGCTTCTACGAACGCGAGGACGAACTGGAGAACGAGCTCAACCGGGGCGCGCTGTGGGCCATCACCTACGGCGACATGATGAGCTACCTGATGATCTTCTTCATGATCCTCTTCGCTTTCTACAGCTCCAAGAACATCACCTCCCAGTTCTCCGCCAAGGCCATCGAGGAGACCTTCGGCAAGGACACCGAGGTGGCCAGCACCCTGTTCTCCAAGCACGGCATACAGCAGATAGCCCAGGTGGAGATCTCGGCCAACAAGATCAGCATCAATTTCTCCGACCCTATCCTGTTCACGCCGGGCAGCGATGTGCTCAAGCCCTCCTCCTACCCCCACCTGCGCCGCCTGACCGCCGTTTTCCAGGACCTGCCCAACCCCATCCAGATAGAGGGCCACACCGACAACCGCCCGCTGGGCCGCGGCACCCGCTTCCGCTCCAACTGGGAACTCTCCAGCGCCCGCGCCTTCTCGGTGCTGCAGTTCTTCATTAAGGAAGGCGTGGCCCCCGAGAAGCTCTCCGCCGTGGGTTACGGCGAGTTCAAGCCGATACAGACCAACGAGTCCCCCGAAGGGCGCTCCAAGAACCGGCGCATAGAGATCAACATCATAAGGCACGAGATCTAAGTACGTATGAAACTGACCACGAGGTTCCTGCTGATCCTGCTGGGCATAGCGGTGCTCCCGCTCGTGCTGGCCGTCGGCTGGAACGTCTATCAGTACAACTCCTCGGTGGCCAGCTATTTCGAACTGCACAAGGGCCTGTCCCGGCTGTCGGCCGCCAACGTGGACGAGTGGCTCAAGAACACCAACCGCAACCTCGCCTTTCTCTACGAGTTCGAGAACCCCCTGCGCGGCAGGAAGGTGGACGAGACGCAGGTGATACAGCAGGCGGCGCGCATCAATTCCGATATCATGTCGCTGGCGCTGGTCGCCGCCGACGGGAAGGAGCTGTTCTTCCTGCAGAGCGAGACCGTGCGCGAAAAGAAGTCCCTCGCCTCCTTCCAGGCCGCGCTGGTGGCCAAGGCCGCCGACAGCGGCGTGGTCTCCACCGGGGACCCCATCTGCCTGCGCGCGCAGACCTACTTCCCGCTGGCCTACCCGCTGGTGGACGGCCGCGTGGTCGTGTTCCATTTCTCGATGGACAAACTGCTGGGCAAGATCAATTCCCAGAAGACCGGCGCCAGCGGCCGCGTCTTCATCTCCGACCGCCAGGGCAAGCCCCTCCCCTGCCAGGACATGAAAGGCCTGGACTTCAAGCCGGAGGACCTGCGCAAGGTCTTCCGCAGCGGCGGCCGCACCGGCACGCTGTCCCAGTTCCTTTTCTCCGGCGAGGAGTTCGCCGGCGCCTACGCCGCCATCGAGGACCTGGACTGGGCCGCCGTCTCGGTGCAGTCCGAAGAGGAACTCTACGGCAAGCAGCGCAAATCCATCATCGTGTTCGCGGCGCTGGCCGTCGTCATTTTCGCCATCGCCATGGTCGTGGTGTTCCTGGTCTCCAACCGCATCATCCGCCCCATCAACAACATGGTGGGCGGCGTCAAAGGCTTTCTGCGCACCCAGCACCTGGACAATGTGATCCCCGCCGAGGGCTGGCCCGAGATCAAGTCGCTCGTGGGCGTGCTCAACCGACTGATGCTGGAGCTGCAGGCCTACCGCGCCTTCCAGCTCAACCAGATCGTGGAGGAGAAGGGCAAGGCCCAGGCGCTCATCGACACCATCTCCGACGGCGTGCTGCTGATAGACGACCGCGGCTCGCTGATCTACTGCAACAACACCGCGCTCAAGCTCCTCGGCATCCCCAAGATCTCCCCCGAGGTGGCCGTCCCCCGCTCCGTCAAGAACGAAGCTTTCTTCAACGCCCTGACCGAGATGCTGGCGCACAAGGAGAAGTACCTTAAGACCGAGTTGGACGCCCCGCTCGTCAACGAGACTTCCACGGTGACCAAGAGCTTCCGCGTCATCTCCAACCAGTTCCTGCTGGCCACGCTCAAGCGCCCGGGCCGCGTCATCATCATCCGCGATATCACGAGCGAGAAGGAGATCGAAAAGGCCAAGGAAGATTTCTTCCACATGATCACGCACGACATGCGCGCCCCGCTGTCGACCCTGCAGGGCTATACGGAGCTGCTGATGAAGAAGATCGGCCCCTCCCCCGCCACCGACAAGTATCTCCAGAGCATGCTCTATTCGTCGCGCCGCCTGCGCGGCATGATCGACGACATCCTCAACGTCACCAAGCTCGAGCGCGGCACGATGACGCTGCAGCTCGACACGGTGGACGCCGAGACCGTGATCGCGCGCATCAAGGACAACCACGAGCCGGTCGCCGGGCCCAAGAACATCAAGCTCGTGGTGGTCCCCCCGCCGGCGAAGATCAGTTTCACCGCCGACCCGACCCTGCTCGAGCGCGTCATCACCAACCTGATGGGCAACTCGCTCAAGTTCACCCCCGGCGGCGGCACCATCACGCTTTCCGCCTGGGAGGACGATAAGCAGGTGTTCTTCGCCGTGCAGGACACCGGCCCCGGCATTCCGGAGGCCAAGCGCAAGGAGATCTTCGAGAAATACGGCCAGATGGAGGAGCACAAGAGCCAGGGCTTCGGCCTGGGCCTGGCCATGTGCCAGATGACGGTGCAGCTGCACAAGGGCGACATCTGGGTGGAGTCCGAGGTGGGCAAAGGCAGCAAGTTCATCTTCACCGTGGCCAAGTCGCTGGCGGCCCCGCCCCCGCCCATCCCCTCGCCCTCTTGAAAACCGGGCGCATTTGAAATATACTAGACCGCATGGGACAGAATATGGGACTGATGCTTATCGTTGACGACAACGTGGAATTCCGGACTATGGTCTGCGATTATTTCACCGACCTCGGTTTCACGGTGGAGATCGCAGAGAACGGGCGCGAGGGCCTGCTGAAGGCCAAGGCCATACGCCCGGACATCATCCTCTGCGACGTGATGATGCCCGACATCGGCGGCATAGAGGTCATCCGCGGCCTGCAGGCCGACGACGAGACCCGCTCCATCCCGGTGCTGGTCATCACCGGCACGTTCTTCGACAAGAACATGAGCGAGCTGTTCCGGCAGGAGTCCAACTGCCGCGAGTTCATGAGCAAGACCGTGGAACTCTCCTACCTGCAGAAGAAAGTAGAGGACCTGACCAGGAAGAAATGACCCCCCGCCCCGTGATCCTGGTGGTGGACGACGAACCCGATTACCTGCGCATCGCCTCGCGCATAGCGGCCAAGGCCGGCTGCGCCGTGCTCACCGCCGCCGCCGCCCTGCCGGGGGTGGAGCTGGCCGCCAGGGAACTCCCCGACCTGATCCTGCTCGACGTGGGTCTGCCCGACGTCAGCGGGTTCGAGGCCGCCCGCCGTATCCGCAAGGTCCCGGCCCTGGCCAAAACCCCCATCATTTTCTTTACCGTGCGTTCCGAGCTGGACATGGTCTCGCAGGGCCTCGCGCTCGGCGCGGCCGGCTACGTGCTCAAGCCGTTCGACCCCGACGAGCTCCTGCGCCGCATTAAAGCCGCCGTGCTGCCCGCATGAAGCCTGCCGCCTTCTGTCTTACCTCCGATCCCGCCGCCCGGGCCTTTTACCGCGCCGCGCTGGCGGGCTTCGCGCTGAAGTTCTACCCCACCGCCGCCGCTTTTCTGAAAGCCCCCCCGGCCGCCGGGCTGGCCGTGATAGACGCCGCGCTGCCGGACATGGGCGGCGGAGACCTGGTGGCCGCGCTGCGCGGGTCCCCCGGGACCGCCGGCCTGCTGCTGGTGCTGACCGGCGCCGCCCCCTATTCCCCGGCCGCGGCCGCCGCCTCTTTCGATAGCGGCGCCGACGAGTATTTCGCCTTCCCCCCCGACCCGCTGCTGTTCCGGGCGCGGCTGCTGAACCTGCTGGGGCGCGGCCCCGCCGGCCGGCCGCGGCCGGAGAAACCCGCCGAGTACGAGTTCGGCGACCTGCTCATCTCGCCGGAGGCCCGCGCTGCCAGCGTTGGCGGCAAAAAGGTGAGGCTCACGGCCCTGGAATTCGACATCCTTCTCTATTTCCTCCGCAACCAGGGGCGCGTGGTCTCGCGCTACGTCCTGCTGGAACAGGTGTGGAAGGACGCGGCCGAAGCCGGCCCCCGCGCCGTGGACAAGCGCATAGAGGCCCTGCGCCGCAAGCTGGGGCGCTTCGGGAGCAAGATAGGGACTATCTTCAGGCTGGGCTACATTTTCAGGCTGTAAGGCTGGCTGTACCGGCGGCACGGGCGGGAGCTTTCCCGCCCTTTTTCTTTATACGCCCAGGGGCAGGCGCACTTCCACTATGGCCCCGCGTTCTTTCTTGTTGGTGACTTCCAGCGTGCCGCCGTGCTTCTCGGCTATGCGCCGCGCCACGGCCAGGCCTATGCCGGCCTTGCCCTTGTCGGTGGTGTTGAACGGGGCGAAAAGCTTGTCCAGCGCCTCGCGGGCGAAGCCGGGGCCGGTGTCCTCGAAGGTGAAGACGGCCAGGCGCGCGTCGTCGGAACTCTTCATGGTCACGCGCAGGCTGCCGCCCTGCTGCAGGCGCTCGTAGGCGTTCTTGATGAGGTTGTAGAACAGCATCTTCACGCGCTCGGGCGCCAGCCGCGCGCGCAGCCGCGGGTTGAGGATGGCGGCGGTGATGGAGATCTTGCGCTGCTTGAAGGCGCGTTCCCACTTGCCGGTCTCGACGGAAACCAGGGAGGCGAGGTCGGTGTCTTCCATGTCGGGGGTCTCGGGGTCCAGGTACTCCTGCCAGCCCTTGAGCAGGTTCACGGAGGCGAAAAGCGTCTTCAGCGCGGGCTCGAGCGCCTTGCGCTCGGCGGCGGGGATGCGCAGGTTGAAATTCTTGAGCTCCCTGGCGGAGCGCTCCAGCGAGACCAGCATCCTGGCCGAGAAATCGGCCTGTTCGCGCTTGAGGAGGCCGGTAAATTTTATGTTCTTTCGGCGCAGGTCCTCGTTCTCGATCTCGAGGTCGGCCAGCTTCTTGCCGTCCTGCGCCTGCGCGGCCTTGCCGGCGCCCAGGGCCAGGTCGCGCTCCTCCACGGCCTTGAGCAGCCGCGCCGAATAATCGGCGGCGGCGCCCAGCTTGGTCTTGAGGGCGTCTATCTCGGCCTCCAGCGCCTTTATCTTCACCATTTCCCGGCGGGAAACTTCCTTCTCCTGCGTCAGGGCGCCCTTGGCGTCGCGCAGCAGGCCGTTGACCTTTTCCAGGTCGGCCTCGCGGGCCTTGAGCATGGAGGCGGCGGCCGCGCTGCGCTCCTGCGCCTCGCCCAGCGCCGTTTTGAGCGCGGCGGCGCGGTTCTGCAGGTCGAAGACCTGGCTCACCGCTCCCGAAAAATTGCTGCGCTGCTCCTGCGCCTTTACCGAATGCTCGTCGGCTGACTGGCGCAGGCGCTCGGCCTCCTCCCGGGAGGCGTCCAGGCGGGCGCGCAGCGAGGCGGACTCGTCGGCGGCCGCGGCCAGGGCGGCTTCTTTCTCTGCTATGGCGGCCTTGAGGGCGGCGGCGCGGCTTTCCAGCGCCTGCTTCTCCTCCCCGGAGATCCTCGCCTGATAGGCGGCCTCGCTGACAGCCTTCTTCAGCCCTTCCAGATCCAAATTCTTCTGCCGCAGCGCGTCGCGCTGTTCGGCCAGTTCCTTTTCGGCGGCTTCCAGGGTCAGGCGGGCTGCGGCCTCCCCTTCGGCGGCGGCGGCCAGCGCGGCGGCCGAGCCGGCGGCGGCGCGCCTGGAGGCTTCCAGGCGTTCCAGCAGTTCCTCGTAAAGCGGGCGGGGCTTGCCGGTGGCGGCCTCGTCGGCGCGCAGCAACCGGTCTATCTCGGGCAGTTCCATTATGGCCGTGAGCTTGCCCCTGAACGCGGCGATAGCCTCGTCGCGGGCGGCCAGGGCCTCCCGCAGATTTTTCGATCTGGCGCGCAGGTCCTCGAGTTCGGGCGCGGCGGCGGCGAGCTCACCCTCCTTGCGCAGCAGGGCGCTGCGCAGCTCTTCGGCTTCGCGCGCGGCCGCGGCGGCGGCGGCCAGCCGTTCCGAGCCGAGCCCGGCGGCGGAGCGCAGCTTCTCGGCTTCGGCCTTCAAATGCCTCTCGCGGGCGTGGCTCTCGGCCAGTTGTTTCTCAAGCAGCGCGGCCCTGGAGGCATAGAGCGCGAGGCTTTTGCGGGCCTCGGCGCGTTCTGCCTCGGAGCGGGACGAGGCGTCCTGGGCCTCGCCCACGGCGCGCCACAGGTAGTCCAGGTCGGAGTCGAAGGCGTCGGCGGGGCGGCTCACGCGCCCCCCTTCAGGACTATGCGGCCCTTCGCGTTGAGGTCCATCGCGGCGGAAATTATCTTGGCCCTGGCGCCGATCACCCGCTCGTCCTCGGGGCGGGTCATCATCAGGTCCTTGACCACCAGGCGCACGTCCTCGGGCAGCAGCCGGGTCACGTTGCCCGTGGCCACCTCGCCGGCGCCGGCCAGCGCGGTGGCCCAGTCGGCGTACGGCAGCGACACCACGAGCGGCTTGAGGTTCTTCTCTTCGAGGCGGCACAGGTCGTCGAACGTCACCATCCTGCTGCGCAGTTCCTCGGAGGCCTTCGGGTCGGCGCGGTTGAGATTGTCCATGATCTCGCTGCGGGCGCCCTCGTCCACCAGCGACAGCAGGCGGCCCAGCTTCTCGGCGCCCTTGAGGCTTTTCTCGAGCTTCAGGCGCAGGTCGTTCTCGATCTCGTAGACGCGCTCGGGCTCGGCCTGCTTGAGGCCCAGCAGGAAGGCGGAGACGGACTGGCGCTTGGCGGGCGGCAGCGCCAGCAGCACCTTGGAGGAAATATGGGGCCTGCGGTCGGCCAGGTTGGCTATGATGATGGCGGCGTCCTCGTCGGGCAGGTCCGCGATAAGCTCGGCGGAGTCCGACGGAGGCAGCTTTTCGATGAAATCGAAGGCGGAGCCGGCCGTCAGCATGGCGCCGCCCGAGGCGGCCTTGGACTCCACGTCTATGATCTCGCCGAACTCGCCCACCTCGCCGCCCTCGCTTTCTCCGGGGCCGCCCAGGGCGCCGCCCGCGGGGCCGGCGGCGGCCGCGGCGGGGCCGTTGATGCGGGCGTAGTCCACGAAGCCGCTGAGCAGCTTGGAGGCCAGGATGTAGCCGAAGATCAGCAACACGCCGAGCGCCAGCGCGCCGAAGGCGGAGGCCACCAGCACCGGGCGGATCTCGGGCGCCTCGAGGGCGCTCTTCCACCAGGGCAGCATTTCGGCCTTGGCGGTGATGATGGTGTCGCCGCGCTGCTCGCTGACGCGCAGCACTTCGGCGATCATCAGCTTGATGGCGTTCACGCGGGCGTCGGGGACGGCGCGGTCGAAAACGAGTGAAACCGCGAGCCGCTTGACGCGGAACTCGCTGGTGCGCTGGCTCTCGGCGCGCTGCTGCTTGAGGTACTCGCCGGTCTTCTCGAGGATGTTGACGGCCGAGTAGCCGGGCAGGGTCAGGTTCTCTTCGGGCGGGGAGCCGGACTCGCTCTTGCTCTTGAGCACTATCTCCCCCTCCACCGTGACGAAAGCGCGGGCCCGGCCGCGGCCGAGCAGTTCCTCGAGCAGCTTCGACACGTCCTCCTGCATGCGGGCCGAGATCTCGGAGCCCTGGGCGGTGGGCGAAAGGGCCGGGTCGGCCTCCTGCGCGCCCGCGTTAAGGGTCAGGCAGAGGGACAGGACGGCTAAAAGGCGTAGGGGTGCGGTCATAATCACAGCTATATTGTATATAAAGCAGGTTACAAAGTTATTTCGGGGTTTCCCCGCCGTCCGGCAGGTCTACCCAGAACGCCGCGCCGCCGCCGGGGGCCGGGCCGCAGCCCGCCTTGCCGCCGTGCAGCTCGGCGATGGCTTTCACCAGGGCCAGGCCCAGGCCGGTACCGCCGTGGCCGGGCGCCGCCGAGCCCTGCGTGAAAGGGGCGAACAGCTTTTGCGCTTCCCCTTCGCGCAGGCCGGGCCCGGTGTCGGCTACTTCGAACCGGCACCTGCCGCCGGCAAGCGCGGCGCGCAGCGTGACGCTCCCGCCCGCCGGGGTGAACTTGAGGGCGTTGGAGAGCAGATTGGTGAGGACATGCGTGACCAGTTCGCGGTCCAGCCGCGCGGTGCCGCCGGGCGGGCCGCCTTCCACCGCCAGGGTTATCCCCTTCTCCTCCGCCTTAGGCCGGAGGAAGTCGGCCGCATCTCGCGCGAGCGCCAGCGGGTCCTCGGCGGCCGGGCGCAGGTCCATCCGGCCCCGCTCGATCCTGGCCAGGTCCAGCATGGCGGTCACGAAGTTGGCCAGCCGTCCGGCGTTCTCCTTGATGCGCGTGAAGACCTCCAGGTCCTCGGGTCTGAATTTTTCCTTCTCCTTGAGGAGCAGCGCGGCGTAGGTCTCTATTACCCCCAGCGGCGAGCGCAGCTCGTGCGTGACGGAGGCGGTGAAGTTCTTCTTCATCGTCTCCAGCTCGAGCAGGCGGTCGCTCATCGCGTTCAGAGCGCCGGCCAGCTCGGCCACCTCATCGGAGCCGGAGGCGTCGGTCTTGGCGCCGAAGCGCCCCTCGCCCACCAGCGCGGCCTCCTCGGCCAGCCGCCGCAGGCGCCGCGTCAGCCGGCGGGCCACCAGCACGCCCAGCAGGGCCGCCGCGGCCATGGCGCCCAGGAAGGCGGCGGCCAGGTCATGCCAGACGCCGGCCAGGGCCTCGCGCCGCTCGCGCTCCAGCGCCGCCGACGAGAACAGCAGCTGCGCGGAATATTTGCCGCCGCGCAGCTCGCGCGGCACGGGAACGTCCCCCTTCGGGGCCGGGGCCTTGCCGCGGGTCTTCACCGGCCGCAGGCCGCGGCCGATGTCCAGGCGGCAGGCGGCTATCTCCGCCCGCGACGAGCACAAGCCGGACAGGTAATCCACCGCCATCAGCGGGTCGCCGGCCAGCTCTGCCTCGCCGAGCATGGCCGCCGCGGACTGCGCCAGGGCCTGCAGGCGGTCCTCCTGCGCCTGGCGCACGGTGCGGTTCTGGAAGCTGAAGAAGATGCCGGAAAGCAGCAGGGCCGCCGCCAGAGCGGCGGCCATAAGGGCCGCGCTGAATTTGTGGAATAATTTCATACGGCTGCGCCTGCGGTCCGTCCCCCCTTACCTGGAGAGCCTGATGATGCGCTCCAGGGCCTTCTTGGCCTGCGTGTTCTGCGGGTCCAGCGTCAGGATCTTGCGGAAGGCGTCGGCCGCTTTGCCGTATTCGCCCTTCGCGTAGGCGTCGGCCCCGGCCTGGTAGAGCTTCTCGATCTCCCTGGCGTTGGCCGCCGCGCCGGTTAGCACGGGCTCGCCCGCCGCTTCGTCGCGGTAGGAGCCGGTCTCGGGCTCCCAGGAAGATTCCGTGCCCTGCTTCTTGCGGGCCTCCGCGGTCATCTTGGCCAGCTTGGCCTTCTCCACCGGGTCCGGCTCGGCGCGCGAGGCCTTCTCCCAGTCGCGGGCGGCGCGGGAGTAGGCGCCCAGCATATAGTTGCAGGAGCCGCTCTTCTTAAGGGCCATCAGGTAGGCCGGCTCTATGTCCAGCAGTTCCTCGAGCTTGCGCAGCGCCTCGGAATAGCGCTTCTTGGCGTAGAACTCGTCGGACTGGTCCAGCTTGTACTCGGGCCAGCCGCGGCTGAAATCGGCCGGCACCTTGTCCGGCGTAATGCGGGAGATCTCGCCGGCCTTGTCCAGGAAGTTGGCCAGCCCGCCGTCCTGCTGGTTGAGGCTCTGGGCGTAGGCCAGCTTCTTCATGGCGCGGTTGTCGGCGCCGTTCACGAAATCCCTTACGCCGCTGGCGAGCAGGTCCTCCCAGCGCTGGCGGCCGCGGCCCGGCTCGGGGGCCAGCGACGGGTAGTAGGCCGCGACGGCCGAGAGCCGGCGCGTGAGGTTGACCACGGAGGAATCGGGCAGCAGCTCGCCCGCCTTGGCCACCAGCAGCTTGTTGGCCGCGTAATAATTCTCGCGCAGCACCTGCTCTTTCACTTCGGCCAGGCGGGGGTCGTTGAGGCTGGCGGTATCGCGGGCGCCCTTGTAGTTCTGCGTCTCGCGCAGGCGCTTGTACTGGTCCAGCAGCTCGCTCTCGGCGATCTCGGACTGGGTAGGCGTGCCGAAATGGTAGGACAGGGCCATGCGGTGGTTGCCGGAGGTCTCTTTGACCGTTCCGATGGGCAGCATGAAGCCGTAGTCGAACTGTATGCGCTGTATCTTGTAGGAGAGACCCAGCGTGGCCTGCTTGAATTCCCTGTCGCCGGCGCCGAGCGAGCCCCGCACGCCGAACTCGCCGCGGTCGAGGCTGGGGAACACCTTCTCGGCCGCCACCACGAACTGCTTGTCCAGGCTGCCGTCGGGGCCCTTCTGCAGCCTGGCGTCGGCGGACAGGAGCAGCCAGAGGCTCTTGAACGAGGCGCCCAGCCGGGCCTTCATGGGCACGGGGTCCTTGTCGGACTCGCTGAAAGCCACGTTGGCCTGCATGGCGTTGAGTATGGCCGCGCCGAGCGTCCACCGGTTGGTGAGGCGGTACAGCGCGCCCAGATCGGCGTCCAGGGCGCCGCGGGAGTTGGCGCCGGCCAGCACCGGGTCCGTGGCGCCGGTCTGGGAGAGGTTTTCCATCACGGCGTTGTAAGCCTCGTCGAGGCGCGAGAAGCCGTGCGACAGGTATTTCAGCGACGCGCCCACCGAAAGTTTCTCGTAGCGGCTGCCGCGGTCGAAGCGGTAGCCCCAGGCCACGGTGCCGGTCTTCTCGTAATAGACGCCGGAGAGCGAGAAATCCTGCCAGGCCGCGCCGATGGTGCCGTGGCGGCCGTTGCCTATGGGCATGGCCAGCGCGGCCACGCTGAGGCCCAGACTGGAGCCGTCGCTGAGCCCCCCGTGGAAAAGGGAATGGGAGGCCAGCGCCTTCGGGCGCTCCAGGCCGCCGAGGCCGGCGGGGTTGTAGTAGACCGAGGAAACGTCGTCGGCCACGCCGGTGACGGCGTCGCCCATGCCGGGGCCCCTGGCCCCGAAGCCCAGGTCCTCGAAGGCCGCCCGTACGCAAAGCGGCGCCAGCAGCAGGGCTGCGGTCAGAGCGGTCTTCGTGGCGGTGGCGCGGTTCATATGTCGCTTACCTTATAATGACTACAGTACCCTTATACACCTGCTCTTCCGTCCGGACCTGGTAGACGTAGACGCCGCCGGGGTACTTCTCCCCCCGGTTCGGGTCCCACTCCAGATCGTAGAATTCTCCCGAGCTGTTGTCCTGTACGGGCGGCGTGCCGTTGGAGCGCTGCTTGAGGCGCATCTGGGCCACCTCGCGGCCGGCGAGGTCGTAGATCTTCGCGTCCACGGCCGCGTCGCGCGGGTTATAGCAGCGGAAAATAAAAGTGTCGTTCTTCTTGTCGTTGTTGGGCGTCACCAGGCGGTTGAGCGCCACGGAGCGGCCGAGCGCCGACGCGGAGCAGAACGCCGCCGCGGGGGCGAGCGCCAGCGCGGCGAGGAGGCTGAGAACGGCTTTGCAGGGCTTCATACAGACTAATTCTACTTTTCATTTGTGACTGTTTTGTTTCATATTTATGGATTCTGCCCGGCGTAAGCCGAAATCTCTTTGTAATATTTTGGTCGCACGGCCGGTATATAATTACATTGTGAACTTCAGGCGCTGTTTCTTTTCCCTGCTCGCCCTGTCGGCCCTGCTGCCGGCCGGGCAGGCGCGCGCCTCCCGGCTCACCTCCGCGAATTTCATAGACATCACCGGCGCCACCGGCAACGGCTCCTCCTACATGGTCTCGCCGAGTTTCGAGATGAACGGCAACGTGCAGGACCTGGCCGTCTCCACGCAGGAGGCCTCCGGTCTGATCCACCGCAGCGGCAAGCTGGCTTATTACCCTTTCCCCGCCCCGGTCTTCGACCTGACGCCGGTGATAGTCTCCAGTTATTCCATCCGGCTCACCTGGACGGCCCCCTCCGCCGACGCCAGCCGGAACGCCGAGGCCGCCGGCTATTATATACTGCGCTACAGCTCCGTCGCCCCGGTCTCCACCGACGAGGGCTTCGCGGCGGCGCAGGTCTACGGCCAGGACTGGGTCCCGCTGGAGCCCGGCACGCGCGAGAGCCGGATCGTAGAGGGGTTCCAGGCCGGCACCACCTATTACTTCGCCATGGAGACGCTCAACAGCCATTACCTGCGCTCGGAGATCTCCAACGCCGCCGCGGCGCTGGCCCTGACCCCGCTGGCCCCGATGAACTTCCAGCTCGCGCGCACCGGCAACGCCGTCACCATGACCTGGATCCCGCCGGCCGGGTACATGAACCGCATCCCTTTCGACAACCGCTTCAGCCCGTCGTACCCCTATGAGGTAAAGAGATACGAGGTCTACCGCGCCACGGCTCCCGCCGACGCGGAGTGGGTGCAGATCGCCGAAACCTCCTCCAGCACGCTGAACTGGACGGACATCGTTCCCACCGCCGATCCCTACTACTACCACGCCCGCGCGGTGAACCAGGCCGGCGTCTCGCTGCCTTCGTACGTGCGTTCCAGCGAGTCGGGCGGCCTCTACTTCCTGGCCCCCGACAACCAGAGCGTCTTCGAGGTGCCGCAGGAGGGCACCGGCAGCTTCTTCTCCCCCTCGGCCGATCCGATGGACGTCTACACTCTCGACATCTCCACGCATATCGAGGACCTGAGCGGGCGCGTGGTCAAATCGGTGGAGTTCTCCGCCTACCGCGGCGGTCTGCAGGCTGACCCGCTCTTCCAGCTGGCCAGCAAGGGCACGCTGAAACTCTATTACGCCAAAGCCGGCGGCGCGATAGTTCCCTCCGCCGGAGCGGACGCCAAGGCGCTGAGCATGTACTACTTCAACGGCGCGCGCTGGCTGCAGATGTACGGCATAGTCGACGAGGACGAGCGCAGCGTGCGCCTGGACACCAGGCTGCTGGGGCGCTACCAGCTGCGGACCACCGAGCGCAGCGGCGGTTTCTCGGCGGACAAAGCCGGCCTGACCAACCGCCTGATCACTCCAAACGGGGACGGCAAAAATGATACGATGGTCTTTATTTTCGACAACCCGCAGGAGAAGAGCGTGAAAGGCAAGATCTACGACCTGCGCGGCGCCCTGGTGGGCAGCATGACGGGCGGTCCCGTGTCCAATTCCCTCGTCTGGGACGCCAAGGCCGGCGGCCAGGCGGTGCCGGGCGGGGTCTACATCTACCAGCTGGAGGCCGACGGCACCGTCTATAACGGCACCGTGGTCGTGGTCAGGTAAGGCGGCGGAGGACTTATGAATTCTACTCACGTTAAAAATCTGCTCGCAGGCGCGCTGGGCGCGCTGCTGCTCGCGGCGCCAGCCGCCGCCGTGATAACCCCGACGATAAACTACCAGGGCTACCTGATCAGCAAGATCACCAACCTGCCGGTGGAAACGCCGCAGGACCTGAAGTTCTATATCTACGATACTCCCACCGGCATCACCAGCCCGCTGTTCTCCGAGACCCGCTGCGACGTCAGGGTGACCAAGGGCCGCTATGACGTGGAGATAGGTTCCGCGGTAGCCGGCGGCATCCCCGCCAGTATCTTCGCCGAGCGCGACGGCCTGTGGCTGGAGATCCAGGTGGACGGCGACAACGATTGCGCCGGCGCTTTCGAGGCCATGTCCCCCCGCGTCAAGCTGCAGGCTTCCCCGTATTCTTTCAGCTCCGTCTACGCCACCACCTCTTCCGTGGCCACCTCCATGTTCCTGGCCGACACCATCGGCGCGCACCCCACCACCGCCAACGGGGCGATCACCATCTCCACCAACCTGTTCGTGCTGGGCGGCATCTCGGTAGGCTCCATTTCCCCCGGCCAGACCCTGGCCGTGGCCGGCATGGTGGAGAGCAAAGGCTCCCTGCCGGCCTGCGCCGACGATCTCTCCTGCGGCTTCAAGTTCCCCGACGGGTCCGTGCAGACCAGGGCCGCCGCCCTGACCATGTGGGAAGTGGCCGGCCCCCATGTCTACTCCATCAATCCCGGCAACGTGTCCATCGGCCAGAACAATACCAACCCGCAGGCCAGGCTGCACATTTCCTCCGCCGCCGGCGACACCGGCGACCTGCTGCTGGTCTCCACCGGCACCTCCCAGCTGTTCCTCGTTAACGGCCTGGGCCAGGTGCACGGGGGCTCTTTTTACGGCGACGGCACCACGCTCACCGGCGTGCTGCGCAAGGCGGGCGACACGATGACGGGCCAACTGACCCTCTCCGGCTCCACCCTGACCGTGGCTTCGGCCGAGGGCCTGCTGTCCCCCAAGATCAAATTCGCCGGCGGGATAGAACTCTCTTCGGCCGCCGCCGCGCAGCGCGGAGGTATATTCATAAGCTCCCACGTTTACCTGATGCCCGGGGCCACTTTCTACGGCGACGGGTCGGGCCTGATCAACCTTATCTCCTCCGACACCAGCAAGGTGCTCAAGGCCGGCGACACGATGACCGGCCAGTTGACCCTCGCCGGCTCCACGCTGACCGTGACCGGCAGCGCCTTCTCCGTGGGCGGCTCCAGCCTCTCGGTGCTCGGCGGCAATACCGCTATCGGCAGCGCCTCCTACCTGGCCCGCCTGACCGTGGGCGGCGGCATCATCGCCACCTCCAGCATTACGGCCCAGGGCTCCATGCACGCGGCCTCCGTGCACGCCCCCTCCGGCATCGGCAACTTCTACAACGTGACGGCCACCACCGGCACCATATGGGGCTGGGACCCCGGGACCACTTACAGCCTGGATACGGCCAGCGGCGTGCTGGTGCGCGCCGGCGTGGTCAACGCGCCGTATTTCGTCGGCAACGGCTCGCTGCTCACCAGCGTGACCGGCACCGACTCCACCAAGCTGCTCAAGGCCGGGGATACGATGACCGGCAACTTTATAGTCTCACCCGCCAGCGCCACGCTGGCCTCCTTCGGCGCTCATAAATACGCCCTCACGGTGTCCAGCTCGGCCACCTCCAACGCGTATACGCTGGCGGTCACCACGGCCGGCAGGGTGGGCGTCCTGGTGCCTGCCCCCGCCGCCCCGCTGGACGTGGCCGGCGAGGCCATGGTCTCCTACGCCAACACCGTCACCGGCGCGGCCAAACTGAGCATCAAGTCTTATAACGATTACAGCTACATACATTGGACCAACTCCTCTCTGGTGGCTTCCGGCGGCGTGAACCTTGGCGTGCTGGGCTATCCCGGCGGCCTCGAGCGCGACCTTATCTACAGGGCGGTCGGCAGCGACCCGTGGAACGGCGGCCAGGAAGTCTTCCGCGTAAAGGCCGACCAGTACGGCAACTGGCTGTTCGGCATAGGCAGCTCGCCGAGCCCGGCGGACCAGCCGCGCGAGAAATTCCACGTGATGGCGAACCTGCTCGTGAGCAGCGCCACGGCCAACGCCATGCCCTTACTTTACGTCAGCACAACGGCCGGCAAGGTCTCCATCGGCACTACGGCGCAGACCCACCTGCTCACCGTCAACGGCGGCATCAACGCCGTCTCCTCCGTAACGGCGCAGGGCGGCTTCTTCGGCGACGGTTCGGGCCTGACGAACCTGGTGACGGATTCTCTGCCCGGCCTGATACAGATCTCCACCATCACCGCCCGCACCGGCGGCCTCTACGACGCCGTGCTGTTCAGCACCAGCGTCTACGTGCAGAATAAGCTGGCCGTTGGCGGCCTGTTCAACCCGCAGTCGGACCTCCATCTTAAGGGCCAGCTGCGCCTGGACCAGAAGGCGGGCGAAGAAGTGGTCCTGTCTCTGTACCCCAACCTGGGCGGCAACTCGTATATAGTCTGGAACGAGGGCGCCACCCCGCAGAAGGGCGTGCTGGGGATGGTCTCTTCGGAGCGCGACCTCGTCTACCGCGGCGGCGCCACCACGCTGGGCAACGGCGTGCAGGCCTTCAGGATCAAGGATACCGGACCGTTCATCGTCGGCGAGGTCGACAAGAATTTCCTCCCGGCCTCGCGCCTGCACGTGGCCACCGACCTGACCGTCAGCGTCTCGGGCGCGGGCTCCACCCCCGCGCTGTACGTCTCTACGGCGTCCAGGTCCTTGGGCGTCAACACCGGCGCGCCGCAGGCCAGGCTGCACGTGGACGGCTACTCGCTGTTCTCCGCCTCGGCCTCCGTCCTCGGCGGCGGCCTCGCCGGTACGCAGAGCGTGCTGGAGGTAGTAGGTTCGACCCTGGTGGTCAGGGCCAACGGCACCGTGGGCATAGGCGTCGCCTCCCCGGCCGAGCGGCTGGACGTGGCCGGCAAGGTGAAGGCCACCGGTTTCGCCGCCTCGCGCGAGCGCGTGAGCGCCCCCTGTCCCGCTAATACGATCTGCGCCGCCGGCTGTACGGCGGGCAAAGTGCTGATGGGCGGCGGCTGCACGCAGACCGGGACCGTGAACCTGCTGAAGTCCTACCCGTCCAGCGATACCGTCTGGACCTGCGAATTCGCCTCAAACGTGGATATAACCGCGTACGCTATATGTTCGACCGTGGAGTAAGTGCTATAATATCCCTGTAGTTCTTCAGGGCGGGGAGCATTTCCCCACCGGCGGTAAAGCCCGCAAGCTCTTACGAGCAGATCCGGTGTAACTCCGGGGCCGACGGTAAAGTCCGGATGATAGAAGAACGACCCCGCGCGGACGGCTACGCCTTGCCGCGCGGTTAAAGCCCTGAAGACAGCTTCGGGGCTTTTTCTATGGCTAAAAAGAACATCTTCTCCCCCATCGAGGACATAGTCGCCGACATCAGGCGGGGCCGCATGGTCGTCATCACGGACGACGAGGGCCGCGAGAACGAGGGCGACCTGCTGATGGCCGGCCGCTACGCAACGGCAGAAAAGATCAACTTCATGGCCCGCCACGGCCGCGGCCTGATCTGCGCGCCGCTTACCGGCGACCGGGCCGAGGCGCTGGACCTGTTCCAGATGGAGCGCGAGAACAAGGACCCCTTCAAGACCAACTGGCTCATCTCGGTGGACGCCGCCAAGGGCGTGACCACGGGCATTTCGGCGGCCGACCGCGCGCGCACGATAAAGATCCTCGCCGCCCCCGGCTCCCTGCCGGGCGACCTCACCCGCCCGGGCCACGTCTTCCCCCTCAAGTCCCGCCCCGGCGGCGTGCTGGCCCGCGCCGGCCACACCGAGGCCTGCACCGACCTGGTGCGCCTGGCCGGCCTCACGGGGGCCGGAGTTATCTGCGAGATCATGAACCCCGACGGCACCATGGCCCGGCTGCCGCAACTGACGCGCTTCGCGGCCAAGCATAAGCTCCGGATGGCCACCATAGCCGACCTGATAGCCTACCGCCGCCGCAAGGAGAGCCTGGTGGAGAAGGTCTCCTCTTCCACGCTGCCCACCGAGTTCGGCACCTTCGCCATTTCGGTCTACCGAGAGCGCCTCACCGGCCTCGAGCACGCCGCGCTGACCTACGGTAAAATAGGCGACCCGGCGCTGGTCCGCGTCCACTCCGAATGCCTCACCGGCGACGTGTTCGCCTCCCGCCGCTGCGACTGCGGTCCGCAGCTGCACGCCGCGATGCGCCTGATAGCCAAAGAGGGCGCGGGCGCCATCCTTTACATGCGCCAGGAGGGCCGCGGCATCGGCCTGGGCAACAAGATCAAGGCCTACAGCCTGCAGGACAAGGGTTATGACACCGTCACCGCCAACGAGGCGCTGGGTTTCCCCGCCGACCTGCGCGACTACGGCATAGGCGCGCAGATGCTCTGCGACCTCGGCCTGCACCGCCTGCGGCTGATCACCAACAATCCCAAGAAGCTCGCCGGCCTCTCCGGCTACGGCCTGAAGATCGCCGGCCGCGTGCCGCTGGTCATCCACCCCAACCAGCACAACGCGCGCTATTTGAAGACCAAGAGCGACAAGATGGGACATATGCTCGGAGTAAAGCCCGGGCTGGAAGGTTAAGGAGAATAAAATGAAAACCATAGAAGGCGGCTTTAAGGCCGACAAGCTGAAGTTCGCGATCATAGTCTCCCGGTTCAACGATTTCATCACCGGGCGCCTGCTCGACGGGGCGGTGGATTCCCTGAAGCGCCACGGCGCCGACGAGAAGGATATCACCGTGGTTAAGACCCCCGGCGCCTACGAGATCCCGGTGGTCTGCGAAAAACTGGCCTCCGGCCCCTACGACGCCATCATCTGCCTGGGCGCGGTCATCAAGGGCGACACTCCCCACTTCGACTTCGTCGCCCAGGAGACCGCCAAGGGCATAGCGGCCGTCTCGATGAAGCACAAGGTGCCGGTGGCCTTCGGCGTCATTACCGCCGACAACCTGGAGCAGGCCATAGAGCGTGCCGGCGTGAAGCTCGGCAACAAGGGCGCCGAGGCCGCGGTGAGCGCCATAGAGATGGCCAACCTCTTCAAGCACCTGTAATGGACCGGCACGAGGGCTACATGGCCCGCGCCCTGGAACTGGCCCGGCGCGGGCGCTATACCACCCATCCCAACCCCATGGTCGGCGCCGTGCTGGTAAAGGGCGGCAGGATCATCGGCGAAGGGGCCCACCTGGCCTACGGCGGGCCGCACGCCGAGGTGAATGCCCTGCGCTCGTGCAAGGTCAGTCCCGCGGGCGCGGCCATCTATGTAACCCTCGAGCCCTGCTCCACCCGCGGCAAGACGCCGCCCTGCACCGACCTGCTGATAAAGTCCGGAATTAAGGAAGTTTATTACGGGGCCAAAGACGTGAACCCGGCCCATAGCGGCCGGGGCGCGGGCATACTGCGCCGCGCGGGCATCAAGGTCAGGGCCGGCGTGCTGGGGCGGGAATGCGAGGCGCTTAACCCCGCCTTCAACAAGTTCATGCGTACCGGCCTGCCCTACGTGACGGTAAAGATAGCGCAGAGCCTCGACGGCCGCATAGCCGACGCGGCCGGCCGCTCGCGCTGGATCTCCTCGCCGCAGTCCCGGCTGGAGGCGCACAAACTGCGCGCCGAGGCCGACGCCGTGCTCGCCGGCATCGGCACGGTGCTGGCCGACGACCCTCTGCTCAACGTGCGCGGCGTGAAGGTGCGCCAGCAGCCGTGGATAGTGGCGCTGGATTCGTCCTTCCGCGTGCCGCGCAAGGCGCAGATACTTAAGAACGAGCGGGTGCTGATAGCCACCACGCGCAAGGCCTCGGTCACGGCCATGAAGAAATTCCCCCACAACGCCAGGATACTGGTGCTGCCGTCGGAGAAGGGCCGCGTCTCGCTTCGGGCGCTGCTGGGCGAGCTGGGCAAACTCGGCATAGCCCACGTGCTGGTGGAAGGCGGCGGCCGGGTGGCCGGCTCCTTTATCAGCGAGGGCCTGGCCGACCGCTTTATCTGTTTCGTTGCCCCTATGCTGATAGGCGGCACGGATTCAAAAAATTCCATGGTCTGGCCCGACGATCTCAACGCGGCCAGGCCGGAGCTGGGCCTCAGGCCGCGGCTGGCTTCCATTACTGCAGCCGGTCCCGACCTGATGCTGGACCTGAGGTTCGACTGATGTTCACCGGGATCATAGAAGCGGTGGAAAAGGTAAAATCGGTTTCCTCCGGGAAACTGGAAGTCTCCGTGCCGGCGGCCTGGTCGCTGGCCGACGGGGAGAGCGTGGCCGTGAACGGGGCCTGCCTTACGGTCACGGCCCACAGGCCGGGCCTGGCGGCCTTCGCGGTCAGCCCCGAGAGTTTCTCCCGCACCACCCTGGGCCGGCTGAAGCCTGGCTGCGCGGTCAACCTGGAGCGGGCCCTGGCGGTGGGCGCGCGGCTGGGCGGCCATTTCGTGACGGGGCACATAGACGGCACGGCGCGGCTGCTCGGCGTGCGGAGCGACGGCAACAGCCGTATCATAGAGGTGGAGAAAGGGCCGGACGCGGTGATAGTGGAGAAGGGCTCGGTGGCCCTCGACGGCGTCAGCCTTACGGTTTACGACATTTCCCCGTCCTCGTTCAAGGCCGCCGTCATTCCGCACACCTGGGCCAATAGCGTCCTGAAAGACCTGAAGCCCGGCGGGCTGCTTAATATCGAGTACGACATACTGGGCAAGTACGCAACGGCCAAAACCCCCGGCATCACCAGGGACTTCCTTAAAGAGAACGGTTTTATTTGAAACGCCGTGAACGATGAACCGCCGGTAATCTCCGGCGGTCCGCTGTTTACGTCCTACTTCCCCGGTCTGGCCGCCGCCAGGCGGTGATACAGGACGCGGAAATGCCGTTTCGGCGATTTTCCGTCCGCGTCAGGCCCGGCCTGTTTGCCGCGCTGTATCAGCCTGAGTATGGCGTTGGCCAGGCGCAGATATTTATCGTTCATGGCGCCCCCCTAATTGCGGGCGGCCGGTTCCGGCGCCGTCCAGAGATTGCAGAATTCCCTCTCCAGCGTGGCGTAGAACTTCCTGGAATGGTGCAGCCCTGCGAAGGCCCTCTTGCCGTAGCGGAACTCGCGCGTCCGGCCTTCGGCCGCCAGCGAGACCAGCAGCGTCTGGTGCTCGTCCACTACCGAGCAGTCGACTCCCTTCATGGAGTAGAAATCCAGTATTTTCTGAGCGAAAACGGTATTTTCCCTGAGCATATCTCCCCCTCCGCCCCCCGGCGGGTCTCTAAGCGGCTTCGTAAAGAAGACGGCTGGATAGTTTGAGCAGCTGCTCGCCTTTGATGTAATAGAAGGTGCGCCGCAGGAATTCGGCCGGGTTATCCGCCCTGCCGGTCTGCTTCCTGGAGCGGCGCCGTTTGGGCGCCGCCGCGGCTTTTGCGACGTATCTCATCCTGCCTCCCCCGTTGGCGCCTCGGCCGGCACCGCAAGGCGGTACCGGCAGCGCGTTAGTAGTCCCTTTGTATATTCCGCCGGCGCCCCCCCAGGGTACCGGCTTGTAATAACTTTATGTAAATTGGCTGACTATTGTCAACAGGCAAATGTTAAATGTAACAAAAATCACATTAATCATAAGGGAGCGGCAGCGCGCGGGCAAAAGAAAAACGCCGGGGCTGCCCGGCGTCTTACTTGTCGGCGGGGTCTAGAACCAGCGGGCAGCTTCGGCGGCCAGGGCCAGCAGGGGCCGCGAGAAGAGGCCGGCCAGCAGCACGCCGGCGGCCATGAGAAAGACTACCGCTTCGGCCAGGCCGGGAGCCCCGGCCGGGTGGTCCTCTCCGTTGGCGGGGACTTTCATATACATCACCACGGTGACGCGCAGATAGTAGTAGATGGAGACGGCGCTCATCAGCACCGCGATGACTACGAGGCTGGTATAGCCGGAGGCCACCGCGCCGGCGAAAGCGTAGAACTTGGCGAAGAAGCCCGCCAGGGGCGGCACGCCGGCCAGCGAGAACATGAAGGCGGCCATGGCCGCGGCCAGCCACGGGCGGGTGCGCCCCAGGCCGGCCAGGTCGTCTATCTTCGGGCCCTTCTCGTCGCGCTCCAGGATAAGCGTAACTCCGAAGGCGCCTATGGTAGCCATGGCGTAGACGGGCAGGTAATAAAGCACGGCTTCCCAGCCGCGGGTACCGCCGAAGAAAGCCACCGCGATATAGCCGGCGTGGGCTATGCTGGAATAGGCCAGCAGGCGCTTTAGGCCGTTCTGGGCCAGCGCGGCCAGGTTGGCGAACACGGCGGTGACTACCGTCAGCCACCAGAAGATCTCCCGCACCGGGCCGCCGTCGAAAAGTGAGAACAGCCGCCACAGCAGCACCACGCCGCCGGCCTTGACCGCGGCGCCCATGAAGGCCGAGACCTGCGTGGGGGCGCCCTCGTAGGCGTCCGGCACCCACATGTGGAAAGGCACCAGGGCCGTCTTGAAGGCGAAGCCGGAGATGACCAGCAGGAAGCCGGCCAGCGCCAGCGGCTGCGCCGGCAGGGCGGCCTTGAGCGAGACGAAGTCCAGCGACGGGTACAGGGCGTTGAGCACGGCTATGCCCAGCACCGTCATGCCCGAGCCGAAGGCGCCCAGCATGAAATACTTGTAGGCGGCCTCCAGGCCGGGCTTGGAGCGGCGTATGCCGGCCAGCGCGTACACCGGCAGGCTCAGCAGTTCGAGCGCGATGAAGGCGGTGAACAGGTCGCCGGCGGCCATCATGACCATGAGGCCTATGGTGGCCATAGAGGCGAGGAAATAGTATTCCCCCTCGTGCTCGGCCGGCGCGGCGGGGCGGGCCAGCGACAGCGCTATGAACAGGGCCAGCACGCCCATGGCGAAGGCCCACAGGTAGGCCGACAGGGGCGAGAGGTTCAGCGCCCCGCTGAAGAAGGCCAGCTGCGCCGGCGGGGCGGCCCTGAAGAAGACCAGCGTCACCAGCACCGCGCCCAGCGAGACCAGGCCCTGCGTGCCGCGCAGGGTTTTGAAGAACAGCGGCAGCAGCAGCACCGCGAAAGCGGCCAGGGTCAGCAGCAGCGGGCCGGCCAGGGCGGAGGCGGCGTAGGGTACGGGGTCGAAAGTCATCTCGCCTCCTCCCCGTCCAGCGCCAGCTTGACCAGCGCCGGCGGCGGGGCCGGCTGCTGGCGCGACAGGGTTATGTAATTATCCACGGCGGGCAGGACGCGCCGCAGGAAGGGGTTGGGCCACACGCCGATGAGGACGATGAAGACCAGCAGCGGGGCCAGGTACAGCCACTCGCGCAGGTCCAGGTCCTTCAAGATCTTGTTCTCGGTATGGCGCAGCGGGCCGAAGACCACCTGCTGGTACATGCCCAGCATGTAGACCGCCGATAGGATCACGCCGGCCACGGCCGCCGAGGCCAGCCAGGGGTAGACCCGGAAGGAACCGAACAGCACCAGCGCCTCGCCGATGAAGCCGTTGAGGCCGGGCAGGCCGACGGAAGAAAGGGTCACTATCATGAACACCGCGGCGAAGCCGGGCATCACCTTGGCCAGGCCGCCGTAGTCCTCTATCAGCCTCGTATGGCGGCGCTCGTAGAGCACGCCGACCAAAAGGAACAGCGCGCCGGTGGAGAGGCCGTGGTTGACCATCTGCAGCACCGCGCCGGAGACGGCCGCGGGCTCGAAGGCCATCGCGCCCAGCATCACGGTGCCGAGATGCGCCACCGAAGAATAGGCCACCATCTTCTTCATGTCGCGCTGGCTCCAGGCCACGAGCGAGCCATAGATGATGCCCACCACGCCCAGGCCCGCCAGCCACGGGGCGAAAGTCACGGCCGCCTGCGGGAACAGGGGCACCGCCAGCCGCAGGTAGCCGTACACGCCCATCTTCAGCAGCACGCCGGCCAGGATGACGGAGCCGGCCGTCGGGGCTTCCACGTGCGCGTCGGGCAGCCAGGTATGGAAAGGGAACAGGGGCACCTTCACCGCGAAGGCCAGCGCGAAGGCGGCGAACAGCCAGAACTGCGCCTGCTCGGTGAGCGCTCCGGCGTAGAGCGCCGGGATGGAGAAGGTCCAGGCGCCGGCGGCGGCGTGGTGGGCGGCGACCACCCACAGGATGGCGGCCAGCATCAGCACCGAGCCGGCCATCGTGTAGATGAAGAACTTGAGGGCCGCGTAAACGCGGCGCGGGCCGCCCCAGATGCCGATGAGGAAGTACATCGGTATCAGCATGGCTTCCCAGAACAGGTAGAACACGAAGAGGTCCAGCGCGGCGAACACGCCCACCATGCCGGCTTCGAGGAACAGCAGGCAGGCGTAGTAGGCGCGCTGGCTTTCCTTTATGTAATTGAAGGACGCCAGCACTGAGAGCGGCACCAGGAAGGTGGTCAGCAGTATCATCAGCAGGCTGATGCCGTCGATGCCCAGGGCGTAATGGATGCCGTAGGAAGGGAGCCACGGCTTGTCCAGGCCGAACTGCATGACCGCGGCGGCCGCGTCGAAACCGGTCCACAGCCGCAGCGAGACCGCGAAGACGGCCAGCGAGGCCGCCAGGGCGTAGCCCTTCAGCGCGGCGGCGCTGTCGCGCGGGATGGCGAAGATGCCCAGGCCCGCGATGGCGGGCAGCAGCACGGTGAGGGAAAGCGGGTTGATGAGCAGTTCCATTTAGATGATCCAGTAAAGCATCAGCGCCACGCCGGCGGCGAAGACCAGCGCGTAAGTGTCCAGCCTGCCGTTCTGCGCCTTGGCCAGCAGCCGGCCGGCGGCGTAAGAGGCCCTGGCCGTGCCGTTTACCAGCAGGCCGTCTATCAGGCCGGCGTCCACCAGGCCGAACAGCACGCGGTCGGAGAAGCGCTTGAGCGGCCGCAGAACGAGGAAGCCGTAGATCTCGTCGACGTAGAATTTGTTGTAGACCAGCGCGTGCGCGCGCGGCAGCGCGGCCTTGAGCGCGGCGGCGGGGCCGGGCAGCGTCAGCAGGAAGGCCGTTATGATGCCGGTAAAGCCGGCGGCGACGGAGATGACCATCAGCCGCAGCGCCTCCGGGGTGTGGCCGTGCGACGGCACGAAAGAGGGGTCCAGGAAGACGAACAGGCGGTCCTTGAGGAAGAGGCCGCCGCCCACCGCGAGCAGCGCCAGCGCGGTCATGGGCAGGGTCATGGAGAGCGGCGACTCGTGCGCGTGGCCGGTGCCGCGCTTGCTCCGGAGGAAGGCCAGCACGAAGAGCCGCGTGGTATAGAAGGCGGTCAGCGCGGCGGTCAGCACGCCCACGCCCCAGACAAAAGCGCCTCCGTGCTCGAACACTTTCTCGAGTATCAGGTCCTTGGAATAGAAGCCGGACAGGCCGGGCACGCCGGCGATGGCCAGCCAGCCCGCGGCCACCAGCAGGAAGGTGAAGGGCATTTCCTTCTTCAGGCCGCCCATCTTGAGCAGGTCCTGCTCGCCGCTCATGCCGTGGATGACCGAGCCGGCGCCGAGGAACAGCAGCGCCTTGAAGAAGGCGTGAGTGGCCAGGTGGAAGACGGAGGCGGCGTAGGCCCCCGCCCCGGCGGCCATGAACATATAGCCCAGCTGGCTGACGGTGGAATAGGCCAGCACTTTCTTGATGTCGCGCTGGGCCAGGCCTATCACGGCGGCGAAGAAGGCCGTGAAGCAGCCGACTAGGAGCACCACTTCCAGCGCCCGGGGCGCCAGCTCGTAGAGGAAGCTCAGGCGCGCGAGCATGTAGACGCCGGCGGTGACCATGGTGGCGGCGTGGATGAGCGCCGAGACCGGCGTGGGGCCGGCCATGGCGTCGGGCAGCCAGACGTAGAGCGGGAACTGCGCGGACTTGCCGGTGGCGCCGAAGAACAGCAGCAGGCAGACCAGCGTGGGCGCGGCGATGCCGAGGAAATTATAGGCGCCCAGCAGGTGGGCGTTGGCGCGCAGCGTCTCGAAGTCCATCGCTATCACGCCGTTGGCGGCGAGGATGCCGGACAGGATCATCAGGCCTATCAGGAAGCCGGCGTCGCCGACGCGGTTGGTGATGAAGGCTTTCTTGCCGGCGGTGGCCTTCTCCGGGTCCTCGTACCAGAAGCCGATGAGCAGATAGGAACACAGGCCCACGCCTTCCCACCCGACGAACATGACCAGCGGGTTGTCGGCGAGCACCAGCGCGAGCATGAAGAAGACGAAGAGGTTGAGGTAGGCGAAATAGCGGTTGTAGCCGGCGTCGCCCTTCATGTAGCCGGTGGAATAGACGTGGATGAGGAAGCTGACGCCGGTGACGATCAGCGCCATCACGGCGGCCAGCGGGTCGAAGCGGAAGGCGGCGTCCACCGAGAAGGTGCCGGCCGAGATCCAATTGAACAGCGTGTCGCGCAGCAGGCGGTTCTCGGCGGGCAGGTTGAGCAGGTCGGAGAAGGACAGGGCCGCGAAGATGAAGGAGACCAGAATGGCCAGGGAGCCGATCAGCCCCCCCGCCCGCTCGCCCAGGAATTTCTTCCCGAGCAGGCCGTTAAGCAGGAAGCCGGCCAGCGGGGCCAGCAGTATCCATTTCAGCAGCGGGTAATAATTGCCTTCCATCAGCCTTTAAGTTCCTTTATATTGGCGGCTTCCAGCGTCCTGAAGGTCGAAGCCAGCGTTATGATCAGGGCCAGGCCTACGCCGGCCTCGGCCGCGGCTATGGCGAAAAGCATGACGGCGTAGGCCTGCGAGGCGGGCTGCGGCCCGAGGGCCACCAGCGCCACGTTGGCGGCGTTGAGCATCAGCTCCAGGAACATCAGCATGCGCACCAGGCTGCCGCAGGTCAGGAAGCCGGCCGCGGCGAGCGCGAAGAGCAGGAAACTGATGCCGGCGAGGGTATAAGCGCTCATGCTTCCCTCCTCTTGGCCGCCAGCGTGACGGCGGCGACAATAGAGGTCAGGATCACCAGCGACAGCAGTTCGAACTGGAAGGCGAAGCGGCCGAACAGCTCACGCGCCAGGCCCAGCACGCCCGACTCGGAGAAATCCACGTTGCGCACGGCCGTCCTGAGCACGGCGGAGACTTTGACCAGCTCGGTCAGCAGCACGGCGGCGGCGGCCAGGCCCAGCACGCGGGTGAATACGTTCTTCGGCTGGTGGTCGCGCCAGGCCTGCGGCATTACGGTGAGCGCCACGATGAACAGCGTCATGATGGCGCCGGCGTAAAGGATGACCTGCAGGGCGGCCAGCAGCTGCGCGCTGAGGGCCAGGTAGAGGCCGGCGGTGGAGAGCAGCGCGGCCAGCATCAGCATCGCGGCCTTTACGGGGTCGCGCTGGAAGATCATCAGCAGCGTGGCCAGGGCGGCCAGGCCGCCGAAAAAGTAGACGGCGGCGGCTATCATTTCTTGCCCTCCAGGTATTCGTTGGCCAGGCGGTTGGACGCGCCCAGCGTGGAGGGCTCGCCGGGCAGGTTGCGCAGCAGGCCTTCCTTGTTCATCAGCATTTCGCCGCGGTGCAGCGCGCCGCCGGGGATCTCGCGGGTGTCCATCGCTATCGCGTCCTCGGGGCAGGCCTCCACGCACATACCGCACATCACGCACCGCGACAGGTCTATGTCGAAGACGGCGGGATACTTCTCCACGGAATTCTCGGCGTACTCGGCGGCCTCGATATGGATGCAGTAGGCCGGGCAGGCGGTCTGGCACATGAAGCAGGCCACGCACTTCGGGCTGCCGTCGGCGCGCACCTTGAGGCGGTGGCGGGTGCGCAGGTTGGCGTTGCCGGGCAGCGGGCGGGTCTGCTCGGGGTACTGCACCGTGGGCATGCCACCTGGGTTGAAGAGGTTGACGAAGAAATGCCGCATGGTGACGGCCAGGCCGCGGGCTATCTCCGGGAGGTAGATCCGCTCGAGGAAGTTCAACGGGCGGTTGTTCACTTTCTTTACGCTTATCATCGGATCTTCCCCAGGGCCAGCAGCACCGCGCCGGTGACCAGGATATTGAGCAGCGCCAGCGGCAGCAGCGCCTTCCAGCACAGCCCCATCAGCTGGTCGAAGCGGAAGCGCGGCAGCGTCCAGCGCACTACGAGCAGGAACCAGGAGAAAAAGACGGTTTTAACGGAGAAGGAGCCCACCTGGAGCGCGGCGACTATATAATGGTTCAGCGCGAGGGCCTTGCCGCCCGGCAGGATGAAGCCGGTGTCGTAGAGATAGGGCACCTGCCAGCCGCCGAAGAAGAGCGTGGCCGCCAGCATGGCCACCAGGATGATCTCTACGAACTCGGAGAACATGAAGGCCGCGAAGCGCATGGAACTGTACTCCATGAAGTAGCCTATGATCTCCGACTCGCCTTCCACCAGGTCGAAAGGGGTGCGCTTGTTCTCGGCGATGGCCGCTATGAGGAAGAGGATGAAGGCTACGGGCTGCACCACCACGCCCCAGGCGGGCACGAAGCCGAACAGCAGCGCGCCCTGGGCGCGCACCAGGTCCTGCAGGCCTGCGGTGCCGTAGATCATCATCAGACCGACGAGCGTGAGGCCCAGCACCACCTCGTAGGAGACCATCTGGGCGGCGCCGCGCAGGGCGCCCAGCAGGGCGAAATTGTTCTTGGAGGCCCAGCCGCCGAGGAACACGCCGTAGATGGCCAGGCCCGAGAGGGCCAGCACGTAGAACAGCGCCAGCGGCACCTCGGCTATCTGCAACTCCAGCTGGTAGCCGAAGACCATCACGTAGTCGCCGAAAGGGATGAAGGCGAACAGCGCCAGCACCGGCACGAGGGCGAAGAAGGGGGCCAGCGTGAAGAGCAGCTTCTCGGCCTTGCCCGGCACGAAGTCCTCCTTCAGGATCATCTTTATGGCGTCGGCTATAGGGTGGAAGAGGCCGTTGAGCGCCAGGCCGAAGACCGAGGCGCGGTTGGGCCCGACGCGGTCCTGCATCAGCGCGCTCACCTTGCGCTCGGCCAGCGTCAGCAGCGCGGTGAAGCTCATCACGCCGCCCAGGAAGAGCAGCACCTTCACGGCGGCCGCTCCGGAGAACAGGAGTATATCCTTGTTGGCTTCGTAGAACTCTATCATTCCATGCCTTTCATCGCGTCGGCGGCGGAATCCAGCCGCAGCGAGGCGCCGCTGTAGGCCGCGAGCTTGTTGAGCACTTCCCAGAGCGGCTTCACGCCCGCGGGGGCGGCCACTACCGGTTCCACGGCGCGCCGCCGGCCCTGGTAGTTGATGAAAGTGCCAGGGACTTCGAAATAGGAGGCGTAAGGCAGCGTGGCGTAGGCCCCGGCCGGGATGTCGCCGCGGTTGGTGGCGAAGGCGATCAGCCTGGCGCCGGAGGCCTTGAGCTCGTCCTTGAGCAGGGCGGCCGCGCGGGCCTCGGCTATTACCAGCTTTATCGCGCCGGAGTTGAGCCTGGCCCGGAACTCGTCGAGCCCCAGCCCCCCCCTGGCGGCTTTCAGCAGGGCGGCGCCGGCGGCGTTGGGCGACGGGTCCTTGTTTATCAGGATGCCGTCCTTGATGCCGGTCTCGAACTTGAAATCGAAGCAGACGTTCTCCGTCTTCATCGCGGCGGCCAGCAGGGCCAGCGCGGCGTTGTCCTCCACGGACAGCCAGGGCGAGCCCAGCACGGCGGCGGCCCCCTTGGCCTCGTCTATGCGGGTGGCGGCCTCGCGCAGGGCGGGCTCCAGGTCTATCAGGCCGTTCTTGATGAAGCCCTTCACCAGACGGTCGCCGGCGCGCAGGGACTTGTAGGCCATGCGGCCCCGGTCGCAGAGCCAGGTGTTGGTCTCGGCGTTGGGCCGGGGCATCAGACGGTAAACTTCCCCCTCGTTATGGTGCGCCTCGGTCAGGCAGCCGGTGGCGCAGCCCAGGCAGACGGTCGGGGCTTTCTTGAGGAACCAGACCCGCTGTTTAAAGCGGAAGTCTCGGGAGGTCCAGGCTCCCACCGGGCAGAGGTCGGCGATATTGAGCGAATAGTCGTTGTCGAGGGTTTTGCCGGCCTTGAGGTCTATGAAGGAATGATCGGCGCGCTCCATCACTTCCAGCTCGGCGGTCTTCGTGACCTCGGAGCAGAAGCGCACGCAGCGGGTGCACAGGATGCAGCGCTCGTTGTCGAGCATCAGATGCGGGCCCAGCGCCCGGCGCTTCTGGCGGAGCACCTTGTCCTCGGCCGGGAAGCGGCTCCTGGCCCGGCTGTACTCCATGTAGTAGTCCTGCAGACCGCATTCGCCGGCCTGGTCGCAGATGGGACAGTCGAGCGGATGGTTGATGAGCAGGAATTCCAGCACGTCGCGGCGGGCCGCCTTCACCTTGTCGCTGGCGGTGTTCACCACCATGCCGTCGGCGCACTCGGTGGAGCAGGCGGTCAGCAGCTTGGGCGACTTTTCCACCTCCACGAGGCACATGCGGCAGTTGCCGGAGACGGAAAGCTTCGGGTGGTAGCAGTAGCGCGGGATGTAGACGCCGGCGGCCTGCGCGGCCTCCAGCACCGTGGTCCCCTTGTCCACTTCTAAAATTTTACCGTCCAGCGTGATCTTGGGCATCAGTGTTTCACCGGCGCGTCCGGCGGGCAGCACCGGCCGGCCGCGTGCGCCTCGAACTCGGAGCGGAATTTTTTCACAAAGCTTATCGCGGGCATCGCCATCGCGTCGGCCAGCGGGCAGATCGTGCGGCCCATCATGGCCTCGGCCACGGACACTATGGTGTCTATGTCCTTCTTGGTGCCGCGGCCGCTCTCAAGGCGGTTCAGGAGCTTCTCCAGCCAGCCGCAGCCTTCGCGGCACGGCGTGCACTGGCCGCAGCTCTCGTGGTGGTAGAAGCGGGCCAGCACTTGCAGCAGCTTCACCATGCACTGGCCGTGGTCGATGACGATCACCGCGCCCGAGCCCAGCATGGAACCGGCCGCCGCCAGCGACTCATAGTCCAGCTTCACCAGCCAGGCCTCTTCGGCCGTCAGTACCGGGGTGGAGGAGCCGCCGGGGATAACGGCCTTCAGGCGTTTGCCTTCCTGCAGGCCGCCGCAGCTCTTCTCCAGCAGTTCCTTGAAAGTGACGCCCAGCGGCAGCTCGTAGACGCCGGGCTTGTTGACGGGGCCGCTGACGCAGAAAAGCTTGGTGCCCGTGCTCTTGCCGTTGCCTATGGCGGCGTACCAGTCCCCGCCACGCTCTATGATAGCGGGCACGGCGGCCAGCGTCTCCACATTGTTGATCACCGTGGGGCTGGCGAACAGGCCTTTTACCGCAGGGAAGGGCGGCTTCAGGCGCGGCTGGCCCTTGAAGCCTTCCAGCGATTCCAGCAGCGCCGTCTCCTCGCCGCAGATATAGGCGCCGGCCCCGCGGTGCACGTGCAGCTCGAAATCCGTGCCGGTGCCGAGTATGTTGCGGCCCAGGAAGCCCTTGGCGCGGGCCGCCGCTATGGCCTTTTCCAGTTTGACGGCCTCGGCGGCGAACTCGCCGCGTATATAGATGTAGCCGGAGGCGGCGCCGATGGCGTGGCCGGCTATCGCCATGCCCTCCAGCAGCGCGTGCGGGTTTTTCAGGATCAGCTCGCGGTCCTTGAACGTGCCGGGCTCTCCCTCGTCGGCGTTGCAGACCAGGTAGCGCGGGCCGGGCGCGTCACCGGGGATGAAGGACCACTTGAGGCCGGCCGGGAAGCCCGCGCCGCCGCGGCCGCGCAGCCCGGACTTCTTGACCTCGTCGATCACGGCCGCGGGCGTCATGGCCAGCGCCTTCTTGAGGGCCCTGTAGCCCCCGGCGGCGAAATAGCCTTCCAGCTCCGCGACCTTATCCCTTAAGAGGATATTTTCCATGTTTCAAGTCTTCCAGCAGCGCGTCCAGTTTGCTCTCGTCGAGCTTCTCGAAATATTCGTCGTTGACCTGCATCACCGGCGCCGCCCCGCAGGCGCCCAGGCATTCCACGGCCGACAGCGTGAACAGGCCGTCCCGGGTGGTCTCCCCCTCGGTTATGCCGAGCTTGCTGCGCAGGCGGGCCAGCAGGCCGGGCGCGCCCGCCATATGGCAGGAGATGTTGCGGCAGACCTGCAGGTGGTATTTGCCGGCGGGCTCGCGGTTGAACATCGTGTAAAAAGTGACCACGGCCTTCACGCGGGAGTAGGGCAGGTCCAGGAATCTGGCCAGCTCGTCCATGGCCTCCTCGGCCACGTAGCCGCTCTCCTTCTGCAGCTCCTGCAGCAGCGGTATCAGCGCGGCGTCGCGCTTAGGGTATTTCGCGCAGATCTTCTCCGCCTTCACCCTGAATTCTTCGGTCACGAAAGCCATTATCGCTCCAGCTCCCCGCCTATCATGTTCACCTGTCCGAAGGTGGAGATGATGTCGGCGATATAGGCGCCCTTGATCATGCGCGACAGGCCCGCGGTCAGCGGGAAGCAGGGCGGGCGCACGCGCAGCCGCCACGGGCTGCCGGTGCCGTCGCTGACGATGTAGAAACCCACCTCGCCGTTGCCGCCCTCCACCGCCTGGTAGACCTCGCCCTTGGGCGGCTTCACGCCCTCGAAGGTCAGCTTGAAATGGGCCATCAGCGCCTCGATGTTGCCGTACACCTCTTCCTTGGGGGGCAGCGTGACGCCGTAGTCGGGGTGGTTCACCGGGCCGCCGGGCAGCTGGGCCAGGGCCTGCTCCACGATGCGCATGCTCTGTTTCATCTCCTCGATGCGCACCAGGTAGCGGTCGTAGTTGTCGCCGTTGGAGCCCACGGGGATGTCGAAATCGAAGCGGTCGTAGACCAGGTAGGGCGTCGCCTTCCTGACGTCCAGCGGCACGCCGGTGGAGCGCAGCACGGGCCCGGTGAAGGAGAGCGCTATGGCCTCCTCCTTGCCGATGACGCCGGTATTGTGCAGCCGGTCGTAGAAGATGCGGTTGCGGGTGAGCATGCTCTCGGCGTCGGCGAGGTTCTTGCGCACGGTCCTGAACACCTCGGCCGTGGAGGCCTTGAAATCGTGGGGCAGGTCGCGGGTGACGCCGCCCACGCGGGTATAGGCCGGGGTGATCCGGCCGCCGGCCACGGAGTCGGTCAGGCGGTACAGCGCCTCGCGGGCGTTGATGAGGTAGAAGTAGACGGTGAAGGCCGAGAGCTCCATCGCGTTGGCGCCGATGCAGGTCAGGTGGTCGGTCAGCCGGGAGAGCTCGCTCATGATGACGCGGATGTACTGGCAGCGGGCCGGGGTCTCTATGCCCATCAGCTTTTCCACCGCCAGCGCGAAGCCGACGTTGTTGATGAAGGGCGAGACGTAGTTGAGGCGGTCGGTGTAGGGCACGCACTGGTTGTACGTGACGTTCTCGCAGGTCTTCTCGAAGCCGCGGTGCAGGTAGCCTATCTCCACGTCGGAGTCCGTGATGCGCTCGCCCTGCACGGTCAGCAGCACGCGCACGATGCCGTGCATCGCCGGGTGCGACGGGCCCATGTTGAGCACCATGCGCCCGTCCTCGAGCTTTTCCAGTTCCCAGTTCTTGGGCAGTTCGTGGTGCTTGCGGTCCGTCATGCTAGTCCCTGTGCGCTATGCGCGGCTGCCGTTTCTTGAGCGGGTAGTCCTTGCGCAGCGGGTGGCCTTCGAAGCCGTCGTACATCAGTACGCGGCGCAGGTCGGGGTGGCCTTCGAACCTGATGCCGTACATGTCCCACACCTCGCGCTCGAACCAGTTGGCGCCTGGCCAGAGGGGCGTCAGCGAGGCCGCGGAGGGCTGTTCCCCCCCGACCGGGCATTTCAGGCGCAGGCGGTAATTGTGCCTGGTGGAATAAAAATGGCAGACCAGCTCGAAGCGGGGCTCGCGCGGCAGGTAGTCGGCGGCGGTCAGGTCCATCAGCATGTCGAAGCCGAGGCTGTCGCGCAGGAAGGCCGCGACGTCCGCCAGGGCCTCCTTCTTCACCACCACGGTCTCGTCGCCGCGGAAAGAGTGAGCCTCCAGCACGGCGTCCGGGAATTTTGACCTCACGTTTTCTATCAGATAGCTGGTCATTTGTATTTCTTGTCCAGTACGGATTCGCGCGAAACCTTCTGCTGCAGCTTCACCAGGGCGTCGAGCACTGCCTCGGGGCGCGGCGGGCAGCCGGGGATGTAGATGTCCACGGGGATGATCTTGTCTATGCCCTGCACGGTGGCGTAGTTGTCGTAGAAGCCGCCGGAGGTGGCGCAGACGCCGAACGAGACCACCCACTTGGGTTCGCACATCTGGTCGTAGACGCGCTTCAGTACCGGGGCCAGCTTCTCGTTGACGGTCCCCACCACGAACAGCACGTCCGCCTGGCGCGGCGAGAAGCGCGGGTACTCGGCGCCGAAGCGCGAGATGTCGTAGGTGGAGGCGAAAGCGGACATGAACTCCATGCCGCAGCAGGCGGTGACGAAGGGGTAGTTGAACAGCGAATATTTGCGCGCCCAGTTGACGGCCTCGTCGAGGCGGGTCGTCAGGTAGGAGTGGCCGAAGGCGGTCTCTAATCCCATTCGAGGGCTCCTTTCTTAACGGCGTAGACCAGCGCGGCGAACAGCACCGCCAGGAAGGCGGTCATGGCCCAGAAGGCCCCCGCCCCCAGCTCCTTCAGGGATACCGCCCAGGGGTACAGGAAGACTATCTCTATATCGAACATGACGAACAGGACGGCGACCAGGTAGAAATTGACGCGCGCGAGCCCCCTGGGCTCGGTGGCCGGCGGCATGCCGCATTCGAACGGCTCCTGCTTGACCGCGGTGCGCTTGCTGGGCCCGAACAGGACGGAAAGCAGCACCATGCCCGCGGCTACCGCGAACGCGAACCCGACTGTCATCAATACGGCGAGGTACTGGCGCATTGTTTAAATTCTACCAAAATAGTCCTGATTCTGGAACCCGCCCGTCCCGCGCCGCCCGCGGAACTTAGGCTATTATATAAATTTACGTCTTTAGCAGCAGTCTGAGCGCCGTCATCGCGCCCTTGGTCAGGCGCGCGTCCAGCAGGCCCTGCCTGAGCTCGCGCAGCTGGGCCCTGCCGGTCCAGTGCCCCTGCCCGCCGGCGGCCAGCCGCGCCGCTATCAGTTCCGCCGCTCGGGCTATCTCCTCGGGCGGCGCCGGCTTGCGTCCGGCGCGGGGTTCGGCACGGCCGCGGCCGGCCAGCTCGTAGCAGGCCACCGCCACCGCCTGGCCCAGGTTCATGGACGGCTGGGACGGCAGCGTGGGAATGTTGACCACGGCCGAGCAGTAGGAAAGGTCTTCGCGGGTCAGGCCCGTCTTTTCCCCGCCGAACAGCAGGCCCAGCCTGGCCGCACCTCGCTCTCCGCAGTATCGCGCGGCGTCCCTGAGCAGCAGCACGTCGCGCTCGGGGTTGAGGTAATGCAGGGAAGAGGTGCCCAGCAGCAGGTCGCAGCCCGCCGCGGCCTCGGGGATGGAGGCGTGCAGCCGGGAGGATTCTATCACGTCCATGGCCTTTATGGCGGAGACGGACGCCTCGGCCTTCCAGGTCTTTTCGGCTTCCCCCCGGTCGGAGGCGAAAGCGCCGACGAGCGCGAGGTCCTTCAGTCCGAAGTTGGCCATCGCCCGGGCCGCAGCCCCGATATTGTCGGGGTTCCTGGGCCGTACCAGAATTACCCGGAGCTCCATCAGCGCGCGCGCCGGCCCGCCGGGCGGAAATCTTTGACGCGCGCTATGCCCGCGTTGAGCCTGGGCGCGCCGGGGCGGTGCTGCGTATCTATAAAGAAGGAGGCGGCCCCGGGAAAACGGGCCTGCAGGATGTTGGAGTTGGCCGGCTCGTTCTCGAACACGGCCACCACCTCGCCGAGGCGGTCGATGTACTCGCTGACCTCTTTCTTGAAGATCTCGTCGTCCTGCTCGAACTCCTTCTTCACTATCGTCATCGTGCCGGCCACTCCGACGGGGAAGCCGTAGAGGCGCAGCACCTCGGTGGTGCCCACCAGCATGCGGCCCACGTCGCGGCCGGTCAGGTAGATCACGGTGGCGCCGGCCCTGTGAGCTTTTTCCACGTAGGCCTTGGCTCCGGGCAGGGGCATGTCGTACTTCTGGTACTCGTCGGAGAAGAAGCGGCGGGCCCATTCTTCCCGGATGAATTTTATCTCGGCCGCGTTCCTGACGCGCAGGCGCCGCAGCGTCACGTCCAGGCTGTAGTCCACCACGGACAGGTCCTGGAAGGAGGAGAAGGCCGCGGCCAGCTGCGGCACGCGGCTGTCGAATTTCTCGGAGATCTCGCGCAGGATGAACATGGTGCGCGTGCGGTTGTCGAACAGCGTACCGTCCAGGTCGAAGATCGCCAGCGTGGAGCGCCGCTGCGCGGTGCGCAGGGCGATGAGGTCCAACACGCCGTCGAGCGTCGCCGCAGCTGCCGCTATTTTACAGGTCTTTTTCATTCAGATAGCCTCCAGCGGTTAGTCCTTGCCAAGGTACAGGCCTTTGACCGCGTCGATGTAATGGTGCTGCGAGCCGCAGTGCAGCTCCCAGAGGAAAGTGTGGCCCGGCACCGGGGATTTGCCGGGCTTGTAGTTGCGCAGCTTCATGACGACGCGCTTGTGCTGGCATTTCCCGGGCACCACGCTCGCGGCCTCGTCGCTGTCCCTGAACTGGTCGGGGGCCTTGGCCAGGCTGGCGAAATTATTGCCGCGGTCGAAATCGCCGAGGCTGAAAGCCGATAGCCTGCCGCTGCAGCTCGCGCCCGTCTGGCCGAAGTTGTTGATCTCCGGCAGGGCGAAGGTGAACTGCATCGGGATATTGGGGCCGCAGTCCAGCGAGCCGTCGGCGGCCACTATGCCTTCTATGTTCATCAGGTAGGCGCCGGGGCTTTTGGCGCGGGCCATGGCGAGCGCGTCGGCGATGAACCTGCCGGCGGTCAGCCTGCTCTTGGCCTTCCTGGGCTTCAGCCTGGGCGCCGTCGGGTCCTGCGCCTTGAATTTTCCTGTCGCGGCCGGGGCGCCCAGCGCCCAGGTCTTCTCTCCGGCGCAGTCTGCCAGGGCCTTGGCCTTGCCCTGCGAGGCGAACCAGTAGCAGCCCTCCGGGCGGCCGTCCTTCGCCGGCAGCATCCTGACGCGCATCAGGACGTCGCGGCTCAGCGGGTTCGGCTGCGGTTTGAAGACCCCGTCCTTCTCCATTTTTCGCAGCACTTCGGCGGGCCCGGCGAAAGCGTAGGGCAGTTTCTTTCTGGGTTCTTCGGGGCTGCGGTAGGGGTTGTGCCTGGCCGCGTTGATGAAATTCTCCCCGCAGGCGTTGACGATCAGCCACTCGCCGCCCGCGTAGAATTTGTAATGCCAGGAATTAGAGAAGGATCTGCCCGAACAGGGGATGCTCCCGTCGGGGGAGGTGAAGCCCTCTATCTCCACCAGCTCGGCCCCGCCCAGCCGGAGTCCGGCCTCGGCGGCGGCCGTAGCGCGCCCGTCAGCGGGCCCGGCCGCCGCGGCCGGGGCCGCCAGCAGCAGCGCGGCCAGCAGCTGGCGTAAGGCGGTCACTTCTTGTGCCCCTTGGGGGCGCAGCTGGCGCAGAAGGCGCTAAGGCCTTCGGCGCTGAGGCCCCTGCCCAGACGGCCATCGAGGCGCTTGGCCAGTTTGCCTTCCACGAAATAGAGCACGGTCGGCACAACTTCCACCGAGAACAGGTCCTCGAGTTCGCCCAGGTCGTCCACGCAGACCTTGAAGGCCGCCTCCGGCGCGCCATGGGCCAGCTTTTCAAAGGCCGGCAGGAAGGCCGTGCAGAAAGGACACCAGTCCGAATAGAACAGGGCCAGCCGCCCGCCGGGCGCGGCCAGCTCGGCCTCGAATTCTTTTTTGGTCTTGATCGTCTTCACGCTATCCTCCCCCGCCGGGCGGCCGGCTAGATATCGCGCTTGGTTATTTCGTGGGTGGCCAGGTAGTCCAGGGCGTTCCTGGCGGCGGCCTGCTGCGCTTCCTTCTTGTTCTTGCCCGAGCCCAGGCCCAGCGTCTTCTGGCCCAGGTAGACCCGCACCGTGAAAAGTTTCTCGTGCTCAGGGCCGGCCTCGCTCATCAGCTCGTAGTCGGGCGGCCGTTTGTGGCGCTTCTGGATCAGCTCCTGCAGCGAGCTCTTGTAGTCGGCGTCGAGCTTGTCCGGGCCCTGCCCTTCCAGCCACGGGATGATGATCTTCTCCACTTCGCCCAGCCCCCCGTCGAGGTAGACGGCGCCCAGCACCGCCTCCAGCGCGTTGGCCAGGTTGCTCTGGCGCTTGGCCCCGCCGCTGAGATGTTCGCCGGCCCCGAAATAAAGATGATGCCCCAGGCCCAGCGCTTCGGCCCAGCGCGCCAGGTTGGCTCGCGAGACTATCGCGGACTTGGTCTTTGAAAGGAACCCCTCGTCTTCGGAGGGGTTCTTTATGAACAGGTAATAGGCCGCCACCATCCCAAGGACGCTGTCGCCCAGGAACTCCAGGCGCTCGTTATGGCGCGGCCCTCCCCTTTCAGTCGCGTGCGACTTATGGGTGAGGGCCTCGGCCAGCAGTTCCCTGTCCTTGAACTTGTAGGCTATTACTTCTTCAAGGGAAGGCATTAAAGGCGGCTCAGTCTTTCTTCGCCTTTTCCTTGATGTAGGAGATCGCCATGCCGACGGTCTTGATCTTCTCGGCGTCCTCGTCCGGGATCTCGATGTCGAATTCCTCTTCGAGCGCCATGACCAGTTCGACGGTGTCGAGCGAGTCGGCGCCGAGGTCCTGTACGAACTGGGCCTGCGGGGTGACCTCGGCCGCGTCGACGGCGAGCTGCTCGGTTATGATTTTCTTAACTCTCTCTTCGAAGTTCTCAACAGCCATTGTATTGCCTCCTGCTTAGTATAAATCCGCTTGGATCCGCGTTCCCTGCTACATGTAGAGCCCGCCGTTTACGGCGAGCACCTGGCCGGTGATGTAAGCGGAATCATCCCCCGCCAGGAACAGGGCAGCTTTCGCCACCTCGCCGGGCTCGCCCATGCGGCCCAGCGGTATCATTTCAGAGATCTTAGCTTTGGCCTCGTCCTTGAGGCCGTCGGTCATGCGCGTGCGGATGAACCCCGGCGCCACCGCGTTCACCAGCACCTGGCGCGGCGCGAACTCGCGCGCGAGCGACTTGGTCAGGCCTATCAGGCCGGCCTTCGAGGCCGAGTAGTTGGCCTGGCCCGCCTGGCCGGTCTGGCCCACCACCGAGGAAATGTTTATGATGCGGCCGGCGCGGGCCTTGAGCATCGGCCTGGAGGCCGCTTTGGCCATCAGGAAAGACCCCTTCAGGTTCACGGCGATCACGGAGTCGAAGTCCGCCTCTTTCATGCGCAGCACCAGGCCGTCCTTGGTGATGCCGGCGTTGTTGACCAGGATGTCGAGCCGGCCGAAGGCTTTCTCGGTCTCGGCCACGGCGCGCTCGCAGTCGGCCTCGCTGGTCACGTTCAGGGCTATGCCGGCGGTCTTCGCCCCCGTCCTGGCCGCTATGTCCGCGGCGGCGGCGGCGCAGTCTTCCTGCGACAGGTCTGCCACGGCCACGGCCGCGCCTTCGGCGGCGAAGGCCAGGGCGATCTCCAGGCCTATGCCGCGGGCGGCGCCGGTCACCAGGGCGGTCTTGCCTTCGAGGCGCTTCATGCGTCCTGCTCCCTGGCGGCCGAGATCTTGTCTTTCACCTGTTCCATCCGCTTCCTGATATGGGTGACCATGCCGGCGGCGGCCAGCTCGGCGCTGACGCGCACGGCGTTGAAGATAGCGTTCGAGGTGACCTTGCCGTGGCAGACCAGCACTACGCCGTTGACGCCCAGCAGCGGGGCCCCGCCGTAAATGTCCACGCTCATCTTGACCTTCATGTCGGCGAAGAGCTTGCGCATCAGCATCGCGCCTATCTTGTAGGTGAACTTGCGCATGATCTGCTCTTTGAGCATCTTGAAAACTGTTTTGGCGCTGCCCTCGTAGAGTTTCAGCGCCACGTTGCCGGTGAAGCCGTCGGCCACCACCACGTCGGTAAGGCCCTCCGGGATGTCTCGGCCTTCCACCGGGCCGAAGAAATTGACGCCCATGTTCTTGATCAGCGGCAGCGACTCCTGCACGAGCGCGTTGCCCTTGGTCTCCTCCTCGCCTATCGAGAGCAGGCCCACCGAAGGGTTCTCTATTTTGAACAGGGACTTCATGTAGACCGAGCCCATCACGGCGAACTGCGCCAGGTGCCAGGGCTTGCAGTCCATGTTGGCGCCGGCGTCCAGCAGCACGCAGGTGCCTTTGAACGTCGGCAGCGGGGCCGCTATCGCGGGGCGGATCACGCCGGGGATGCGCTTGAGGTTCAGCAGGGAGGCCACCATGATGGCCCCGGAATTGCCGGCGGACACGAAAGCGTCCGCCTTGCCCTCGCTGACGAGGGCCGCCCCGACCATCAGCGAAGAGTCGGGCTTGGCGCGGCATTCCCCCACGGGCTCGCCGGCCATGTCCACCACCTGGGGAGCGTGGACTATGGTTATCCGCTCGGGGTTCTCCGCGCCGAGGCGACGGAGTTCCTCCCGTATTTCCGGGTCCCTGCCCACGAGTATCACCTCGTGGGGCAGCTTTTTCACGGCCAGCAGGGCCCCTTCTACGTTGGGCTTCAGGCCGAAATCACCGCCGTGAGCGTCAAGAGCTATTCGCATCTTAGCGTCCCGGGAGGTTATTTCTGCTCGTTGCCTTCTTCGTTCTTGGCGACTTTCTGCGCCACTTCGATCTTGCCGTTGTAGGAACCGCAGGAAGGGCAGACGCGGTGGGGCAGGCGGAGCGCGCCGCAGTTGCCGCAGGGCGACAGCGACTTCACTTCCAGCTTCCAGTTCTGCGAGCGGCGCTTGTCACGGCGCATCGGTGTGTGTTTGCGTTTGGGATTAGGCATAGTTGTTGTACCTCGTTATTTACTAAAGCTTCTTCTTCCCGGGGTTTTCCGGCTTGTCCAACTTCAGGTCCTTCAGGGCTTGGAAGGAGCTGTTATATTCAGCCTTGCAGGTACAGGCCTGGAGATTGCGGTTGACCCCGCACACCAGGCACCGGCCCTTGCATCCGTCCGAGCACAAGATCTTTATAGGCGCCAGCAGGGCTACCGTTTCCCTGACCACTTCGCGCGTATCTATATATTCTAGCGAATCGGGGTATACCTCGTCAAAAGCGTCCTCGAAGGAGCGCGTCACCGGCTCGCCGCAGCGCGAGCAGTCCAGCGCCAGAACCGCCGCCGCCCGGCCCTCCAGCAGCACGGAGTCCCCCCCGACGGAAAAATCCATTTCTACGTCCACCTTCTTGAGCATGTCGGGGCGCTCGAAGGCGTCGGCGTAGTCGGCCGCCGGCAGGGACAGTTTTACATTGAGGCCGCCGCGGTCCCTGATGTCGTCGTATTTAAAAACGAGAGGGTTATTGTCCTCCATAGCCTAATACAATATCAACTATAGAGGGGCCAGTCAAACGCGGGGGGCGCTACCGGGCGCCGCCGCCGGCCTTTTCGGCCACGTTGTAGGGCGGCCTGCGGCTGGAAGAATGGTAGGTGCGTATCAGCACCTCGGCCAGCAGGCCCAGCACGGCGAACTGTACGGCGACCAGCGCGAAGAAGATGGCCAGCAGGAACAGCGGCTGGTCCTTGACGAAGATGCCGTTGAAGAGCTTGTTGTACAGCGTATAGCCGGCCATCAGGCCCGCGGCCGCCAGCAGGCCCAGGCTGAGCCCGCCGAAGAGGTAGATGGGCTTGGTGATAAAATCCCCCATGAACTTCACGGTGAGCAGGTCCAGCACCACTTTAAAAGTCCGGAAGAGGCCGTACTTGGAGCGCCCCGCAGTGCGGGGCCGGTGGTTGACCTCCAGCTCCGTCACTACGGCGCCGGAGTAGGCGAGTATCGCCGGCAGGAAGCGGTGCATCTCGCCGTAGAGGTCCACGGCCTTGAGCAGCGAGGCCCGGTAAACCTTCAGCGTGCAGCCGAAGTCGTGCAGGCGCACGCCGGTGGTCCAGGCGATGAAGGCGTTGGCGGCGCGCGAGGGCAGCACGCGCGTAAAAAAGTCGTCCTGCCGGCGGCGGCGCCAGCCGCTCACCACGTCCGCCCCGCCGGCGGCGGCGGCCAGCAGGCGGGGGATGTCTTCCGGGTCGTTCTGTCCGTCGGCGTCGAGCGTCACTATCCACTCCCCCCGGGCCGCGGCGATGCCGGCGGCCAGCGCCGAGGTCTGGCCGTAATTGCGGGCCAGGCGCAGCGCGCTCTGGCCGGGCTTGGCCGCGAAGGCCTTGAGGCGGGCGAAGGAGCCGTCGGTGCTGCCGTCGTCCACCCAGAGGATCTCGTGCGCCTGCCGCGACGAGGCCAGGGCCGCCGACAGCTCGCGCTCGAACGCCTCGAGGTTCTCCGCCTCGTTGAATACCGGGATCACCGCCGAAATTATCACGCTCATCGTGAGGGTCCTTTGCCGCCGGCCAGTTCTTCGTAAAGCTCTTCCTGCTGCCTGACCATGAAATCTATGTCGAATTCGGCCAGGTCCGTGGCGGCCGCCCCGGCGGCCAGCCGGGCGCGCAGCGCGGCGTCGCCGAGCAGGGCTGCCAGGGAATCGCAGAAAGCGGCCAGGTCGCCCTGCGGCACGCAGCAGCCGTTCACGCCGCTCTTCAGTATGTCCGTGACGCCGTCGGTGGCGTAGCAGACGGAGGGCAGGCCGGTGCGCAGCGCCTCCACCAGCGCGCGGGGCAGGCCCTCCCACAGCGAGGTCATGGCGAAAATGTCAGAGGCGGCCAGCAACTCGGCCGTGTCCTCGCGCCAGCCGATGAACAGGCATGCTTTTTCCAGCTCGAGCTCCCGAACTTTGTCCTGGTATTTTTTCAGCTCGGCGCCGCCGCCGGCGAAGACGAAGCGTGCCGACGGGAATTTGGGCGCCAGGCGCCGCGCGGCCTCGATGAAGTGGTCCGGGTTCTTCTGCGGTTTGGTGTTGCCGATGCTGAACACTACGGTGTGGGTGTCGTCCAGACCGATAACCGCCCGTTTGACTGCGCGGTCCGCTTTCGCGGGGTACGCGGCCAGCGCGACGCCGCTGCGTATCAGGTGGTAGCGGGCGGGAGCTCCTATGCCGAGGGCCCGCGCCGTCTCCAGGTTTGACTTCGAGACGAAGATCAGCGCGTCGCTGAACCAGGCGCAGATCTTCTCCAGGAAGACGTAAAGCCCGCGCACCGGCGCGCTCTGCAGCGGGTGGAAGCCGAAGCCGTGGAAGGTGTGGACTATTACCGGTACCCCCGCCGCGGCCGCAGCGAGCCGGCCCAGTATGCCGGCTTTCGATGAATGCGTGTGGACTATGTCCGGCTTTAATTCTTTCAGGATCTTGAGCAGCTCGAAGAAAGCCCGGATATCCTTCAGCGGCGATATCTGCCTGACGAGGTGCTCAGCGTAGCGGATGTGCTTGTCGAAAACCCTGTGCTCCAGGTCTCCCCAGTGGCCGCAGACGATGCTGGCCTCGAAGCGCGACTTATCGAGCGTGCGCGCCGTGTGCAGCGTGTTGCCCTGCGCGCCGCCGAAGTCCAGGCGGGTGATGATGTGCGCAACCTTGAGCATCTAGCGGGCCTTCCCTACCTTATATAAGGGGAAGTAGTGTTTGAGTATGTCGCGGTACTTGGCGCCGCGCGTCTTGGCCAGGCCGCCGGCGCCCAGCAGGCAGAGGCCGCCGCCGTCGCCGGTGCCGATGCCGCGCAGCAGGAAGAAGCGCGGGTACTTGCCCTTGTAGACCGGGCGGATGCTGAACAGCGTGGACCGCAGCGCGCCCGCGCCGAGCACCGTGGCGATGGCGTCGGCGCCTTCCACCACCGCCGAGCCGGCCGTGCCGTCCACGCGCAGGGCCTTGATCTTGCCGTTATGGGCCCGGCCCAGCGGGACGATGGCGGTCACGTAGCCTACTTTCTTTATGCGGTTCACCCGGTTCTCGATCCACTTCGGGTTCAGCAGCAGCGTCCAGTAAACGTCGGAACTGACGGTCTTGTCCTCCGACAGGCATAGCAGCCCGGGCGGCGGTCCGCTCAGGGTGTGGGCGTAAAGGCTGAAGGGGGTCAGGCGCGGCAGGGGCCTGCCGCCGTCGCTGACGCCGCTCTCCGTGAAGCCGCCGCAGGCCCTGTGCATGTGTGCCGGCGCCAGGCCGCCGGCCGCCGCCTGCAGGGTCTCGCCGCGCGTGGCGTGCGCGGCCGCGGTGGCCGGCCCGCTCTGGGCCTGCACGCCGGGGAAAGCCAGGCAGTGTACGGAGTCGCACAGCTGGTACTCGCGGCTCTCGTGGACGAACAGCTTGGACAGCCGTTCCAGGCGCGTGCGCACCGTCACGGCTATGGCCTTGAGCTGCTCCGGCAGCCGCGAGCTGTCGGCCAGTCGGGAGGTGACCGGCGCCACTAAGTTCTCCAGGCGGGTCTCGTTGATCAGCCAGACGCCCTTCTCGCGCACCAGCGCGGTCAGCTCGCCCGAGACCTCCCTGTCGCCGCGGTTAACTCCGTGCACGCCCGGCAGCTCCGGGTTCTTTATAAGGATGACGGTGCCGGGCACCTTGGGGACTATGCGCAGGCTGTTGGTGGTAGTATGGGCCGCCGACTGCATGCTGTCGCGGATCTGGTAGACCCGGTTCATCTCGTCGTAGGTGACGCTCCACTGCATGCCGGGCCTGCCGGTAGCGATCTCGCCCAGGCGCGTGTCGATCAGTGTGAACTCGCCGGCGCAGATAAAGCTGAAGGCCGTGATCAGGGACGGGACGCCGTGTTTGTCGGCGTAGAGGCCGACCTTCACCTTCGCCCCCGCCTGCGGCAGCGGGTCCTTGTGGGCGGGCCAGGCCATGCGTCCCCAGTACAGCAGGTTGTCAAGGCGGCCCTTTACGTACTTGCGCAGTTTCTTCTCCTTCTCTATAAAGAAGGGCTCCTCCGGGTCCATGTCGGAGAGCGTGTAGTAGGTCTGCCAGGCGGGCACCTGGAAATCGGATTCCTCGTAGAGCCTGGCCAGGTCCAGCTCGGCCTGGATGTTGCGCTGGTCGTAGGTCAGCGCTTCCTTAATGAAGTTGACGGCGTGCGGCCGCTTCTTGAGCCGCTCCAGGTTGGCGCTGATGAGCTGCGCCGCCGGCGAGAGCAGGTACGGGTAGCGGGTGTAGACGGAGCGCAGCTCCTCGATGGCGGCGGCCGGCCCGCCCAGCTGTTCCTCGGCGAGGGCCAGGCCGAAACGCGCCTGGCTGGCCAGGTCCTGGTCGGCCGTGAGCGTCAGCGCCTTGGAGAAGGAGGCCCTGGCGTCCTGGTGCTTCTCCAGGCTCAGCAGGTTCCAGCCCTTCTCCAGGTGTATGTGGAAATCCTCGGGGCTGAGCATCTCGCCCTTGGCGAGGTAGGCCAGCGCCTCGCCGTTCTTGCCGGCCTCGGCGAACAGCGCGGCGAGGTCGCGCAGCGCGGCGGCGTTAAGCGCCTGGTCGGAGGAGCGGTAGACCACGTACTTCAGCGCGCCGGCGGCGTCCTCGGGCCTGCCGTCCAGCCACTGCGCGGCGGCGTCGGAATATAATTTAGAGAGGTCTTCCTGCGCGCGCGAGGCCGCGGCGAACGCCGGCAGGGCCAGGCACAGCAGTGCGGTTTTCAGCTTCAGCATAGCACAAATTTAGCAATTATGCGCCCGCAAGGGAAGCCCTCCGCCCGCCGTAGCGAAAAAAAATATTTTGAAGTTTTTTTCCGTTTATGTATAATATTCGTGCGGGCCATTAGCTCAACGGTAGAGCAGGCGCCTCTTAAGCGCAAGGTTACAGGTTCGAATCCCGTATGGCCCAAAAGATTTGAACGCAAAGCGGAGTAATGAGTAGTCGGCGAGTAAAAGGGCGAAGGCGCGACCACCCCGGAACTCAGAACTCATTACTCCTTTTTATTTGTATGCTGCAGCGGACCGTTTTCCGGGTCGGGATGGCGGAATTGGCAGACGCGCATGGCTTAGGACCATGTGGGGTAACACCCGTCGGGGTTCAAGTCCCCGTCCCGACACTCTGAAAACAAATTACTCCCGGAGGAACACATGAACATCGCTCTTGGTTTCGGAGATAAGATAAAGAAGATAAAGCAGGACGGCTGCGTGCACCTGTTCGGCGTCACGCTGGACTCCAAGCAGCTGGGCGAGGCCTCCGAGGCCGCCCTCGTGCGCCTGCAGAGCGTGGTCAGCCTGCCCGGTTTCCGCGTCGGCAAGGTGCCGCTCGCGATGATCAAGGGCCAGTTCCCCTCCATGGTCAAGGACGAGGTCCTCGACATCGCCGCCAAGTCGGCCCTGCCCGAGATCCTCAAGACCTCCCAGCTCAACCCCGTAGTGGCCCCGATGCTGCGCAACGTGACCTACGAGCCGGAGAAGAACCTTTACTTCGAGCTGCAGTTCGAATGCGCCCCCACCCTGGAGCCCAAGGGCTACGAGAAGATCGCCGCCACGCGCAAGACGCACAAGGTCAGCGACGCCGACGTGGAAAAGTACATCACGCAGGTGCGCGAGTACAACGCCTACCTCAAGCCCGCCGCCGAAGGCGAGGCCGCGGCCAAGGACCACTTCGTGATAGTGGACTACGACACGCTCGAGAACGGCGTCCCGGTGAAGGACGGGGCCGTGAAGGGCGAGATCGTTGACCTCTCCAGCCCGCAGACCATCGCCGGCCTGGCCGACGCGGTCATCGGCGCCAAGAAGGGCGAGAGCCGCGAGTTCGACGCGCCCTTCGGCGACAAGAAGATGCATTTCAAGGTGACCGTCAACGAGATCAAGGCCAAGGTGGTGCCGGAACTCGACGAGAACTTCCTCAAGGAAGCCGGCGTGAAGACCGTGGACGAGCTCAAGGTCAACGTGCGCAAGATGCTGGAGCAGGGCGCCTCCGAGAAGACCGAGAAAGAGTTCCTGAGCCAGCTCGAGGACGCGCTTATCAAGAGCAACCCCCTCTCGCTGCCCCCCACCCTGGTCCACGAAGAGGCCCAGGAGCTGCTGGAGCTGTTCAAGCGCCGCGCCCCTATGGAGCAGCGCCTGCCCGACGAGGCCATGCTCGAGCGCCTCAAGCCGGTGGCCGAGCGCAACCTGTCGCTTACCTATATCCTGCACCACATCGCCAAGAAAGAGAAGATCGAGGCCACCGACGCCGAACTGGACGCCGAGCTGGAGAAAGTGATGGCCCGCCTCAACACCGAGGAGGAGAAGACCAAGGGCCGCGAGCTTTTCGAGAAGCGCAAGGAATACATACGGGCTTCCATGGTGGAGAGCAAGACCATGGACCTCGTGAAGGGCAAGGCCGTGATCAAGGAAGAGAACGTCTAAGCGGACCGTACCGTAAGGAGAACTAATGATAATCCCAACGATCATAGAAACCTGGAAAGGCGCCGGCTCGGCTATGGGGTATGACATATACTCCCGCCTGCTGCGCGACCGCATCGTCTTCATAGGCGACCCGGAGGGCGCGGTGTCCACCGCCTCCGCCAATACCGTCATCGCCCAGCTGCTGTACCTCGACGCCGAGGACCCCGAAAAGGAGATCAACCTCTACATCAATTCCCCCGGCGGCATGGTGACGGCCGGCCTGGCGGTCTACGACACGATGCAGTTCATCAAGGCCCCGATCTCCACGATCTGCATGGGCATGGCCATGAGCTTCGGCGCCGTGCTGCTGGCCGCGGGTTCCCCCGGCAAGCGCTACGCGCTGCCGAACTCCCGCATCATGATCCACCAGCCCCTCATCTGGGGCGGCGGCATCTCCGGCCAGGCCACCGACATCGAGATCGAGAGCAAGGAAATGCAGGAGAGCAAGACCCGGCTCATCAATATCATGGCCAAGCATACCGGCAGGAGCCCGGAGAAGGTGCGCGCCGACATGGAAAGGAACTTCTACCTCTCCGCGGCCGAGGCCAAGGAATACGGCATTATCGACTCGGTCCTCGAGCACCGCAAGAAGTAAGCCGCTCCCGCGCCCGCCCGCCCCTCCCGGGGCGGGGGCGCGGCCGTTTTTTGGGGGATAGCGCACCGCAGGACCATACGACATGCAAGACAAGCCAAAAACCGACAATTCCTTCCCGGCGGCCCTTCCCGCCATAGCCATCAGGGACGTGGTGATGTTCCCGTACATGGCCCTCCCCCTCTCCGTGGACCGGCCCAAATCCGTCGCCGCCATCGAGGCGTCGCTGGCCGCGGACAAATTCCTGTTCGCCGTGGCCCAGCGCAAGGCGGCCGTCAACGACCCCGCCCCCGAAGAGCTGTACGCCTACGGCGTGGTCAGCGCCGTCTCGCAGTCGCTGAAGATGCCCGACGGCACCATGCGCGTCTTCCTGGAAGGCCGCCGCCGCGCCCGCGTGAAGAAAATGGCGCTGGACGCCGGCAATACCCACATCTACGCCGAGGTCGAATACGTCGACGAGTCCGTGGAGAAGACCCCCGAAGTTATAGCGCTGATGCGCCACGCCGTGGAGATCTTCGAAGCCTACGTCAAGCTCGGCACCCGCATCACCCTGGATTCCACGTCCTTCCTGCAGCAGATGGAGGACCCCGCCAAGCTCGCCGACACGATAGCCGCCAACGCCATGCTGGCCCTCCCGGACAAGCAGGACCTGCTCGAGACCGAGTCCCCCCGCGAGCGCCTGGAGAAGCTCATAAAGCTGCTGGCCAAAGAGGTGGAGATCCTCGACGTGGAGCAGAAGATCCACGCGCGCGTCAAAACGCAGATCGAGAAGTCCCAGAAGGAATATTACCTCAACGAGCAGATGAAGGCGATCCAGAAGGAGCTCCACCAGAAGGACGATTTCTCCAAGGAGATCGACGAGCTCAAGAAGCGCGTCAAGGCCGCCAAGATGCCCAAGGAGGCCGAAGCCGCCGCCGAGAAGGAACTGGGCCGCCTCGCCAAGATGATGCCGTTCTCCCCGGAGACCACCGTCAGCCGCACCTACCTGGACTGGATGGTCTCGCTGCCGTGGAAAGAGGAGACCAGGGACGAGATAGACCTCGGCAAGGCCAAGAAGATCCTGGACGAGGACCATTTCGGCCTCAAGAAGCCCAAGGACCGGGTGCTGGAGTACCTCGCCGTCTGCAAGCTGACCGAGAAGCTGCGCGGCCCCATCCTCTGCTTCGTCGGCCCCCCCGGCGTGGGCAAGACCTCCATCGCCCGCTCCATCGCCCGCTCCATGGGCCGCAACTTCGTGCGCATGTCGCTGGGCGGCGTGCGCGACGAGAGCGAGATCCGCGGCCACCGCCGCACCTACGTGGCCTCCATGCCCGGCCGCATCATCCAGAGCATGAAGAAAGCCAAGAGCCGCAACCCCGTTTTCCTGATGGACGAGATCGACAAGATGGGCACCGACTGGCGCGGCGATCCGGCCGCGGCGCTGCTGGAGGTCCTGGACCCCGAGCAGAACACCGAGTTCAACGACCATTTCCTCGACGTGCCTTTCGACATCTCCAAGGTGATGTTCGTCGCCACCGCCAACACCCTGTGGGGCATCCCGGTCAGCCTGCGCGACCGCATGGAGATCATCGACTTCAGCGGCTATACGCACGACGAGAAGATAGAGATCGCCAAGACCTTCCTCATCCCCCGCCAGCTCAGGGACCACGGCATCAGGGAAGGCGCGCTCAAGATCGACGACAAGGGCATCGACGCCGTGATCCGCGGCTATACCCGCGAAGCCGGCGTGCGTAACCTCAACCGCGAGTTCGCCTCCATGTGCCGCCGCGCCGCCCGCAAGATCGTGGAGACCGGAGTACAGACGGTCAAGGTCACCCCCGACAACGTGGGCGACTATCTCGGTATCCCGAAGTTCCTGGATACCAAGGCCTCCTACAACGCCGTGGGCATCGCCACCGGCCTGGCGTGGACCGAGAACGGCGGCGAAGTGCTGGCCGTGGAAGCGGTGGCCGTGCCCGGCAAGGGCGCGCTGACGCTGACCGGCAAGCTGGGCGACGTGATGAAGGAATCCGCGCAGGCGGCCTTCTCCTACGTGCGCTCCCGCGAGCTCGCCCCGGACTCCTACGTCAATTCGCACAACTTCCACGTGCATATCCCCGAGGGCGCCATCCCGAAGGACGGCCCCTCCGCCGGCGTCACGCTGGCGACGGCCCTGGCCAGCCTGTTCTCCGGCCGCCCGGTGAAGCAGAACCTCTCCATGACCGGAGAGCTGACGCTGACCGGCCGCGTGCTGCCTATCGGCGGCCTGAAGGAAAAGGTGATAGCCTCTTTCCGCGACGAGATCAATACCGTCCTGTTCCCGAAGGCCAACCTGAAGGAGCTGGAGGAGATACCGGAGGAGATACGCTCCAAGATGCGCCTCCACCCGGTGGAGCGCATGGACGAGGTGCTGGACCTCGCCCTGGAGCCCGCGGCGCGCAAACCCGCCCGCGGCGCCAAGAAAGTCAAGAGCGGCAAATAGCGCCGGCAACGGCGGCGCCTGGCCGCAGCGGAGGATTGAGATGAGAGAACTGCTTTCCACGCGAAGATCCGCCCTCGCCGCCTGCGCGGCGCTGGCGCTCCTGCTGTCCCCCGCCGCCCTGCCCGCCTACGAGGATAAGCTCAGCACCGAGGAAATAGAGGGCACCCTGGAGAGCACCAAGCTCAACGAGGTATTCTCCCAGTACCTCGCCACCATACAGATGTACGACCCGGAGCGCGCCACGCGCCTGGGCCTGCACGGGGCCGACGCCGTGCTCACCTCGCGCTCGCAGGAGCGGGTCTCCCGCCAGCTGGAGGCGATAAAGCGCCTGCGTGCCAAGCTCCTCGAGATCAAGAAGGCCACGATGTTCCCCGCCCTCAAGGTGGACTACGAGGCGCTGGACCACATGCTCGAGGTGGATATTTACGAGCTGGAGACTCAGGGGCTGCTCTCGCGCCGCCCCCAGACCTACCTGGAGCCCCTCTTCCTCGTCTACCAGATGATGAGCAAGGACTACGAGGACTACAACACCCGCGCCTCCAACGCCATCTCGCGCCTGAAGCTGTTCCCGTCGGTACTGGAGCAGGCCGAGCGCAACCTGTCCCGCCCGCCGGAGATCTGGACCCGCCAGGCCATCAGGCAGACCAACGAGGCCCTCAATAATTTCGTCGCCGACTCCGCGCAGGTCTTCCGCGGCTATACCCGCTACGACCCCACGCTGAAGGGCCAGGTGGACGAGACGATGGACAAGGTGAAGACCGCGCTGTCGCGCTACGCCGATTTCCTGCAGAAGAACGTCCTGCCCAATTCCGATTCCGATTTCAGGGCCGGGGACTATACCTACGGCTTTTACCTCGAGCGCCTGCACGCGCTGGACATGACGCCCGGCTCGGCGATGAGCTACTCCAAAAAGGCCTTCAAGACGGCCATGAAGGACCTGGCCCGCGAAGCCTCCAACGTCGACGCGATGCTGGCCAAGGAGAAGGGCTGGCGCGGCGTGCTGGAGAAGCTGCCCAAGGAGCACCCGGCCCCCGGCGAAGTGCTGCAGGTCTTCCAGGACGAGATGGACCGCGCCTACCAGCACTTCGACGAGCATAAAGTGGTGGAGTTCCCCCGCCAGCGGCTGCTTATCAAGCGCATGCCGGCCTTCATGGGCTCCGTGCTGCCTTACGTCTACTACGCCCCGTCCTTCGCTCTCGACGACACCCGCATCTCGGACCTGTACGTGCAGCTGCCGCCCGACGCCATGCCCGAGGCCGCGCGCGAGCGCGTGCTGGCGGCCGGCTTCAACTACGCCCAGGTGGAGCTGCTGACGGCCTACTCCATCATGCCGGGCCTGCACCTGCGCAGCTTCGAGGCCTCCTCCAACCGCTCCCGCATCCGCCGCGTCTCGCGCCAGCCGGTGGTCGCCAACGGCTGGGCCTGCTACGCCGAGCTGCTCAGCGAGGAGATGGGTTACTATTCCTCCTACTGGTCCCGCTTCCTGCGCTGCTACGTCAGGGCGCTGCGCGCCGCGCGCGCCTACGCCGACGCCGCGCTGCACACCCGCAAGTGGACGGCCGAAAAGGCGTCAGCCTTCTTCCAGGAGAACCTGGGCATGACCAGGGCCCAGGCGGACTCCGAGGTGCTCAAGCTCTCGCTGGCGCCCACGGACGGCTTCAGCTACATCTACGGCCTGGACCGCATCCTGCAGATGCGCCGTTACTACGAGCGCACCGAGGCCAAGTATTTCGACCTGCGCAAATTCCACACCGCCTTCCTGAGGATGGGCGAGATCCCGATAGAGCGGATCGCCGAGGAAATGCGCCGCGTCAAGCGCGAGGAGGCGAAGATCATAAGATGAAGCACGCCGTCTCTTTCGCTGGCGTGGGCAAGACCTATAGGCGCCCCGGCCTGCTGGGCGCGCGCTACCATACCGCGCTGACGGACGTCTCCTTCGAGCTCCCGGCCGGGGAGGTCACCGGCCTGCTGGGCCTCAACGGCGCCGGCAAGACCACCATCATGAAGCTGATCACCGGCCTGCTGTTCCCCGACGCCGGCAAGATCAGGGTCTTCGGCCACTCCCCTTCCGACGAGGCGGCCAAGGCCAGGGTCGGCTTCCTGCCGGAACTCCCCTATTTCCCCCCGCAGCTAAAACCCGCCGACGCGCTGGCCTACTACGGCCGCCTCTCGGGCCTCTCCGGCGCGGCGCTGGCCGCCGCGGTGGAGGACGCCATGCGCAAGACCGGCCTGGAGCCGCACGCCGGCAAGCGGGTCTCCGAATTTTCCAAAGGCATGCTGCAGCGTCTGGGCCTGGCGCAGGCCCTGCTGCACTCCCCCGACCTGCTCGTGCTCGACGAACCCGTCAGCGGCCTCGACCCGCTGGCCATCCACGACATCCGGAGCCTGCTGGCCGGCCTGAACTCCGAAGGCCGGGCCATCTTCCTTTCTTCCCACAGCATCTCCGAGGTGGAGAAGCTCTGCTCCCGCGTGCTGATCATGGTGCGGGGCACCCTCGCGCGCACGGTCAAGCGCCAGGAATGGGAGGCCTCTCCCGCGGGGCTGGAAGGCATCTTCGTGGAGGCCGTCAGATGAGGAAATACGCCGCCCTGGTCTGGTCCGTGGCGCTGAACTCCTTCCTGGAGGGTGCGCGCAGCCGCTTCTTCACGATGTTCGCCGTTTTCGCCTTCACCGCGGTTTACGCCTCGGTGCTGGCCGGCGTGATGGCCGTGGACCAGGAGGAGCGCCTGCTGGGCGACTTCGGCCTGCTGCTGACCGAGCTGACCACGCTGGCTTACCTGCTGTTCAACGCCTCGTCCTCGCTGCTGCGGGAAGCCGAGACCAAGACTATCTACCTGGTCTTCTCCCGCCCGGTGCCGCGCTGGGCCTACCTGGCCGGCAAACTGGCCGGGGCGCTGCTGACCGGCGCGATGATGCTGCTGCTCATGGGCGCCATACACCTGAGCCTGCTCTACTTCCGCGGCTTCGGCCTGCCCCCGTTCTACGGCTGGGCCCTGGCCGGCATCTTCCTGAAACTGTGCGTTATAGTCTCGTTCGCCTTCTTCGTCTCGCTCTTCTCCACCTCCGCGGTGTCCACGCTGGTCATCTCGGCCATCATGTGGACCCTGGGGCATTTCGCCGCCGAGGCCCGCTTCCTCGCCGAGGAAGCGGCAGGCTTCAAGGGCCTGCTGCTGGGCCTGCTGATCAACCTGGTGCCCAATCTGCAGCTGTTCAACGCGCGCGACGCCGCCGGCGCGGCCGGCGCCCTGCCCGCCTCGGTACTGCTGCCCGCGGCGGCCTGGACCCTGGCCTGCTACCTCGCCGGCCTCTGGCTGCTGTCGAGGAAGGAATTCTGATGCGCAGCCGGGGCTACGGCCTGCCAGCCGCCGCCCTGTTGTGCTGGGCCGCCGGAGCCTGGGCCGGGGCCTCCTACCGCGCCCCGTTCCCTCCGCCTTCGGAAATGCGCGCGCCGCTCGACGGCGCCGGCGGCGATATGCTCGCGCTCGCGCTGGGCGCCCGCCGGGCCTTCGCCGACCTCTGGTTCGTGCGGCTGCTGCAGTATTACGGCAGGCGGGAGGTGAGCGAGGTCTCGGACCAGCCCGGTCACGAGACGCACCGGCACCGCGTGGACGAACACGGCCATGTGCATTGCGACCACGGCGCCAACTACGGCAAGGGCGATTACCCGAGGTTCCTGCCCATGGCGCGCCATGTGCTGGAGGTGGACCCGTCCTTTACCGCTGCCTGCCTGTACGGCGCGGGGTCGCTGGCCTTCAACATGGAGCGGCCCGCCGAGGCGGAGGAGCTGCTCAATTACGGCCTTAAATATTCCCCTAAGGAATGGAAGTACCTGACCGTGCTGGCGGCCATCGGCTACAGCAAGGCGCAGGACCCGGCGGCCGTGGCCGAGGCCATCAAGCCGCTGCTGCGCGAGCCGGATTGCCCGGTGATGCTCAAACAGCTGGCGGCCTTCCTCAATAAGCGGGCCGGCAATTACGCGGCGGCGGCGGCCATTTACGCAGACATCCTGGCCACCTCCCGCGACGAATTCTACCTGCGCAACGCCGAGCGGGAGCTGCGGAAGCTCGCGCGCGGCCCGGGAGCCCGCCCGTGAACATCCTCAACGTCTGCGATTCCGCTGTCTGGGACCTGGTGGGCTATCAGGCGCTGCACACTGCCGCCCGCTACGCCAAGCTGGGCCACAACGCCGCCGTGCTCTGCCCCGGCGGCTCCCGCCTGGCCGCCGAGTGCGCCAAACTCAAGGTGCAGGTGATGCCGCTGACGCTCAAGACCAAGCTGGGCTTCTTCGACTCCGCGGGCTGGGACATCGTGAATTTCCACAACCCGGACTCGCTTAGCCCGCTGCTGCTCAAAAAGATCAAGGCTGCCGGTTCGCGCGTCTTCGTCACCCAGTTCAAGCTGGGCAGCCCCAGGGCTTTCGAGCGGCTGGCGCAGGCGGCGCCTTACGTCGAGCTCTTCCTGGGCGCCTGCAATTCCGTGCAGGAGGAGTTCATTTCCGCCGGACTGGAGCCGCGCCGCACCTTCATGGTGCCGCCCTGCCTGAGCATAGGCCGCTGGGAGAGCGCGATGCTGATCAAGCCCGCGATGTTCCAGAAGCGCCCCTACCGGGTGGGCACGGTGAGCATGGACCCGACGCTCAAGGAACAGGAGCTGTTCCTGATGATGGCCAAGGAAGTGCTGGCCGTCATGCCGGAGACCAATTTTATGCTGGTGGGGCTCAAGGACGAGCGCATCCGGGCCTTCGCCCGCTCCATGGATATCAGCCACAAGGTGGACATCCTCTCCGACCGCAACGACATGCCCGAGGTGATGGCGATGATGCACATTTACGCCAAGACCGCGCGGCGCCCGGGGCTGTCGATGTCGCTCATAGAGGCGCAGGCCTCCGGCGTGACCTGCGTGATCCCGCGCCTGAAGGGCCTGAGCGATTTTACGGTGAACGAGCGCAACGGCGTGATAGTGACGCCCGAGGACCCGCTGGCCTGCGCGCGGGCCGTGATCCGCCTCATCGGCAACCCCGCCGCCTGCCACGCCATGTCCAAGATGGCTTTCGACTACGTCAACAACAACATGTCCGTCCCCGTGGTGGCCAACATCCTGCTGCGCCTCTACGAAGACTCCCTCGCGTCCTGATAGTCTATCGGGCCCGTTCGTGATCTGGCCCCTCGCTCCATTATAACGTGCGCAACATTTAGCGCACCTGCTTGCCTGCCCCTGCCGGACTCGCTGCTCGCTCATAGAGCGTGCGCGTATGGTGTTGTGCCCTGGCCACGCATAAACCGCACAGCGCTTTTGCGCGGCCCCGCCTCGGCGATTTTCGCTGAAAAATCGCCTCCGGCCTTGCGGCCCGGAGCGCGGCATAATTATGCCGCGCTCTTTGCCGGGCCTCACACTAAAATCGCTCCCAGCGAGTCCGGCAGGGGCGGAGGTTGGTGAGGTTAGAACTCGCTCCAGAAGCGGGACTTTTCGTCCCGGTGGGAGCAGTCGATGTAGAGGAGGCCGAAGTCGGGGCTGCGGGGATCGCTGACATAGGCCCAGCCGCCGGTGTCTTTTATCGCCAGGGCGGGCGTGTCGCGCACTTGCGAGTTTCTTAAATGGCCGGGCAGCTTGAGCTCTGGCGCGGCCTCCAGCGTGCCGGCGCGCAGCGTTTCGGCGAAAGAGGCCGGGTATTTCTTATGCTCCTGACGGTAGAGCTCCAGGGAGAGACGGATCCCTGAGAGCTTCCTTACCACCTCGGCGGCGTCCATACCGCTCCGCAGGTAGAACAGCCCCCAGCCCGCGCCGCCAACCGCCGCGGCCGCCAGCACTATCATGATGATCCTGCGCTTCATAAAACTCCTCCGGGAACCAAACCGCGTTTATTTTAGTAGAATAAGATTATAGAAAAACGGCAGGACCGGGCGTAACCTTTCAGGCCTGCACAAAGGGGAACCTCAATGAAAATACTCTGTCTTAACTGCGGCAGTTCTTCCGTGAAGTACCTGCTTTTCGACTGGCAGGCCAAGACCACCGTCGCCTCCGGCCTCGTCGAGCGCGTCGGCATAGGCGCCTCCTTCATCAATATCGAAGCCCCCGGCCGCGAGAAGGTCACCGTCAACCAGGACTGCCCCACCCATAAGGACGCCATCCAGCTGGTCATCACCACGCTGACCCACAAGGAGCACGGCGTCATAGACAGCCTCGAGGGCATCTCCGCCGTGGGCCACCGCGTCGTGCACGGCGGCGAGAAGTTCGTGAAATCCGTCATCATCGACGACAAGGTGGTGGAGACCTTCCGCGAGCTGAGCTCCCTGGCCCCCCTTCACAATCCCCCGAACATCCAGGGCATAGAGGCCGCCCGCCTGCTGATGCCCAAGATCCCCCACATGGCCATCATGGACACCGCCTGGCACCAGACCATGCCCGAGGCCTCGTATATGTACGCGCTGCCCCGCGCCTGGTACGAGAAGTACGCTATCCGCCGCTACGGCTTCCACGGCACCTCCTTCCTCTACAATGCCAAGCGCGCCGCGGTGCTGCTGGGCAAGGACCCCTTCCAGACCAACCTCGTCATCTGCCATATCGGCAACGGCGCGTCGGTCAACGCCGTCAAGAACGGCGTCAGCTACGACACCAGCATGGGCTTCACCCCCCTCGAGGGCCTCGTGATGGGCACCCGCGCCGGCGACCACGACCCGGCCATCCCGCTCTACGTCATGGCCCGCGAGAGCATGAACCCCGGCGAGATGGACGGTATTCTCAATAAGAAATCCGGCAAACTGGGCGTCACCGGCAAGTTCAGCGACGCCCGCGACGTGGAAGTGGCCGCCGAGCAGGGCGACGCCCGCGCGCAGCTGGCGCTGGACATGGAGTCCAACCGCATCCGCAAGTACATCGGCGCCTACGCGGCGGCCGTCGGCGGCATAGACGCCGTCGTGTTCACCGCCGGCGTCGGCGAGATGGGCCCCATCACCCGCGAAGCCGCGCTGACCGGCCTGGAATTCATGGGCATCAAGCTCGACAAGGAGAAGAACGACATCTCCAAGACCCGCAACTCGGAGACCGAGATCTCCTGCAAGACCTCCAAGGTGAAGGTGTTCGTGATCCCCACCGACGAGGAGCGCGTGTTCGTGGAGGACGTGGTGGGCCTGATGAACGGCACTTACGACATCCATACCCGCTTCGACTACACGTTCCAGCACCCGGGCTACCGCAACCACCTGCGCGACGACGCGTTCGCCAAGCAGTGCGTCAAGAAGCCCGCGCTGGCGAAGGTGGCCGTGAAGGCCCCGTCGGAAGCCAAGGTCTAGGCTCCAGCCCTTAAAAGAAGAAGGCCGCGCTAGCGCGGCCTTCTTTATTTCCGGGGCGGTCCCCTGAGAGGTCACCAGATTATCACGGCCTTGCGGGCGCGGGTAAGCTGCCGCACCTTGCCGCCCCGCGTGAACTGCTTCAGCAGGGCGCGGGTGCGCTCCTCGTCGAACCTGGCGCCGTTGACGCGCATGCTGACGGCGATCTCACGCAGCGTCTCCGGCACGGAGGCCGCCTTGGCCCAGCTGTCGCGCAGGTACACGGTGCGCGGGGCGCGCCCCAGCGCGGCCAGTATTTTAAGCGCCCGCTCCGCCCCTTCCGGTGCGCGGTACTCTACGCCGTGGTCGGCGTAGACCCGCTCGAGCAGCGCGTTGCGCCGTACCCCCGCCCAGCCGATGAAAACCCGCAGCGGCGCGGCGGCCTCCATCTTCAGTATGTCCGCGCGGGTCTTAACGGCGGCCGTCATGGAGGCCAGGGCTATGTCGAAGCGCCCCCGCACGCGCCCGGCCGGCAGCCGGCCCCATTCGGCCAGTACGCAGGGCGCGTTCGCTATGCCGTGTTCCCGCCGCACCCGGCGGTACACCCGCAGCATGGCGGCGGAGGAGTCCACCCCCAGCACCTCCCTGGCCCGGCCGGCCAGCGGCAGGGCGTACACGCCGGTGCCGCAGCCTATGTCCAGCAGGCGCTTGCCGCTGAAATCGGCGCCCAGGCGAGCCAGCAGCGCCAGCATGCGCCGGGTCTTGGCGGCCGTGAGCCGGTCGAAAGGGGTCGGGTAATTGTCAGCCCGGCTGCTCCAGTAAAGCTTCTCGTTGGTCCTGTTGCCTTTCATATTGCCTCGCTCCTATTATTATAGTTTAATAAATCCAGAGCTTCGGTACCGCCTATATATGAAATTCGGGAAGATAATCACCCTCGGACTGCCCGCCATCGTGCTGTGGATGGGCGGCATTTTTGTGCTGGGCATCTTCCTTATCAAGTGGTTCTGGATGTGGACCATCCCGGCCCTTTTCCCGGGCGCGGTGGCTTCCGGGGCCGTGGCCGGCGTGATCTCCTGGTGGACCGCGCTTAAACTCTCCGTGCTCGTGGCCCTGCTGGCCGCGATAACCAATATCTCTAAAAGCTAGCGAAAGGGGGCAGGGGTGAAGAAAACGATACTACTCGCGGTACTGACGGCGGCCCTGGCCGCCTGCGCCCGCCCCGTCGCCGACGATTCCAGAACCATCGTGGTCTGGGAACAGGAAGACGCCCAGGTTGCCCCGTATATAGATTCCGTTTTCGAAGCTTTCAAGAAACTTCCCGAGAACGCCGGCGTGGAGATAGTGCGCACGCATTACCAGCCCGAGGACTTGCGCCAGCAGTTCCAGGCCGCGTCGCTCGCCGGCGTCCCCCCGGACCTCCTGCTCGGCCCCTCGGACACCGCCGGCCTCTACGCCGTTTCCGGTTTCATCGTCCCGCTGGAAGGGATGTTCGATTTCGGCAGATTCAACGCCCCCGTGGTGGAGGCCATCTCGCTGGAGGGGCATGTCTGGGGCGTGCCCGTATCTAACGGCAACCACCTGATAATGTTCTACAACAAGAAATTCGTTAAATCGGCCCCGAAGACCACCGACGAACTATTCTCCTTCTGCGACGGCGACGCAAAAAAACACAAGCTCGACCGCTGCCTCGCCTTCGACACGGGCGAGCCGTTCTGGATGATGCCCTGGCTGGGCGCCTTCGGCGGCTGGCCGATGGAGGGCAAGAAGCCCATGCTGGATACGCAGCCGATGCGCGACACGGTCAACTTCTACCTGGAACTGAAGTACGACAAAAAATATGTGCCGATGGAATGCGACTACAACTGCATGGATTCCCTCTTCAAAGAGGGCAAGGCCGCCTTTATTATAAACGGCGACTGGGCCATCTCCGGCTACCAGAAGCATTTCGGGAAGGATTTCGGGATCACGGTGATCCCCAAACTTTCCAGGACGGGCCGCTGGCCCTCACCGATGGTGAGCGGCAAGTACTTCATGCTCAGCACCGGCGTAAAGCCGGAAAAGATAGCGCTGCTCAAGCGCCTGATAGAATTTTACACCTCGAAGGAGAACCAGGTCCGCCAGTACCGCGAACTGACCCGCCTGCCCGCGCTGAAAGAGGCCGGCAACGCGCCCGAGATCACCTCCGACGAGGTCTCCCGCGTCTCGCTCGACCAGATCCTCAAGGGGCGCCCGATGCCCATGGTCACGGAGATGCGCGCGGTCTGGGACTCGGCCCGCAACTACCTGGGCCTGGCCGCCACGAAGAAGCTGGACGTAGATACCGCCGTGCGCCGCATGCAGGAGAACACGGACAAGAAGATAGCCGAGATGAACAGGTAAGGCATGGAAATCCTAAGATCTATCTACGAGGTGGCCGGGTTCATAGTGCTCATCGCCCTGGGCGTGGCCGCGCTGGAAGGCTACTTCTACTACCACTTCAAATGCCACGATAAGCCCTGGTTCCTGCCGGTGGCCCTCGCGGCTTTTCCCGCCGCCGCCGTAGTGGCCGCCGGCGCCGTGCTGGGCGGCTACCAGTTCCGCCTGTGGTTCTACTTCCTGGCCGCCGAAGCGCTGATAGCGGCCGCTTTCCGCTACGCGGTCAAGGGCCGCCATACCGTGCCGTACCTGCTGCTGGCCCCGGCCTTCGTGGGCCTGGCGCTGCTGCTGGTCTATCCCTTCGTCTTCGAAGTCTATCTCTCCTTTCACGACCTCAAGCTCACCACGATCATGTCGTGGAAGAACACCGGCACCCTTCCCTTCGTGGGGCTGCGCCAGTACTTCGACGTGTTCACCACCTCGCCGCTTTCCGAGGTCACGTTCTGGGCGCTGCTGCTGCGTACGCTGGTGTGGACGTTCACAAACGTCTTTTTCCACGTGGCCGGCGGTTTCGCGCTGGCGCTGCTGCTCAATAACGCCATCCGCTTCAAGGGCTTCTACCGCACGCTGCTGGTGGTGCCGTGGGCCATGCCGCAGGTAGTGGCGGTGCTCGCCATGCGCGGCGAGTTCCATTCCCAGAACGGCTTCGTCAACATCGTCATCTCCAAGCTGCTCGAGGTGTTCCCCTTCCTGGCCTCGCTGGGCGTGGCGCCGGTGCAGTGGCTCAGCGACTATCCGCTGCTCACCTGCACCATCATCAACGTCTGGCTGGGCATCCCGTTCATGATGGTCGTCATCCTGGGCGGCCTGCAGAGCATCTCCTCCTCCTATTACGACGCGGCCGACATAGACGGCGCCTCGTACTTCCAGAAGCTGCGCTTCATCACCCTGCCGCTGATCAAGCCGGTGCTGATGCCGGCGGTCACGCTGGGCACGGTGTGGACCTTCAACAATATCAACGTGATCTACCTGGTCACCGGCCAGGCCGGCGGCACCGAGCAGGCCGACATCCTCGTCTCGGCGCTCTACAAGGCGGCCTTCACGTATAACCGCTACAGCTATTCCGCGGCCTTCGCCATAGTGGTGTTCGCGCTGCTGTTCTTCATCTCGGTCACCTACCTGCACGGTTTCGACGCGGCCAAGGAGGAGCGCTGATGCACCGGATAAAGAAATTCTTCTCGGCCCTGCGCGAGGACGCCGCCGCGGTAATGAGGGACCCCATACAGCGCCGCAAATTCTTCAAGTATCTGCTGATACACCTCGTCGTGGTGACGGCGGCCCTGGTCTGCATCTACCCGCTGCTGCGCATCTTCTCCGTCTCGCTGCGCCCCGGCGACAAACTGTTCTCCACCGACCTGTCGCTGATCCCGGACAACGCCACCTTCGTGGCCTACGCCAGCCTGCTCAAGGATACCATGTTCCTGCGCTGGCTGTGGAACTCGCTCCTGATCACGCTGGCCACCTCCTTTATCGGCGTGTCGCTGGCCTCCACGGCGGCCTACGCCTTCTCGCGCTTCAGGTTCCCCGGCAAGAAGGCCGGCCTGATCCTGCTGCTGTCGAGCCAGATGATCCCCGCCGGCATGCTGATCCTGCCGCTGTTCCTGATGATCATGAAGCTCAAGCTGATGAACACTTATCTCGGCATGATCATCGCCTACTCGGTCTCGTCGCTGCCGTTCAGTATCTGGATCCTTAAAGGCTACTACGATACCATCCCCCGCTCGCTCGAGGAAGCCGCCCTCGTGGACGGCACCAGCCAGGTGGGCGCCTTCTGGCGCATCATCCTGCCGCTGTCCACGCCGGCGCTGAGCATCGCTTTCCTGTTCAATTTCACCACCGCCTGGAACGAATACCTCGTCGCCCGCGTGGTGCTGTTCAGCAGCAAGCAGTACACCTGGACGCTCGGCCTCTTCGAGCTGCAGGGCCAGTACATCACCCAGTGGGGCATGTTCGCCGCCGGCTCCATGCTGGTGACCATCCCCGTGCTCGCCGTTTTCCTGTATTCCTCCAAGTGGCTCATCTCCGGTCTGACGCTCGGCAGCGTGAAAGGATAAATATGGCTACCGTTCAATTCTCGGGCATAGTTAAAAAATTCGGCGACAACGTCGTGCTCAACGGCGTCGACGTGGACATCAAGGACCACGAGTTCGTGGTGATCGTCGGCCCCTCCGGCTGCGGCAAGACCACGCTGCTGCGCATGCTCGCCGGCCTGGAGGAGATCTCGGGCGGCGAGATCCAGATAGACGGCCTGCGCGTCAACGAACTGCATCCTTCCAAGCGCCAGATCGCCATGGTGTTCCAGGACTACGCGCTCTACCCCCACATGACGGTGGAGGAGAACATGAGCTTCGCGCTGCGCCTGCGCAAGACGCCTAAGGCGGAGATCGACGCCCGCGTGGACGAGGCCGCCAGCATCCTGCAGCTCAAGAGCTTCCTCAAGCGCATGCCCAAGCAGCTCTCCGGCGGCCAGCGCCAGCGCGTGGCCATCGGCCGCGCCATCGTGCGCAAGCCCAAGGTGTTCCTGTTCGACGAGCCCCTTTCCAACCTCGACGCCAAGCTGCGCGAGGAGATGCGCGTGGAGATCGCCAAGCTCTACCAGCGCCTCAACGCCACCATCCTCTACGTCACGCACGACCAGGTGGAGGCCATGACGCTGGCCGGCCGCATCGTCATCATGAACAAGGGCATCGTGCAGCAGGTGGGTTCTCCCATCGAGGTGTACCGCAAGCCGGCAAACCTCTTCGTGGCCGGCTTCATCGGCAGCCCCACCATGAACTTCATGCACGGCAAGCTCAGGCTCGAGGGCGAGCACCTGCGGTTCACTAGCGGCGACATCAAGCTCACTATACCCCCTTACCTGGTGCACGACCCGAAGAAGCATGACGGCCGCGAGGTGTCCGTGGGCGTACGCCCCGACGACGTGCTGGTGGGCCGCACCGCCGAAGGCTGCTCCGACAAGGTGGACGGCGTGCTGGAGGTCTGCGAACTGCTGGGCCACCGCGAGAACCTCTATATCAAGGTGGGCGAAACCCGCCTGCAGGCCACCGTCGAGGCCTTCTTCGACCGCAGCCCCGGCAGCGCCGTCACGGTCTGCTTCAATTACAAGAACATGCACGTGTTCGACAAGGCCAGCGAGAAACGCATAAGCGAATAACCCCCGCTTTTAGTATAATTTGTTTGACGGATTTTCGGTAAATACACGGAGGTATAACATGAAAGCTACTGTAGACCAGGCTGCCTGCATCGGCTGCGGACTCTGCGCCAATGATTGCCCCGAGGTTTTCGAAATGAACGCCGACAAGGCCATCGTGAAGGGTGACGTCCCCGCCGGCAAGGAAGACGCCGCCAAGACCGCCGCCGCTAACTGCCCCGTGCAGTGCATAGCGGTCGCCTGACCAAGCCGTAAAAAAAGAACAGCCCGCTGCAAGGCGGGCTGTTTTTTTATGTCCCCCCGCAGTCTAGGCCGTCTTTTGAGCGTCCTTGATCTTCAGGAAGGGGATGAGCAGCATGCCGGGGATGGTGGCCACGCAGACCGCTATGAAGAACTCCGGGTAGCCCAGCACGGCCTGCAGCTTGCCGCTGACGAAGCCGGGCACCATCATGCCGAGCGCCATGATCCCCGTGGAGATGGCGAAATGGGCCGTCTTGTACTTCTCCCCGGTCAGCTGTATCATGTAGAACATGAAGGCCGTGGTGCCCAGGCCGTAGCCGAACTGCTCTACCGCCACCAGCGTGTAGATGAAGTCCGTCGGCAGCCCTTGGTTGTAGGACATGTAGACGTAGACCAGGTCGGGGGCGTTGAGCATCAAGGCCAGCGGCCAGATGGTGCGGCGCAGGCCGAACTTGGAAATGATCCAGCCGCCCAGCAGGCCGCCCACTATCAGTGAGGCCAGGCCTATGGTGCCGTAGGCCACGCCCACCTGCGAGGTGGTCAGCGCCATGCCGCCGGCCTCGGCGGTGTCCAGCAGGAAGGGCGCCGTCAGCTTGAGCAGCATCGCCTCGCCGAAGCGGTAGGTCAGGATGAAGGCCAGGCCTATGCCGACGTTCTCCAGCTTGAAGTAGGCCCTGAAGATCTCGCCGAACTCGGCCAGTTGGCTGGCTTTGGCCTCGTCGGGCTTGTCTACTGCGGGATAGGGCAGGAACACCCGGTGGTAGACGAAGAGCAGGCCCATGATGGCCGCGGCCAGCAGCAGCACCTGGGTCCAGCTGTCCTGGATATTGCCTGTGCGGGTCTCTATGCGGCCGGCCAGCATCACCAGCACGCCCGAGCTGAACAGCATGGCCAGGCGGTAGCAGAAGGCCCGGATGCCGACGAAGAACGCCTGTTTCTTGTCGTCCATCGAGATCATGTAGAAGCCGTCCACGGCTATGTCGTGGGTGGCCGACAGGAAGGCCACGCCCATGAAGCAGACCATGGAGACATAGAGGAAGAACGGGGTTTTTAACGAGAGCGCCGCGCAGGCTATGGCGCCGCACATCAGGGCCTGGGTCCAGGCTATCCAGTTGCGCTTGGTGGAGTACATGTCTATCAGCGGGCCCCACAGCATCTTTATGACCCACGGCAGGTACAGCCAGCTGGTCCAGAAGGCTATCAGCGTGTTGGACACGCCCATCTTCTTGTAGATGATGACGGCCAGCGAGTTGACTATCATGTACGGCAGGCCTTCGGCGAAATAAGTGGTGGGCACGTAGGCCCAGGGGCTGCGGTTCTCCGCTTTTGCGATCATTGCTTTCTCCGTGTTCCGAGTATCTTCTAATAATAGTAAATTGCGGCGCCGCTAAAAAGCGGAGTCCGCCGGCCCGCCCCCTATTTTGATAAAATTTATATATGGACCTCCTCTCCCTGCTTTTCTCCCCCGAGTCCGTGGCCTGGTCGGTGTTCGTCATCATGGTGGTGGCGGCGGCGGGCCTGGCCCTCGGCAACATCAAGGCGGCCGGCATCAACCTCGGCATAGCCGGCGTGCTGTTCTCCGGCATCCTGGCCGGCCACGTCGGCCTGTCCATAGACCACGTCACGCTGGAGTTCCTGCGCGACTTCGGCCTGATCCTCTTCGTCTATTCCATCGGCACGCAGGTGGGGCCCGGTTTCTTCTCGTCGTTCAAGAAACAGGGCCTGCAGCTCAACCTGCTGGCCGCCGGCGTGGTGCTGGGCGGCATAGCCGTCACCCTGGCCGTGGCGCGACTGGCCGGCTTCGACATCCCCACCGCCGTCGGCATGTACGCCGGCGCGGTTACCAATACCCCCTCCCTGGCCGCCGCGCAGCAGGCGCTGGCCGCCGTCAACCCGGAGGCCGCCAACGCCGCCTCGGTGGGCTACGCCCTGGCCTATCCCGGCGCGATCATGGGCATCATCCTCACCATGATACTGATCAGGCGCCTGTTCAAGGCCCAGGCCGAGGCCGACATGCTGGACGTGCACGCCGACAAGGCCGCAGCCGCCCTGACCAACGCCAGCGTCACGGTGGAGAACAAGAACCTCGACGGCCTGAAGATCAAGGACATCCCCGCCATCGACGAGCTGGGCGTGGTGATCTCCCGCGTCTACCATGCCGGCCAGCTCGGCGTGGCGCACGACGACACGGTGCTGCGCGCCGGCGACGTGTTGCTGGCGGTAGGCCTGGAGGAGAGCATAAGGAAATTTATTCTGGTGGTCGGCTCCCGCAGCGGCACGGACCTGAAGAAGCTGCCCAGCCGCATCCTGCATTCGCGCGTGATCGTCACGCATAAGGAAGTGATAGGCAAGACGCTCGACGAGCTCGGCCTGGAGGCGCAGTACGACGTGGTGGCCACCCGGGTGGCCCGCGCCGACGTGGAGTTCCTGGTCTCGGATTCCTACAGGCTGCAGTTCGCCGACAATTTGGTGATAGTGGGTGAGGAGGCGGCGGTGGCCAAGGCCGCGGCCAAGCTGGGCAACTCGCCCAAGGACCTCAACCACCCGCAGCTGATCCCGGCCTTCATCGGCATAGCGGCCGGAGTGGTGCTGGGCTCCATACCGATCTCCCTGCCCGGCCTGGAGGCCCCGGTGAAGCTGGGCATGGCCGGCGGCCCGCTGATCATGGCCATCCTGCTGAGCTACATTCAGCATATCGGCCCGCTGAACTGGTACCTCCCCCCGGCCGGCAATTTGATGCTGCGCGAGCTGGGCATAGTACTGTTCCTGGCCTGCGTGGGCCTGAAGGCCGGCGGGCGTTTCTTCGAGACGCTGCTGCACGGCCGGGGCGCCTACATCGTGCTGTTCTCCTTCCTGATCACCGTACTGCCTATCCTGGTGCTGGGCGTGCTGGCCAAGCTGCGGCTGAAGCTCAACTACATGTCGCTGTGCGGCGCGCTGGCCGGCTCCATGACGGATCCGCCCGCGCTGGCCTTCGCCAACTCCCTGAGCCCGTCCAATCTGTCGGCCATGAGCTACGCCACGGTGTACCCGCTGGTGATGATACTGCGCGTCATCTCGGCGCAGGTGATCGTGCTGCTCTTCTTCAGATGACGCCGATAATCGCCAATCTCGCGCTGGTGCTGGCCGCCGGCTGGCTGTTCCGCCGCTTCGACATCGTCGGTGAAGGCTCCGAGAAGGCTTTTAACCAGTACCTCTATTACCTGGCGCTGCCGGCGCTCATCATCGTAAAGATCGCCGATACCCCCCTCTCGGGGCTGGGCTGGCGCTTCCTGGCGGTCAATACGCTGCCGCTGGCGGCGGTGATGGCCGCGGCCTGGGTCCTGTGGAAGGCGGGCAAGGTCGACTGGCGCCTCGCCCGGCTGCTGATCATCGTTTCGGTGCTGGGCAATACGGTTTATTTGGGCTTCCCGGTGGCGGATATGCGGCTGGGCGGCGGGGCTATCGGCTACGCGGCCATCGTCTCGTCGGTGCACAACGTTTTCATCTTCACTTTCGGCTTCCTGCTGATGACGCTGGTCTGCGAGCGGGACTGCCCGCCGGCGCGCTTCGCGCGGCTGATAGGGCGCAGCGTGGTGCTGTGGGCTTCGGTGGCGGGCCTGCTGATAGCCGGCTTCGGCCTGCGCCTGCCGGCGCTGCTGCACGGCGTGCTGGCCGACCTGGGCAAGACCACCCTGCCGCTGTCGCTGTTCACTCTGGGCGTGGGGCTTTACGGCAAGCGTATAGCCCACAACCTGCCTCGCATAGCGCTGGTCAGCGGCCTGAAGCTGCTGCTGCTGCCGCTGTGCTATCTGCTGGCGGCCAAGGCCTTCGGTTTCTCGGGGCTGGTGTCGCGGGTCTCTTTCATCGAGACGGCTATGCCGGTGGCGGTGATGAGCTACGTGGTGGCCAGGGAATTCGATTTCGACGAGGACCTGGTGGGACAGACCATCCTGTTCTCCACGCTTGCCTTCTTCCCCCTCCTCTACGTCTACGACTGGGCGCTGCTGAAGTTCCTTTAAAGCGGTAACGGGAAAAGTGCCGGGACGGCGTTCCTACGGGGCGGAAACCCTGAGCGCGCCCCTTTTAAAAGCCCTTGCGGCGGTCTGGTAATAAGCTATCGCCTCGCGCAACAGCCGCGGGTCGACCTCCGCCGGAGTCGCCTCGTAGGATATCGGGTCGATACGGAAACTTTCAACTCTCCGGTTCGGCTCGAGTACGGTCAGCAGGCCGTTGCGCAGGTAGCCGAGTTCCTGGTAGTTGCTGATGAAGGCCCGCTCCGGGTTTTCCCCCTTCTCGAAGAACGCGCGGCCGAAAAAGTGGTCATCGCCCTTCTTTCCCAGAATTTCTATCAGAGTCGGCGCCAGGTCTATCTGGCTGACTATCTGGGAATAGGTTCCCGGCTCAAGCAGCGCCGGTGCGTAGAAAATAAGCGGTATGCGGTATTTTCCCACGGGAAGCCTGGTTTTGCCCGCCGCCGAGGCGCAGTGGTCGGCCACGATCACGAACAGCGTATCCTTGAACCAGGGCTTCTTCTTCGCGGCGTTAATGAATCTGCCGATAGCGTAATCGCTGTATTTTACCGCGCCGGCCCTGCCGCCCGGCGAGGGAATATCGATGCGCCCGTCCGGATAGGTGTACGGGCGGTGGTTGGAGGTGCTCATCAGATGGGCGAAAACCGGCTTTTTCCCGACATTCCTGTCGATCACCGCCAGCGCGTTGTCGTAGAGAACCTCATCCGCTACGCCCCAGATATTCTTGAAGATCACCGACTCCGCAGGAAAATCGCGCTGGTCCGTTATCTCCGAATCGTTGCCCCTGAAATAGGCGTTCATGTTGTCGAAATAGCCGTAGCCGCCGTAAATAAAAGCAGTGTAGAAGCCCTGGCGGCTGAGGATCTGGCCGACGGTGGAAAGGTGATCGTTGGCGGGACGCCGGACTATAGCCTGTCCCGGCACCGGCGGGGTTCCGAGAGAGAGCGCTTCAAGCCCGCGTACGGTCCTGGTCCCTGTCGCGAATACCCGCTCGAATTTCAGACCCTCTCTGGCCAGCCGGTCGAGGTTCGGCGTGAGTCCCTGCGTGGAGCCGTAGGCGCCAAGAAAGGACGCGGATAGGCTCTCCACCGTGATCAGCACGACATTGCGCGGCGGCTTCCTGAAGGGCGAGGGGTCGTCGGCCTCGTCATTCATGTCCGATTTCAGGGCGGCCGATAACGGGGACCTTTTGACCGCCATCGGGTTGAGCGTGGCATCGGCCAGCTCCTGCGGCATGGTCTTGTAGAACTTGTCGTAATCGAGTTCATTGCGCCTGAACGCGGCGGCGAAAGTCATGATGCCGTTGCCGGACAATTCATCGGCATAAGCATTGCCGGATCCCTGCATCTGGTCTATATTGACCGCTGCCGCGCCGAGCGCGGGCAAAAGCAGGGCGGCAAGGCCGTAGCCTATCCGTCCGGCTCTTGTGACAGGGGCGGGACCGGAGGAGGAAAAAATGCGGCGCGTGGCCCAGACTATGCCCGCTGAAATCAGGCCGATCGAAATTAGTATCCAGTCTATAGG
>MGTZ01000027.1 GCA_001799715.1 Elusimicrobia bacterium GWB2_63_16 | reverse complement strand
GCGCAAGAGCGAGAGGGACCTGAAAGAAGCGCAGCGGCTCGCCCGCCTCGGCAACTGGACGCTGGACCTGCTCTCCAACAAGCTGGAATGGTCGGAAGAGATCTTCCGCATCTTCGAGATAGACAGGGATAAATTCGAAGCTTCTTATGAGGCTTTCCTGGACGGGATACACCCGGAGGACAGGGCCGCGGTCAATAAAGCCTATACCGAGTCGCTGAAGAACAGGACCCCCTACAGTATAGTGCACCGCCTGTTGATGAAGGACGGCCGGGTGAAGTACGTCAGCGAGTTCTGCGAGACCTTCTACGGCGCGGACGGCAAGCCGCTGCGGTCCGTGGGCACCGTGCAGGACATCACCGAGCGCCGGATGGCCGAGGAGGCCTTGATCAAGAGCGAGGCCGCCGTGCGCTCCAAGCTTCAGGCGCTGCTCTCCCCGGAAGGGGAACCGGGGACGCTGGAGCTGGGGGACATCCTGGACGTGCCGGAACTGCAGGCCATAATGGACGAGTTCTACGGCCTGACGAAGATAGGCATAGGCATCATAGACATGAAGGGCAAGGTGCTGGTGGGGACGGGCTGGCAGGAGATCTGCACCAGGTTCCACCGTGTCAATCCCGAAACCGCGCGCAACTGCGTGGAGAGCGATACCATCCTCTCTGACGGAGTGGAGCGCGGCAAATGCAAGTCGTACCTGTGCAAGAACAACCTGCGGGACATCGCGACGCCGATAGTAGTGGGAGGCAGGCACCTCGGGAACCTTTTCCTGGGGCAGTTCCTGTATACCGACGAGCCTTATAACCCCGAACTGTTCAGGGAGCAGGCGCGGCGCTACGGCTTCGACGAGGAGGCGTACGTGGCGGCCTATGAGCGGCTGCCGCGCTTCACCAGGGAGCAGGTGGACACGGTCATGCGCTTCTACACCAGGTTCTCGGAACTGATCTCCACGCTGAGCTATGGCAAGATAAAGCTGGCGCGGGCGCTGGCGCAGAGCCGGCAGGCGGAGCAGGAGAAGGAAGGGCTCAACAAGGCGCTGGCCGCCAAGAACAGCGAGATGGAGAATTTCCTCTATATCACCACTCACGACCTGCGCAGCCCGCTGGTCAACATCCAGGGCTTCAGCCAGAACCTGCAGGGCTACCTCGCCGAGATGCGGCAGGTGCTGGCCGGGGCGGGCCTGGGACCGGAGGACGGGGAACGGGCGGCGAGACTTTACGGCGAGAAGGTTCCGGAGGCCCTGGGCTTTATCCTGGAGAGCTCGGCCAAGATGGACGCGCTGCTGAGCGCCCTGCTCAAGGTTTCGCGCATGGGCAGGCAGGAACTGAAGCCTGAAAATCTGGAGATGGGGCCGGTGCTGCGGCGCATAGTGGACACGATGCGGTTCCAGGTGGAGCAGGCTTGCGCCGAAGTTAAGGTAGGCGCTCTCCCGCCCTGCCGGGCGGACGCCGTTTCCGTCAGCCAGCTTTTCAGCAACCTGCTGGATAACGCATTAAAATACAGGGACCCGCAGCGGCGCCTCGTGATAGAGGTGAGCGGCGAGGCCGCAGCCGGCAAGGCCGTTTACCGGGTGGCCGACAACGGGCCGGGCATACCGGAAGCGGAGCACGGGAAGCTCTGGAGCATCTTCTACAAGCCGGCGCGCGCGGGCCGGAAGAACGGGGAAGGTATAGGCCTGCCCATGTGCCGGCGCATAGCGGAGAGAAACGGCGGCAGTATAAGCGTGGCCGCGGCGCCGGGGGGCGGCACGGTGTTCGTAGTGGAACTGCCGCTCGCTTAGAGAAGGGGGAACGTATGGGCGAGAAACTTACTATACTGATGGCCGAGGACGACGACGGGCATGCCCGGCTGGTGGAGGAGCGCTTCGAGAGTGTGGGAGTGAAGAACCCCATAGTGCGCTTCCGCGACGGGGCCGAGGCCTGGGCTTACCTTACCGGGCCGGAGCTCAGGAACGGCGGGGAATACCTGCTGCTGCTGGATATCCGCATGCCCGGCCTGGACGGCATCGAGATACTCAGACGCATCAAAGGCGATCCCCGGCTCAGGACCATACCGGTGATAATGCTGACGACTACAGACGATCCCAAGGAAGTTGAAGCCTGCTATAGCTACGGCTGCAACAGCTACCTGACCAAGCCGGTGGAATTCGACAAGTTCGCCGAAGTGATAAAGAGGCTCGGACTTTTTCTGATGGTTGTGAAAGTTGACAAGCTGAAATGAGGGGCTGATATGGAGCGTTCCAAAGAAAGCGGCGGCGGCCTGCTGCTGCTGGAAGACGATAAGGGCACCTGCGAGCTGGAAGCCCAGCGGCTGGAGCCGCTGGGGCTGGAGATAACCAAATGCCACAGCGTCGAGGCCGCCATGGCCGCCCTGCTGGCCGGCACGCCGCAACTGATGCTGGTGGATTACTCGCTGCCAGGCACCAACGCGCTGGAATTCGTGGAAACGGTGAAAGCCCGCGGCGTGGCCATGCCGCCCTTCATGGTGGTGACCGGCCGCGGCGACGAGACGGTGGCGGTGGCTGCCATGAAGGCCGGCGCCTGCGACTACCTAGTCAAGAACGGTGATTTCCTGGACAACCTGCTGCCGGCGGTGACCAAGGCCCTGGAGAAGATAGCCCTGCTGAGCGAGCTGGAGGCGGCCCAGAAGAGCACGGCCCGCAACCTGCACCTCTACACTTTCCTCGCCCAAATGAACCTGGCGGCCACCCAGACCAGGGACCGCGGGGCGCTGTTCCGCAGGATCTGCGAGGTGGCCGTGGGCGACGGCGGCCTGCGCATGGCCTGGATAGGCCTGCTGGACCAGGACCTGGGCCGCATCCTGCCCCATTGCTGGGCCGGGGCCGTGGACGGCTATCTGGACGGGCTCAGGATAGAAGTATCGGGCAGTGCCCCGGAGTCGAACGGGCCTACGGGCCGGGCCGCCCGCCTGGGCAGGATACAGGCCTGCGCCGACATCGCCACCGATCCCACCCTGGCCCCCTGGCGGGAGAAGGCGCTGGCGCGCGGCTACAGGTCTTCGGCCGCCATACCGCTCGAGGAGAACGGCCGCCTGGCCGGCGCTCTGACCATATATTCGGAGGAGACCGGGTTCTTTTCCGGGGCCGAGCTGAAACTGCTCGACGAGATCAGGGCCGACATCTCGCTGGCGCTCGACGCGATAGCGTCCGAGGAGAAGCGGGCCGTGGCCCAGGCCGCGCTGGAGCGCACCTCGTCGCAGCTGGCGCATATAATGGACGTCACGCCCATCATCCTGTTCACGCTCAAAGCCTCGGCCGACGGGACGCTGGCGCCGGACTGGGTCAGCGGCAATTCCGCGGCCCTCACCGGCTATTCCCCGGAGGAGATGTTCTCCCCTGGCTGGTGGAGCGAGAACATACACCCCGACGACCGGCCGGCGGCGATGCTCAGCCAGGGGCAGGTTCTAGAGCGCGGCAGCGTCACGCAGGATTTTCGCTTTCGCAGGAAGGGCGGGGAGTATTTCTGGGTGCACGCGCAGCTCAATGCCTCCGGCGGCGGCCGGGAGGTGACCGGCTCCTGGACGGACATCACCCGGTTGAAGGAATCCGAGACCCGTTTCCAGGAGCTGTTCGAGAAGACCCCCGTCGGCTACCAGTCCATGGACGAGCGGGGGCGGCTGCTGGCGGTGAGCGACACCTGGTGCAAGGTTTTCGGCTTCACCCGCGAAGAGGCGATAGGCCGGCCGATGACGGACTTCCTGGCGCCGGGGCAGGCAGGGGTGTTCGCCGAGAGCTTCGAAAAGTTCAAGCGGGCGGGCACGCAGGAGAACCTGGAACTGGAGATACTCAGGGCGGACGGTTCCCGCAGGCTGCTGAACTACAGCGGCAAGGTGGCGCACAACCCCGACGGCTCCTTCAGGCAGACTTACTGCGTCTTCACGGACATCACGGAAACCCGCGAGCAGAACAAGCGCATGCGGCTGCTCAACGACGCTATCAGCGCCAGTTTCGACGAGGTCTACATCTTCGACCCGCAGGATTTCCATTATATTTTCGTGAACCAGAGCGCGTTCAAGAACCTCGGCTACACGGCCGCGGAACTGCAGCGGCTGACGCCATGGGAGCTCAAGCGCGACTTCACTGAGGCTTCGTTCAAGTCGGCCGCGGCGCCGCTGCTGCGCAAGGAGCAGCATATGCTGCTCTTCGAGACCAGGCTTTCCCGCAAGGACGGCACTACATACCCGGTGGAACTCCGCCTGCAGCTGGTGGAGAACGGGGACGAGCGCTTCTTCCTGGCAGTGGCCAACGACGTGACGGAGCGCAAGCACGCCGCGGACGAACTGGAGAAGCAGCGCCGCCTCTTCCAGGACGTGCTGGACAACAGCAGCTCCTTCATCTACGCCTTCGACCGGGCGGGGCGCTTTATCATCGCCAATAAGTCGCTGGCCGCGGCCCACGGCGCGGACCAGGCCGCCATGATCGGCAAGCCGCGCGAGGCTTTCATGGACTTGGAGATCGCGCGCCAGCACCGGGCCAACGACCAGCAGGTCTTCGCGGCCGGCAAGGCCATGGTCTTCGAGGAGTCCGTTCCCGGGCCGGGCGGCGCCTCGTGCTACTATTATTCGGTAAAGTTCCCGCTCAAGGACGCCTCCGGCAAGACTTACGGCGTCTGCGGCATCTCCTCCGATATCACCGAGCGCAAGAGCGCTGAGCGCATGATGGCGGAGATGGCCAACATGCAGCGCGTGGAATCCCTCGGGGCGCTGGCCGGCGGCATAGCGCACGACTTCAACAACATGCTCACCGGCATCATGGCCAACCTCTCGCTGCTATCGGCCAGGAGCGGCGGCGGGGAGAACGCCGACATCATCCGCGACACCCTGGAAGCCGCGCGCAGCGCGCAGCTGCTCACTACCCACCTGCTGGCTTTCTCAAAGGGCGGCAAGCCGGTCAAGAAAGAGTTCTCCATGGAAAAGTCGCTCGCGGATATCTTCACGCTTGCCACCCGCGGCACCAAGGCCGCGCACGACCTGCGCTTGAGCGAAGGGCTCTGGAGCGTGGAGGGGGACGAGGGGCAGATCAAGCAGTCCATAAACAACCTGCTGGTGAACGCCCTGCAGGCCATGCCGTCCGGCGGCACGCTGACGCTGGCGGCGGAGAACACCGAGCTCACTGCGGGCGGCGCTGCGCTGCCGCCGGGAAAATACGTGCGCGTTACCGTGGCGGATACGGGCATAGGCATCCCCAAAGATTACCTGGCGCGGGTCTTCGAGCCTTATTTCACCACCAAGACGCAGGGGCACGGCCTGGGGCTTTCCATGACCTGGTCGGTGGTCAAGAACCACGGCGGCCACGTGGAAGCCTCCTCGGAGCCCGGGAAAGGCACGCAGTTCGAAGTACTGCTGCCGGCCACCGGCAGGAATATCAAGCCTGAAACGGCCCGGGACCGAGAGATAGAGAAGGGGGCCGGCCGTATACTGATGCTGGAGGACGAGGAGATAGTGATAAGGGCGGCCAGGCGCATGATCTCCGAGCTCGGTTACGAGTGCGAGGTCACCGAGGACGGGGCCGAAACCCTTAAACGCTACGACGCCGAGGCGGCGGCCGGCCGGCCCTTCACCGCCGTCATCATGGACCTGACCATACCCGGCGGCATGGGCGGTAAGGAGGCCGGCGCCGAACTGCGGCGGAGGCACCCCGAAGCCGTCATCATAGTCTCCAGCGGCTATTCGGACGAGCCGGTGATGGCCGACTTCAAGTCTTTCGGTTTCGACGCGGTGCTGCCCAAGCCGTACCGCTACGAGGACCTGGCCGAGACGCTCTCAAGGCTGGCGCGCAAATAAGGCAACATATGGAGGAGAAATGAGCAACATTAAAATACTGATAGTGGAGGACGACCCCCAGATGCTGGACGTGATACGCCAGTACCTGGAGAACCATGACTTCAGGGTCATCTTCACCGACAACGGTTCCGAGGGGCTGATCATGGCGAAGGATTCCAAACCGGACCTGGCGGTGCTGGACGCCAACCTGCCGGGGCTGGACGGCTTCTCGCTGTGCCGGGTCCTCAAGTCCTCTCCCGAGACGGCGCATATGCCGGTCATCCTCATCTCGGGGGACCGCACCGACGACGAGGATATAGTGGAGGGCTACGACCGCGGCGCCGACGACTACCTGGCCAAGCCTTTCGATTTCCAGGTGCTCACGGCCAAGATCAACGCCGTGCTGCGGCGTTACGGCGCCGGCCGGAGCAGCGCCGTACTGCGCGAGAAAGCCCTTGAACTGGACCCGGAGGGCCGGACGGCCAAGGTGGGAGGCAAGCCCGTGCAGCTGACGCGCAAGGAATTCGACCTGCTGACGCTGCTGCTGGAGAAAAAAGGCCGCGTGCTCGGCGTGCCGTACCTGCTGGAGACGGTGTGGGGCTACGACATGGCCACCTACGACAAGCCGCATACGGTGGAAACCCACGTTTCCTCGCTGCGCCGGAAACTGGGCGGCAAGCTGGGCGAGCGCATACAGAGCGTCACCGGGCACGGCTATAAATTCGAGTAGCAAGAGGGGCGAGGGGAATGGAGCCTTTTAAAAAGCGTTTAACCCTGCTGGCGGCCCGGGCGGAGGTGCGCGTGACGGCCGCCTACCTGGCTTTCGGCGCGCTGTGGATACTTTTCAGCGACAGGTTCCTTTATCTCGCGGTTTCCGACCCGGCGCGGCAGGCCGCCCTGCAGACCTACAAGGGCTGGGCCTACGTCGCCGCCAGCGCCGTCCTCTTCTATGTCCTGCTGCGCGCCGAGACCAGGGTGCGCGAGGCCACCGAGGAACGCCTGCGCGAGCTCAACCGCACGCTGGAAGCGCGCGTGGCGGCGCGCACCGCGCAGCTGCAGGAGGCCAACGAGGAACTGGAGGCTTTCTCCTATTCGGTTTCCCACGACCTGCGGGCCCCGCTGCGGGCGATAGAGGGTTTTACGCGCATACTCGAGGAGGATTACGGCTCCCGGCTGGACGCTGAAGGCCGCAGGGTGACCGGAGTGATACGGGGTAATACGGTAAAGATGGGGCAGCTGATAGAGGATCTGCTCTCTTTCGCCAGGCTGGCGCGCAAAGAATTGACGCTGGGCACGGCGGACATGCGGGCGCTCGCGCTGGCGGCCTGGGACGAGGTAGTCCCGCCGGGCTGGGCGGGCACTTTCGAGCTCGGCGCCCTGCCGCCGGCCCGCGGGGACGGGGCCATGCTCAGGCAGCTGTGGCTGAACCTCTTCTCCAACGCCGTGAAGTTCACTTCCCGCACCCCGGCCCCGGCGGTGCGCGTCAGCGCGGCCGCGCGGGGCGGCATGGTAGAATACAGCGTGAGCGACAACGGGGCCGGCTTCGACCAGGCCCGCGCGGCTAAACTTTTCTGTATCTTCCAGCGGTTGCATACGGACGAGGAGTTTTCGGGCAACGGCGTCGGGCTGTCGATGGTCAAGCGCATAACCGCCCGGCACGGCGGGCAGGTGCGCGGTTCCGGCCGGCCAGGCGGCGGCGCTGATTTCTGTTTTACCCTGCCGGCGGCTGAAAGTGGCGGGAACTTGGCGGCATAATCGCCTAACGGAAAAGACTAAGGGACGGATCATGGCTGATAACGTTAAAATACTATACGCGGAAGATACGCCCTCGGACGCCGAGCTGACCCGGCACGAGCTGACACGCCAAGGCCTGGCCCATGAATGCACGGTCAGCGCCGACCTGGCGGAGATAGAGGGCCTGCTCAAAGGCGGGGGGTTCGATATTTTTCTTTCGGATTTCGCTCTCAAAGAATTCGACGCCGAGGACCTGCTGGAGCTGCGTAACCGGCTGGCGCCGGGGCTGCCGTTCATCATAGTCACCGGCACGCTGCCCGACGAGCAGGCCGTGGAACTGCTGCGCTCCGGCGCCACCGACTATGTCATAAAGGACAGGCTCTCCAGGCTGCCCACGGCCATAATCCGGGCTCTTGCGGAGAGGCAGGAGCGGCTCAAACTGGACAGGGCGCGCCGGGATACGGAGGAGAGCGAGGCGCGCTACCGGGAACTCTTCGAGTGCTCCACCGACCTGCTCTTTCTGGTCTCTCTGGACGGCGCCATCACCATCGGCAACCCGGCCTTCACGGCGCTGGCGGGCCGAGCGCCGGCCGAGCTGGCCGCGCTCAGGGTGGAGGCGCTGGTCCCCGCCGCCGAGCGGGAAAGATTCTCGGCGCGCGTAGCCGCGGCGGCCGCCGGTGAGCCTCCGGCGCAGTTCGAGACCGCGTTCGTTTCCGCCGCCGGCAAGGAGATGGCCGTGCAGGGCGCTTTTTATCCGCGCGGCGCGGGCGGCCGGGTGCTTTACCTGCAGGGCATATTCCGGGATATCACCGAGCAGCGCGCCCTGGAAACGCAGTTCAGGCAGGCGCAGAAGATGGAGGCCGTAGGGCGCCTGGCCGGCGGCATAGCGCACGATTTCAACAATATCCTGGGCGCGATAGAGGGCTACGCCACGCTGGGCATGCGCAAACTCTCCGAGACGGATCCGCTCTGGGGGGACCTCGGCGAGATACGGCGGGCCGTGGCCAAGGCTTCGGCGCTGACCAAGCAGCTGCTGGCCTTCAGCCGCAAACAGGCCATACGCAAGGAACCGCTCTGCCCGGACGCGCTGATAGAGAACCTGCGCAACATGGTCAAGCGCATCATCGGCGAGAATATAGAACTGAAGACGGAGGTTGCGCCCGGCCTGCCGCAACTGATGGCCGACGCAGGGCAGATGGACCAGCTGCTGCTCAACCTTTTCCTCAACGCCAGGGACGCCATGCCCGGCGGCGGCACCATCGGCGTCAGGGCTGAGGCGGTGAAGCGGGAGCCGTACGAGGTACGCTCCCCCAACCCGGAAACGGCAGGCACGCTGTTCATCCGGATAAGGGTTGCCGATACCGGCACCGGCATGTCCCCCCAGGTAATGGAGCATATCTTCGAGCCCTTCTTCAGCACCAAGGAGAAGGGCAAGGGCACCGGCCTGGGGCTTTCCACGGTTTACGGCATAACCCGCCAGCACAACGGCTGGCTGGAAGTAAAAAGTTCCGAGGGCAAAGGTTCTGAATTCTCGGTTTTTCTGCCTGCCGGAGCGCTGACCCCGGCAACCCCGGCGGCCCCGCGCCCGGAATCCCCGCCGGCCGCTCCCGCGGCGCATGGCAACGGGGCGAGCGTACTGATAGTGGAGGACGACGAAGACCTGCGCAGGATGGCCGCGAAGGCCCTAGCCGCGGCCGGCTACACCGTAACCGGCGCCGCCGGCGCCGTGGAGGGGCTGTCCCTCTTCAAGGCTGCGGGCGGGGCCTTCGACCTGGTCTTCGCCGACGTAGTGCTTAAGGACGGAACAGCCACGGAAATGGCGGCCGCGATGAGGGAGCTCAACCCGGGCGCGCGTTTCATTTTCGCCAGCGGCTACGTGCAGCCCGGTCCTGTTATGGACGCCATAGAGCGGCTGGGCTGCCGGTTCATGATCAAACCTTACGCCATAGACGCCTTGCTGGCGGCCATCAGCGCCTGCCTTAAAGATCTGAAGAAAACCTGAACATATCCTGAAGTTTCAAGCAGCGGCTTACCCTAGACTATAACCAGGGGGAGCTATGAACTTGAAAAAAAATTTCCTGAATTTCGGCGCGGCTCTGCTGACGGCGGGGCTGCTGTCCGGCGCCTCCGCGCAGGGCGCCGGCGACTACTCCGGACTTGCCTCCGGCCTCGCCCAGGCCGCGGTCGGCCACGGCCTGTCCCGCGTGGCCATGGGCGCCTTCTCCTCCGCGAATGCCTCCGCGGAGGAGGAGGCGCGCTTCGCCACGGAGAAGACCGCCGCCGGCCTGGCCGCCGGGACCGGCATACAGTTCCTGGACCTGGCCGTGCTGGAAGCGGCGGCCGGCGGCAGGGAGGGCTGGCTGGCGCGTCTGCCGGCCAGGACCCGGCCCCAGGCCCTGGTCAAGGGAACCGTATTTAAGGAAGGGGAGAAGATAACCGTTATGGCCAGGCTGGTGGAAGCCTCCACCGGCAGGGTGTTGGCGTCGCTGCAGGCCGTATCCAGGGTGCGCTTCTCCGAACTGCCCCCGGTGCCGGATATGGACTGGGGGTCCGCACCGACCGTGGCCGCGGTAAAAGACCCATTCAGGGACGCTCCCGCGGACGGCGGCTTCAACTGCTCCGCCGCGTTCAGGGAAATGGACAGGGTGAACGCCGGCGCGGCGGAACTGAAGGCCCGCTACTGGGCGGCCAAGATGAAGGAGCGTGGCTTCGTGATGGGCAGCCTGACGCGCAACCCCGGCAGCGAGATACGCGACCCGCAGCTGAAACAGAAATTCTACGACCTGCTTACCAGGTATTACGGGGAGGAGGAGGCGCCGGGCCTCTCTGACGGCCAGGCCGCCAAACTGGAAGAATTCATGGGGCGGGAGAGCGGCGTGATAGACCGCTGCGGCATCAAGTAACGGGGGAATTATGAAAAATAAACTGCTCCTGGCCGACGACGACAAGGCCTTTCACGGCCTGATAACCCGCCTTTTCGAGGGCCGGGGGTGGGAAGTGACCACGGCGGAGGACGGGGTGTCCGCCCTGGAGAAGATCTCCGCGGGGACGCCGGATGTCATAGTGCTGGACCTCAATATGCCCAGGATGGGCGGGCGCGAGCTGCTGGCGGAGCTGCGCCGCAATCCCTGCACGGCCTTTGTCCCGGTGATAATCATCAGCGGCGACAGCGGTCCGGAGGAACAGGCGGCTGAATTCAACCTGGGGGCGGACGATTTCGTGGCCAAGCCTTTCGACGCTTCGGAACTGACAGCCAGGATAGAGGGCGCGCTGCGCAGGGCCCGCCGCATGCTCTCCGCCAACCCGCTGACCTTCCTGCCCGGCGGTCCCGCCATAGAGGACGAGGCTTTCTCCAGGATACGGGCCGGCGGGCCGCTGGCCTTTTTCTATCTGGACATAGACAACTTCAAGGCCTATAACGACAATTACGGCTACCTCAACGGCGACGGCGCCATAAGGCTGGCGGCGCGGGTGCTGACCGAGGTGCAGAGCGGTTTCGCCGGGGAGGATATATTCGTGGGGCATATAGGCGGGGACGACTTCGTGCTGATGTGCGATCCGGCCAGGGCGGAGGAAGTGGCCTCTTCGATAGTGCTGAAATTCGACGCGGCCGCCCCGGGTCTGTACAGCCCCGAGGACCGCGTGCGAGGCGGTATCGCGGCCAGGGACAGGGCCGGCAATGAGAGACAGTACCCGCTGATGTCCCTGACCATAGCTATAGCTACCAATGAGAACAGGACCCTGGAGCATTATGCCAAGATGGCGGATATAACCGCGGAGATAAAGAAGCACCTGAAGGGGCGGCCCGCGGGGGGCGGCAGCGCCTGGCTTAAAGACAGGCGCAGGGACTAGGCCGCGCGGAGGCAGGCGAACAGAGGGGGCTACTTTATACTATAATTTTGAAAATATATGGCTAAAATACTCGTGATCGACGATGACGGCATAGTCCGGGACGCGCTGACCGTTTTCCTGGTGCGGGCCGGGCACCACGTGGTTACCGCCGCCGACGGGGCGAACGGTATACAGGTTTTCAAATCCGATATCCCCGACCTGGTCATCCTCGACCGCAACCTGCCTTTCCTCAGCGGTTCGGGCGTCTTCGAGGAGATACGCAAGATCTCCACTACGGTTCCTGTCATAGTGCTGACCGGCTATGACGCGCCCGAAGAAGCCGCCGTATACCTCAAGCACGGCGCCGCCTCTTTTCTCTCCAAGGGCGACGGCCTGTCCAACGTGCTGTCCGAAGTAGACCGGGTGCTGGGGGTGAAACCGTCGGCCTCGCCCGCGCCGGCTGCCGCGGCCCGGCCGCGCCCTGCCGCGGTACGCGGCAACGTCTCCGGCCTGGTGCTGATAGCAGACGACGACGAAAGCATGCTGGGGGTGCTCTCCAGCTGCCTGCGCGGCGCCGGCTACACCGTGATAACGGCCACGGACGGCCTGGCCGCAGAGCGCCTCGCCCTCGAGCAGCGCCCGGATATAGCGCTGCTGGACATCTTCATGCCGGGCAAGAACGGGGTGGAGGTTTTGCAGACGCTCAGCGAGCGGCTGCCCGATACCGGAGTTATGATGGTCAGCGGCAACGAGGACGAGGAGATAGCCAGGGCCTGCCTCTCCAAGGGCGCTTTCGACTATACGGCCAAGCCGCCCAACCTGGACGCCCTCGAGGGGGCCATAAGGGCGCGCATGCTCATCCAGAGGGGAAAGATCTAGCCCGCGCCCCCCGGCCGCTTGACCCGGGGCCGGTTAAATGTCATAATATCGGGGTAGTTTAAACCGAGAGCTCAAGATTTTTCGAAGCCTATCCTACTGGCAGTAGAGTTGGGAAAGCGCAGAGAGAGTTGAGATCAGGTAAAGATAGCTAGGAGGATAGTACAATGAGCAAGAGAATATACGTGGGCGGTCTGCCCTTTAAAACCACCGAA
>MGTZ01000026.1 GCA_001799715.1 Elusimicrobia bacterium GWB2_63_16 | reverse complement strand
GCAGACCCTGGCGCGCGTGATAGACGCCAAGGACTCCTACACCGGCGACCACGCCGGCCGCGCCCGCCAGAAGGCCCGCCGCCTCGCCGAAGAACTGCGCATGCCGGCGCAGATGATCCGCTACGTCGAATACGCCGCGCTGCTGCACGACATCGGCAAGATCGGCATCGACGGGGCCATCCTCTCCAAGCCGGGCAAACTCACCGACGAAGAATACGAGGAAATAAAGAAGCACCCGGCCATCGGCTACCAGATCCTCTCCCCCATCCATTTCCTCGGCCCGGTCTCGCAGATGGTGCTCTACCACCAGGAGTGGTTCAACGGCATGGGCTACCCCGAGGGCCTCAAAGGCGAGGAGATCCCGCTCGGCGCGCGCATCGTGGCCACCATAGACGCGTGGGACGCCATGCGCAGCGACCGCCCATACCGCAAGGCCCTCAGCACCGAGATAGCCGAGGACCAGCTGGTAAAAGGCTCCGGCCGCCAGTTCGACCCCGACGTAGTCAAGGCTTTCCTCAAACTCGAGAAGGGCGGCTGGCCGGAATTCGAGAAATAAGCCGTGCTCTTCATCGTCCCCACCCCGATAGGCAACCTCAAGGACATCACCCTGCGCGCGCTGGACGCGCTCAAGGAAGCCGACGCGGTGTTCTGCGAGGACACGCGCCGCACCCTGAACCTGCTCAACCATTTCGGCATTTCCAAGAAGCTGTTCCGCTATAACGAGCACGACGAGCGCTCCGTGGCCGGCGCCATGGCCTGGCTGCGCTCCGGCAAAAGCGCCGCGCTGGTCACCGACGGCGGCTCCCCCTGCATCTCCGACCCCGGCCGCAAGCTGGTCGCGCTGGCCCGCTCTACCGGCATCAAGGTGACGGCCCTGCCCGGCCCCTCCGCCGTGATAACCGCCGCCGCCGGCTCCGGCCTGCCCTGCGACTCTTTCGTCTTCCTGGGCTTCCTGCCGCGCTCTCGCGGCAAGATAGTCAAGGCCCTCGCCGCCGCGTTCACCCTCAACAAGACCGTCATCCTGTTCGAATCCCCGTACCGGCTCAAGAAGTTCCTGGCCATGGCGCGGGAGGAGTTCGGCCCGGGCCTGACCGCCCTGGTGGCCCGCGAGATCAGCAAGATCTACGAGGAATGGACCGGCGGGCTGATAGACGAGACCATAGCGAAGATAGAGGCCGCCGGCGAGGTAAAGGGCGAGATCGTGCTGTTGCTGCGGCCGCCGGAAGCGGCCGAGGACGAGGCCGACGACGAACCCGGCCAGCCCGGAGACCTGCCGTGAAGAAGGTCCTGTTCGTCTGCACCGGCAACACCTGCCGCTCCGTGCTGGCCCATTATTACGCCGCCAAGATCGCGGCCGACGAAGAACTCAAATTCAAATTTTTCTCCGCCGGCCTCGAAGCCGAGGCGGGCATTCCCCAGCCCAAGGCCGTGGCCGACCTGCTGGCCAAAGAGGGCGTGAAGGACTTCAGGCATGTCCCGGTCAGGCTGACCGGCAAGCTGATAAAAAGCCACGACCTGGTGCTGGCCATGACGGCGGCCCATAAGGCCGAGATAATAAAGCGCTACCCGCGCGCGGCCAAGAAGACGCAAACGCTGATAGAATACGCCGGTTTCGGCGGCGACGACATCGCCGACCCGTACGGCCGCGACGAGTTCTTCTACTTCGAGATCTTCAAGCTGATCAAGACCGCGGTCAGGGCGGCGCTGGAAAAGCTGAAAAAGAAGTAAAATAGATTTGGATTTAGCGGCAACAAAGGAGACCAACATGTACGACGAGATAAAGAAGAACGACCCTCAGCTTTACCAGGCCGTGCGCGGCGAAGTGCTGCGCCAGCAGAACAACCTGGAACTCATCGCCTCCGAGAACTACACCTCCAAGGCCGTGCTCGAGGCCCTGGGCTCCGTCCTCACCAATAAATACGCCGAAGGCTACCCCGGCAAGCGCTACTACGGCGGTTGCGAGCACGTGGACGTGGCCGAGAAACTGGCCATCGACCGCGCCAAGAAGCTCTTCGGCGCCGAGCACGCCAATGTGCAGCCCCATTCCGGCACCCAGGCCAACATCGCCGCCTATCTTTCCCTCATCAACCCCGGCGACACCGTGATGGGCCTCAACCTCTCCCACGGCGGCCACCTCTCCCACGGCCACCCCTTAAACTTCTCCGGCCGCTACTTCAAGATCATCACCATGAACGTCAGCCAGGAGACCGAGCTGATAGACTACGAGGAGATGGAGAAGCTCATAGAGAAGCACCGCCCCAAGCTGATCATGGCCGGCGCCTCCAACTACTCCCGCCGCTGGGACTGGGCCCGCATCAAGCGCGCCGCCGACACCTGGAAGGCTTTCCTCGTGACCGACATCGCCCATTACGCCGGCCTCATCGCCGCCGGCATCTACCCGTCGCCGGTGGAATACGCCGACATCGTCACCACCACGACCCACAAGACCCTGCGCGGCCCGCGCGGCGGCCTGATCCTCTCCAAAGGCTGCTACGCCAAGAACGTAGACCGCACCAACTTCCCCGGCAACCAGGGCGGCCCGCTGATGCACGCCATCGCCGGCAAGGCCATCTGCTTCAAGGAAGCGATGAGCCCGAAGTTCAAGGAATACCAGACGCAGGTCCTGAAGAACGCCCGCAAGCTCGCCCGCGAGCTGCAGGGCCGCGGCTACCGCATCGTCTCCGGAGGCACGGACTGCCACCTGATGAGCGTGGACCTGCGGGCCAAGAACATCACCGGCCTCGACGCCGAGAAGGCGCTGGACAAGGCCGGGATTACGGTGAACAAGAACACCATCCCCTTCGACCCGCAGAAGCCGATGGTCACCAGCGGCATCCGCCTGGGCACCCCGGCCATCACCACCCGCGGCATGAAGGAGAAGCAGATCACCCTCGTGGCCGGCCTGCTCGACGAGGCCATCACCCACGCCTCCGACGACAAGGCCCTGAAGGGGATCAAGGAGCAGGTCAAGCAGCTCTGCGCCGGCTTCCCCATGTACCCCGGCTTCGAGAATTAAACTCCAAGCCAGAAAAGAGAAAGCCGCGCACGGGCGCGGCTTTCTTTTTTAATTGCGGAAAACCCGGGCTCCTTCGGCCACCTCCCTTGGCGGAATTTGTTTATAATATGGAAACCCGGCGCGCTTTTCTTAGCGCCGGGGCAAGGATGAAGGACCGATGAAAAAATATTTACTGCTTCTGCTGACGGCACTGGGCTGCGGCTGCGCGGCGCCGGCTATCTACAATGCGGCCGGCCGGGGCGACCTGGCGCGCGTGCAGGCACTGCTGGCCTCGGGCACGGACCCCAACCAGCGCACAAGCCTCTACGCCAACGAGACGGCGCTGCACCAGGCGGTCATCTATTCCCGCCTGGATGTAGCCAAGTACCTGCTGGACCACGGCGCCGACCCCAACGCCGAAGCTTCCACGAATACCATGGGGCATGAATCAAACAACGGCACGCCGCTGATGTACGCGGCCTGCCATGGAAAGAACACCATGGTGCAGCTGCTGCTGGAGCGCGGGGCCGACCCGGACCCGCGGCCGGCCCGCTGCGTGAGCGGGCGCTACAGCATGTCGGACGGCGACGAGGGCTCAACGCCGCTCCAGGTAGCCGAGAGGCGCGGGCACACGGTGGTGGCCCGGCTTATCAAAGAGGCCATCTCCTCCCGGCTGGGGCTGACCACGGGCACCGCCAGGAACGCCGGCGAATACGGCCCCATAGTGGGCGCGCTGCTCAAGGACTACTACGGCGGCGGCAAGACCATAGCCGTGGCGGGCTTTTCCTATGCCGACGGCCGGGTTTCCTCGGACGGCAACATAGTCGCCGAGCGCGTCACCACGGAGCTCATAAAGACGAAGAGGCTTAAAGTAGTGGAGCGCAAGGAGATACAGAAAGTTCTGGGCGAATTGCGCCTGCAGAGCGCGGGGGCCATCGACCAGGCTTCAGCCAAAAAGATCGGCAGCATGCTGGGCGCGGACCTCATCGTTATCGGCACCCTGGCCGAATTGCCGGGGAACAAACTGGAGCTGAACGTCCGCATGGCCGGAGTGGAATCGGGGGAGGCCATAAGCGCCGTTTCCGGCCACGTCGTGAAGGACTGGATCAATTAGGCGCCGCTCCCGGACTTGTCCGCACAAAACAGAACCGCCGGGAGAGCCCGGCGGTTCGTCATTTAGGGCGGAGCGCCGGCTAGCGCCAGCGGTCCTCTTTGCCCCAGTTCAGGGCTAAAATTCCGCCGGCGAAAAGCAACACGCTGAGCACGCTCATGCCTATGGACGGCGCGCGGGACACGGCCTCCGCGGGGCTGAAATAAAGGTACATCTGGTAGCTCACGCCGGCAAGGCCGGCGAGCGCGCAGACGGCGGCGACCATTTTTACCAGGATGAGCTTCGCGTCCTTCCCCTGCGGCGCGGCCGGGGCCGGAGCGGGTCTGTCCACCTTCACCGAGGACTCGCCGCCGGCAAGGCCGAGCAGTTTCTTCACGAGGGCCAGTTCGCGCGCGTCCAGCCAGACGCCCTCGCAGACCTGGCATTTATCCACCAGCAGCAGCGGGTTCACCAGCCCGCCGCGGGACATTTTCGCCTTGCAGGCGGGGCAGTCGTGGCCTTCGGGCTTGGGATCGATGAGCGCCAGGTCGGCTTGGGCGCCGCCCTGCGACTGCCTGAGCAGGGCTTCCAGCTCGCCCTTCTCGAACCAGATCCCGGAGCAGCCAGGGCAGACGTCGAGCGGGATATTTCCCAGCGCGGGGGTCTCCACCAAAACCTCGGAAGCACATTTAGGACAATTTATCATAGGGTTACGCCAGTCTCCTCTTGGAATCTCCGGTTCCAGCCGGACAGCCGGAACCGGACCGCTACATTCTAACTTTTAATCCCCGCCGCCACTACTCGGTCAGGCGCTGCCAGCTGGGCGGCATATTGCGCGTCAGCTCTATATTCTTGAATTTGCCCGAGGACATGGGCCCCAGCTTTTTGGCGCAGTCCACCATCCGCTTTATCCCCTCGTCCAGGCCGGTCTGAGGACCGGGTTTGAAGACGCGGCTGAACTTGTCGTGGCTGGAGAAAGCGTGCACCACCTCGTTGCGGGCGGGCAGGAACTTCAGGTCGCAGTTGACGCCCATCGCGGCGGCTATGCGCTCGGCCAGGTCGCGCACGGTATAAGCCTGGTCGGCGCCGATATTGAACACCTCGTTGCGGGCGGCGGGCAGGTCCGGCGCCGCGGCGATATAGGGCGCCACGTCGCCGACGTAGCTGAAAGCCCTGGTCTGCAGGCCGTCGCCGAACACCGGCAGCGGCTCGCCCTTCATGATATTGTTCACGAAGATGCCCAGCACGTTGCGGTACGGGTCGCCGTGGTTCTGGCGCTCGCCGTAGACGTTGTGCGGCCTGAAGATCGTGTAACTCAGGCCGAACATCTCGGCCGCGGCCTTCAGGTCCAGCTCCACCGCGTACTTGGCCACCCCGTACGGGTCCTTGGGCAGCGGTGCGAGGTCCTCGGTCATGGGCACCTGGTTGGCGCCGTAGACGGCGATGCTGGAGGTGAAGACGAAATGCTTCACGTCGTGGCGCACCGCGCGGTTGATCAAATTGATGGAGCCGGTCAGGTTGTTCTCGTAGTTGAACTTGCGGATGAAGTGGCTCAGCCCCTCGGCCGCGTAGGCGGCCAGGTGGTAGACATAGTCGAACTTGTGCTCGGCGAAAACCTTGTCGAGCAGCGCCTCGTCGGTGACGGAGCCCTTCACGAAGATATGGCCCGGCCCGACATTCTCCCTGAAGCCGCCGGACAGGTCGTCGAGCACCACGGTCCGGTGGCCGGCTGCCAGCAGCGCGTCCGCCACGTGCGAACCGATAAAGCCGGCGCCGCCGGTGATAAGGCTGGTCTTCTTGTCTGCCATGTTTCCCCCTTACTTCGCTTTCGCTTCGTACAGCGCGTCGCGCCGCAGGCCCAGCTGGTGCAGTTTGAACTTGAGGATGGTGTTAAGGATCTTCAGGCCGTAGACCACCGCCTTGCCGAACGGCATCTGCGAGTTCTCGTCGCGGTAGCGCGTCTGGTGGGCCACCTCGGCTATCCTGAACTTGCGCATCGCGGCCTGCAGGATGATGTCGGTGTCGAAATCGAACTTATTGGAGAACCGCTCGAACGGCACCGCCTCGAGCACCGCGCGGGAATAGGACCTGAAGCCGTTGTGGTAGTCGGTCAGGGTGGTGCCGAAGGAGAGGTTCTCCAGACCGGTCAGGAAGCGGTTGGGGATGTACTTCCAGAGCGGCATGCCGCCCTCCAGCGCGCCGCCCTCGAGCATGCGCGAGCCGGTCACCATGTCGGCCCGGCCGGCGGCGATGGGCTCTATGAACTTCGGCGTCAGCGTAGGGTCGTACTGGTGGTCGGAGTGCACCATCACCACTATGTCGGCGCCTTTCTTCAGCGCCTCGCGATAGCCGGTCTTCTGCGCGGCCCCGTAGCCGCCGTTCTTCTCGTGGCTCACCACGGTAATGCCCAGCCGTTTAGCAACGGCCACCGTATCGTCGCTGCTGCCGTCGTCCACCAGGATCAGTTCGCTGATCCCCGCCTTCGGGATATCGTTGAAGGTGGTCTCCAGTATGTGGCCGGTATTGTAGGCCGGCATGATGATTATGACTTTAGGGGTATCGCTCATTTTTTCTGGCTCCTCAGGTAGAGTTCGCGGAGATAATTCTGCGGCGCCGGGCCGGGCCCGGGCGCGTCCTCGATCTTGTAGACCATCAGCAGGCGGTACTCCCATTTGCTGTTGCGCATGTCCGCCCAAAGCTGCCGCGCGTGGCGGTCCCACCAGGCCGAGAACACGGCCATGGACCGCTCGTTCCAGGGGAACAGGCGGTAGGTCTCGCCCACGCGCAGGGCCTCGCCGAGGTTGAGGAAAACATGGGTGATACCGGCGGCCTTGAGCCGGGCCTGCAGTTCCTCCGGGGTGGCGGATCCGGCGGCGGCCCGCACCAGCAGGCTGTCGTCGTAGACGGAGGAGGCCGAGAACTTGCGCCCGCAGTAGTAGCCGCGGGATTCGCCGACGAACAGCACGCGGCTGTCCGGCGGCAATTCGGCGTTGATATATTCCATCGCCGCGTAGTAGGGAGTGGGGTAGGTGGAGTGCTGCACGCGCAGGTAATCGGCGCGCTTCTGCAGGCCGAACACCACCTGCCAGCCCTCCTGCGACTCGGCGAACATGCTGAGCCATCGCGCGCCGTACAGGCCGGAGAAGAGCAGCAGGCCGAGGAACAGCCAGCGCAGCGCCCGCTGCCGGGCGCCGGTGAACAGCGCGGCGAACAGCACGCTCATCACGGCCAGGCCGGGCAGCAGGTAGCGCGGCATGGTGGTGGAGAGGGCCCACAGGGCCCACATCACCGCCGAGAACAGCGCCAGGTGCCGCAGCGCGGCTTTCTCCAGGCGCAGAACGAAGGGCAGCGGCGCGCAGAGCAGGATGAACGGGCCGATGAAATCGGCGTTGCCGGCGCCGGCCATGGTCAGGCGCCAGGGGTGGGAGAGGAACTGCCAGAAGCCGGCCAGGCTGCCGAAGGCGGCGCGCAGGTCGCGCGCGAAACAGTCCGAGTTGAACACGGCCCATTTGAAGGGCTCCACCGCCTGACCGCCGAAGAGGCCGTGGAAATAGGGGTACAGCGGGTTGCCGTGGAAGACCAGGTTCTTGACCATCCACGGCGAGAAGACCAGGCCGGCCACCGCGCCGAAGACCAGCGCCTGCTTCACGGCGGGCAGGCCGCGGCCGCCTTCGGCGGGCCGGCGCAGCAGCAGCAAGGCCAGGCCGGCCACCACGGCGAACAGGGAGGTGTACTTGGTGCCTCCCGCCAGGCCGGCCAGGATGCCGGCCAGCAGCAGCGTCCTGTCGAAGGGACCGGTGGCCGCGGTCTCGCGGGCCGTGAACAGGAACAGGGCGTAGGCCGCCAGCAGGCTGAACCAGGCCGCGCCCACCTCCACGCCGGTGGTGCCCAGGTTCAGGCCTGTCATCGGCATGCCCAGGAAGATCACACAGGCCGCCAGGCCCGCCGTCACGCCGGCGTAGCGCCGGCCCATGGCGAACAGGGTGCCGCACAGCGCGGCCCCGGAGGTAAAATGCAGCAGCTTGGCCAGCGTGTCGTCCGAGACCAGCAGCGCCGCGGCGTAAAGCATCTGCATCAGCAGCGGCGAAGCGGAATGCAGGTTGTCCGGCGCGGCCAGCAGCCGGCCCTCGTTGATATAGAAGGCTGGCGTACCCAGATGGTAGACCAGCGAGTCGAAGAAGATCTCCGGCGCGAGCGTCAACACCAGGGTGGACGCGCCCAGGAGGAACAGCACGAAGAGCAGCACCAGGTCCAGTCCCGAGAACTTTATGGCCCTCACCTCGGCCCGGAGGGCGGCCAGCTGCGGGCCCAGATCGGCGCGGAAGCGCGCGGCCCCGGCGGCGAGGCCGCAGGCCAGCAGCGCTATCAGCGCGGAGGAGTTCAACAGCCCGGCGGCGCCCAGCCCCAGCGTGAGCAGAGAGAGCGCGCCGAAACCGAGCCCCAGGGAGAACAGCAGCCAGTCCAGCGCGCCGATATCTTTATTATCACGCCCCGCCGCGGCGCGCAGCAGCAAACCGCCGGCGGAGAGCGCGAACAGCGTAAAAACGGCCAGCAGGCCCAACTGCGGGAGGTACTGCAGCAGCGCGCCGGCCCTGTTCAGGTTGGCCAGCCAGAGCGGCGGATCGAAAGGTGGCAGGCGGAAGAAATTATTCTGGGCCTTGTAATTGATCAGCACCGCCAGGGTCCAGGCCGCGAAACCGGCGGGCAACAGCCAGGCAGCAAGACCGGAACCGGCGGGGGCGGGGACGGCGGCCTGCCGCGCGGTTTCTTTGCGTTTATTCTTCGCCATATTAATAGAAATGATAGTTTACAAAAAAATACCGCCGCATTGGTCCGGCGGGGCGGCGGCGCGCCTCCGGAAGCACGTCTTTTTTTGTAATATGGGCTTATGAGGAAAGCCGCTTTCCTGGTTTTAGCCCTGCTGCTGCCCGCCGCCGCCGGAGCCGCTCCGGACGCCGCGCCGCGGCAAAGTTCGCCCGAGGTGCGGGCGCTGCTGGAAAAAGTGGACCGGCTCTACCGCAGCTCCCGCTCCTGGGCGCGCATAGAAATGGAGGTAGTAACCCCTGACTGGCGCCGGACCCTCACCATGGATTTCTGGACCGAGGGACTGGACAAAACCTTCATCCGCGTCAAAGCCCCGGCCCGCGACGCCGGCGCCGCCACCCTGCGCAAGGGCGCCGAGATGTGGAATTACTTCCCCAAGATAAACAAAGTGATGAAGGTTCCTCCGTCGATGATGATGGGCTCGTGGATGGGCTCCGACTTCACCAACGACGACCTGGTGAAGGAAAGCACGCTGATGGACGACTATTACGGGGAATTTTTCTCCCCGGAGAAGCCGGACCCGGCGCTGCATTATCTCCGGCTCAGGCCCGCCGCCGGGACGGTCTCGCTGTGGGCCGCCATCGAGCTGGTCATCCGCAAATCCGACCTGCTGCCGCTGCGCGAGGACTACTACGACGAGAAGGGCCGCCTGCAGCGCTACATGGAATTCTCCGACATCGCCCCGCTGGGAGGCAGGACCATGCCGCGGGTCATGCGCATGGTGCCGCTCTCCAAGGCCGGCCACAGCACCACGATACGCTACCTCGACGCCGGCTTCGACGGCGCCCTGCCGGCCGACACGTTCACGCTGCGCAACCTGCAGCGCGCGGCGGTAAAATAATGCTGACCTTCAGGATGGCCTTGCGCAACGTCCTGCGCAACCGGCGGCGCTCGCTGCTGACCGGGCTGATGATGGCCGGCGGCTTCGTCCTGTTCTCGGCCACCATCGGGCTCTCCGAGGGCACCTACGGCTCCATCATAGACATGTTCACCCGCAGCCGCACCGGCCACGCGCAGGTGCACGCCGCCGGCTACCTGGAGAAACCCTCCCTCTACCGCGCCATCTCCGACATGGGCCGCGCCGGCCGCGTGCTGGACGGGCTGCCGGAGATAAAGGCCTGGGCCCCGCGCGTCTACGCGCCGGCGCTGGCCTTCGCCGGCAGCAAGACCGTCGGGGCGCAGGTGATGGGCATAGACCCGGCCCGCGAGCGGCGGGCCATGCGCCTGGAGACGCAGCTGGCCGACGGAGCTTTCGTGGCCGACGCCCCCTCGCCGGGCGTGGTGATCAGCGCGCGGCTGGCCTCGGCGCTGAATATAAAGACCGGCGACGAGTTCTCGCTGATAGGCCAGGGGGCCGACGGCTCTATCGCCAACGACAATTTCAGGGTGGCCGGCGTGCTGTCGGCCACCGAATCCGCTTTCGAGGCCCCGTGGTGCCTGATGCACATAGACAGGGCCCGCGAGTTCATGGCGCTGGGCGGGCGCGCCCACGAGATAGCGCTGGTCTTCACCGACTACCGCAAGGCCCGCGAGGACGCCGCCCTGGCCGCGGCCGCCCTGGCCGACCCCGCGCTCGACGTGCAGCCCTGGCAGGTGACCGAAAAGGAGTTCTACCAGGCCATGCTGCTCGACAAGAAAGGCGGCGATATCACCAACCTTATCATCATGGCCATCGTGGCCGTGGGCGTGCTGAATACGCTGCTGATGGCAGTGCTGGAGCGCACCAGGGAATACGGCGTGCTCAAGGCCCTGGGCACGCGGCCGGCCGCCATCTTCCGGCTGATCATGGCCGAGGTGCTGCTGCTGGCCCTGGTCTCCTGCGCCGCCGGGGCGCTGGCCGCCCTCGGACTGAACCATTACCTGTCCGGGACCGGCATACCGATACCCGACCCCGTCAGCTACGGCGGAGTGAAGTTCACGCGCATGCTCTCAGCGGTGACCTCGCGCACTTTCACCCAGCCGGCCGTCACCGTGCTGGCGGCCGCGCTCATAGTCGGCATCTTCCCGGCGCTGAAAGCCGCCCGCATCACGCCGGTGCGGGCCCTGGGGAGCAGATGAACTTTTACCTGAAACTAGCCTGGCGCAACAATTTGCGCAACAAACGCCGCACCGGCCTGGCCGCTCTGGCCGTCGGGCTGGGCCTGGCCGCGCTCATCTTCACCGACGCGCTGTCCGTGGGCATGCTCTCGGGCATAGTGGACACGGCCACCGGCACGTTCATGGGCCAGGCGCAGGTGCACCGCCGCGGTTTCAAGGACACGATGGACGCGGACCTGTTCGTCGCGGAAGGGCCCGCGCTGCTGGCCCGCCTGGCCGCCGACCCGCTGGTGGCCAGGGCCGCGCCCCGCACCGTCTCTTTCGCCATGATAGCCTCGCCGTCCAACTCCGCCTCGGTGCTGCTCTACGGCCTGGAGCCGGCCGCCGAGCGCGGCGTCTCGCGCCTGGACCGGGCTCTGAAGGCCGGGGAGTACCTGGCCGGCGACGCCGCGACCATAGTCATAGGCGCCGCGCTGGCCTCCACGCTGGAGGTGGAGATTGGCGACAAGGTGGTGCTGACCGCGGCTGCCGCCGGCGGCGGCGACCTGGCCCAGGCCATGTTCCGGGTGGGCGGCATCCTGGATACCGGCTCGCGCGCGATGGATTCCAACCTGGCCTTCGTCCGCCTGGCCAAGGCGCAGGAACTGCTCAACCTCGGCGGCAATTTCCACGAGATAGCGGTCGCTTTTCACAGCATAGACCATGCCGAGAACGCGGCCCTGCCTTTCTGGACGGAGTACGGCGCCGGCGGCAACGAGGCGCAGGGCTGGCCGCAGCTGGTGCCGGAACTGGGCGCCGCGCGCGGCATGTCGGCCTTCGGCATCTTTATCACCGCCGTGATCCTGTCGGGCATAGTGGCCCTCGGCATCACGAACACCCTTTTTATGTCCCTCTACGAGCGCATGTTCGAGTTCGGCGTGTTGCGCGCCGTGGGTACGCGGCCGGCGCGCATGGCGCTGATGATAGTCTCCGAGGCCGCCGTGCTGGCCCTGCTCAGCGCCGCGGTGGGCATGGCCATAGGCTGGCTGGCCTCGCAACTGACCGGCATCTACGGCCTGGACTACACCGGCGTGGACTTCGCCGGCGTCACCATCCTGGAGCCCATCCGCCCCAAGTTCCGCCCCCTCCAGTACTGGCTCTACCCCGCCTGCCTCTTCCTCTTCACCCTTTTGGTAAGCCTGTACCCCGCCCTCTACGCCGCCCGCATGAACCCCATAAAGGCCATGAGGAAAAGCTTATGAATGGCAACGAGGGTACGCCTTCTCCGGGTACGCTCGGCCACACCGTGGCCTCGCTCTTTCGCTCCGGCTCCGCGCTTACGCAAGCCTCGCCTCCGCGAGGCCCCTCCGAAGGCATACCCTCGTCGCCATTTCAACATTCAGCAGCCGTAATGGGATCGGCCTGGGAGGGGTGGCAAGGGGATGGTTCCGGAGGGTCGTCACGGACCGCAGCCGCTTGCGTAGCGCGGCAAGGGAGTGACGAGCGGCGCGCACGGTGTGCGCGACCGCGTGCCCGACGGGGCCATGCCCTTGCCAGGCCCCCGACTGGGCATCTCGCGGAAAATTTAGCGAATAGACTTTAGATCGTATTTTTGGAACTTATATGGAAAAAGAATTTGTCATAGAAGCCAAAGGTGTTACCAAGACTTACGCCGAGGGCGAGGTGAAGGTGCACGCCCTGCACCCGGTGGACCTGGCCGTGCGGCGCGGCGAGTTCACCGCCATCGCCGGCCCCAGCGGCTCCGGCAAGACCACCCTGCTCAACATCGTCAGCGGCCTCGACCTGCCCACCTCCGGCCGGGTAAAGCTGGCCGGCCGGGAGATCAGCGCCATGAGCCAGGGCGAGCTGTCCGACTTCCGCCGCGACCACATCGGCCTCATCTTCCAGGCCTACAACCTCATCCCAGTGCTCACCGTCGGAGAGAACGTGGAATACGTCCTGCTGCTGCGCGGCGTGCCGCCCGGCGAGCGAGCCGAGCGGGTGCGCCGCGTGCTCGACGAGGTTGGCCTCGGCGGCAAGCGGGGCCGCTTCCCCTCCCAGCTCTCCGGCGGACAGCAGCAGCGCGTGGCCATAGCCCGTGCCATGGTGCCGGAGCCCGACCTAATCCTCGCCGACGAGCCCACCGCCAACCTGGACTCGGCCACCGGCTCGGCCCTGATGGACATGATGAAGGAGCTCAACGAGCGGCGCGGCATCACCTTCGTCTTCTCCACCCATGACCGCATGATCATGGATAAATCCTCGCGCCTGATCACCCTAAAGGACGGCCGGGTGGAGGCCGACACGCTGAAATGAAAAAGCTGGCCCTGCTGCTGCCGCTCTGCCTGGCCGCTCCGGCGCTGTGCGCGGAATTTTCACTCAAAGGCTATTTCAAGACCTACGCCTATTCCGTGGAGCCGGCCGATCTCCGGTCTTCTCCCGCGGATCAGCCCGATGGCCCCTACGCCGCCCTGGAGAACAAGCTGCGCCTGAAAGCAGGCTGGGGCGCCGGCCGCCTGAAAGCGGAGGCCGCCTACGAACTGGTATACAGCGCCAGGCCCGGCGAGCTGGCCCGCGCGCGGCCGCTGACGGCCGGCTACGGCTACCGGGTCTCGGACCCGGAACCTTTCCTCTCCCCCGCCGCCGGAGGAGAAGACAGGCCGGCCGCGCTGATCCAGAACCTGGACCGGGCCTACCTCACCTGGTCGCCACCGGCCTTCGACCTGTACGCCGGCCGCCAGCCCCTGGCTTTCGGCTCCGGCCGGGCAGTAAACCCCACCGACATCCTGGCACCCTACCCTTTCGGCACCATAGACACCGAGGAGCGGCGCGGCGTGGACGCGCTGCGGCTGAAAGTACCAAACGGCGAGATGGGAGAATTCGACGCCGGCTGGCTGCCCGGCCGGCGCTGGGCCGCCGGCGAGGGGGCCGGTTTCCTGCGCGCCCGCGACAGGCTGGCCGACGCCGATCTGACACTACTTGCGGCGGCCTTTAGGGGGAATTTAATGGCCGGGGCGGATATAGAGCGGGAATGGGGCGGGGCCATGCTGAGGGCCGAGGCCGCCCGGGTCTGGACCGGCAGCTTCGGCGGCCGTGTCCCCGGCGAAGATTTCGACAGGCTCACGGCCGGGGCCGAGTATAATTTCGGCCTGCTGGGCGGCACAGACGCCTGGCTGGAATACCATTATAACGGGGCCGGTGCGGCCGGGCCCGCCGGCTATGCCGCCCTGGCGGCCAAGACCGCCTATCGCGAGGCCAATGTGTACCTGCTGGGCCGCCACTACCTGGCCGGCGGGGCGGGCGCCCAGGTTTCGGCACTGGTTTCGGCCGGATTGGCCGCGATGTTGAACCTGGGAGATGGGTCCCTCTACGTCACGCCCTCGCTGGACTGGAACGCCGCCGAGAACCTTTATATCGGCGCCGGAGCCCTGCTGCCCTCCGGCCGGCGAGCCCGCTACAACGGCCTGTCGGCCTCCCCTGACTCGGAATTCGGCTTATACGACCGCTCCCTCTACGCCGCCGCCCGCTTCTATTTCTGAAGTTTCTGAAGGGGACGCTGCTTCCTATCTTCCTATTTTGCTGCCCAAGGTTCTTGTTAGGAAGATAGGAAGCAGCGTCCCCTGGTGTTTTTGGCTTCTATTTATTATAAAATACTTAATAATGGCGGTTTGCCCCTTTTCCGGGCGGTCGCGCAGGACGATTTACATATAAGGCAAGGAGCTGCATAAATGGCTAACAAGGTACTCGCGGAAATAGGCGTTATTGGCGGAACTGGCCTCTACGCCATGGAAGAACTCAAGATCCTCAAAGAAATAAAGATCAAAACCCCCTTCGGCGACCCTTCCGACAAGATCATACTCGGCACCCTGGCCGGCATCAAGGTGGCTTTCCTGCCCCGCCACGGCCGCAAACACGCCATGCTCCCCGGCGAGATCAACCAGCGCGCCAATATGTGGGCCCTCAAGTCCATAGGCGTAAAGACCATCATCTCGGCCAGCGCCGTCGGCTCCCTGCGCCAGGAGCTGCCCCCCACCCATTTCGTCTTCCCCGACCAGTTCGTGGACCAGACCAAGGGCCGCCCCTCCACCTTCTTCGGCAACGGCATAGTTGGCCATGTGCCGCTGGCAGAGCCTTTCTGCATGGCCATCTCCGACATGATGTACAAGGAAGCCGTGAAACTGGGCATTAAGGCCCACAAGGGCGGCACCTACTGCTGCATGGAAGGCCCCGGCTTCTCCACCAAGGCGGAATCCAATTTCCACCGCAAGATGGGTTACTCCATCATCGGCATGACCATGGCCACCGAGGCCAAGCTGGCCCGCGAGGCCGGCTTCCACTACGCGCCGGTCTCCCTGGTGACCGACTACGACTGCTGGAAGGAAGGCGAGGAAGTGGACCAGCACAAGGTCTCCGAGACCATGACCAAGAACATCCACAATA
>MGTZ01000025.1:45487-46500 GCA_001799715.1 Elusimicrobia bacterium GWB2_63_16 | reverse complement strand
CTCTCGGGAGGAGAGCTGTTTGTAGTTTGTTCCCATAACACCTAGAGTACAGATTTACCTCTAGGTGTTGCACTTCATTATTGAACCCGTGCAATCTAAATTGTAATGAAATCTAAAAATACTGACAGGAAACTAGTTTATATTCTTGTCGGCCCAAAGGGCAGTGGAAAAACCCATATCGGATCTCTTCTCGAAAAAGAAATCGGCTTGAAATTTTTAAGCGTTGAGAAACTGGGCCTGGAAAATATACCAAAGTCTAATTTAACCGGCTATGAGCTTATAAAAGAAGGTTTTCATCATGAAGAAAGAGAGATTGACCGGATTTTAACGTTGGAAGATGCCATGTCTTTTGAAGCAACGGGCTCATGTAAATATTTCTACACTGTTTTAGACAGATTGCGGGCCAAGTATGACGTTAAGCTAATTCGGATATTTAGTCCGCTGGAAACATGCTATCTCCGCATAAAAAAAAGAGGTCAGGCTAACCATATCCCGGTTTCTGAAGCGATGATAGAAGAAATTAACGAAAAAGCGTCCAAGGTCGATTTAAACTGGGATTTGACCATTGATAATTCAAGTCAACCAACCGATAAGCAGATTATCAGCACCTGGAACAGTGCGTTCTGACTTCCCTAGTTAAATCCCGCTTAAGCAGCCATAGAACAGTTTCTAACTTGGCCAAGCCACCTACCCCAGATTTAAAAACGCCCATTAGTGGCCCGAAGGATCGCCCCGCTTGAACGCGGGGCACGTTTTTTATTGGGAACGCTTGAACAGTCACTAACACAACCTATACAATTAGGCTGGACTAAACGGGGGGGGGGCGTCAAGAATCAAGACCTGACCCCAATTGCGCTGGGCCTATCGCAAGAAGAATTCGCCGCCAAATCCGGCTTCCACCGGACCTACACTGGAGTGATAGTGCGCGCCGAGAGAAACATTACTCTCACGAACATAGAAAAACCAGCAAAAGCATTCAAGCTTTCTCTTCCGAGTCTGTTTCGAGATTTGTA
>MGTZ01000025.1:14533-45446 GCA_001799715.1 Elusimicrobia bacterium GWB2_63_16 | reverse complement strand
TATGCTTTAAAATATTGCGTTTTTAGCTTGTCGATTTCCCGATTGGACATGCTCAGTTGCTCCATTAGATTCCTCCCGGCTAGTTCCCTGAAGGGTTAGTTACCGCAAACCATGACATTTTAAAAATCGCTACCGACAAACCCACCCACCTTTATCCGCGGTCCTAGTTTGGTAGAATGAGCGAGGGGGGGATACTGAAAGATAGCAAGAATATATGACAGGACCTGATAACCCCGGCTCCGGCAACGGCGCCTCGCCTTTCCTTAACGGCGTGCTATCTGCAAAGACCGGATATCTGGTGGTCGCCGTTACGGCCTGTAGCATCCTTATCTGCCAATGCGTAGGTCTGGCCATAGACTTTTTCCTCTGGGTGCCCGACCTCCGCTTCCTCCTTTCCATCGGTTTCATAGAACCTCTTTTCGCCACGCCACCCGCAGCGTTCGCTTATTGCTTGCTGCGCGACGAACTGATAAAGGGGCAGGAAGAGATCCGCAAGACCAACCTGGAACTGCAGGAGACGTTAAAGAATATTCGTGAACTGGGAGAGTTGCTGCCGATGTGCACTTCCTGCAAACGGATCAAGGTCGGGGAAAAAGAACTGGCCAAGCTTGAGATCTACATCACGCAGCATTCCAAGGCGTTCTTTTCACACGGGATCTGCTCCGACTGTTTAAAAAAATTCTATCCGGAGTACGCCGACTGATGGCCGGCATCTTTAAACACTCCCTGCTGGCCGCGTCGTTCTCCGCCTGCTTCGCCCTTTACCTGTTATTCGGCTTGTTCGTCAGCCCGGGTGCCGCGGGTCTTGTCCTTGTCGTAGGCGCGCTACTGCAGGCCGGCCTGTGGCTGGGCTACACGGTTGTATACACCAATACCGCCATTGCGCAGCTTAGCAGGGCCAGAAGTCTCTGGGTCGCCCTGAAGTTCTCTTTCCTCCCGGTGCTCGCCAGCATGGTCAGCACCATCCTTTCGATATATTTTTACCACAAGGCCGCGGGTATAGGGTCCGTCACGCTTTTGGCTGCCATAGGCTGCTCGTCCAGTATCGGCATTGCGGTGTTCGTAACGTTCTCGGCCAAGATAATGCATATCCGCCGGGTGCGGGCTAGGCTGGAAAAGGCCAACGCCGACCTGACCGAGGCTATCAGAAACCGTAAGGAGCTCAGCGGCCTTATCCCCATCTGCTGCCATTGCAAGAAGATACGGGACGATAAGGGTTACTGGGGGCATGTGGAGGACTATATAGAGCGGCATTCCGCCACGCTGATAGTGCCTTTCATCTGCCCGGACTGCCAAGCAAAACCGGGGGGACGTTCTTAACTATCGGACTATTTCGCGGGAATTCAGTCGCCGGGGAAACCAGGTGGTTTTGTTTTTTTTTGGGGGGGGGAGTCAAGAATCAAGACCTGACCCCAATTGCGCGGAAAGTCCTTTACCCGGGAGCAGTTCCGGGATTTCGCGCAGAATTACCTGGGCGCAGATATAATTTTCTGGAGCCCGGCCTCCCCGTGGCTGAAGCAATAATTTATCGAGGACCTATAATAACCACCCATGAAAAAAAGCGCGGCGACACTTCTTCAGGCAGCCCTTGTACTCATCGGCATCTGCGCGCTTGCCTTCCTGCTTTGGGAGCCTCATATCGAAGGCAGGAACGCGCACGCCAAAGGGACCGTGAACCATGGAAAAATCCGCTGAAGACTTAGGAAAATCTTTTGACCGCGTTCCGGATCTTTATGATACGCATCGCCCGGGTTACCCTGAGGAACTGATACAGGAAATTATCCGGTTCTCCGGCATACAGGAACATGGCAATATCCTGGAGATAGGCTGCGGAACGGGGCAGGCCACAAAACCTTTTGCCGAACGCGGCTATACCATGACCTGCCTGGACCCCGGCCCCAATACCGCCGAGAAAGCCAGGCAGAAATTCAGGCATTTCCCTGACATAACCGTAGTCACCGACACTTTTGAGTCATGGGCGCCGGCGTGCGGCCCGTACGACCTTATTATCGCGGCTACGTCATTCCATTGGGTAGCGCCCGGAATCCGTTTCGCAAAGTGCGCCCGGCTGCTCCGGCCCGGCGGAACGCTTGCGCTCTTATACAATTCTCACGTCGCAAAAGATTCCGGCTTCTTTCTGGAAGCGCAGGCTATCTACGACAGGCTAACTCCGGGGCTGCGCGCAAAAAAGGCCAGTCCTTCAAAGTCTCCCCCGACAGAAGAGGGGATGGAACTGTTCGACAAGCCGGTGCTGAAGTTTTACGACTGGGAGAAACAGTTTTCGGCCGAAGACTATGTCAGCCACCTGGCCACCTTTTCGGACCACATCAGCCTGCCGGAGGCGCAGCGGGAAGAACTGTTCCGTGAAATCCGGGCGCTGATCAACGGCAAATATAACGGCCGGGTCGGCAAGCGTTACAGGTCGGAACTCGTCCTGTACACCAAGCGGTCGCAGGATCCAGGTCATGACTTAAAACCGCGCAAGTAAGTCCTTTGGCCCCATTAACTTGCCCCATAGTCTCATGCGCTCTCCGCCTGATTACAATAGGACGCTGTTTCCTAACTTCCTATTTATCACCAGCCCAATATTTTCTTCGCAGTTTCCTTTTCTCCCAGTGGCTACCAATAAGAGCGCGGGCAGAGTCTGTATAGATCGCAGGGTTAAATCCGTTTCCCGCCAATAACTAAGTTCGAACCGATCAGGCCTTTACTTCTGATCTCTGAATGCGCGCCGCCGGGAAAGCCCGGCGGTTCATTTTTGTGGTTTTGAGAAACACAACAAATATGTTGTATCTGCGAGTGGGCGGAAAAAGGGAATAGGCGGTGGCAGCTGTGGGCCGGTCAGGGGAGAACGGCCCCGTATACCGGTTCCCTGTCCAGGGTCACCTGGCGCGCACGGCGGAAGCCGGCGCGGCGCAGTATCTCCCGCCTGAAGAACGCGCTTTCTTTGGGATACTTGATGAAGAAGCTGCCCGAGAAGACCACGGTGCCTTCGCCGCCGGCGAACTTCTTCAGGGCGGAGAGGGCGCGGGCTATCCTTTCCACGTATTCGCCCATTATCATTACGGCCAGCGGATCGCCCTTGGCGTAATACTTATAGAACAGCGGCACGAATTTGAACTTGAGTTCCTGCGGCAAGGGTTTGGCGTATTTCCTGAAATCGCAGGCCCAGAGCCGCGCCAACAGGTCATACGGCGTTTTGCAACGCGCGAGCGTCATGATCTCGCCCATCAGGCGCGAGGGTTTACCGCCGGGCAGCAGGCCGTGGGCCGCGCTGGAGACGCCGAGCACCATGGTGTTGAGCAGGTTCTTTACCTGGTAGTCGCAGACCAGGCGCTCGCGGCCCCTGGCGTCGATGGCGGCTATGGTGAAGCCCGTGCCGAGGGAAATTATGAAGCCAGGCCGGTCCGCCGTGCCGGCGCGCAGCGCCGCGAAAGCGTCGTTCTCGAAGGACATGGCCCCGGTATAGCCGAAATCGCGCTGGAGGCGCTGCCTGAAGTAGGGCTCCACCATTTCGGCGTCGCGGGGGAAATCTATACCGCAAAGGCAGAAGCGGGCGCCGGACAGTTCGATCTTCTTCCCGCGGGCGAGTTGGTCCACCCCCTGTTTGATAAGGGCGTAAACGGCCGGCACGCCCTTTACCTCCAGGTTCGCACCCGGCACCCGGGCCACGCGCACCGCGCCGCCGCCGGAGCGCAGGGCTACGGCTATCTTGGTGCCGCCGCTGTCCACGCCCAGGAAATATTTCACCGGGCCCCCTTGTAGGCCGGCAGAAAGGCCTTGTTCCGGGCGAACACCTCTTTGAGCAGGCGGAAAGTGACGTCCGCGTCGGGAGTAAGCGGGTTCAGCAGCAGCGCCTGGTAGGCCAGGTCGAAGTCGCATTTCCACGCGGCCTCTGCGGTCAGCGCCTCGTAGGCCTTTATCCGCTGCGACAGGCCCTTGGCGAAGACCGGCAGCTGCGCCGTCTTCAGCGGCTTATAGCCACCCTTATCTATCATACAGGGCATCTCGAGCACATGCTTATCCTCGAAGCCGTCGTAAGTGCCGTTATTGGGCACGGCCACGGTGACGCGCTTCTTCTGCAGGCCCAACAGGCAGGCGATGACGTCGTAGGCGACCACGTTGTAAAAGGCGCCGCCGCGCTCCTTGACCGCCTCGGGGATCTCCGAGGCTGCCGGCGAGCGGTAGGTCGCGAAGATGCGGCGCTCTATCTCGGCCACCTTCTCCGCGCGCGACGGCGTCGAGCGGTCTTCTTTTACCACCGCGTCGGCGTGGAAGAAATACTTGTGGTAGCCGGTCGGGATTATTTTGGCGCGCGCCATTATTTCCGGCGTCATCTTCACCTTGGTGATATTGAGCGCCGTCGGCAGGCCTTCCTTCTCTATCATTTCCTTTATGACCGGGCCCAGCACGGAACGGCCGTTGCGGCGCACGTCGAGCACCCAGGCGAAATGGTTGGGGCCGACATAGTCTATCTCGGTGTCTTCCATGCGCGCGCCGATAAGGTCGCTCACGCCCTTGTGCATGGTAAGCGAGCCGTTGCAGATGCCCACGGCTTTGATATCGTGGAAGCGCACCAGCGCCTCGGTGACTATGCCTACCGGGTTGGTGAAATTCACCAGCCAGGGGTCCTTGGCGCCGTGGCGCTGCAGGGCGTCGGCGATCTTGCGGATCTGCGGTATGGTGCGCAGGGCCTTGGAGAAGCCGCCCACGCCGGTGGTCTCCTGGCCTATGATGCCGTATTTGCGGCCGAGTTCCTCGTCGCGCCGGCGGGCGGGCATCATGCCCACGCGGATCTGCGGCACAACTATCTTGGCGCCCTTCACCGCCTCGTTAAGGTTGAGCGTGGCCTTCAGGACCAGCTTCGACTTGGACTTTTCGGCCAGCCGCTGCGCGAAGCCGTGCACGGCCTTCAGACGACCGGCATCGATGTCCATGAGACAGATCTCGGACACCTCCTGGTCCAGCCCGGAGTTAAGGATATGGTCGATAAGGAGGGGGGTGTAGCTCGACCCCGCCCCTACGATAGCCAGTTTTGTCATGGTATACCTCTCCACCTAAATTCACGCGGCGCGCGGTGATACACCGACGGCGCCAGCCTAACTTTATCAGTTTTAATTTGGGTTGTAAATCGGCGGCCGTCCGGCCCGGGTCCGGCCGAGCCCTGCTCATCCCCGGGGCTTTTTTTATAAACTATAAGTCATGCGGGGGGAGTAAAGTATTTATTTAAACATGGAACGAAAGAAATTTCCCGAACTTATCGCCTCTGTGCGGCTGGAACTGCGAAAGCATGTTCCCGAACTGGCTGAAACGATGTACAGCTATGTGGACCAGGACAGGACCCGGCTCAGGGTTTTTCTTCCCTGGGTGGATAAGACCCTCTCTACGGCGGATGAGGTCGCGTACATTAAACTGGCCCATGCCACCTGGGACAAGGGAACCTTTTTCGATTACGGGATTTTCGAGCGGGAGACCGGGACCTACATGGGGAATGTGGGCGTGCACAATATAGCCTGGCACCATGACCGCTGCGAATTCGGCTACTGGATCCTGAGCAGGTTCGAGGGGAAAGGTTTTATTTCCGAAGCCGTCGGCGCGCTTGAAAAAGCAAGCGCGGGCCTGGGCTTCCACCGCATGGAGATCCGCTGTTCTTCCAACAATCCCAGATCGGCCGCCGTTCCCAGGCGGCTGGGGTACTCCCTGGACGGGAGACTGAGAGAGGACACCGTAGAGCAGGGCAGCTACAGTGACACTCTGGTCTTCGCAAAGTTGAACGGCCAGAGATAATTGATTTATGAAAAAGAGTTCGACGCTATTTCTTCAGGCGGCGGTTGTGCTCCTCGGCGCGGCCGCGCTCGCCTTCCTGCTCTGGGAGCCGCACCTCGAAGGCAGGAACGCGCAGGCCACGCTCTTCGAGATCTACTTCAGGGATCCCTTCCTGGCTTACGCGTATATAGCCTCCATCCCGTTCTTCGCGGCGCTCTGGCAGGCGTTCAAAATGCTGGGATATGCCCGGCAGGACAAGCTGTTACCGGAAGCGGCGGTCAAAGCTTTGCGGATCATAAAATATTGCGCCCTCGCCATTATCGGTTTTGTCGCGGTGGGAGAAGTCTTCATCATGCTGAACGAGTCCGACGACAGGGCCGGCGGGGTTTTCTTGGGCATCCTCATAACCTTCGGCGCCATCCTCGTCGCCGCCGCGGCCGCGAGGGTCGAGCGGATAGTGCAGAGCAAAGAGCCTTGCGAAAAACACAGCCGGCACCCCGGGAGATAATGTTCAAACCGAGAGAAAAGAACCAGCAGGCCGTTATTTTTTCGGCGCTGCTGCTTTTTTGCCTGACCCCTTACGCCTCGCCCCCGCTCGCGCTGGCGCTCGGCCTGGCCCTGGCCCTTTCGGTAGGGCATCCCTGGGGCTCGCATAACGGGCGGGTGGTAAAATACCTGCTGCAGTTGTCCGTGGTGGGGCTCGGCTTCGGCATGAATTTCGGGGAAGTGGTGAAGACCGGGAGCAGCGGGGTGGTTTTCACCGCCGTTTCCATAGCCGGCACGCTGACCGCCGGCTGGCTTTTAGGCAGGTGGTTCAAGGTAGAGCGGACTACTTCCCACCTGATCTCCTCCGGCACCGCCATCTGCGGCGGCAGCGCCATCGCGGCCATAGCGCCGGTCATAAACGCGGGCGAGAAGGAGATCTCCGTCGCGCTCGGAACCGTCTTCATCCTCAACTCCGTGGCGCTGTTCGTGTTCCCGCCGATAGGGCATTACCTCGGCCTCAGCCAGCAGCAGTTCGGGCTTTGGGCGGCCATAGCCATACACGACACCAGTTCCGTAGTCGGCGCGGCCGCGCGGTACGGCCAGGAGGCCCTGGCGATAGCCACCACCGTTAAGCTCACGCGCGCGCTCTGGATAATCCCGCTGTCTTTCCTCGCCGCTTTCGCCTTCAAGAACAGGTCCGCCAAAGTGACGGTGCCCTATTTCATTTTCGCCTTCGCCGGGGCTTCTTTAGCGGTAAGCGCTTTCCCGGGCTTTGGCGCCGCCTACGGCATGATCACCGCCTCCGCCAGGACCGGGCTTACGGTAACGCTGTTCCTCATAGGCGCGGGCCTTTCCAGCACTACACTGAAAACGGTCGGTTTCAGGCCCGTTCTGCAGGGCGTGCTGCTGTGGTGCCTGATCTCGGCGGTCTCGCTCTTTGCGGTAATGCATTAAGCCGCCTGCGGCGCCGGCGTTTGTTGCTGCCGTACAACCGAGAAAAAAAGAAGCCCCCGGACCAGCGGTTCCGGGGGCTTCCTTATCCCGGCGGGCTAGCCGATCTTAAAGCCGGCCAGCCGCTCGGCCAGCCTGGCCACGTAGCGGCCCTGGTAACGCGCGCCGTCCAGCTCGTTCTTGCCGGGGTTGCGCTCGCCCTGGCCGCCGGCTATGGTGCTGGCGCCGTAAGGCGAGCCGCCCGTGATCTCCTTGATGTCCATCTGGCCCTGGTAGGTGTAAGGCAGGCCGGCTATCACCATGCCGTGATGCAGCAGCGTGGTGTGGAAAGAGAGTATGGTGGACTCCTGCCCGCCGTGCTGGGTGGCCGAACCGGCCATCACGCTTCCCACCTTGCCGACGAGGGCGCCGCTCACCCACAGGCCGCCGGTGGCATCCAGGAACTGCCGCATCTGCCCGCACATATTGCCGAAGCGCGTGGGCGTGGCGAAGATTATGGCGTCGGCGGCGGCCAGATCCTCCGTGGCGCAGACTGGAACAGCCGCCTGCGCCTTCTGCGCGTCGAGCGCGCCCATCTTGCCCAGCACTTCGGCCGGCAGCGTTTCGGGCACGCGCTTGATGACCACCTCCGCGCCGGGAACGCCCCTGGCGCCTTCGGCGGCGGCCTTGACCATCTCGTAAATATGGCCGTACATGGAATAATAAACCAGCAGTATTTTCATTCTGCCCCCTTTAGCGTTAATCTTGGGTCTATCCTATACCTTTTGCCAATAGCAGTCAACCGCGCACAGTTCAGGATAGCGCCGCCCGGTAGACGGGCGGAGGGCGATATTGTAATCTATAACCGGTGAAACCTCCGCTGGCGCGCCGACTGACCCCGGGCCTCTTCGCCCTTACGCTGTTCTGCAGCGCGGCGCTCATTTTCTCGCTGCAGCCGCTGTTCACGCGCCTGACCACCCCGCTGCTGGGCGGGTCTCCGGCGGTGTGGAACGCCTCCATGGTGTTCTTCCAGGCGGCGCTCCTCACTGGTTATATCTACGCCCACCTGCTCGCGCGGCTCAAGAACCTGCGGCTGCAGGTGGCGATCCACGCCGCCGTGCTGGGGCTCGCGGCGCTGGCCCTGCCGCTGCGCGTCAGCGGCGCCTTCGGGCCGCCGAATTACGAGCACCCGGCGCTCTGGCTGCTCGCGGTGCTGGCCGTCTCCGTCGGGGCGCCTTTCGCGGCCGCCTCGGCCACGGCCCCGCTGCTGCAAGCCTGGTACGCGCGCTCCGGCCGCGCCGACGCGCACGATCCCTATTACCTCTACGCCGCGAGCAATCTCGGCAGCTTCATCGGCCTGCTGGCCTACCCGTCGCTGATAGAGCCGCTGCTCGGCACCCGGGCGCAGGGCGCCGCCTGGCAATGGGGCTACTGGGCCGTCGCGACGCTGGTCCTGGCGGCGGCCGCCGCCGCGCTGCTCTCCGCCGGTCCGGGCGGGGGGCAAGCTGAAGAGCGGGCCGTTTCCCCGGCGCCTGCCCCGGCGAAGCGTCTGTACTGGCTGGGCGCGGCCGCTGTCCCTTCGGCGCTGGTACTGGGGGTTACGCTGCACATCTCCAACACCGCCGGCTCCACGCCGCTGTTCTGGGTAATACCGCTGGCCCTCTACCTCGCCACTTTCGTCATAGCTTTCTCGCGCGGCGCCGAGCGGCTGGCCCCGGCCGCCGGCGCGGTTTACCCTTTCGCGCTGCTGCTGCTGCTAGGCTCTTACCTGCTGGCCGGACAATTGGTGCCGGTAGCCCTCGGCAACCTCGCCGGTTTCTTCCTCAGCGCCCTGCTCTGCCACCTGGCTCTCGCCCGCTCGCGGCCTGCGGCGGACCGGCTGACAGAATTCTATTTCTTCGTCTCTCTGGGCGGCGTGCTGGGCGGCTCGGCGGCCGCGCTGCTGGCGCCGCTGGTCTTCGACAATGTCTATGAGTATCCGCTCGCCCTGGCGGCGGCGGCGCTGTTCCTGCCGCGCGGGGAAGAAACAACGCCGCGGCTGGCCGCGGCCGCGGCCATTGGCGCGCTGGCGCTGGGCCTGCTGATGGCGCTGCTGCGGCTCGTCGATCCCGGCTGGGCTCAGCGGGCAGTGGGCCAGCATCAGCATGCCGTGATGCTGGCCGCTTTCTGGACCTGCCTGGCCGCCTTATTCCTCAACCGGGCCCGGCCGGCCAGAGTGGCGGTACTGGTGCTGACGGCTTTCCTGGTGCTCTTCCTCAAGGAGGACAGGGCGGGGCGCTATATCACGCAGGAGCGCAGCTTCTTCGGCATCCTGCGCACGCGCGAGATCTACGACCCCGGCAGCCCGGGCACGCCGATCTTCCGCATAATGACGCACTCCAACGTGGTGCACGGCGCGCAGCTGACCAGCCCCGGCCTCACGCGAATACCGATGACCTATTACAACCCGCGCACCGCGCTGGGCGAAGCGGTGCTGGCCGGCCTGAGCCTCGGCGAGCCGGGCCGCGTGGCCCTGATCGGCCTGGGCGCCGGCGCCAGCGCCTGCCTGCTGCGGCCCGCCGACCGGCTGACCGTCTTCGAGATAGACCCGGCCGTAGTCCGCCTGGCCGCGAGCCCAGGCGGGGACTTCACTTATATGCGGGAATGCCAGCCGGGCGCGCGCCTGGTAGTAGGCGACGCGAGACTGCAACTGGCCCGCGAACCGGACGGCGCTTTCGACGTGATTGTGGTGGACGCTTTCTCCGGCGACTCCATACCCGCGCATTTACTTACGCGCGAAGCCCTGGCACTTTACCTGCGCAAGACCAGCGACCGGGGGATAGTGGTGCTGCACCTGTCCAACGCCAGCCTGGCGCTCATCTCCGAAGCCGCGCGGCTGGCCCGCGACCTGGACGTCCCTGCGCTCTTCCGCGTCAGCCCGCCCTATAACCATCCTTACGCCTCCTACTTCGGCGCGATGGGCGCCGGCGCCATGATAATCCCCAAGTCGCCACGGGTGCTCCCGCTGTTGCCACTGTCGGTCATGCCCGGCTGGTCCTTCATAGAAGCGCCGGCGGGGCGCGCCTGGTCCGACGACTACATCAATATCCCGCGCGCCCTCTGGCGCAACCTTATCGGCGAGGACTACCGCCTTACCCCGGTATAGCGCGCCCCCGCCAGCGGCCGCCTTGACTTGCGCGGGCCAGAGAGTTAGAATTCAAGCAGGTTGGGACAGGGGTTTTTCCGAAAGGAAAAAGGGGGGAGAAATGCTTAGAGACATTAACGGCCTGAAAGGGTACACGATACACGCCACGGACGGGGAGCTGGGCGTGGTGGACGAGTTCTATTTCGACGACCAGAGCTGGAACATCCGCTATTTGGTGGTGCGCACCGGGGGCTGGCTGTCCAGCCGCAAGGTGCTCATCTCCGTAGCCGCGCTCAAGCGCGAGCCTGACTGGCGCTCCCGGTCGCTGCCGGTGCTGCTGACGCGCGAGCAGGTGCGCAACAGCCCGGACATAGACACGGACAAGACCGTAACGCGGCTGCACGAGCTGGAACTGCACAAGCATTACGCCTGGCCGCTCTACTGGGGAGAGGGCTTCTACGCCGCCAGCATGTCCGGGGGGACGCTGTTCCCGGAGAACCCGGAAGCCGAAGAGCGCGCCGGGGCCACGCAGGACCGCGAGACGCCGCCGCAGACGCACCTGCAGAGCACCAGCGCGGTGACCGGCTACCGCCTGCACGCCGCGGACGGGACCATCGGCCATGTGGAGAATTTCATCCTCGACGACGCCCGGTGGGCCATCCGCTACCTGGTGGCCGGCACGGGCAACTGGCTGCCCGGGCGGCAGGTGCTGGTGTCGCCGCACTGGATAGAGAGCGTGGACTGGGAAACCTCTGAGGTGTTCGTAGACCTGACGCGCCTGGCCATAGAGGCCAGCCCGCAATACGACCCGTCGCGGCCGGTCAGCGAGGACTACGAGAGCGAACTCTACGACCACTACGGCCGCCCGAAACTTGAAAATATCGCCGGGCGCGCCGCGGCCGCTCCCCGTAGCGGGCGCCGCTAACCGATAGAGGCGAGAGGGGGGCGGGACCGCCGGACAACGGGGGTTCCGCCTTTCCTTCTGGAGGCGGCGCGGGGCATTTTGTATCATGTTCAGAGCGCGCTAGCGCGGCTATTTTAAGCGGGCAGGAGGCAACATGGACAGAGCAGCATGGGTCAGCGTTCTGAAGAAGCGGTTCCAGGTGATACCGGACAGCCCAGAGGCGCTGCCGGGCGAGACCACCTACCATGTCCAGGACAGGATGTTCGTAGTGGTGATCAGGTCGGCCACGCCGGCCGGCGCGCTGCGGGCCGAGTCCCTGACCGACACCGAGGAATGCCTGGTGGTCAACCGCGGCCAGGGCAAGCGCTCCTACGTGGACTGGACCAAGATAGACGCCATCGCCACCGCCGAGATCTGACGGCGCCGGGGGAACAAATGACCGATCCAGTTTCAGCGGCGGACAAGCTCATACTGATAGTCGACGACGACAACGCCGTCAGGGAATTCCTTAAGATCGTCGTGGCCCGCGAGGGGTTCAGGATGGAAGCCGCGGCGGACGGCGCAGAAGCGCTGGCCAAGGCCAGGACCGTCTCGCCGGACCTGATACTGCTGGACCTGATGCTGCCCAAGGGCGGCGGCTTCGAGATAGTGCACGAGCTGCAGAACGACGAGACCGGGCAGATACCGGTGGTCATCATGACCGGCCGGATGATGGACCGGTCGACCTCGGACCTGATAAAGCGGGAGAGCAACGTGCGCGAGTACCTGGAAAAGCCGGTGAAGACCGAAACGCTGGCGGCCCTGCTGCACAAGCTGCTGGGCACCGTGCCGCCGGCCCGGATGCCGCGCAAATAACGCGTCGCCCTCCGGAGAAAAAGCCGCCCCTTTTTAGGCAGGAGGGGCGGCTTTTAAATTTATACAATATAGGCTAAAGAACTATGGAAATACTAATAACCAACGACGACGGGATTTACGCGGAAGGCATCGGCGCGCTGGCCGCCGCGATGAAGAAAGTGGGGAACGTGACCGTGGTGGCCCCCGACACGCAGCGCAGCGCGGTCGGACACGCCATCACCATCACCGACCCGCTCCGGGTGACCCCCGCCAAGCGCAACGGCCAATTCTTCGGCTACGCCGCCAGCGGCACGCCCGCCGACTGCGTCAAGCTCGGCATAAAGGCGCTGATGAAGAAGCGCCCCGACCTGGTGGTCTCCGGCGTCAACCTGGGCGGAAACCAGGCCTATAACATCCTCTATTCCGGCACCGTCTCGGGCGCCACCGAGGGCGCGCTGCTGGGCATCCCGTCCATCGCCGTCTCGCTGGACACCTTCAAGAACCCCGACTTCGGACCGGCCGCGGCTTTCGCCGCCCGGCTGGCGGGCATGCTGAAGAAGCGCAAGCTGCCGCCCGGCACGCTGCTCAACGTCAACGTGCCCAACCTGCCGCCGGCCAAGCTCAAGGGCGTGCGCGTCACCAACCAGAGCCGCACCTGCTTCAACGACTGGTTCGACAAGCGCACCGACCCGCACGGCAACACCTATTACTGGATGACCGGCGACTACAAGCCCAAAGACCCCGACGCAGCCAGCGACCTCAACGCGCTGAACGCCGGCTACGTTTCAGTGACGCCCATACAGTTCGACCTGACGGACTACAAGTTCATCACCGAGCTGGAAAACTGGGGACTGAAGCTTTAACCCCGAGGAGAAACCATGAAGAACCTGCTATTCACCGCGGCGCTGCTGCTGGGCGGCGCTGCCTACGCGCAGGAGACCCCCGCGCAAGCCGCCCAGCCCGCTCCCCAACCCGTCCGCCTGGACCCCGCGCTGGAGCGCACGGGCAGGAACCTGGCCATCCTGGCCGAGAAGTACGCCGAGATACCGGCCGAGCGCCTGCAGCGGCTGGCGCCGGAGATGGAGAAATTCAATACCGCGCTCAGGGAAGCCCTGGGAGAGAAGATCCTGGCCGAGATAGCTGCCAGGGAGAAGGCGGCCGAAGAGAAGGCCCGCGTCGAGTCCGCGATGAAGACGCTGCAGGCCTTTCGCGGCGCGCTGCAGGTCTACTATACGCAGACCGGCGGCAAGTATCCCAAGTCCCCGGCCGAGCTGGCGCCGGACAGCATCTCCGCCGTGCCGGAGCTGCATCTGCCCGGCCACGAGCGCACCTCCGGGATAAAGATCGTGGATTCCAGGAAATTCGATAAAGATATTTCCAGGGCCGTGACCGGTTCCGGCGGCTGGCTGTATTTTTCCAACCCCGACTCGACCTATTACGGCCTGCTGCTGCTCGACTCGGCCAACCCGGGCCCGGACGGCATGAAGTTCTTCGAATACTAGGAGGCGGAAGTGACCCGCGAACTGATAAAGAGATCCTACCTGGCCGCGGCGCTCTCCGCGGCCGGGATCATTGGCGCCATCGTCCTCTACGCCGTCGTGGGGGAAATACTCGCCCGCGCGGGGCACAAGCCGCCGCTCCTGCCTCCCGCGGCCTACGCCGTAAAATACGCGGTCTACATACTCTCCATCGCCTCGGTCTTCGCCGTCAGGTTCGCGGCCTCCAGGCTGGACGCGCGCCGGGCCACGCCCGAGGCCGCCGTAAAAGCGCTGACAGCGCGGGCCATAGTGACGGCGGCCCTGTGCGAGGTGCCGGCCGTGGCCGGCCTCATCCTCTTCATCCTTACCGGCTACAAAGCGGACTTCTACCTGCTGCTGGTCTTCTCGGCCGGCCTGGAGGTCTACCATTTCCCGCGCTTGTCGAACTGGGAAGAAAAACTGCGGACGGACTTCGGACAACTGCCATGAACACTAAAGAATATGAACAGATAGCCGTGGTCGGCGTCTCCGGCGACGCCTCCAAGTACGGCCACAAGATCTTCCGCGACCTGCTCAACGCCGGCTACCCGGTGGCCGGCGTCAACCCTAAGGGCGGCTTCGTGCTGGGACAGCAACTCTACAAGAGCCTCTCCGAGATAGAGAAGAAGCCCGACCTGGTCATCACGGTAGTGCACCCCGCCGCTACCGAACTGGCGGTGGAGGAGTGCAACCGCCTGGGCGTGAAGCATATCTGGATGCAGCCCGGCTCCGAATCCGAAGCCGCCGTCGGAAGGGCCAAAGAATACGGAATAAAGACCACGCTGGCCTGCTTCATGGTGGTCAAGGGAGTCTGGTAGTGATAGACAAGATACTGGGGCCCAAATACGAGGCTTACCTCGGCTTTATCCGCAGGCAGATGATAAAGGACCAGATAGAGGCGCGCGGCGTTAAAGACCCGCGCGTGCTGGCCGCGATGGACAAGGTCTGCCGTCACTGCTTCGTCACCGGGGACATGGTGACGCGCTCCTACGAGGATTACCCGCTGCCCATAGCCGGAGGCCAGACCATCTCGCAGCCCTACATAGTAGCGCTGATGAGCGAGCTGCTGGAACTCAAGGGCGGGGAAAAGGTGCTGGAGATCGGCACCGGCTCCGGCTACCAGAGCGCCGTGCTCGCCGAGCTGGCCGCGGAGGTGCGCACGGTGGAACTGCTGCCCGAGCTCGCGGCCGCCGCGCGGGAGAAGCTCGCCGGCCTGGGCTACAAGAACATCGATTTCCGCGTCGGGGACGGCGCCGCCGGCTGGCCCGAAGAGGCGCCCTTCGACGCCATCGTGGTCACCTGCGCCGCGCGCGAGGTGCCGCCCGCGCTGGGGGGGCAGCTAAAAGAGGGAGGCCGGCTGGTGATCCCCGTCGGGGAAGGCAGCCAGGACCTGCGGCTGGTCCGCAAGACCGCCGCCGGGCTCGAAACCACTTCCATCTGCTCGGTGCGCTTCGTGCCGCTGGTGGGACCCAAATGAGCCAGTTGGCTTTCAAGATCGCCTGGCGCCTGCTGCTGTACCCGCTGCTGGCTTTGGCGGCGCTCTCCTTCTTCTTCTTCTGGCTGTACGCCCACCCGCGGCGCTATACCGGCAGCTATAAACCGCAGGACTTCGGCCTCAAGGCCGAGCCGCTGCGGCTGCGCACCGCCGACGGCATAGACCTGGACGCCTGGTTCATCCCCCACAGCACCTCTAAAAATACCGTGATAGTCTGCCACGGCTACCCGATGGACAAGAGCGACGTGCTGGGGCTCACCTCTTTTCTCGCGCGCGAGTTCAACCTGCTCTATTTCGACTTCAGGGCCACCGGCCGCAGCGGCGGTTTCTTCTCCACGGGCGGGGCCAGGGAGACCCGCGACATAGACGCGGCCGCGGCCTTCGTCCAGGGCCGCCTGCCCGGCGGGGCCGTCGGCCTGTTCGGTTTCTCCATGGGGGGCGCGGCGGTGCTGCTGTCGGCCAACCCCGCCGTGAAGGCGCGCGCCCTGGACGCCCCTTTCGCGGACCTGCACGGCGAGCTGGAACATATCTTCGCCGGGTGGGGCCCGCTGCGCCGGCCGCTGCTGCTCTTGATGCGCGGCTGGATGCTGCTGTTCACCGGCGTGGACATAAAAGCGGTCAGCCCGGTCAGGAACGCCGCGGCCTTCGCCGCGCCCATGCTGCTGGTGCACGGCACGCTGGACGGCACGGTGCCGCCCGCCAACTCGGCCGCGCTCAAGGCCGCCAACCCGGCCGCCGAGCTGTGGCTGGTGGAGGGCGCGGACCACGGCCAGAACCACTACACGGCCCCGGCCGAATACGAACGCCGCCTGACGGCCTTTTTCCGGGGCAGCCTCTAATTGCTAGAATCCATCTATGGCCGCCATCGTCACCTCTAACCTGGTAAAGCGCTACGCCGAAGTCACGGCCGTGGACGGCGTCTCGCTGGAGATCCCCGAGGGCGAGGTCTTCGGCCTGCTGGGGCCCAACGGCGCCGGCAAGACCACGCTGATCAGCATGCTCTCCACGCTGGTGCGTCCCACTTCTGGCACCGCGCTGGTGGCCGGCCGCGACATCAACCGCGAGCCGCTGGAAGTGCGCCGCAATATCGGCATAGTCTTCCAGGAGCCCAGCGTCGACGATCTGCTGACCGGCCGCGAGAACCTCTACCTGCATTCCATGCTCTACGGCGTGCCCCGCGCGGAGATAGCCGGCCGCATAGACCGCATGCTGGAGATGGTGAAGCTCGCCGACCGCGCCGGCAGTTTGGTAAAGACCTACTCGGGCGGCATGCGGCGGCGCCTGGAGATAGCCCGCGGCCTGATACACAAGCCCAGGATCCTTTTTCTCGACGAGCCCACCCTGGGCCTCGACCCCGCCAGCCGCAAAGCCGTCTGGAGCCACATCCGGGAACTCAGGGCGACGCACAACACCACCATCATCCTGACCACCCATTATATGGAAGAGGCGGACAGCCTGGCCGACCGCATCGGCATCATCAACCGGGGCAGGATCATAGAGCTGGGCACGCCCGACGCGCTCAAACGCAAGGTGGGCCGGGACCTGGTCTTCGTCACCGGCGCGCTCAACGCCGACGCCGTCAGGGCGCTGCCCTTCGTGCAGAGCGTGGAGCGCGAGGGCGGCCGCTACAAGATCAGTATAGAGGATTCCGGCGTGAACCTGCAGGCGCTGCTCAACGCGGGCGGCCGCATAGACGAGGTGGAAGTGCGCCGAGTCACGCTCGACGACGTATTCCTGAAGTTCGCGGGCCAGCAGATCAGCGACGACGCCGAAGAACACGCCGAGGGCATCTTCGAGCGCGTGGCCGTCAACAAGGCGGTGGGGAGATGAACCTGAACGCCGTCTGGGCCCTGCTGCTGCGCGAAGCCAAGATCTTCTTCCGCGAGAAGGAGCGCATCGTCTCCATCCTGATCTCGCCGCTGCTCTTCCTGTTCGTGATGGGGCAGGGCATGTCGGGCGGGCAGAGCCCGGTGCCCGGCTACACCTACCAGCAGTTCATCTTCCCGGGCATTCTGGCAATGGTGATACTGTTCACGTCGATCACCTACGGGCTTTATATCATCTGGGACAAGCGGCTGGACTTCCTGAAGGAAGTGCTCGCGGCCCCCATCTCGCGCGCAACGCTGTTCTTCGGCAAGACGCTGGGCGGCATGCTGGGGGCCATCATAGAGACGCTGATGCTCCTGGTCATCGGCGCGCTCTTCATCCTGCCGATGGGCCCGCTGCAGGTGCTGCTGGCCCTGGCCGCGGCCTTCCCGGTGGCCTACATGATCACCAATCTCGGCCTGACCATCGGCGCCAAAATGAAATCCATGGAAGGCTTCGGCCTCGTCATGAGCTTCCTGACCTGGCCCATGTTCTTCTTCAGCGGCGCATTGTTCGACCTGGCCGGCGCCGCGCCGTACATCCGCGCCGTCAGCATGGCCAACCCGGTCACCTACGCCGTGGACCTCCTGCGCATCATCATGCTGGGCCGGGGCCACTTCTCCGCCTGGACCGACCTCTCCGCCATAGCCGTCTTCTGCCTGCTCACCACCGCCGTCGGCATAGCCGCCTTCGGCAAACTCCAGCAGGAAAAATAAACCTTTGTTCTAGCTGTCTAGCGCGTGGACGGGACCCGAAAAACCGCCGTCACTGCGGTGTCGCTTCGCTCCACCCGCACACGGGAGGGGGCCTGGTGCGCAAGTTTTGGAAGGACGGCGAGGGTATGCCTTCGGAGGGGCCTCGCGTAGGCGAGGCTTGCGTAGCGCCGAGCCGTAGCGAAAGAGCGAGGCCACGGTGTGGCCGAGCGTACCCGGAGAAGGCGTACCCTTGACGTCCTGACTGGGCATCGCGGTATTAGTTTATTTGGAAAGGGTGGACAGGTGGCGGGCGAAGTCGTCCCAGCGGCCGTCGCGGGACATAGCCAGCCCGTCGTAGAGCGGGTCGTAATCCGAGGAAGGCAGATAGACGGCCAAGCCGTGGCTGGCCGCGTCCTGCGCCCAGTTCTCGATGACCAGGTCCTTCTTTACGAAAGAGACCAGGTCGCGCCCCAGCGCCCGCAGGCGGGCGTCGGCCGTGCCCGCCGAGACAAGGTTCACGAAATCGCACAGGTCCTTGTAGGCGGGGAACTCGCCGTAGAACCGCGCCTTTGCCACGGCGGCGCGCAGCACGACCGGTTCGGCCCGCAGGGCCGCCAGCGCCCAGGCGTCCAGCTTTTCGCGGAAAGCGGACATGCGGTACAACCGCAGCGCCGACTGCGTCAGCGGGTCGCCCTCGGAATCGCCGCCGCCGTTCACGAAATAATCGCGGTATGTACGCACCGTGTTCGCGGCGAACTCCTCCGCGCCCATTCCCGGCCGGGAGTTGAGCAGGCCGAGGAACTGCGCGTAGCGCACCACCACTCCGGGCTCCACCTCTTCCGAGGCCGTCAGGGCCCGCGCGTAGTCCTTCAGCTCGTAGGCCACCGAGGCCATGCCCATGTTGCAGCCGTCCAGCATAAGGAAATCCACGCCGCCCGTCGCCTCTAGGGCGCGGGCCATCTGCGGCAGCGAGAACTCGTGGCCGGTCTCGTCGTCGAGCGAGAAGCCCTTGAGGCTGTAAAAGTCGGGCGCGTTGGCGTCGTCCACCGGCAGCCAGCCGTTGCCGTGGTCCCACAGCACCAGCGCGTAGCGGCGCGCAGGAAAATTCACCTTGGCCCACTCGATGAAGGAGACCAGCTCCCTCCAGGAACCCATGTCGGCCGCGCCGCGGTACTCCAGGACGGGGGAATTGACGCGCGTCGTATCCCTGTCGGCCGCGACGAGGTAGCGGCGCACGCCGGTCCAGTCGCCCTCGGAGTGGTCGTCGCCCTCGTGCTGGCCGTTCATGCGGCCCAGCTCCACCGCTATCTTCACGCGGTCGGTGGAGCCCGTGAGCTCCAGCTGGTTCATGTCCATCAGGCCGGAGCTCTCAAGATTGTTCTTGGCGTTGATGAAATACATCACCGTCCAGTCGGCCAGGGCCGGGGCGGAGGCCTCGGGCACCGGGGCCGCCGCGGCCCGGCCGCCGGACAAAGCGGGCGGCCACGAGCCCGCGGAACAGGGGGCGGCGAGCAGCAGCGCCGCGGTCAGGGTTCGCAACATAGTCTATATTTTAACGGAATACGGGGCGGGGGGCAGGGGCCAAGGACCTAAAGCGCGCCGGTCTTTCGGCCCGCCGGCAGCAGGCGGGAGAAGCGGCGCAGGGCAGCCTCTTTCTCCTCGGGCAGCAGCAGGCCGCCGTGCCAGGCCAGCAACGGGAAAGCCAGGAAGGCCGCGGCCCGTACGGCCAGGCCGGCTGCGCCGCCGAAGGGCAGCAGGAAGGCGGGCAGCGCGCAGGCGGCCGCTAGGCCCGCCGCGGCGCCGATACGGCCGAATTCGTAAGGCACCGGGTAGAAGGCGCGGCCGCGCAGGTGCACCATGACGGCCATGGCCAGATAGGAGAGCAGCAGCGCCCAGGCGGCGCCATACATGCCGAAAGCGGGGATCAGGGCGAAGTTGCCGCCGATGCTGACGGCCGCGCCGGCCAGCGTCACGGACAGGATAATGCCGGTACGCTTGGCGATGATCACCGGCGCCAGGAAATTGACGTAGACGCCATTGAGCAGGTAGGCGGCCAGCACCACCGGGACTATGCCCAGGCCCGACCAGTAGTCAGGGTGTATCAGGTTGATCCCGGCCACCCGCAGCCGGGCGAGGTCGCCGATGAAGAACGAGAGGCCCAGCCACAGCCAGAGGCCGCCGACGGTGAAATAGGTCAGCACGCGCGCGAACACCGGCGCGGCGTCGGGGCGGTGCGAGCGCTCTATAAAGAACGGCCTCCAGGCCTGGTCGAACATCGTCACCACCATCATCATGAAGATGCCGAGGCGGTAATTGGCCTGGTAGACGCCCACCGAGGCGGTGTCGGAGAGGTGCAGCATGATTGGCCGGTCCAGCACCTGCACGGCCATCGAGCCCAGCCCGGCGGGCAGCAGCGGCAGCGCGAAGGACAGGAGGTTCCGGAGCACCGGCAGGTCGGCCCTGGCGGCGGCGGCCCGGAACTCGGGCGCCAGCAGCGCGGCGGCCGCGGCCGAGGAGATCACGTTGGCCAGGAACACGCTCTCCAGCCCCAGGCCCAGCCACGCGAGGAAAACGACGTTCAGCGCGACGTTGATAACGATGGAGGCCGTGCGCACCCCGGCGAAGCGCAGCGCCCGGTGGCGCATGCGCAGGTCGGCGAAGGGGATGATGGTGGCGGTGTCGAGCAGCAGAATGGCGGCGGCGTAATAGACCAGCCGGGCATTGCCGGCGCCGATGCCGCCGGCCGCCGCCCAGAACGGCGCGGCCGCGCAGAGCAGCAGCGTCAGCAGCAGCGTCGTAACGCCCAGGCAGGCCATGGCGGCGGGGAAAGCCTTTTCCCGGTCCGCGTAATGCCGCATGTAGGCCTGGTCGAGGCCGTAGTGGTAGACGATGTTGAGGAAGGCGATATAGGAAAAGACCGCCGCCACGATGCCGTAATCGGCCGGCGCAAGGTAATGGGTATAGAACGGCAGCAGGATGAAATTGAGCAGGCGGGCGCCCACGGTGGAGAGTCCGTAGATCAGCGATTCTTTGCCGAGGGCTTTAAGGTCTTTGAACATGGCGCGAGTCTTATTCTATCAAATGACGACGGGGGGGCAAATAAGATATAATAGAGAGATAAGCTCGGCGTGAGGCCGGGACGGGGGAATATGAACAGATTCACTAAAGAACAGGCTCCGGATTGCGGCGCGTGCCGCTTCAAGCAGAACTGCTTCGTCGTACGGCTGGACCCGGCGACGCAGAAGGAATGGAGCGCGCTCAAGCTGGGCCGCAAGTTCGCCGACGACGAACAGATCTACGCCGAATGCGGCCGCCCGCAGGGCATCTACACGGTCTGCAAGGGCCGGGCGAAGATCTTCTCCACCGACTCCAAGGGCCAGCAGATGATCAACTGGATCCGCCATCCCGGCGACACCTTCGGCCACATCGCGCTTTTCTCGGAGCAGGAGTACATCTGCGACGCCCGCGCTATGGGCGACACGGTGCTCTCCTTCGTGGACGCCAAGAAATTCGAGCAGTTCATGGACACCTACCCGAAGGTCTACAAGATCTTCCTGCGCAAAATCGCCAACGAGATGCGCGCCATGCAGTACAAGGTCAAGGACACGGCCTACAAGCCGGCCCGCTCCAAGGTGGCCAAGGCCCTCATCAACGCCATTACCTACAAGTCCAAGAACACCCCTAACCCGGCTATCCACGGCCTCAAGCGCACCGAGATCGCCGAGATCACCGGCCTGGCGCTGGAGACCGTGGTGCGCACGCTCGCCGAGCTGGAGAAGCGCAGCGTCATCAAGCGCGAAGTGAAGTCCATCAAGATCCTGGACTACAAGACGCTGGTGCGCATCGCCGACCCGCACGCCAAGCCGCTCGAATAGCGCTGCTCGCAAATAAAAAAGCCCGGCTTAAGCCGGGCTTTTTTATTTACCGTGGCGGCGTCAGGCGGTGCCGAACATCCTGTCGCCGGCGTCGCCGAGTCCGGGCACGATATAGCCGTCCCCGTTGAGGCGCTCGTCCACGGTGCCCACGTAGATGGGCATTTCCGGGTGCGCGGAGGAGAGGCGCTTTATCCCTTCCCTGGACGCTATCATGCAGACGAAGCAGATGTTCTTCGCGCCGCGGCTCTTCATGATCTCCACGGCCTCCACGGCGGAGCCGCCGGTGGCCAGCATCGGGTCGGCTATCACCACCAGGCTGTCGGCCACGTTCTCGGGCAGGCGCACGTAGTACTTCACGGGCTTGAGGGTCTCCTCGTCGCGGTAGATGCCGATGTGGGCCAGCTTGGCCTCCGGGTACAGCTTCAGCAGGCCGTCCACCATGCCGAGGCCCGCGCGCAGGATGGCCACGAACACCAGGTCGTGCGACAGGCGCATCGCGTCGGCCACGCCGACCGGCGTGCGCACCTTGGCCTTCTTCACGCGGGCGTTGAGCAGCGCGTCGTGGGCGAGGAACATGGCGAGCTCGCCCATCAGCCGCCTGAAGTCGGCCACGTTGGTCTTGCGGTCCCGCAGCCTGGCTATCTTGTCCAGCACCACCGGGTGCTTGGAAATATGGACGTTCTTCATAGGCCTCCCGGGCTCACTTTATGATCTCGCGTATCAGGGGCTCCTTGCGGGGCGCCTTCGGCCCGTAGGCCAGCGAGGACTCGAACATCTTCACGCCGTCGGCGAGCTTCGCCGGGCTGGAAGCGTAGGCGGTGGCGACCAGGTCGCCGGGCGCCACGCGGTCGCCGGGCTTCTTGGCGAGGATGAAGCCCGCGCCGAAGTCCACGGCGTCCTCGGCCTTGGCGCGGCCGCCGCCCAGCGCCACGCTGGCGAACCCGACGGTGCGGGCCTCCATCGCGGTGAGGAAGCCGGCCTTTTTGGCCAGGATGCGCTTCGAAAGCTTGGACTTGGGCATGTGGCGGTCGGGGTCGTCCACCACGCGCACGTCGGCGCCCTGCCACTTGACCATCAGGCGGTACTTCTCCAGCGCGCTGCCGTCGGCGATGGCCGCGCGGGCCTTGTCCTCGCCCTCGGCGGCGGTCCGGGCCTTGCCGCCAAGATGGATCATCCAGCCGGCCAGCACCTCGAGCACGCGCATGAAGTCCGCCGGGCCCTTCTCGCCCGCCAGGATCTTGATGCACTGCGAGGTCTCGATGCCGTTGCCCACGGCGAGACCCAGCGGCTCGTTCATCGCGGTCATCACGGCCACGCAGCGGATGTCGAGGAGTTTGGCCGTCTTCATCAGCGCCACGGCCAGCTCGCGGCTCTTCTTGAAATCCTTCAGGAAGGCCCCGGAGCCGTACTTCACGTCCATCACCAGGCCGGTGATGTCCTCGGCGTACTTCTTGGAAAGGATACTGGCCACGATCAGCGGCAGCGCCTCGACGGTGCAGGAGGCGTCGCGCAGCGCGTAAAGCTTCTTGTCGCTCGGGGCCAGGCGCTCGGTCTGGCCGAACATGGAGAGGCCGGTGGCCTTGAGCTGCTTGACGATGTACTCGGGCTCGAGGCGCACCTTGAAGCCCTTCATCGCCTCCAGCTTGTCCAGCGTGCCGCCGGTATGGCCCAGGCCGCGGCCGCTCATCATCGGCACGACCACGCCGCAGGCCGCCGCCACCGGCGCGAGCGCTATTGAAACGCCGTCGCCCACGCCGCCGGTGGAATGCTTGTCAACCTTCATGCCCTTGATGGAGGAGAGGTCCAGCTTTTTGCCGGAGAGGGCCATAGCCCGCGTCAGGCCGGCGGTCTCGGCTGGGGTAAGCCCGTTGAGGAAGGCCGCCATCAGCCAGGAGGAAAGCTGGTAGTCGGGGATGGAGCCGTCGGCGGCGCCCATAGAGATGAATTCCAGTTCGGCGGCGGTCATCTCCAGGCCGGAACGTTTTTTTAGCAGCAGGTCGAGCATTCTCATGATTTTTCCCTTTACCCCTTGATCGCTTTGGACTTGAGCAGGCCCTCCAGCAGGCCCTGCATCTTCCCGGAAACTTTCTGGCCGAGCTCCAGCACTTCCTCGTGCGACAGCACCTGTTTGGAGATGCCGCTGCAGAAATTGGAGATCCAGCAGAGGCCGGCCACGCGCAGCTTCAGCTGGCGGGCGGTGATGGTCTCGGGCACCACGCTCATGCCGGCGATATCGCCGCCGAGAGAGCGGTACATCTTCACCTCGGCGGGCGTCTCGTAAGACGGGCCGGTCACGGCGGTATACACGCCCTCGCGCGCGCGGATGCGCAGCTTTTTGGACAGCTTCATGGCCTCGCGGCGCAGCTCGGCGTCGTAGGGGCCGTTCATGTCGGGGAACATCTCGCCGAAGGCGGGGTGGTAGTTGCCCATCAGCGGGTTGGAACCCATCAGGTTCAGGTGGTCCCTGAGGATCACCATGTCGCCGGGCTTTATGGCGGGCTTCAACGAGCCGACGGCGGCCGTCAGCAGCAGGTTCTTCACGCCGAGGGCGCGCAGCACGCGGATGGGGAAAGCGATGAAAGAGAGCGGCCGGCCCTCGTAGCAATGGAAGCGCCCCTTCATCATCACCACGTCGGCGCCGCCCATGCGCCCGAAGATCAGCTCGCCGGCGTGGCCCTTCACGGTGGGGGCGGGGAAGCCGGGGATGTCCTGGTACGAGACGGAAACCTTATCCTCCAGGCGGGGCAGCGCGCCGCCCAGGCCGGACCCGGCGATGATGGCGGTCTCGGGCTTGAAGCCGGCGGCCACCTTTTTCAGCCAGCCGGCTGTTTTCTCCACGTCCCTGAGTATGTCGGAAGGTTCCATGTTGTCTCTCCTTAACTGCCGCGGGCGCTAGAAGCCGAAGCCGTCGGCGCCGAACGCGTTCTCTATGTGTTCCGGCGCCGCGCCGGGCACTATGCCGATAAAATCGAACCGGTACTCTTCCGCCTGCGGGCGCGCGGCCTTGAGATAGGCCTGCGCCGTCCTTATGATCCGGCCGCGTTTGGCGGCGGTCACGGTTTCGGCCGGGCTGCCGTAGGCGCTGCCGGACCTGGAGCGTACCTCCACGAAAACCACCGCGGGCCCCTTGCGCGCCACGATATCCAGTTCGCCCATCGGGCAGGCCCAGTTGCGGGCCAGGATCTCGTAGCCGGCGGCTTCCAGGAAGCGGGCCGCCCGCTCTTCAGCCTCGGCGCCGCGGCCGTTCACGCCGCCCCGGCGGCCCTGCGCACGGGCGCGAAACTCATGCGGTGCTGCGGGCAGGGCCCGAGCCGCCGCAGCGCCTCGAGGTGCGCCGCCGTGCCGTAGCCCTTGTGGCCGGCCAGGCCGTAGCCGGGATGGCGCGCGTCGAGCACGGCCATCCAGCGGTCGCGGACCACCTTGGCATAGATGCTGGCGGCCGCGATAGAAAGGGATTTGGCGTCGCCGTCCACCAGCGGCTGCTGCTCGCAGCCCTCCAGGCGCTTGATACGCAGCGGGCCGTCCACCAGCAGCAGCGCCGCCCCGGGAGCCGCTCCGGCAGCCGAGAGCAGCCGCCGCACGGCGGCCCCCATGGCGTTGAAAGTGGCTTCCAGGATGTTGACCCCGTCTATCTCGGAGGGGACGGCGTAGCCGAAACCGAAGCGCACGCCGGAGGCGCGCATGAGCGCCAGCGCGCGCTCGCGCCGCTGCGGAGAAAGTTTTTTACTGTCGTTGACCAGCGGGGAGATGGCGTCGTGGGCGGAAAGAGGGACCCAGGCCGCGCAGGCGGTAACCGGACCGGCCAAAGGGCCGCGCCCGGCTTCATCGACGCCGATAAGGAAAGCCGGCCGCCTGGTTTCAAGGATTGCTAGGTCGAATTTGGCGAGTGGCACGATATTTATGCCTGAGACCGCCTGCCCCCCGCGCCGGGCGCGGGGGGGAGTTGGAAACCGGCTTATTTACCGGCGCCCTGCTGGGCGGCGGGAGCCGGTTCGGCCTGCGGGGCGGCCGCGGGCACTTCCTTGTCCACTTCCGTCAGCCTGGCCGCTTTGCCGGAGAGGCCGCGGAGGTAATAGATCTTGGCGCGGCGGACCTTACCGGTCTTCACGACTTCGATCTTGTCGATGCGGGGGGAGTGCAGCGGGAACACGCGCTCCACGCCCACGCCGTAAGAGATCTTGCGCACGGTGAAGCTGGCGGAGATGCCGCTGCCGCGGCGGGAGATCACGACGCCGTCGAAGATCTGGATGCGCTCGCTGTCGCCTTCAACGACCTTGGTGTGCACTTTCACGGTGTCACCGGGATTGAAATCGAAGTTATCGGTCTTGATGCCCAGGTATTTAGCAATGTCTTTCATACTGCCTCCTCGTTAGTTGAAACAAATCTATTTCTTCTTCACCGCGCTGCGCGCCCGCTTCGGGGCGGGGGCCAGGTCCGGCCTCGCGTCGCCGGTAAGGCTTTCAGCCTGCCTGCGGCGCCACTCCGCTATCAGCTTGTGGTTGCCGCTTACCAGTTCGGGCGGCACTTTTTTGCCTCTCCACACCGCCGGCCGCGTGTAATGCGGGGCTTCCAGCAGGCCGTCGGTAAAAGTCTCGTTGACGGTGGCGTCGCTGCGCTTGAGCACGCCGGGGATCAGCCTGGTCACCGCGTCTATCACGGCCACCGCCGCGGGCTCTCCGCCGGTGAGCACGTAGTCGCCTATCGAGAGCTCGAGGTCGGCCAGCGGGGTTATCCGCTCGTCTATCCCCTCGTAATGCCCGCATATAAAGACCAGGTGCTTCTTCTTGGCCAGCTCCAGCGCCGTGCGCTGGTCGAAGCGCCGCCCTTTGGGGGTCAGCAGGATCACCAGGGACCCTTTCTTCCTGACGGCCTTGAGCGCCCTGAAGACCGGCTCGGCCATCATCAGCATGCCGGTCCCGCCTCCGTACGGCCTGTCATCCACGGTCCGGTGGCGGTCTTCCGTGAAATCCCTCGGGTTGGAGAAACCCAGCTCGAGGAACCCTTCCTGCCTGGCGCGGCCCACTATGCTTTCCGAAAGCGGGGCGTCTATCATCCCCGGGAAGAGCGTGACCGCGTCTACTTTCAGGGCAGGGGGCATGGCCCGGTCAGTCTATGTCGAGATAGACTTTCTTGTTCTGCCTGGCGGCGGCGGTCTGCAGCACGGTGCGGATGGCTTTCACCACGCGCCCTTCCTTGCCGATGACCTTGCCGCGGTCGGAAGAGGCCAGCGTCAGCTTGAAGCGGGTGATATCCCCGTCCTCGTTGACGCCTACCTTTACCTCCTGCGGCTTCTCCACCAGGGAACCTATGATGAACATTAACACGTCTTTCATTTTGGTCCCCGTTACTTCTGCGCCGCGGCTTTCTCGGCCTTGCGGGCGCGGGCGATAAGGGAGCCGACGGTCTCGGACGGCTTGGCGCCGTTCTTGATCCAGAGGTCCACTTTCTCGGTCTTGATCGTGACCTTCGACTTGTCCTTGCCGGCCTTCGGGTCGTAATGGCCGACCACTTCCAGCGGCTGGCCGTGCGGGCCGCTCGATTTCTCGATGGCCACGATGCGGTAATGCGGCTGGGTGCGCTTGCCTATTCTCTGAAGCCTCAAAACAACTGCCATGTTGTCCTCCTTGAATACCGAACAGAAAAAATCGCCCACGCGCCCGCTTTTTCGCGGGTTTGCGCGAACGATTATTATATTATATTTGGGCGGGGTTTGGGAATGGGCCCGACGCTAACCTATCAGGTCCTTGATGTGGCCCATCAGGCGCTGCCACTCGTAAGGCTTGTTGATGTACAGGTCGGCCCCGGCGGCGAACGAGCTCTCCATGTCGCCCATCAGCCGCTTGCCGGTCAGCATGATGACCTTGGTCCCCTTCGTGTCCGCGCCGGTCTTGATCAGCTCGCAGAGGGTGTTGCCGTCGATCCTGGGCAGGCCGATGTCGAGGATGACCAGGTCCGGCTTTTCCTTCTTCACCGCGTCGAGGCCTTCCTCGCCGTCCATGGCGGAGACCACCTTGTAGCCCAGCCCTTCCAGGCGGATGGCCAGCACCTTCACTATCAGCGGTTCGTCCTCGACGATAAGTATTTTTTTGGCCATGTCAGATCTTCCTCAGCCCTTTGAGCATAGCCGCGGGGTTGCGCGCGGAGAACAGTGCGCTGCCTATCACCAGCGCGTCCGCGCCGGCCGCGACGGCGGCGGCGGCGGTGTCGGCGTTGATGCCGCCGTCCACCTGCAGCCAGACCGGTCTCCCGGCTTTGACGATGGCCGCGCGGGCGGCGCGCACCTTGGGCAGCATGTCGGCCATGAAGGCCTGGCCCCCGAAACCTGGCTCTACCGTCATTATAAGGAGAAGGTCCAGCTGGCGCAGGTACGGCAGCGCGCGCGACAGCGGAGTCTTGGGACGCAGCGACATGCCGGCCTTGAGGCCGAGGGCCTTGATCTGTCTGAGGCAGGCCGCCGCGCCGCGCGCCTCCGCGTGGATGGTGATCAGGGAGGCGCCGGCCTTGGCGAAAGGCGCGATGAACATGGCTGGGTTCTCCACCATCAGATGCGAGTCGGCCGGCAGGCCGCCGGCGCGCAGCACGGCGGGCACGATGACCGGGCCGAAGCTGATGTTGGGCACGAAGCGCCCGTCCATCACGTCGACGTGCATCCAGTCGGAATTGCCGCTGACCCTGGCGAGGCTGCCCTTCAGGCAGGTGAAATCGGCCGACAGCACCGACGGGCAGAGGGCCAGGCGCCCGGAGGGGAGGGGAAAGGAGGGCGTCATTTTACGGGGCGTTCCTCCACCAGGATGCCGTTCTCGAAGATGCGGATCTTCTGCGCGCCGGCCTGGGGCACGGAGAGGTCGATCTTGGAGCCGGGGTCGCGCAGGCCGTTGAAGATCTCCCGGTCGCCGCTCTTGCCGAGCGCGACCACGCGGATGTGGCGCTGGGAGCCGCTCTGCGACACCTCGTAATGCACGCGGAATTCCTTGTCGGAGGCGCCAACCCCCTTGCGGGAGCTGACGGTGAAGGAGACCTTGCCTCCGGAGGGCACGACGGTATCGGGCTGCGGGTCCTGGTCTATGACGGTGCCGCCGGGGAAAAGGGAGTTGGAGTCCTCTAGCAGGCTCATCGTGACGCCGCTCTGCGACGCCCACTGCTGGGCCTCGTCGCTCTTCTTCTGGCGGAAGTCTGGCATCATGATGATGCCGGCGGGGGGCGCGCCGGCCGAGACCGCCACCTGCACCATGGTGTTCTTGGACACGCTCAGCTCGGACTTGGGGTCCTGGGAAAGGACGGTGCCTTTCTCGGCCTTGAGGGAATAGGATTCGCTGACCTCGCCCAGCATCAGCTGGCGCTGGCGCAGCAGCAGCTCGGCGTTACGCAGCGGCAGGCCGATGAGGTTGGGGGTGAACACGGATTCGCCGCCCTGGCTGAAGACGACGCGCACGATCTTGCCCTCGCGCGCGGTGGAGCCGGCGCCGGGCACCTGGCGCAGCACGGTGCCTATCGGCACGGATTCGTTGAACTCGTAGCCTTCGATCTTCATGGCCAGGTTGAGTTCGGAGAGGGACTGCAGCGCGTTGACGGAGGACTTGCCGGAGATGTCCGGGACCAGCACCTCCTTGCGGTTGTGGATCACGGTCTCCATCGTCCAGGAGAACAGGAAGTAGGTCAGCACGGAGAGCCCGAGGCCCACGCTCCCGACGCGCAGCACGAAGCCGAGGCTGACGATCTTCTCGTTAGAGTTGGAAAAATGTTTCTGCCAGAATTCGTTGAATCCCACGATTGTCTCCTTGGAACCTTACCGCAGCAGGTCGCCCGGTTTCAGGCGCAGGCCGTTGAGGAAATCCGCGGCCGGCATCTCTTTCTTGCCCTCGGGCTTCAGCGTTCTCAAGAGCAGCCCCCCGACGCCACATTTTACAACAAAGCCGCCGCCGGGCTCAACGGCGAGCACCGAACCGGGAGCGCCGTCGGGGCCGGGGGCGGCCGGCAGCGCGGCGCTCATCACCTGCACGGCGGTCCGCCTGCCGTCGCGTTCCAGGAAGAACCGGGCCCTGGCCCCGCAGGCCAGGCCGCGCACGCGGCCCAGCAGTTCGGCGGCGGGGCGGGAGAAATCCAGCAGCGCGTCGGCCCCGGTGAGCTTCGGAGCCAGCGACGGCTCGCCGGCCTGCGGTTCCCGCGCGATGTCGCCGGCGGCCACGCGCGCCAGCCCTTCGGCCAGCAGGTCCGCGCCGGCGTCGGTCAGCCGCGCGAAGAGCGAGGCGGCGTCGTCGGACTCCAGCACGGGCTCCGAACGGCGCAGGAAGACGGGGCCGGTGTCCATGCCCTTGTCCAGCCAGAACAGGGTGACGCCGGTCACCTTTTCGCCGTTAATGAGCGCCCACTGCACCGGGGCGGCGCCGCGGTATTTGGGCAGCAGGGAGAAATGCACGTTGAGGAAGCCGTAGCGCGCCAGCGCCAGCGTCTCCTCTGGGATCAGGCGGCCGTAGGCCACCACCACGCCGAGGTCGGGCTTCAGCTCCGCGACCGCCTCGTGCAGTTCCCGCCTGTTGGCCGGCTTGTAGGCCTTTATCTCGAGTTCGCCCGCGAGCGCGTTGACCGGGGCGCAGCTGAGTTTGAGCCCCCGGCCCACCGGCCTGTCGGGCTGCGAGATCACGCCGGCCACCTCGTGGCCGGAGGCGGCCGCGCGGCGCAGGAACGGGCAGGCTATGTCCGGGGTCCCGAGGAAGGCGAGGCGGAGTTTTTGCATGGTTCTGGCTGAGGCCGCGGCCGGAGCGCCGGCCCGGCGGGCTAAAGGGTCTCGGGCTTCATCCTGCGCTCGTCGATCTTCTTCCACTGGGCCTTCAGCTTCAGCAGCGTGGGCTTGAGCTTCAGGCGCGTGAGCAGCGGCAGGCGGTCCACGAAAGTGACGCCGTCGAGGTGGTCCATCTCGTGCTGCAGGGCCTTGGCGAACAGCCCTTCGGCGTTGATCTCTATGGGCAGGCCCTTCTCGTTGAGCGCGCGCACTTTCACCTTGGCGGCGCGGCGCACCTTGGCGAACAGGCCGGGAAAGGAGAGGCAGCCCTCGTCCTCGTACATGCTGCCGGATTTCTCCACCAGCTCGGGGTTGATGATTACGATGGAAAGCGGGTCCTCGTCCTCGCGGTGGATCTTGATGACGGCCAGGCGCAGGTCCAGGCCCACCTGGTTGGCGGCCAGCCCGGCGCCCCCGACCGCGTCCATAGTCTCGAACATGTCCGCGAGCAGGCCGGGCAGATCCTTCCTGATCTCGTCAAAGACCACCCGCTTCGTCTTTTTAGCGAGGATCTTCTCGCCGTACTTGGTGATGCGCCTTATTGCCATATATCCCTCTCTTTTACCCTACGAAAGCTGGTACGTCATCTGCCGGCCCTCCCAGACCACCCGGGCGAGCACCGGCTTGGCGGGCGCGTCGGGC
>MGTZ01000025.1:6291-14525 GCA_001799715.1 Elusimicrobia bacterium GWB2_63_16 | reverse complement strand
GGCGCCGGTGGAGCCGGAGACGCCCATCACTATCTCGTCGGCGCCGGCGGCCTGCGCCACCTGGGCCATGGAGAAGAACGGGTCGTTGGAGAAGACGAAAATGGGCTTCACGGTCTTGCCGTATTTCTCGGCCAGCAGCACGACGGCGCTGAAGACCTCGCGGTCCTCTTCCGACATCGTCTCGCCGCCGGACTGGATGCCCTTGGCGATCTTGGCGCTGAGCACGACGATATCGGTGGTCTCGTCGTCGGCGGTCTCCAGCACGGCGGCCAGGTGCACCAGGTTGTTGGGGTTGCGCACCGGCACCAGCACGCAGCGGTCCTTGGTGAGCTCCGGGACCACGGTCTGTATATCGGCCTCCCTGCGGAGGTTCAGTTTTTCATTATCCTCGTCCGGGGCGTAAAGGCGGGCCTTCTTTTCGTTCATCGCCTCCGAGATATGGAAGATGGCGTAGAAGACCGCCGTAAAAGCGAGGCCTCCTATCGTGGCGACCTTCTTGGTGAACAGGTTCATGCCGGTAGCCGAAAGCAGGACGGCCAGGACCGCCATCAGGCCGACCGGGATGTAAACGTTGTTGTAACGGAGATTAATGGGGAACATCCACTCGCGTTCCTCGTCGCGCCGGCGGAAGCGGAGAATGATCAGCGAGGCCGTGTTGAAGCTCATGCTGGCCAGCACGCCGAAAGCGTAAGCCTCGCCCAGCAGGAAGATGTCGCCGCCGGAGACCAGTATTATCACCACCTGTATGACGGCGATGATGTTCACTATCCGGTGCGTGGTCCCGTATTTCTTGTGCAGGTGGCGGAACCAGTCGTGCAGGATGCCGTCCTCGGCCACGCGGTTGAGCACGCCGTTGGCGCCCACGAAGGAGGTGTTGACCGCCCCCACCAGCATCAGCACGCCGGAAAGGACCACCAGCACCTGCATGCCGAGCCGGCCCCAGTAGGGGCCCTGCAACTCCAGCGCCAGGCCGCTGAGCAGGTTTTCCGCGTACTTGCCGGCGATAAGATCCGACGGGATTATCAGCGCGGAGATAAAGGTAAGCAGGCCGGTGAACAGCACGCTGAAGATGAATATGGAAACTACCGCTTTCTTGAGGTTCCTGACCTTCGGGTCCTCTATCTCGCGGTATACCTGGGCCAGTGTCTCCAGGCCGGAGAGGGCCAGGATGGAATGGCCGAAAGCCATGATAATGCCTATGATCCCGACTGCCTTAAGCCAGGGGAAATGCACCGTCCAGCCCAGCGCCTCCTCGGTGAAAACCGGGGCGAGCGGAGGGAGCGTGAAGCCCCTGTGGTAGAGCGTGTAGCCGGACCAGCCCAGCAGCAGCACGGCCACCACCGCCACGAAACCGATTATCTTCAGGTTATTGTCGGCGGACTCTTCCACGCCGCGAATGTTCTCGCGCCAGAAATATGCGGTCACGATAAGCGCGAAGACCACGGCGAAGGCCCGGCCGGGAACGTGCCAGTTTATATGCAGCAGCGGCATGATATTTTCCAGCAGGCCGCCGAGGTAAAGACCGGCGGTGACGGAACTGATGGGGCCGGTAAGGGCGTAGTCGAACACCAGCGCGGAAACGGAGAACTTGGCCATCACCTTGCCCATGGCCTCTCGCACCACCACATAAACGCCGCCGCGCACGAACAGGATGCAGGACTCGGTATAGACGCCCAGCATCAGGCCGGAGAAGAGCATGACGCCCAGGATGAACCAGGGAAAGGCCGGGCCGAAAGCTTTCATGGCTATGCCGCCGGCGTAATAGGCGCTGGAGCCGAAGTCGCAGAGGACCACGGAGGCGGCCTTCCAGAAAGAGATGAAGCTGAGCATGGCCGTGCTCAGGACGAAAACCTGCTTGAACCTCTGGTTGGGCACCATAATTAAATTATATATGTTTAGCCGCGGGCGCGGGAAGCGGTCCGGGAGGCTACTTGCCGGTGATCAGGGCCGCCGCGGCCGCAGGGTCCTTCAGCGCGGCGAGCTTGTCGATCAGCTCGGGCTGGAAGGTCTGGCTGAGCAGGGACAGCATGTTCAGGTGGCGCTGAAAAAAAGCCGGCTTATGGGGGGAGAGCAGCAGTATCAGCGCCCTGACCTTTAGGCCGGTGGTCTGGTCGGTGAAGCCTTCGGGGATGATGCCGAGCACGGCATGGAAACCGTCCAGTTCCGGGAACTTGGCGTGAGGGATGTAGAAGCCGCTCTCCAGCACCTGGTTGAGCTTCTCCACTTCGGCCACCCTGTCGAAGAGGGCTTTACGGCCGATGAGGCCGGATACGCGGGGCAGCATGGCCTCGGTAAGCTGGAGCACCGCCTCCTCCTTGGAGGGGGAGCCGGATATAAATACGACGTTTTCGGGGCTGATGATGGCTGAAAGGCTGATGCCGTCTGACTGTTTTATCATATAGGACTACGTTATATTTATATGTTATCATTTAGCCGTTCCCGTCGTCAAGGAACAGGCATGAAACGCGAAAAGACCGTAATAGCGGCCATCGGCACCGACCGGGGCGGCACCTGGACCAGGGTGGCCGCGCTGGACGGGGCGCTGCGGCCGGTGAAAACGGCGCGTTTCCGCACCCAGCCGCTGCGCTCCCTGCCGAAAAAGCTGGTGCCGCTGGTCTCCGCCTGGCCCGGGGGGGCCGCCGCGCCGCTGGTCATAGCCACGCGCGGGGCCTTCAGCAAGCCCTGGAAGAGCGCCTACCTCTTAAAAACACTGAAGGGAAAACTCAATCTCAAAGCGGTGATCTCCGACGCCGAGGCAGCGCATTACGCCGCCTTCGCCGGCAAGCGGGGCTTCCTGCTGATAGCCGGCACCGGAGCCGTGGTGTTCGGCGGCAGGCCCGGGGATTTCAAGAAGACCGGCGGCTTCAACCCGGTCTCGGGCGATCCCGGCTCGGGCCGCTGGCTGGGCCGTCACTACCTGCAGCTCCGCGGCCGCCTGGGCGAAGCCCGCGCCATGGGCCATGGCCGCTCCGCGGCCTATGCCAGGAAGCTGCTGCTGATGGCGCTCGACGGGCACGACCACGCCGCCGGCATCGCGGCCAGGGCGCAGACGGAGCTCGCCGCGCTGCTCAAAGAGGCGGCCGCGGGCGGCCGGGGCCCCGTCAAGGTGGCGCTGGCGGGCGGGCTGATAAAGAATTTCCATTTCAGGGCCGGCTTCGTCAAAGCCGCCCGGCTGGCGCTGGCGCCGCGCAAGGTCTCGTTCATAGAGGCCTCGCTGCCGGCCGAGCAGGCCGCGGCGCGCATGGCGCTGGCACGGAGAAAAACCTCATGAAAGAACTGCAAGTGCTCAGGAAAGCCGCGCTGGCCGGCGGCCGGGTGCTGGCCGCCAAGTTCGGCAAGGTGGGCTACGAACTCAAGGGCAGGGCCAACCTGCTGACCGAGGCCGACCTGGCCTCGCAGCGCGCCGTCATAGCCCTGATCAGGAAGGCCTTCCCGGCGGACGGCTTCATGGCCGAGGAGAGCCCGCTGGAGGCCACGCCCAACCGCAGGCTCTGGGTCATAGACCCGCTGGACGGCACAACTAATTACGCCCACGGCTTCCCGGCGGCCGCGGTCTCCATCGGCTTCTCCGAGCGCGGCGTCGTCCGGGCCGGCGGCGTTTACGACCCTTTCCGCGAGGAACTGTTCCTCGCTCAAAAGGGCGGCGGGGCCACTCTCAACGGCCGGCGCCTGCGCGTCTCGAAGGCCGCTAAACTTTCCGAGTCGCTGCTGGTAAGCGGCTTTCCCTACGACCGCGCCGAGCGCGCCGAGTTCTACTGCGGCTTCTTCGCGGAGTTCATGAAGCTCTCCCACGACGTGCGCCGCATGGGTTCGGCCTCGCTGGACCTCTGCTGGGTGGCCGCCGGGCGCACCGACGGCTACTGGGAATTCGGCCTCAAGCCCTGGGACGTCGCCGCGGGCGGGCTTATCGCCGCCGAGGCCGGCGCCTCCGTCACCGATTTCAACGGCCGGCCGTGGAGCGTGAACGCCGGGCTGGGCGCCCAGACGCTGGTCACCAACGGCCGCATCCACTCCGAGATGCTGAAGATAATCCGGCGCAGGCTCAGGGAGGCCGGCGAATGCGGATCCTGCAGGCGCTAGCCTTTGCCACGTTCTTCGCGCTGGCCTACTCCTGGGTGCTGGTGTGGATACTCGAGCGCCGCGAGAAGAAATACGGCCAGGGCGCGCTGTCGTTCAGCGACGCCTTCCTGGCCGGTTCCGTAACCCTGGTCCTCGTCTACCTATCCAACATCTTCGTGTTCATCCTGTGGCCGCGCTCCGCCGCCTCCTTTAACGTCCTTCTCGTCACAGCGCTGGCCGGCTTCTGCCTTTACAAGGAGAGCACCTACAAACTGCAGGAGAAGCGCATCGCCCACCGGCGGCGGGCCGAGGTGCGGCTGCTCAACATCTATATCTCAAAAGACCCGGCCAACGCCGCCTACTTCGGACGGCTCAGCGACCTGCACGCAAAGCTGGGCGAGAAAGACCTGGCGCTGGAAGCGGCCCGTATGGCGGAGAAGCTCGAACCCACCGAGCGCAACCGCTGGCGGATCAAGCAGCTGATAGAAGATTGAGGCCTAGTCGGCCAAAGCGGCGGCCAGGGTCCTGGCCGCTTCCCTGAACAGATAATCCTCGGCGGCAATAGCCGTTTCGCTACGGAGCACGGCCGTGGAGACCGGGTCCGCGAGGCTTACCATGATATGGTAGCCCTCGGCGTCCCGGCGCACGCTGCCGAAAACGGCGATATCGGCCCCGGTGATCCTGGCCAGCTCGGCGGCGGAACCCTCTGCGCTCAGGCCGGAATAAGCGAGGCGCTTTTCCGCCAGGATAAAATCCAGCTTGGAGCGCTCCACCGTCCTGAAACGCCCGGTCCGGCGCAGTTCGGCTTCCACCAGATTGCGCACCACCGCCGCCTCTGTCTCCGTCACGCCGGCCGCCCCGGAGAAGGGGGCCACGGCCAGCACCGCCGCCTGCGGCAGGCGGGCCGGGCGCTCCGGTTCCGCGGCGCCGCCCCAGTACAGGCCGGCGGTCAGCCGGTGGGCCGAGCCCAGGTCGCCGTAGGGGGAAAACGCGTAGTCCGCCGTAAAGCCGCCCCAGCGCAGGCCGAAGCCGCCGGCGAAGGCCCCCATCGCGCCATGGTCGTCGTAATTCCTGAAATTCAGGCCCGAGCGCAGGAAGAGGCCGGCACCAGCCGAGTAAGGCAGGAACCACTCCCCGGCGAAGACCAGGTAAGGGGCGTGGTCCGCGGGCAGACGGCCCTCGAAAAGAAGGTTGAAATCGGAGGTGTACTTCCACTTCAGGCCGCCGGCCAGCTCGAACGGCAGCGGCGCTTTTTCCGACCCCAGCCGCAGCGGCGGGCCGAAGTTGCGCACGGCCAGGGCCAGCTCGGTGCGGGACGGGTAAGGCTCGCGCAGCACCACGCCGGCGTCGAGCGCGGCGGAATTCCCGGAGGCTTCGGCCAGGCGGGACCTGACGAATTTCAGGGCGACGCCCAGGTCCAGCCAGCCGTAGCGGCGGGCCCAGGCCGCCCCGAAGGCGGCGTCGTAGGCGGTGATCTCCGCGCCCGAGCCTCCGCCGGCGCCGTCCAGCGACTCCAGCCCGGGCGTATTGTTGTTGTAGATGAATCCCGCGGAAAAGGTCCCGGCGGCCGACGGGCGGGAGAAGACGAAGCCGGTGCGCGACGAGCCCTCCAGCAGGGCTTCGTAGGTAACGGCCAGGCCGGCCCCGGCGCCGCGGGTCCCGGCGGGATTGAGGAAGAAGGCATCGGGCCCGGCGAGGGTCAGACCGGCCCCGGCCAGCGCCCCGAAGCGCGCGGAGGGAGGGGTCTTCAGGAACTGCGCCGAGGTCAGGCCGCGCGCGTCGTCGGAGAAAGGGTTGTCCGGGAAAAAACCGCCGTGGGCACTGCCGGCCGACAGGGCCAGGGCCAGCGTCAGGGCGGAGAGACTTCTCACGGGAGCTACTTCTTCAGGTCCGCGAGCAGGTATTCGATCCTGGCCTTTATCTTGGTCTTGTCCAGGTTGTCGATGTCCTGGAGCACGTCCTCCAGGAACTTTACGGTGAAATCGTTGTTGACGCGGCTCTTGGAAAGGGCGGCCTCTATGCCCTTCATGCGCTCGTCGAGGTCGGAGATCCCCTCGTAGATGCCGCGCACGAAATTCTCGGCGCGGTTATTGTCGGCCCTGGCGGCGGCGGAAGAGGGGGCGGCGGGCTCGGGAGCGGGTTCGGGCCGGGGTTCTTCGGCGGGGACCTCGGCGGGGACCTCGGCGGCCGCCTCGGGGGCCGCCTGCTCTTCGGGCTCCGGCGGCAGGTAGGCCTGCTGCTCGCCGGGGGCGAGCACCAGCGTCTTCTCGCCTGCGGGCTCATCGAGGAAAGGGTTCTGCTCCTGCGCTTCCGGCTCGGCGGCCGGGGCGGCTTCTTCCTCTTCTGGCCGCGCGTCCTTCAGCGCCATGAAGCTGCGCAGCGAATAGATGAGGGCGAACAGGGCCGCCGCGAAAACCGCGGCCCAGACGTAAAAATACGGATCCATCCAGGCGGAGTAGAGGTTGAAGTTTGCAGGCATCATGTTGTACATCTCCAGCGTTTAGAATTTAACTTCCTGGCCTTCCCTGACCGCGAAACATTTAAGTTTTGAACCGCTGCGCTTGGCGCGGCGCGAGCATTCCGCCACGACGCGGTCCACGTCGCGGTCGAAGCGGTCCTGATTGTGGTGGAAAAGCCCCAGCGAGCTGACCTCGGCCTTGAGGGCCAGGTCCAGCGCCTGTTCCCAGGTGGAATGGCCCCAGGTCCGGCGCTTCGGGTACTCCGCGGGCAGGTAATCCGCGTCGTGCACCAGCAGGTCGGCGCCGCGGGCGAAAGCCACATAATCATGCAGCGGGCGGCCGCCGGGATGCGCGTAGCCCAGCTCGTTGTCGGTCAGAAAAGCGAAGGTCCTGCCGCCCTCGCAGAACTTGTAGCCGAGGCCGTTGTTGGGGTGGCTGAGCTCGATGGGCAGCACCTGCATCCCCTCCACGTCGCAGCCCGCGGAGCAGACGGAGGCGAACTCGAAGCGGGCGGAGATCTCCTCGAACTTGACCGGGAAGCCCGGGGGCTGCATCGTCTTGGCGATGATCTCCCTGACCGGGTCGGAACTGAAGGAGCAGCCCATGATGCGGATCTGGGTCTTCTTGTTATAGATGGGAGCGAAGAAAGGGAAGCCCAGCACGTGGTCCCAGTGGGAGTGGGTGAACAGCATGTGGAATCTGTTGTGCGAGTTCTTCAGCAGCTCCTTGCCGAGCAGGCGTATGCCCGAGCCGGCGTCGACGATGATGAGCTCGTTCTTCTTAGAGCGGACTTCCACGCAGGTGGTGCTGCCGCCGTATTTGTTGTAATTCTTCCCCGACACGGGGATAGACCCGCGCGCGCCCCAGAATTTAATTCTCATGTCCCGTTTATATTAGCAAATAACCGCGCGTCCTATTAATTGACTTTTAATACATACCGCTGCGCTTCAATTCCGAGGCGGACAGCGGAGCCCCGAACACCCGGTGCACCCAGTACTGGTAGGCGATGACTACCGGCAGGAACAGCGCCACCACCCAGGCCATCAGCCGCAGCGTGTAGGGGCTGGAGGAGGAATTGTAGACGCTCAGGCCCAGGGCCGGGTCCAGCCGGGAGGGCAGCAGGTCGGGATAGATGCCGGCGAAACCGGCCAGCGAGAACAGGGCTATGGCCGCGAAGGACCAGCCGAAGGCGCAGGCGGCGCGCCCGCGGGCGAGCAGCAGCCGGGCGGCTGCGAGGGAAACCGCGGCCCCCAGCGGCAGCAGCAGCAGCCAGCGGCGCTCGAGGAAGTTGGCGCTGAGGCCGGTGTCGGCCCAGCTGTAGACGGCCCAGGCGGCGAACAGCGCCAGCAGCGGGTACCAGGCGCGGGCGGCGATGGCGGCGGCCCTGGCCGCGGCCGGGCCGCTTACCTTGTGCGCGAGCCAGAGCTGGCCGTGGAAAAGGAAGAAGGCGCAGAACAGCAGGCCGGTCAGCAGCGCGTACGGGTTGAGCAGGCCGAGGAAGGTGCCGGCGTAGCCGTCGGGGCCTATCTGCAGGCCGCGGAAGATATTGCCGAAGGCCACGCCGAAGAGCAGCGCCGCCAGCAGGCTGGAGACGGCCGCGGTGCGCTCCCAGAATTTTTTCCACTCCGGGTCCTGCACCTTGCCGCGGAACTCCAGAGCCACGCCGCGCGCGATCAGCGAGAAGAGAATGAGCAGCAGCGCGGGGTACAGCCAGCT
>MGTZ01000025.1:665-6273 GCA_001799715.1 Elusimicrobia bacterium GWB2_63_16 | reverse complement strand
GCCGTGACCAGCCACACCTCGTTGCCGTCCCAGAAGGGGCCGATGGACGAAAAGATGTTCCGGCGGTCCTCTTCGCCGTCGGCGGCCAGCCAGCCGGAGAAGCCCACGCCCAGGTCGAACCCGTCGAGCGCGAAATACCCCGTCCACAGCACCGCCCACAGCAAGAACCAAACCTTAGCGTAATCCATAAGCTTCCCCTTACCTTAAATTTCAATCCACAGCGTAGCAGGCACGGCATGGGACCAGGTTAGCAAAACCCTGTCGGAGGCCGAGGCTTGCGTAAGCGCCGAGGCCGAGACGGGGAGTGGCGAGCACGGTGTGCGCGTGGACGAAGTCCACTTTCTCGACCACGTTTTTGCGTTCTGGTCCCATGCCATGCCCCTCAACCCTCCATGCCCTTGCGGGCGTAGCGGGCCAGCAGCCAGACGTCGACGGCGGCCAGCGCGGAGTAGAAAACGAAGAAACCGCCGAGCGACAGCCACACCTGGCCCGGCGTCACGGTTTTGGACACCGCGTCCGCCGTGCGCATGAGGCCGTAGACGGCCCAGGGCTGGCGGCCCATCTCGGTGACTATCCAGCCCAGTTGTATGGCTATATAGGGCAGCGGGATGGCGAACAGCATGACCTTCAGGAACCTCGGGTATTGGTCCAGCCGCTCCTTGTACCACAGCCAGACGGCGAGGCCGGAGAGCAGGATAAAAAGCATGCCCAGCCCCACCATGGTCCTGAAGCTCAGGAACACCGGCAGCACCGGCGGGCGGTCCTGCGGCGCGATGTCGCTGAGGCCCTTCACCTCGGCGTGCGGGTCGTGGAAGGCCAGCAGCGACAGCACATAGGGGATCTTGAGCGCCTCCACGGCGTTGCCCTCGCCCGAGAGGCGGGGCACGGTGAGCAGGGCCATCGGGGCCGCGCTGCGCGTCTCCCAGACTGACTCCATGGCGGCGAACTTGGCCGGCTGGTTTTTCGCGGCGTTCACGCCGCTCATGTCGCCCACTAAGAAGACCAGCAGCGAACTGGCCAGCGCGAACACCGCGCCGGCGCCGAAGGACTTCCTGAACAAGTCCTGCTGGTTCCTGCGCAGCAAATGCCAGGCGCTCACGCCCATCACGAAGAAGCCGGCTATCACCCAGCCGGCGAAGACGGTGTGGAAGAACTCCAGCCAGCCGTAAGGGTTGGTCAGGAGGGCCCAGAAATCCACCATCTCGGCGCGGTTATTGCGAAGGATATACCCGACGGGGCGCTGCATCCAGCCGTTGGCCAGCAGGATCCACAGCGCGGACATGTTGGTGGCGAAGGCCACTATCCACATGGCGGCGGCGTGCGCGCGGCGCGAGAGGCGCTCCCAGCCGAACACCCAGACGCCGATAAAAGTGGACTCCAGGAAAAAGGCCGCGGTGGCCTCGATGGCCAGCGGCGCGCCGAAGATGTCCCCGACGTATTTGGAGTACTCGGCCCAGTTCATGCCGAACTGGAATTCCATCGTGATGCCGGTCACCACGCCGAGCGCGAAATTGATCAGGAACAGTTTGCCCCAGAAGCGCGTTATTTTGAGGTAAGCCTCGTCGCCGGTGACGGCGTAGCGGGTCTCGAACCAGGCCGTCAGCCAGCCCAGGCCCAGCGTCAGCGGCACGAAAAGGAAATGGAACATCGCGGTCATCGCGAACTGCAGCCTGCTCAAAGCCAAAGTATCCATAGTCGCCTCCGGTTTTTAATTATATTAATTATTCCCTGAAATTTACGCGGGCGGACGGCATTTGCTAAACTATTCGCGGTTAGGGGAAAATGGACAGACTCGCAAAATACGCGGCCGCCGGGCTATTTCTTATATTCTGCGCCTCGCTGGCGCCGTGGGCTCACGATTTCCCGCTCAACGACGACTGGGCATACGCCCTGGCCGCGCGCGCGCTGGCCGAGACCGGCCGGCTGACCCTGTCGGACTGGGGCTCCGCCACGCAGCTGCCGCACGTGGCGCTCGGCGCGCTTTCCGCAAAAGTTTTCGGCTTCAGCTTCGCCGCGCTGCGCGTGGCCAACCTACTGGTCGCGGCCGCGGCGGTCTTCGTCTTCGTCCGCCTGCTCGAAGAATTCGAGATCGGCCCTTTCGAGAAGACGGCCGCGGGCCTGGCCCTCGCGCTCAATCCGCTCTACCTGGTGCTGGCCAACTCCTTCATGACCGACATCCACTACCTGTTCTGGATGCTGGCGGCCTGCCTTTTCTATGTCAGGAACATCAAGGACCCGGAGGACGCGAGGGCGCTGTGGCTGGCCGGGACCTGCGCCGCGGCAGCCTACCTGACGCGCCAGCTGGCCGTCGCGCTGCCGCTGGCCTTTACCGCCGCGCTGCTGCAGCAGCGCCGCCTTAGACCGCGCGCCCTGGCCGCGGCCTGGGCCCTGCCGCTGGCGGCCATGGCCGGCCATTACCTGTGGTTTAAATTCTCGCACGGGCCCACCTGGGCTTCGGAAAACTACGTGGGTGCCTCCACGCTGGCCCATCTGGCCAAGCCGCTCTCCTTCCTCAACGATTCGCTCTTCCGCCTCTTCTCCTCCATGACCGAGATCGGCCTGCTGCTGCTGCCGCTGGCCGCCGCCTACGCCTTCAGCCTCCGGCAGTTCTATTCCCGCAACGGCACCGGCAAACGGGTGTTCCCGGCGGGCGTGCTGCTGGCGGCGGCGGCGATGCTGGGCTTCGCCCTGCTCAACGGCCCGCTGCCCTACCTGGAGAACAACCTGTCCGGCTCCGGCCTGGGCGTGTTCACGCTGGCCGGCGGAGCGCTGAAACCCTCCGGCTTTTTCGCCAGCCCGCTGTTCTGGCGGGCGGCCACCGCCGCGGCCGCGCTGGCCTCCGTCTTTCTCATGTGCTGCTCGGGCCTGGCGCTGCGGGCCGGCGGCCAGCCGCTGCGCTTCCTTTTCCTGGCGGGGGTACTCCAGCTCGGCGTCTCGCTGATAGGCGCCAAGTTCTTCGACCGCTACCTGCTTACGCTGCTCCCCTGGTTCGCCGCCGCGGCCGTCTATACCGCCAGGGGGGTGAAATTCTCCAGGCCGGCCCTGGGCCTGGCCCTGGCGCTGTACGCCCTGGCCGGTTGGGCGGGCATGACCGACTACCTGGCCTGGAACAAGGCCAAGTGGGAACTGGCCTCCAGGCCCAGGACCGGCCTGGCCCAGGTGGAAATAGCCGCCGGGTTCGACCACGACGCCTGGCTGAACTACGCACCAAACATGACCTACCTCAGATCCATGAAGCCGCTGAAGATGATAGGCGAATGGGAATGGCAAAAGATCAACAACTACAAAGCCATCATCTCCTATGCCCCCGACCCCAGGCTGCCGCAGATAGATAAGACCGAGTATTCCACGCCGCTTTCACGGGGGAAAGTCACCCTCTACCTCCTTTCACTGCAGCCCCGCTGACCCCTCTCTGGGCCCCGGTGCGGTTGCCATGACCGCGGGATATTTCCTAAAATATATATATGACATCCTTAAACGGCACTTTCTAGCCGTTTACCCCCTAAAATTTTAACCCCGGGAACCCCTTGATTGGGGTGGGATAGGACAACATGAGCGAGCGAGGCGCCTGAAAAGATTATGAACAATGAAAAAATAGCGATAGTCGGTCTCGGTATCATTGCCCCCAAAGCCCTGAACAAGGACCAGTTCTGGAAGAACGTCCTGGACGGCCGCAACTGCATAAGCGAAGTGCCGGCCGACCGCTGGGACTGGAAGCTGTATTACTCCGAAGACCACAAGGCCCAGGACAAGACCTATTCAAAGATAGGCGGCTTCATCGAGGACTTCAAATTCGATTCCATCCGCTACAAGATCCCGCCCCAGACCGCCGCGCAGATCTCCCGCCTGCAGCAGATGACCATAGAGGCCGTCCGCATGGCGCTGGAGGATTCCGGCTACGACAAGAAGCCCTTCGACCCTAAAATGACCGCGGCCGTGATCGGCAACGCCATGGGCGCGATGCGCAAGGAAATGACCGACCTGCGCGTCTACAAGTTCTACAACGAGGACATCCTCAAGAAGACCGCCTCCTTCTCCTCGCTGCCGCGGGAAAAGCAGGAAGCCATGATCAGGGAGTTCGAGGAAGGCATAGACAACGGCATCATCAAGATCACCGAGGACACCATGCCCGGCGAGCTGTCCAACGTGACCGCCGGACGCATAGCCAACGTGTTCAATTTCAACGGCCCCAACATGACCATGGACGCGGCCTGCGCCTCCTCCATGGCGGCGCTCGATTACGCGGTGCTCGGCCTGCGCGCCGGCAAGTTCGACATGGCGGTGGCGGGCGGCGCGGACGAGATGATGTCGCCCCCGGCCTTCGTGAAGTTCTGCAAGATCGGCGCCCTGTCGGCCGACGGCTCCTATTCCTTCGACGAGCGGGCCAACGGCTTCGTGATGGCCGAGGCCGTTTCGGTCTATATCCTCAAGCGCCTGTCCGACGCCCAGCGCGACGGCGACAAGATCTACGCGCTCATCAATTCCGTGGGCGCCTCCTCCGACGGCAAGGGCAAGGGCATCACCGCCCCCAACCCGAAAGGCCAGAAGATAGCCATAGAGAACGCCTTCGCCGGGGTGGACTATTCTCCGGCGGACGTGGACTTTGTGGAAGCGCACGGCACCGCCACCAAGGTAGGCGACGCCGCCGAGGTGCAGGTGCTGGGAGAAGTGTTCGGCCCGCATATGGGTAACGGGAAGAAACTGGGCCTCACCTCCGTTAAATCCCAGATCGGCCACTCCAAAGCGGCCGCCGGCGCGGTTTCCATAGCCAAGACCGCCCTCGCCATCTACAACAAGACGCTCCCCACATCCATCAACTACGTAAAACCCAACCCCGGTATAGACCTCAACCTCTTCAAGGTCATAGACAAGGCCGCGCCCTGGAACAAGGCCGGCATCCGCCGCGCCAACGTGTCCTCTTTCGGCTTCGGCGGCACCAACTTCCACGTGACCATGGAAGAGTACACCGGCCCCGGCCACCAGAAATACGCCAAGGCCGGCGCCGCCGCCGAGGCGCCCGCCGCTTCCGTGGAGATTGTGGAAAACCCGCGCGCGCCCTTCGCCAACCTGCAGGGCGAAGCCGTCACCTTCACCGGCAATACCCCGGCCGAGGTCATCAGGAACGCCCAGGCCGAGGCTGACGCCGTCTTCGCCCACTGGCCCGAGGCCTACCCGCTGGCCACCTACGCCCAGCCTTCCATGCTCAAGCCCAAGTCCGACTGGGGCGTGAGCATAGTGGCCAAGTCCCCGGCCGACCTGCGCGACAAGGTCGAGTTCATGGCCAAGCACGCCAAGCCCGAGACCTGGACCGAACCGCCGCTCAATTTCAAACTGAAGGGCGTCTATACCTTCAAGACCGGCACCAACCAGGCCAAGGTGGGTCTGCTGTTCCCCGGCCAGGGCTCGCAGTACGTCGACATGATGAGGGACCTCGCCGCCAAGTACCAGGTGGTGCAGGAGACCTTTAACGAAGCCGACGGCATCCTGGAAAAAATGATAGGCATACGCCTGACCGAGGCCATCTGGAGCAAGCCCGGCGAGGGCAAGGAGGAGCTGGCCAAGCGCGAAGCCGCCATCAAGCAGACCCAGCTCACCCAGCCGTCCATGA
>MGTZ01000025.1:0-612 GCA_001799715.1 Elusimicrobia bacterium GWB2_63_16 | reverse complement strand
TCGAGAACGGCCTCAAGGCCGTCACCAGCCGCGCCAAGGAGATGTCCTCCGTGAAAGTCGCGGACCCGGGCAAGATGGCTTCCATCGCGCTCGGCTGCGACAAAGTGGACGTGGAACTGAAGAAGATACCCGGCTACGTGATCTGCGCCAACAAGAACTGCCCGCTGCAGACCGTCATCGCCGGCGAGGCCAAGTCCGTGGAGACTGCCGTGCAGCACTTCAAGGCCATGGGCGTAGAGGCGGGGGAAATAGCCGTCAGCCACGCCTTCCATTCCGAGATCGTGGCGCCGGCCATGGGCCCGTACCGCAACTTCCTGCAGAACATCCCGATCAAAGCCGCGGACATGAAGATCCTGTCCAACGTCACGGCGGACTTCTTCCCGACGGACCCGCAGGGCATCTACGACATGCTAATCAAGCAGATGACCAGCCCCGTCGAGTTCATCAAGCAGCTCGAGCGCATGTACGCCGAGGGCGTGCGCACTTTCATAGAGTGCGGCCCCAAGCGCGTGCTCAGCGCCTTCGCCACCGCCACCCTCAAGGACAAGAAGGACATCACCGTGCTGGCGTCCAACCACCCCAAGCGCGGCGGCATCACCGAGCTCAACGACC
>MGTZ01000024.1 GCA_001799715.1 Elusimicrobia bacterium GWB2_63_16 | reverse complement strand
TGTGGCCGGTCATCCTTTTAGATCGGCTACCCGTCATAGCCTTGGTGGTCTGTTACACCGCCAACTAGCTGATAGGACTCAAACTCCTCCTCGAACGACCCTTGCGGGCCTTTCATCCCCTTGAGATGCCTCAAGAGGATTGTATGGGGTATTAGCCAAACTTTCGCTTGGTTGTCTCCCATTCGAGGGCAGATTGTTTAAGTATTACTCACCCGTCTGCCGCTAAGAGCCCGGTACTCTGGTACTCTTCGCTCGACTTGCATGTGTTAGGCACGCCGCCAGCGTTAACTCTGAGCCAGGATCAAACTCTCCAAAAAATCCGTAACAGCTCATAGCAAACATTTCTGTTTACCATTTACTATTAGCATTTACGGAGAAGTTCTAATTAGCTCTATTACTATTGTTCATAACCAACTTAGTTATCACACCATTAGGTAATTGCTTCGTATATTACACCATCAACATGTTCCGCAGGATCGGTCAGAAGTTCAGACAGGTTTTAAGGCCTGGCCTCTTTTGACATCCCCTGTTTCGCACGTTCAGGGTGCCCATTCATACATAATTTTTTAGAGAGCAAACCCTTTTCCTGTTTTGTGGAATCCACTCCACAGGTAGAAGGTCGGTTATTACTGTCGCGGCTTTTGTTCGCGACCGTAAAGAAATCTTATCACAAATCTGCGAACCTTGTCAACAACTATTTTTCTCGTCGGAGAAAACGTTTTTTGAGATGTTGCTTTTCAAAAAACTTTTTTGTTTCGCACTGTTGTTTTTACTTTTAAAGATCGTGTTGCTGGCTTTTTGGTTCGCGCCCTTTGTGGGGGGCTGTTTCCGACAACAAGATTAGTATAGCACAAATAAAAAAACCCTGTCAACTAAATTCCGCAAGTATTTTTAAAAATTATTTTTTTCTCCGTTTTCTCGTCGGAGAAACGCTTTTCCGCCATGCCCATATTATACACGAATATTTGCGTCTTGTGTAAAGCTTTGTGTTTTTTTCCGGTTTGTTTCCGGGCTTTTCCGCGGTTCCCTGGCGGCCCGGGGCGCTCCTCCGCGGTTTTGGCGGGGCCGCCGCGCGGCGCGCGCGCGAAAACCATTTCTCCGACGTGAAATGTGTTTTTTCACGCGTGCCGCGCCTTCAGGGCGCAAGATCCCGCGCAGCGCGGCGGCCCGGGCCGGGCCCGGCCGCGTCGACAAAAAAACAAGGGCCGGCTGCCAGCCGGCCCTCTCCCGGGGTCTCCGGGCACCGCCTTCCGCGGCGGTTTGTTTAGGTATATATATTTATATTTATATATATAATTATGGCAGGCCTATACGCCCCCCCTTCTTCAGGGCCGCGTCTATGGCGTCCATGCGCCTGGAAATCGCCTCGAAGGCCGCGTACTTGGCCTCCAGAGCCCGCATTTTGCGCTCCGCCACCACCGTGTAATCGTCCGAGAGGCGGATCAGGTTCTCGCGCAGCCAGCGCAGCTGGCCGTCCATATCCTTCAACCGCGGCTCCAGGCTCTTGGCCAGGCGCTCCTCGGCGGCGGAGAACATCTTGTTGTACAGCACCTCGCTGCTGCTGAGCTTGGCGGACAGCTCGGAGAAGCCCGCATGCATGGCGGTCTCCAGTTCCGAGAGCCGGGTATTGGCCCGCGCCACGGCGTCCTTGAGGTGCTCGTCGAAGCGCCCCGCCACGCCGCCCTGCGCGGCGGCCCGGGCCAGGCCCTGCGCCTCGCCCAGCGCCTTGCGGCATTCGGCCGCCACGCCGGAGAGCTCGTCGGAATACTGCCCGTAGTTCAGCTTGATCTCGTCGAGCGCGGCCAGCGCGGCCGCCAGGTTGACGCGCAGCTCGTCGGCCGTGGCGCGCGGGGCCAGCGTGTCCAGCTCGGCGCGCACCTTGCGCTGCTGCCCCTCCAGGGCGGTCTTCAGGCCGGACAGCGAGACCTCGGCCTTCTCCAGCCGGGCGGCCAGCTCCCCCTCGCCGGCGTAGTTGCGCGACAGCGAGTCGAAGGTGGCGGCCAGGTCGGTGACCTTCAGGTCTATGTTCTTGATCTCGTCCTTGGAAACGGCCTTGGCCGCCTCGGCGCGCAGGGCCTCGTCGGAGGCGGCCGCGCGCTGGCGCAGTTCGGTTACCATCTTCTCGGCGCGCTCCAGGCGGAAAGCGAAATCCTCGCCGCTGCCGGGCTGCGGGGGCGGGGCCGCCGGGGGCGGGGCGGGCCTGTTTTTCAGTTCCTCCAATTCCCCGCGCAGCGCGCGCAGTTCCGCCTCCAGGGCGGCGCTCCTGAAATCCGGCATGGGCAGCGGCGGCGGCGGGGCCCCGGCCGGCTGGGCCGGCCGGGCGGGCGGCGGAGGAGGCGCGCTCTGCCGCGGGGCGGGCGCCGGCTCGGCGCCGCCTTTCAGTTTCGAGAAAATAGATCCGGTTTTTTCTTCCGCCATATTACCCCCAATCGTCCTTCGCCTTGACCGCGGCCGCGGCCTGGGCCGGAGCGGCCTTGGCTTTGGGTCTGGGCCTGGCCACTATTCCTTTCTCGGCCAGCCGCTCGAACAGTTCCATAAATTCTCCCAGCGACGCCTCGGCCTCTTTTTTACCGTAGGGCCCGTCGGGGGTGCGTTTTTCCAGCGCAGCGGCGGCTTTGCCCTCGTAGGCGGCCCTCACCTTGCCGCGCAGCTTGTCCGGCAGGGCCGGGATGAACGGGCCCATGCGCTCCGGCGGCACGGCGGCGGCCAGCGCGCCAAAATCGGCTTCGCCCAGATTCAGCAGGTCCTCGTCGAGCGGCACCAGGGCGCGCAGGTCGGCGCCGCGCTCCGCGTCGGCCGCCAGCACCTTCTCCAGCACCGCCTTGCGCTCGCCGTAGGGCAGGGCTTTCAGCAGCGCCGCGGCCTCGGCAGGGCCGCCGCTCGCTCCGTAAAGCCTGTTCTCCAACTCGTCCTTCATGGCCCGCAAGAGGGCCATGTCGGCCCGGCGCGGTTCGGCCAGGGCCAGCGCCGCCGCGGCTCGGGTCTCGGCCGGCAGGGCCGCCAGCAGCGCCGCCGCCGCTTCGCCGGGCATGCGCGAGAGCACCAGGGCTATGTCGCCGGGATCTTCTCCTGCCAGCAGCGCGGCCAGCGCGGGGGCTTCGGCCGCCGCGAAATCGAAACGCACGCCGCCGCCGGCGCGGGGAGTGGCGGCGGGGCGCGGCCCTTCGGACGCGGCCTGCGCGGCCAGGCCCCGCTCGAAGATAGCGGGCGCCAGCAGCCACAGCGCGGCGCAGCAGACCGCCGCCACCGACAGCGCGGTCAGGCCTATCACCATTACGTAGTTCAAATAATTTAGTGTCACGCTTAGCCTCCACCGATATTATCGCAACCGCGGGGTAGATAACCTGTTGCGTAAAGGTTAACAATATATTGCCCGTGGGCCGCCGGCGCAAAATTATTATAATAAACTGCCATGCAAACCTTCGCCGCCAACCTCATCAAGGCCCGCGCCGCCGCGGGCTTCGACACCGCCTACAAGTTCTACCACCGCAACGGCGGCCGGCGGCACTTCGGCTTTACGTTCGTCCACTACATGCGCGTTGAGAAGGGCGGCTCCGTTCCCAAACCCGAATGCCTGGAGCGCATTTTGCTGGCCCTGCGCCTGCTGCCCACGCAGGCCGAAGCCCGCGAGCTGCTGATCAGCTACCTGCGCGCCTCGCTCGGCGGCGGAAGGTGCGCCGACTACGTGCTAGAGCCGCTTTTCTCCGGCCAGGCCCCGGCGGCGGGCGGCACGGATCCCATGACCTGGATGAAGGCGCACTCCTCCGTGCACCTGAGCCCGGAAGAGTTCACGGCCATGGCCTCGAGCGAGGCCGCCTACTGGTGCGCCGAGGCCCTGTGCAGCGACGGCGGCGCCTGGGCGCCGGAGGAGCTGGCGGAAAAACTGCAGCTCGCCCCCAAGGCCGCGGCGCGCGCGCTGGAAGCGCTGAAGAGGGCCGGGCTGGCGCTTAAGACGGCGGCGGGCAAGTACAAGTGCCGCCACCAGGGAAAATTCTTCACCTATCCCGGCCGCCTGGAAGGAATGGGCTCGCAGCTCGAGGCCATTAACGGCTACCTGGAAAAAGCCGGAGGCCCCGAATTCTTCGAGCGCCTGGAACTGGTGCGCGCCGAAGAGGGCGCCATGAGCAATTTCCGCCTGCACCTGGCGCAGGCCATGGACGCGGCCAACGCCTACGCCTCGCACTCGGCGGGCCGGGATACCGGCTTCTACCTGATCAAGCTGCGCATGCGGCGGCTTAAGCGCTTCTGAGGCGCGGCTGGTAACAGGAATTGTTACCAAAACGCCACCCCGCCGGACCTTTCCGTTCTAGTCCATATGCCTTCCCCCCGCTGCCCCCGCGCTCCATGCGGGGGCTTTTCTTTAACGCTAAACTATCACCATGGCCGCCCGTGCGGCCGCCGATGACCAAAAGAATACTGATAGTGGACGACGACGAAGCCTACGGGCGCAACACCGCCAGGTTCCTGGACCTGCACGGCTTCAGCTGCCGCTACGAGAGCCGCCCGGGCGAGGGCCTGGCCGCCGCGGCCGCGTTCGGACCGGCGCTGGCCGTGATAGATTTCGAGATGCCTGGCCTCAACGGAGCGCAGCTGGCCGCCGGCCTGCTGGGCCAGGCCGGGCCGGACGGCCTGCCGATGATCTGCCTGACGGCGCACCCCGAAGGGGCCGCCGAAGCGCTGCTGCGGGTGAACCCGCTCTGCCGCGTGCTGGACAAGACCTGGGGCTTGGCCGGCCTGTTGGCCGCGGTGAGAGAAATACTGGGCAAGGAGACGGACAAATGAAGGACATCTTAACCGCGCTTGGACTCTGCCTCGGGCTGTGCGGCGCCGCCGGCGCCTTCGACCTGGCCGGCCTGGACGCGGCGGCCGTGGCCGGGAAAACGGCGGAAATACCGGCGGCCTCCAAGGCCTACGCCGACACGCCGCCATCCCGCGGCGTCTCGGCCGGCGTCAGGCAGGCGCTTGCCGGCAGCACCTTCGAATGCCGGCGTTTCCAGACCCTGCCCTTCACCTTCGAGCCGGTCCAGATTTTCGGCGTGACCGCCCAGGGGGTAACCATCGAAAAACCGGACAGGCTGACGGTATCTTTCCCGGAAGTTTCCGAGGGCGGGATCATCGTAAGGGCGGTAGCCGTAAAGAACGGGACCGGGACGCTCACCAAGGATTTCAGGATCGTGCAGGACGTGCAGGAGAAATATTCTTTCCGCAAAGTGGTCGTCTTCGAGGGCAACAACATCGGCCTGAACAGCGCGCTGAACAACGAGTACGCCGTCCGCACGGAACTGCACCTGCACCTCGACTCCGGGAACAACCTCGTGAAGATATCGCTGGAAAAAGGAGTCTTCAGCGGGATCAACCCGCTGCAGAAGAATGAATTCACCTGCGAGCTCTGAAGCGGGCCGGCGCGCGGCGGCGAAGAAGGCGGCGGGGGCGGGCGCTACCCGCCCCGTTTTTTAATATATAATTAAAGGACTTTAACGCCTATCGAGGCCACGCCTCGATAGTTTACGGAGATAAAATGAGCTTACACCATAACCAGCCCAAGGGCCTTTTCCTGCTGTTCTTCGTAGAGATGTGGGAGCGCTTCTCCTACTACGGCATGCGCGCCCTGCTCGTTCTCTACATGGTGGGCCCGCTGGCGTTCTCCACGGAAAAAGCCAGCCAGGTCTACGGCTGGTACACCGGCCTGGTCTACCTGACCCCGCTGCTGGGCGGCTACATAGCCGACCGCTACCTGGGCCAGCGCAAGGCCATCGTGCTGGGCGGCATCCTGATGGCCCTCGGCCATTTCGCCATGGCTTTCCCCCCCATGCCTTTCTTCTTCGGCGCCATGATACTGCTCATCATGGGCAACGGCTTCTTCAAGCCCAATATCTCCACCGTGGTCGGCTCGCTCTACGAAGAGAACGACCCCCGCCGCGACGGCGGCTTCACGATCTTCTACATGGGCATCAACGTGGGCGCCTTCTTCTCGCCTTTCATCTGCAGCACGCTGGGCGAGATGGTCGGCTGGCATTACGGCTTCGGCGCCGCCGGCGTGGGCATGGTGCTCGGCCTGGCGATGTACCTGTGGGGCAACAAGGCCCTGCTGGGCGACAAGATGATGAAGCCCTCCACCCCGCAGACCAATTACTGGGTGCCGGTAACGCTGGTCACCCTGATGGTCTCCTTCCTGGTGATCACCGCGATGCAGTTCAACGGCTTCGAGATCTTCAGCCGGGTGCCGCAGTGGGTATACGGCATAGCCGCCGTGCTGGTGCTGATCGGCATGGCCTACGCCTACGCCTCCAAGCCGGTGAAGTCCACGCTTACGCAGGTGGAGAAGCAGCGCATCGCCGTGATCTTCATCATGGTGTTCTTCGCGATCTTCTTCTGGACCGCCTTCGAGCAGGCCGGCTCCTCGCTGACGCTGTTCGCCAAGAACGAGACCAACCGCTGGATCAGCCTGTTCGGCTGGCGCTTCGAGATGCCGGCCGGCTGGTTCCAGTCGCTGAACCCGTTCTTCATCGTTCTGTTGGCGCCGTTCTTCTCCAGCATGTGGATAAACCTGGCGGAGAAGAAAAAAGAGCCGTCCAGCCCGGTCAAGTTCGCCATAGCGCTCGGGCTGCTGGCGGTGGGTTTCATCGTGATGATCGCGGCCGCCGCGGCTTTCCAGCGCAGCGGCCCCGTCAGCGTGCTGTGGCTGGTGGGCGCCTACTTCTTCCATACGCTGGGCGAGCTGTGCCTGTCCCCGGTGGGCCTGTCGCTGGTGACCAAGCTGGCGCCGGTGCAGTTCGGCTCGCTGATGATGGGCGTCTACTTCCTGTCCAGCGTGGCGGCCGGCTTCGTAGGCGGCTTCTTCGCCGGCAACTACGACACGGTCAACCACACCACCTTCTTCATGATCCCGACGGCCACCGGCCTGGGCGCCGCGGCGCTGCTGCTGCTGCTGACCCCGAAGATCCGCAAGTGGATGCACGGCGTGCACTAAAGCGCCAAGACGCAAAAAAAGAACGCCCGGCTGCCCGGGCGTTCTTTTTTTATGCGCCGGAAGCTAGCGCTTGTGGCTGTACTTGGCCAGCACTTCCATGAAACCGTGCGCGGCCATCAGGTCGTCGGAGGTGTGGCGCAGGCGGTGCAGCATCACCAGCAGGATCTCTATGAGCATCGCGGCGCCCTCGCGGGGGTAGTCGGCGATGAACTGCATCAGCCGGGCGCGCTCTATCTCTATCACCTCCGCCGGCGCGATGGCGCGGGCCTGCGCGAAGCGCGGCTTGCCCTCCAGCACGGCCATCTCGCCGAAGTACTCGCCCCGCTTGAGCACGGCCAGCTTGCGCCACTTCGTGCCGGCCTTGTCCAGGCGCTTCTCGATGGCGATGTCGCCGCAGAGCACCACGTAGAAGGTGCTGCCCTCCTCGCCCTCGCGGAAGATGATCTCGCCCTTGCGCAGCTCCCGGCGGCTGAAGGCCTTGAGGAACTCCCGCAGCGTGTCGTCGTCGAAAGCCGCGAACAGCTTCAGGTCTTTGAGGTCGGTTATATCTTTCTTGTTCATGCTGCCCCCTTAAAAGGTGTAGACGAAGCCGGCCGTCAGGCCCAGGCCGCGGAAGTCCGGCTTGCCGGAGCGCGAGAACGCCCTGTAGCCCTCCGCCAGCGCGTGCGCGCGCCAGGGCGAATTGTCGAACTGCCACTCGTAGCCCAGGCCCAGGTTCCAGGCCGGGTGCCAGCCTTTGAGCGGCGCGGCGAACTCCGCCTTGGCGTCCGAACCGGAGAAAAAATGGGAGGAGACGCCGGCGCGCAGCAGCGCGTAGCGGGTATGCGGCGTGCCCAGCGGTATCAGCGCCAGCTCCACTCCGGCCGGCACCTCCACGTGCCCCAGGTGGGCGCGCGTGCCGTCGAGCCGCTGCTGGCCCACCCGGTTGTACTTCAGCCCGGCGTAATAGCGCACCCACGAGAACAGGTGGCCGCCCGCCAGCAGCTTGGGGCCGAGTGTGGTGGTCTCGGTCTTAGTCCCCCCGCCGGCCTTGTCCAGCACCAGCGTATCGCTGGCCAGGCCCAGCGAGACATAGCGGGCCCGGCGCTGGGCGCGGATGCCGTTCTCCGGAGCCACGCGCTTCACCTGGCCCGTCACCGGGGCGCTCTGGCCGGAATTCAGGAAATTCAGGAACTCTTTTTTTTCCTTGTCGCCCCAGGCGGCCTGCTCGCGCAGGTCGGGCGGGGCGGCCCGCAGCGCCGCGGCCGGCAGGCCGGCGAGCAGCAGCAAAGAGAGGGCGATCTTCATCATAAGCGTCGTCTTTAATATAATACACTAAACGCAAAATGACCGCAAAGCTGATTCTCCTCGCGGCGCTGCCGCTGCTGACCCTGCTGCCCGGCCGGGCCGCCGCCGCCAGCATAGCCGACGCCCGGGCCGCCGTGGTGCGCGGGACGCTGAACTATCTGAACACCCCTTACCTGTGGGGCGGCATGCACCGCGACACCGGCATGGACTGCTCGGCCTTCGTAAAGCAGGTTTACGCCGACGCCGGCCTGCAGCTGCCGCGCGCCTCCCGGGAGCAGTACGCCCGCACGCAGCGCCTGGCCCCCGCCGAGGTGCGCCCCGGAGATCTGGTCTTCTTCGCCATGAAGAGCCCCGGCACGGCCAGGGTGGACCATGTCGGGGTATACGTGGGCAAAGGCTATTTCGTGCACGCCTCGTTCACCAACGGCGTGCACATAGACTCGGTGGCCAACCCCTATTACTTCAGCCGGCTGGTGGCCGTGCGCAAATACCGCGGCTTCTAGGCCGCGGCCCCCGTAAAAGCAAGAACGCCCGGCCAGCCGGGCGTTCTTCTTTGGCGGAGCCGGGCCGCTAGATGTCCAGGCACATGCCCTCGCGCGCCCCGAAACAATCCGTCTTGCCGCCGCCCTTGCGTATCAGGTCGCGGCAGTACTCTATGTTCTCGTCGAGCATGGCGTCGGTGTGGTACGGGTCATGGTGGGTGATGGCCATGCGCTTTACGCCGCTCTCCAGGGCGAACTTCGCCGCGTCGTCGTAGGTGGCGTGCCCCCAGCCCTTGCGGGTGGCGTATTCGGCCTCGGTATACTGGGCCTCGCGGATCACCATGTCGCTGCCGCGCGCGAAAGCCGCTATCTCCGCGTCCTGGCGCAGCGACAGGTCGGACACCCCGCCCAGTTTGGAGAAGGGCTCGTGGTCGCTCAGGTAGGTGACCACCTTGCCCTGCGTCTCCACGCGGAAACCGATACAGACGCCGGGGTGGTTCAAATGCTGGAAGGAGACCTTGGCCGCGCCCAGGTCCACCGGCCCCTTCATCTCGACGAAGCCCAGCCGGGCGCCAAGGCTGGTCAGCGGGATAGGGAAATAATCCAGCGACATGGACTGGGTGAAGATGCGGCCCAGGCTGCCGTGGGCGCCGTGCACGCTGAAGATATTGAATTTGTTCTTCGGGTTGTAGAACGGCGTGAAGAAGGGAAAGCCCTGTATATGGTCCCAGTGGGTATGGCCCACGAAGATATTCGCCTGCAGCGGCTTGCCGGCGAACTCGGCCATCAGAGAATCGCCCAGCTCGCGCAGGCCGGTGCCGCAGTCGAAGATAAAAGGCGTGTCGCCTATCCTGAGCTCTACGCAGGCCGTATTGCCGCCGTAACCGGCCACCTTGGCGTTGCTGGTGGGACAGGAGCCGCGCGTACCCCAGAAGCGCACGTACACCGGCAGCCGCCCGTTGCCGGCCGGCCGGGCCAGCAGTTCCTCCGGCGCGGGCGCCGCGCCGCGGCCCGTGACCGCCATCTCCGGTTCCGGCGCGAGCGCCGGGGCCGCTCCGCCGAACAGGCTGCGCACCAGCTTCAGCATCTCCGCCGGCATGTAGGGCTTTACCAGGTACTCGTCGGCGCCGGCGGCCCTGGCTTGCGAGACGTCGGTGGTGAAAGTTTTGGAGGAACTGACGATGATCTTGACGCCGGGGATGCCGTCCTTGCCCTTGAGCAGGCCGCACAGCTCGTAGCCGTGCATGCGTGGCATCATCAGGTCGGTCACCACCAGGTCGGGGCGCCAGGCCTGCGCCTTCTCCCAGCCTTCCTGGCCGTCCTTGGCGGTCTGCACCTCGAATTCGGCCGACAGGATGTCCGCGGCGAGGTCGCGCAGCATCTCGTCGTCGTCCACCACCAGTACTTTCTTCCTGGGCTCGGTCATAGGCGTTTCAAGGATAATATAGCAAACTGGCGGGCAGGGAAAGCCGCAAAAAAACACCCGGGGCGGCCCGGGTGTTCTTTTAGCTGGCGGGGGCTCAGAATTCGTTGAAGTAGGAGACCTTGCCGTTGCCCTCGCGGTTGATGATCCAGTGGTCCAGGGTATGGCCGCTGGAGTCGCCGGCGACCTCCACCTCGTACTTGCGGGCGGAATCGTCGAGCAGGCCGGGGTTCTCGGGGCAGGAGAAGATGCGGGCGCCGTTCTTGGCCTGCATGGAGGCCAGCCCCTCGTGGAACTTGCGGGCGCCGGCGGCGGTGGCGAATTTGGAGCAGTTGATGCTCTCCTGCATGGTGGCGTCCACGTAGGTGCGCAGGTCTATGGGGCGCTCGGCGTTGGCGGTCCACTTGCCGGCGCTGCAGGTCAGGTAGGGGCCGGCGTTATGCTGCGCGCCCAGCACGTCGTCGCGCTTCTGCAGCATGTGGTTCCAGAAGCGCATGCCGTTGAAATTTGCGGAGAGGTCGGCGTAGGAGAACACGCCGGTGGCCAGCATGTTGCCGCCCAGGAAGGTCTTCTCCTTGAAGATGCCGCCCTTGAGCACGGAGACCAGGGGCTTGCCGTTGAGATAATGGCCCTTGAAGTAGCGCTGGCCCATGCCGAACATGTGCTCGAGCTTGTCGACGCCTATCACCACGTCGCCGATCTTGATGAGCGGGGAGAGGGCCAGCGGGCTCTTGGCGGCGCCGCGGCGCCCGAGCAGGAAGCCGTTCCAGATGCTCCACTCGCTGTAGAGGGATTCCTTAAGGGGGATCACGGTGCGGGGCACGTCGCCGTGGATGATGGCCTGCACCAGCTGGCCTTTCTTGTGGTTGGAGAACACGTCGGTCAGGCGGTCGTAGAGGAGCTCTTCGCTCTTGGCGGAATCGTCGCAGCCGCCCTGGGCGTTCAGGTCGTCTATGGCGGCCTGCAGGCCGTCGTTGGCCAGGCGGTTCACCTCGGCGGTGATGTCCACCAGCTCGGCGTCGGGCAGCGTGAAGTGGTCGGCTTCGGCGGCCCTGACGGGCGCTCCGGCGGCTATCAAGAGTATGGCGGCTAAAAGTTTGCGCATGTATCCTCCGTTCCCGATAGTCAAATGCTATCAATCTTCAGGCCGCCGCCGATTGAGGCGGAAGACCCCCCGGCCTGGCGTATTAAGGCCCAGGCCCGCCTGGGCATGATGGCCGCGGGGAGCGGGGCCTTGTGGCCCCCGCATGCCCCCCGGACCCAGGCCCGCCTGCCCCAAAAACCGCCAATCGCTGGGCCTTTAGGCCGTGGCTGGAAACCCGCGGACGGGCTAAACTATATACAGGTTAGAGGAGGTTTATGTTAAACAAAGCCCTGGTCCCCTTCGTTCTTTCCGTCCTGTTCTTCTCCGCCCCCCGCGGCGCCGCCGCTTTTGATTTCGACAAACCCTCGGTCCCGCTCACGCTGGCCGCCGCCCCGCTGCCGCCGGCGCCCGCCCCGGCCAGGGCGCCCAGGCTCTGCAAACCCTTTTTGCTCGCCGTCTCCGTAGGCGGAGTGGCCGAGACCGTGGTGCTGGAGCGCGCCTGCACCCCCGAGAACGAGCCGGTCTGGGTGATGAAGGTGGAAGCCTACGCCCTGGCCGTCAGAGTGGTTTCCGACAGGCACCCCGCCGAGCGCCAGCTCATCGAGAAACGCATAAAGAGCATGGTGGTGGACGGCATCAGCCAGGAGGACGCCGATTTCATAGTGCTGCGCACCGGCCCCGCGCTGCAGCGGGCGGCCGCGGCCGCCCCCGAGGAGAGACAGCGGCTGCTGCAGGAAGCCGCGGCGGAACTGCTGGCCCGGCTGGCCAGGCCCTGATCTTACCGGCCGCAGCGCCCGGGGCGAGCCGCTCCGGGCGTTTGTTTTTCCTCCCCTATAAAAGATAATCTATACCTTCAATGGACGAGATCAAGAGACGCCGCACCTTCGCCATCATTTCACATCCCGACGCCGGCAAGACCACGCTGACCGAGAAGATGCTGCTTTACGGCGGCGCCCTGCATCTGGCCGGCACCGTGACCGCCCGCAAGAACCAGCGCGCCACCGCCTCCGACTGGATGGAGCTGGAAAAGAAGCGCGGCATCTCCATCAGCTCCACCGTGCTGCAGTTCGACTACGCCGGCTACCGCATCAATCTCCTCGACACCCCCGGCCACCGCGATTTCTCCGAGGACACCTACCGCGTGCTCACCGCCGTGGACGCCGCCGTGATGGTGATAGACGGCGGCAAGGGCATAGAGGCGCAGACGCTCAAGCTCTTCGAGGTCTGCCGCCGCCGCCACATCCCTATTTTTACCTTCATCAACAAAATGGACCGCCCCTCCCGCGAGCCGCTGGAGCTGATAGACGAACTGGAGAAGGTGTTGGGCCTCAAGCCCTTCCCGGTGAACTGGCCCATGGGCAACGGCACCGATTTCCGCGGCGTCTACGACCGCATGACGAAACAGGCGCATTTGTTCGAGCGCACCCCCGGCGGCGCTTTCAAGGCCGGCGTGGAGACGGCCGGCCTGGAGGATGCGCTCATAAAGGAAAAGCTGGACGCGGTCAGCTACAGGAATTTTATAGAGGAAGTGGGCATGCTGGAACTGGCGGGCACCGCCTACGACCAGGAGGCCGTGCTGGCGGGCGAGGTGACGCCGGTGTTCTTCGGCAGCGCGGTCAACAATTTCGGCATCCAGCTGATGCTCGACGGCTTCGTGGAGCATTCGGCCCCGCCCGGCCCGCGGGACGCCACTATGGGGTCCATCACCCCGGAAACCCCCGCCTTCTCGGGCTTCATCTTCAAGATCCAGGGCAACATGAACCCGCGCCACCGCGACAAGGTGGCCTTCGTGCGGGTCTGCTCGGGCAAGTTCACGCGCGACATGACGGTGCACCACATGGGCGACGGCCGCAAGGTGCGCCTTTCCAATTCCAACAAGCTGTTCGGCCAGGACCGCGAGACCGTGGACGAGGCTTACCCCGGCGATATCGTGGGTCTGGTGGGACACCAGGACTACAAGATCGGCGATACGCTGACCGAGAACCCCGCCATAGTTTTCGACGAGATACCCCGCTTCCCCCCGGAATGCTTCACCTACCTGACCAACCCGGTGCCCAGCAAGTTCAAGCCTTTCCGAGACGGCCTGGAACAGCTCATCCTCGAAGGCGTGGTGCAGCAGTTCCAGGTAAAGGACGCGCCGACCTCGAGCCCCCTGCTGGCCGCGGTAGGTCCGCTGCAGTTCGAGGTGACGCAGTACAGGCTGGAGGCGGAATACGGCGTGAAGTCGGTCATTGAGTCCTGCCCCTGGCAGTTCGTGCGCTGGCTCGACGAAGAGGGCGCGGCGCAGGTGAACTCCGGCCTGCTGCATCTGGGCGACAATGTGCGCCCCGGCACGGACTCGGACGGCAACCCGGTAGTCTTCTTCCCCACGCCGTGGGCGATGAAGTACTTCGGCGACACCCACAAGAAGATCGCCCTCTACGAGCTGGCGCTCAAAAAGATTCAGCAGAAGTAAACGACTAATATCTTTTAAGGAGAATTAAAATGGGATTCAATCTTAGAAACAGGCACTTTCTCAAAGAACTCGACTTCACCAGGCAGGAACTGACTTTCCTGCTCAAGCTGTCCAAGGACCTCAAGAACGCCAAGTACGCCGGCACCGAGCAGCAGCGGCTCACCGGCAAGAACATCGCCCTCATTTTCGAGAAGACCTCCACCCGCACCCGCTGCGCTTTCGAGGTGGCCGCCCACGACCAGGGCGCGCACGTGACCTACCTGGAGCCCTCAGGCAGCCAGATGGGCCACAAAGAGACCGTGAAAGACACCGCCCGCGTGCTCGGGCGCATGTACGACGGCATAGAATACCGCGGCTTCGGCCAGGAGATCGTGGAAGAGCTGGCCAAGTACGCCGGCGTACCGGTGTGGAACGGCCTCACCAACGAGTGGCACCCCACGCAGATGCTGGCCGACGTGCTGACCATGACCGAGCACTGCTCCAAGCCCCTCGAGAAGATCTCCTACGCCTACGTGGGCGACGCCCGCTTCAACATGGGCCGCTCGCTGCTCGTCATAGGCTCCATACTCGGCATGGACGTGCGCATAGGCGCGCCCAAGGGTCTGCAGCCCGACGCCGACCTGGTGGCCAAGTGCAAGGAGATAGCCAAGCTCTCCGGCGCCCGCGTGACCATCACCGACAAGGCCGACCAGGCCGTGAAGGGCGCGGACTTTATCCACACCGACGTGTGGGTGAGCATGGGCGAGGCCAAGGAAGTGTGGGCCGAGCGCATCAAGCTGCTCAAGTCCTACCAGGTCA